>NHBT01000001.1 GCA_002167805.1 Owenweeksia sp. TMED14 | reverse complement strand
ATATAATCTGGATTTAGCTCTAAACTCTTCTCTAAGAAAAATCTTGCTTGCTCAAAAGAACCTTGGGGAGGTTCTGAAAAAAGAAATGATGCTATTCTTCGCGATGCTTTACCTAAGCTGGCAAGCTTATAGTGCCATTGTCCCATTATATTATAGCAAAATTCATCGTCTGGCAATAGCTCAATAACTTTCAATGATAACTGTTCAATGTTCTTCGATTGTTCTATTTGCTTTCTAATACTTTCTTCCTCAACTGTTTTACCTAAAGCAATAACATACCATTTTAATACATTTGGATCCTCGGAGTTAAGACTAAACGCATGATCAATGTATTTAAATGCTTTTTGAGCATTTTCTTTATCTTCTTTCTGTTGAATTGCTTTTTCAGATAAGTAATGATGAGTAATAGATAGTCTTAAAAGAATATCTTTATTATTGGGATACGAATTATTTAGCTCTTCAAGCGGGATTAAAGTTTCATTAAAGTTAAGGGCGCTTAAATCCTTATCTATTTTTGAGAAATCTTGAGCAAACGCAACACTATAATAAATAGGAATTATAAAAAAAATTTTGAATAAAAGATTCAAGGATAAAATCTGTACATTACTGGCTGATGATCTGAAACTTTATTTCTAAGGTTACCTGTTGAAATTCCAACTTGATTGGGGAGGTTAATTACTTCAACAGTAGATGTTGCATCAAATGTAAATAGTGGTTGATTAATAATTATATGGTCAAAATGGGATTCACTGTAAGAAGAACCCCACCCTTGCCATGACCAGCCACTTTCTGGTCCAAGTAGGATATTTAAGTCAGTCAATTTGAATGACGAAGCGGAATCAAAATTATCTTCATCAGTAAAAGGACTTAATGCAGGGTTAGTAATATTTTGAGCTCCTATATTATTGAAATCTCCAGCCAAAATAACATTATCATTAGCTCTATTAGATAATAAATAATCAGTCAAAAGAAGGCTTGAGTTGTGTCTGCGAGTCGCCTCATGTTGTAAATCATTAGGCTGATATACTCCATCGCCCAAAGCTTTATAATGAACATTGATAGTATATAAATTAATTGTCTTTGTTCCGTCTGTCCAAGATAAATAAGTTTCCATTGGAGGTCTTCCTGCAAACATATATAATTTGCAATTTAAATAGTCACCATTACAATCCCCTGAGCTATTAGATTCGTCTTGCCACAGTTCATTTTTTGATATATAGGTTACATAATCATTTCTATAAATTAGAGCAAAACCTAAACTTTGTGATTTTTCATCAAAAACATAAGAATAGTTTGGCATAGAATTAACAATGCTCTCAATAGCTGGCTTTCCATTACTATCATCTATCTCTTGTAGAAGATAGATATCAGCATTCCACTTTTCTAATAAAGCCTTTACATAATCATCAGATGTTGAATCTTGAGGGAAATTTCTTACGTTCCAGGTGACTACTTCGACTTGATTGGATAGACCATAGTTTACTGCATTTGGAAATTCATAAAGGTTCGCATTAACTCCTCCATTATCATTACCTGAATCTGTTGGAGAATTTTCTCCACCAGAACATGCCAAAATCAAAATAATTAGTAATAAATATTTTTTGAATGACCTAATCATAAATGTAATTTAATAATAAAGTTCCAACTTGTTGTAAGCTTTGTGGTGAACAATTCTCAACAATATCATTTTGAGTATGCCAATAATTATAGAATAAGTTAGGATAATCAAAATCTATAATATCTATTGCAGGTATTTGAGCATTCACCCAAAGAGGGACATGATCATCATAAATCTCATAACCCAAAGTGTATTTAAATGCTTCTAAATCAAGTTCTTCGGCTAGATTCCAAAGCTCTTTAACTAAATCTGGATTAGTTTTATATGAGAATCTTTCGATTGGTATTTTTAAGTTTTTATCTCCAACCATATCAACAATTATTGCATTTTGCGGTTTTTTAATAGGAAGATTTTTTGAAAAATATTCAGATCCCATAGCAAATGTTGTTGGTTGACCAGAAATACCAACATCTTCAGCATCAAAAAATACTAAATCAATACCAATTGGAGGGGGATTATCTCTAAATACTAAAGCTAGTTCCATTAATACAGCCGTACCACTTGCACCATCGTTCGCACCTAAAACTGGCAGTTCTCTTTTATCTAATTCATTCTCTTCGTCCGAAATTGACCTTGTGTCCCAATGAGCACCTATTAATAGTCGTTCATGTGATTCTTTATTAAACTGAATAACAAAATTTTTTCCATTTTGCATTTTTGAAGTAATATGTTCTTCATATACAAAATTCTGCACAATAATTTCATTATCAATGTCATTCAAAAATTCTTCTAGATATTTTGAAAATTTTAGATGGCCAATAGAACCAGGATTCCTAGGGCCAAATTCACATTGTTTTAATAAAAAATCAAATGATTGTTTTCCATTAAACTGGGGAATCTCATTTTGTTCACAAGCATAAATAAAAAATGTAAGGATTAAAATTAAAATTCTCATTTGCTGCCTTTATCTAATTGAAATATTAAGAGTTAATCCAAAATCTCTATCAACTCTTTTACCTGTTAATCTTGTCTCATTAGTTCGATATTCATAAAACATTCCTGCAGTAATATCTTCCGTTAGAACATATGTTAAACGTAGAACTCCTTTTCTAGTTTTTGAATAATTTTGTTCCACGAAATTAATTTTGTCCTTAGATCCTTTTTCTGAACTGTTATTTAAATCAAAATTGAAATTAATATTAAAGTCATTGTTCAAGTACATCTTTCTATTTGAAAATGGTAAAGAAAGTCTCAGTCCTCTTGCAAAGCTGTATGATAGACTTCCTAACAAACTATTCTTTTTAACTAACGTCATTCCAAAAGGTACCTCTCTTAAACTTAGTACAGTATTTGCTCTTAGATTTGTTGAGATACCATTTCGAAATGAAGTTGTTAAACCTACTATTGGAGATAAAGAACTTGTGAGATTTGAAAATTGCAATGAATCTCCGAATTCATCATAGAAATCCTCAACTTTCATTAAACTAATGCTCCTTATACCACTATCATTAAATTTCCACGATAAGTTTTGTTTACCTGTGTATGAATGTTCAAGGCTCATAGATTGCACATATGGATTTATAAGAGCAATATTTTCCAATCCGCTAATCCTCAAGGACCAATTTATAAAAGGTAGACCTTTTGAAAGATTTTTACCATAGGATAAATAGTCTGTTGAGGCAGATCTTGTATCTATGTTGAATCCACTAATATTTGATGAAATATTTTGATTAAAAGAGATACTTAAGAAAGTTCTTTGGTCTATTCTAACGCCAGATCTAAATGATAAATTTTTCTTTTGATCATCAAAACCTGTATTAAATCCAACCTCTGAAACCGGTTCAATTCCTAAATTATCTTTTACTCCTAATCTGTATGATAATGGTATTTCTCCAGTTATACCATTTGAGATTGTATTACTTAAATTTGAAAAATTAATATTTATTGTGTCAATTTTTTTTGATTGCTCATAAAGTTTTTTAGAAAAAGATTTATTATTATTTTTTGAATCTTCATTAATTAAAATAATATTCGAGCGAGATCTTACACTTGCATTTTTTTTATCTTTACTATATTCGTCATAAAATATTGATAAAATTTCTTGAGGATTTATCGATAAACTCAAAGAAATATTCCTATTTAAATTCAAATTAGCTGCATCAATAATATTATCACGAGGTTTATTCCATCTAAAATTAGATGAGTAACTAAATCTTGGATTAACAATTCTTATCCAATCAGGGTTAAAGCTATATACAAAAGACTCAACTGATTGGGTCTTTAATCCTATAGAAAAATCGTTAAAGGTTTCATTTAGTTTATCACTAAAAATGGTTTTATCATAAGCAAATTCTGTATCGTTAAAAAGTTTATAATCAATACTGAAATTTCTTTGAACATTAAAGTTATCTTCTTTAATGAGTTCTGTATTTGATCTAGAATCTCTAACTGTTGATACTTTATTAATTTTAATTCCAGATGAGAAATTTGATGGGGAATAATAAAATTTTTTATTACTAATTTCTTTTCCTATTAAAGGAAAGTTTTTCATCCATTTAAACGCATTAATATAATTACCGCTTGGAAATCTTAAATTATAATCAATATTAGAATTTATATTTTTTAAATCTACAGATTTCATAATTGTATCAGATTTTTTTTGATCAGAAATACTAAATCCCGCACTCAAATTATCTATTGTATATTTTAACAATGCTTTTTCAGATTTAATCTTCTTTGAAATTCGTCCTGATACATTTATAACCGAAGATTGTACTAAAACAGAATCTGGGGCTGAATTTTCTAATATTATATCTGTACCTGGTAAAAATTTTGGCGTATTTGTATTTGAATTATAACTAATGTTGATAGGGAAAATAATACCAAGATTTTGTGGTAACAACTGACCAATATTCAAATTATTTGTATAGGATAAGGTTTCAATAGAGTTATTTGAACCAACTCTCTCTTGCAAAACATGGAAATCTGCATCCTTTCTTTTATAATTAATCGAACTTGAGCTAAAATCAGATAAGTTGAATTTTGATTTTATTCTTAATGCAGAACCGGACTCTTTTTTAACTCCGCTAAGCCTTAGTTCGTCAGCCCATATTTCTCCAGATATAGGATAATTGGCTGAATTCTCAATACCTATAATAAAATATTGTAATCTTGAAAGTGAAGGATTGCCAACAATTTCTACACTTTTGTAATTATGGTTATCATCAGATATAAATTCATAATTAATAGACTCACTGGTTTTGGAAAAAATATCATTTGGATTAATTAAATTAATTGAATTGTTATCATGTGTCTTTAAACTTGATAACCAATTTAAATCTAAATTGATTTCATTTCTTTTTCTTTCTTCATCCCACCCAGAATAAATTGGCTTTGTAAGCTTGTAATATTCTTGGCCATTGCCAAATTTGATAAAAATATTTACATCCGTTTGATCGATTGAAGAATATTCACTATTTCCGTAAACGAACATTTTCATTTTATCATACATCAAAAAGCTCTGACCTATATCTTCATTAAATGAAAGTATTTTTTTTGCTGCAGCTTTATAATTTGGGAGTAAATTATCAAATTTTAGTACAATGGATTGTTCTTTTGATCTGATTTGGTTAATCCTATCATATTCACCAACAACACCTTTGGGAGGAATATAATTTGGATTATCTTCATCATTAATAACTGAAACTAGAAAAGTACTATCCTGCGTGGTGAACACGTCTTCAGATTGTAATGAAACTCCTAGCTCTTGCCAATTGTTTCCTACTAACTCAATTTTTGCAATTTCTAAAGTTGATTCCTGATCTACTCCCGAAACTAACAATCTAACATATTTTATTTCGCTCAATGCAATATCATTAATTTTTTCAAAATGACTAATTGGAATTCTGATCAGTTTCCATCCTGTTTTGATGCCATTTATTTCTGTTGAGCCAGCAACATAAGTACTATCACTTAAAGAAACAGTTTTTGAAAAATAATTATTTGCTCTATCAAGATATCCCGAATTGTCTAGATCTTCTGAATCAGGATATTTACCACCAATTTGAATTCGATCGCCAGTGCCATTACCTTCAGTTCCGTTAACCTTTGTATAATCATCAGATCCTTCTATATAATTCCAATTATCGTTATTTGGATCATTGATATTAACATCAATCGAATTGTTTATTAATGTTGATTCCCCAGATTCTAAATATTGGTTAAAAGTTAGTCCGAGGGGATCTAAACAACCACCGAAACCATTTTCATAAATATCAAAACAACCATCAAGACCTGTATCCTCGTTCTCGTCAAGGAAACCATTTCCAAGCGCAAGTCCGGCATCAGGAATATCTTCAGTATTTAAAAATCCATTACCATCATAATCTTCGCTGATTTTTCCTAAATCAATTGTGAGATTACCGTTATCTCCTCTTACCCATATTTCAAAAAACCTGCTTCTAGTTTGATCATAATCTCCAATGAACATTGGTGAAGTAATCCCAGCCCATAATGAATCTGAAGGTACAGTAGATTGATAATCTTTAGGAGAGTATTTTAAAACTAAAATATCAGTTGTTAAATTTTGAGCTCTTTGCGAAGTAGAAATATTAGGCCATATACTGTTTGTTAAAATTTGTGAATATGGGTTATACCAGTACATATTCATTCTGTTATTTTGATTGTAATCTTCAAATGTATTGCTATTCAAAGGTGCAGATGAAATATTCCAAAACCTTCGTAAAATTGAAGGATTTGTAACTCTTTTTGAGCCCTCAAAATCATCAATAAATGCCACACCATTTTTATCGCCAGTTTTTGAATTTGATATTGAATTTGGATTTGGAAGTACATGTGCTATCTCTCCTTCAACAGAAAAATTAGAGATTTTGTTGCTATTCATAAAACTTAAATCATTAAATCTTTCTGATAAGTTTTCAAAATCTACTTCATATCTACCATTAATATCCCAAATGAAATTTCTTATTGGCTCATACCCAACCTCAACTTTTTTATTTGCAATTGATTGATCATAATATAACGCTGTAAAACCAAGAAATGATTTTTCATTAAAATCAATTTGTGCTCTAGAACCTGCCATAATCTTTCTATCAAAAGTAACTAGGTCATGCTTATCGTACGATATTCTTAAATTATCATTCGGGTTGATATTTTCTGATAAAGTAATAGTACCAGAAAAATAATTTATTTGATAGTCACGACCCCTTATTAGTTTATTTCCATTAGAAAAAATCTCTTCGCTTCCTTCAACGAGAGTAAATCCTAAGTTAATAGATTTCTTTGGACTGGAATAATTTATAAAAATAGAAAATCTTGAATCACCAGCATATTCAGACAATATTGTGGAAGAATACATTAAACCTTGCTGTAAAAATGGTTCAAGAGATTCATTATTATTACCTCCACTAATTTCATTTGAAGATACAAATGGTAATAAAGCTGGTAAAAGTATCTCACCTGACTGTAAATCAATAATATTTGGATTATTATAATCAATTAATTCATCTGGTGAACTTTCACCATTTTGATTTAAATTGTCTAAACCAAAAAGATTTAAAAAAGTTTTTCCATCATTTGAGCGATCGCTTTTTGGAGTTGAAAAATTATCAATAATTCTTACTTCTAAGTTTGTTTTATCTAAATTTGATGATCCAATGGAGTATACATTTTTAAACATTAAATCCCAGGTAGGATGACTTGGATGTGGGGACTGAGATTTAATCATTTTAAGCTCTAAAGTATTTTGATCCAGACTAATATTTTTCCCTACATTTAAAATAGTTTCTCCAGTCTCCCTATTTATTAAATCAAAATGAGCAGCAATAATTTCATTTTGTAGAATTTTTTTCATTTTTATAAATCCAAGATCTTCATTAATTATATAATCAGTTCCACGTTCCAACTTTAAAAAATTTCCCTCTTTACTTTCATCCGACTCTTCATTTTTATCAAGAGGGTTTATATAGGCAGTGCCAGGGTCTGCTTCTGGGTTATTTGATGCATCAATTTTATATAATTCAAAGTTTTTTATAGAAATATTTCCTATAGGATGTAAACCATCTACTAATGGATAAAATGAAGGTATGTTGAGTTGGAAGCCACTATCTTGAAGTATATCATTTGAACCATTACGAAACCACTCATGTACAAAAAAGTATAAATTTTTCTTATAACTGTAATCCTTTATTTCTATTGAATTCAATTCAGAACTACCTTTATATAGTTGTGATTCCTTTTCGGTTTTTTCAATGGAAGCAATTGATGTTATGTTAAGTGGACCTAACTGAGAAAGCGCTTTTACTCCAAAAAGACCATTATTAGTGCCGGAAAAAGTTACAAACTCAGTTGAGGGTAATGATAGAGATATATTTCCTACTTCTAGGCGTTTAAGGATGTCATCTTCACGACCGTTATATTCGAGTCTAATAGTATTTTCCCAATCAAAATCTCTTTCAGAGTTTTGGTCTAAAGAAACTGTTATTCTTTCTCCAATACTTCCCTGAACGCTAAGTTGTTGCTTTTGGTCAAATTTAAAATTGGTTTTTTCTTGCTCTTTATATGAAGATCGAACTAATTCTTGATCTTGATTTACTAGCTTTGCTGACAGATTTATGTTTCCAGATATTCGTAAAGACGCTTTTCCTAATGAACCTAAATCTATTGAGGCAAGTTGTAAATATTTATCATCACTTTTCTTAGAAATATCGTACGGTAGTTTAAATGCGTTTGCAATGTTATACTTTTGATTTTCAATAAATAAGTCATTTAAATAATTTTCAAAAGTATTTGTATATGGAATTGAATGAAAACCTCTACCTAAATCATGATAAATTTTAATTGATATAAAAGACTGATCAATATTTATAACATTTGTATTAAAGTCTAAATCAAAGATACCAATTGGATAATTGGAAATATTATTTAATGAAAAATTAATATTTTTCTTTTTAACAAATGGATTAATTAAATAATTATCAAAATTACCAGCAAATAGTAAAGAATTAAAAAAAAGAATTATAAATATGATAATTCTCATAGATTTAATTCACCAATTTTTTTTATAAATTTTTGAATTGCTATACCGCGGTGACTGACTTTATTTTTGATATCTTGATTCATTTCAGCAAGAGATAAATCAAATTCTGTAGAATAAAATATGGGATCATATCCAAATCCATTATCACCCACTTTAGACTTTAAAATTTTTCCTTCAATAGTTCCTTCTACATGAAAATCATTTATTCCATCAACAAATGAAATGATACTACGAAACCTTGCGGTTCGAAGGTCGTAGTCAATGCCATCTAATTTTTTTAAAAGTTTTGTCATATTTTCTTCAAACGATGCATTTTCTCCAGCATAACGAGCTGTATAAAGTCCCGGTGCTCCGTTCAATGCATCTACTTCTAAAATTGTATCATCTGCAACAGAAGCAATTTTTGTATGATTAAATGAAGCCGTTGATTTTAATATCGAATTTTCTTCAATAGTGTTTCCATCTTCAACTATCTCTCCAATTTCAGGAAAATCAGCTAAAGATAATATCTCATCAAAAAATGGTTGAATCTTTACAGAAATTTCAGATACTTTATGTTTATTTGAAGTAGCAATAACAATTTTTTTCATTTCTTAAACTAAGAAATATTTATGTGTTTATTAAATAACTAATATT
>NHBT01000005.1 GCA_002167805.1 Owenweeksia sp. TMED14 | reverse complement strand
AAAATTAGATAATGAAATACGTCAATTAAAATCAGAAGAACAAAAAAGAAAAAATGATCAAAAAAAAACCGCTCTGTCTCCAGAGCGGTTATTTTTTTACTGAACAAATCTGTTCATCGTTAACATTAATCAGTTAACATCCCAGAATACTTTATCAGTATCATCGTCACTACCGCCGTTAGCAGCTGAAACATTTGTGGTATTCAAAGAATACTCATCAACTCCATAACTCATACGGTTAGGTGGAAGTCTTTGCGCAACATCTGCTATGTTCATTGCAGGGTAATCATATTGACGCACAGTGTTGTAAGCTTCATTACCGCGCATGTACATTGATAACCATTTCTGAGTTCCAAGCAGTTCATTAGCTTTAGAAGCATCCCAAGCTACAGTTGTCTGAGCCATATATGCATCAGCATCAGTAGTAGAAACACCCCATTGAGCCATAGAAGCACGAATACCATTCTCATAATGCTCGGCAGCTGTACCAGCTTGAACATTCCATCCGCGATTAGCAGCATCAGCAGTTAAGAAACTAACCTCACCAAAGCTCATGAAATGAGCAGCAAGAGTAGGGTCTTCTAAAGCATCACCAGGCTGAGAGTGTGAGTTATAGGCAGAATTCTGACCATAAACACCACCAGTTAAATCACCTAGAGAATCTAAATTTCGGAAGTAAACCGCACGACGAGGGTCATTATGAGCATTCATAACTCCAGCCATCGTATTAGAAGCACAGAAATCCGTACGCCCAGACTGCACCAAATCATCCCACAAAGGATTTGTGTGAGGAGGTGAAGAAGTATAAGCAAGAGATGCATTGTCAGCGCTTGAAGTAAATACTCCAGCAGCTAGTGCCGCTTCACCAACTGTTTTGGCTCCATAAGTTCCGTCGGAATCATAATCTGCTGAACGAACAGCAAGCTTGAGAGCTAACGATGCAGCAAATTTCTTCCAAGCATCAGAATCACCACCATAAACTAGATCATAAGCACCAAGACCATTGTCACCAGACAAAGTTCCGTGAGCAGTAAGTATTCTAGCAATCAAATCTGCATAGATTATCGCGGCGTCATCATATTTAGGAGTCACATCATCAGTCAGCGCCTCAGAATAAGGAACATCGTTATGAATGTCTACCAATACATGATAAGTATATACTTGAAGTAAATCACAAATGGCCAATTGATTTGCCTTTTCAGCCGCAGGTAATGCATCATCTGCACTAATAATTCCTTTAGCATCATTCAAATCTCTAAGAACATTTGCATAAAGTGCATCAAAAGTATTACCGTTGACATCACGTTGATTATAGTTATAGTTAGACTCATCTGTATAAGTAGTTTGAGTCCAGTGTTGAGCCCACAACGTAAAGTTGTTCTCATTAACATTGATACTTGCCAAGTAGTCCGAAAGGTCTACAGTCGCGTTCGCAATGAGAGTTCCTGCAGGTACTTGGACCGGAGCTTTTCCATTTTCATTCAAGCTCGATAGGTCACTAGTACAAGAGGCAATAAGCAGAGCAGCACTTGCTGCAGTAAATAATTTTTTCATGCTTCTTTATAATTAAAATTTCAAATTAACTTTTACGCCAACCTCACGAACTGCAGGGTAAGCACCTGATTGATTACCCTGAACATTTCCAGCAGATAAACCTGCCTCNGGATCAGAATATGGATTTGCTTTCCATAGGATAGCCAAGTTTCGNCCAACCAATGANACATCTAATCCTTTAATACCAGTTTGTCCTAAAAGATCAGCAGGAACACTGTATTGTANAGCNACTTCACGAAGCTTNACNTAAGATGCGTCCCAAACGTGGTATTCAGCAACACCTCTTGAATATCCAAGAACGTTACTGTAGAAACTCATGTCACCGTAAAGAGGATCTCCATTAGCATCTACATCTACCGTATTGTTTGAGTAGTCATTGTTACCATCAGCATCTACCGATCCGTCCCAGTAAGAAACTCCAGTAAATCTTAATCCACCAGCACCTCCACCACCATGAACTTGGTAGTCTGCATCGTAAACAGAGTTACGAATAGGGTTTCCTGCATCATTAAGTCCAGCAGTTAGATCGTAAATACCGGTTGCATACCCATAATATGTATCTAAAGAGAAGAAGTCTCCACCCCATGACACATCTATAAGAGCACTTGCAGTCCAGTTTTTGTAACGGAATGAGTTATTCAAACCACCAAACCAGTCTGGGTTAATATTTCCTAAAACAGCTTTTTCACCTCTTAGGTATCTAACTCCGCCTCCACGGCCTCTAGAATAAAGAACGTTGTCATAAACAATCGGACGACCTTCAGCATCTCTCTCATGAGAAATTCCATAAATTGCTCCGTATGCTTCTCCAGGTCGAGCTTCGATAGTGATACCACCTTGAACTCCTGCAAGCTGAAGATTCTCAGCTCCCTCAAATAAAGAAACTACTTCGTTTCTATTTCGAGTATAATTTGCATTTATGTTCCACTCAAAGTCCTTAGTACGAACCGGAGTNAANTTAATTGANGCTTCAATACCTTGGTTTTGAATCACACCAGCATTAACGTACTTGAAGATAGAACCCGTAGAAGAAGAAACTCTCGCAGGCATAATTTGATTCTCTGAAACCTGGTTGTAGTATGAAAGATCAAAACCAAAACGGTTATCAAATAACATCATCTCTAATCCGATCTCTGTAGAATTCGTACTCTCTGGAANCAAGNCTGCATTTGCATCNGTATTTGGAGCNGANGCNAGATTTGCACTTCCGAAAGGAGTACCCATATTATATGCATTCGCNAAGGCTTGAGCAGGAGCATCAGCACCTACCTGAGCATAGTTTGCTCTGAACTTACCAAAGTTAATAGCATCAACATCCATAAGCTCTGAGAATACAAGAGAAACAGTCGCTGAAGGATAGAAGAAAGAATTATTATCGCTTGGTAGAGTTGAAGAAACGTCTTGACGTCCTGTAACATCAACATATAAATAATCCTTATATCCTAAAGAAGCTCTTGCAAAGAGTCCATTCACTCCAACGTTATATGCGCTCTCAGATGGAGCCTCAGGAGCGTTAGCAGAATTACTTAAAGCATAAACACCCGGGACAACAAGTCCACCGTTAGTAGATGCGGTAATATTTGAAACTTCGTTTCTTCGAATATTCGATCCTAAGTTTCCNTTNAANGAAAANTCTCCGAAATTCTTGTTGGCNGTTAAGACTAGGTCAATATTTGTTTCAGAAACGGAACGGTTTCTTCTAATATATCTTGCTGGATCTACACCACCTACGGCTTGACGCTCTTCTTCAATAGCAGAATATGTATCAACAGAAGCACGACCCATAAAGTCTAACCAATCATTAATCTTATAGTTTGTCATGATGTTACCCATGATACGATCACGAGAATCACTCGAATAATTTTCATAATGACTGAAATATGGATTGTCAAAGTAGTGAGGCGCTAGAGGTCTAGCTGCACCATAACCATAAGCATTCCAAGAAAGGTTTTTACCTGTTGTTTCATAAGCAGCNCTNTGCTCTNNAATNTCAACTCCTACATCATACCACTGACGGAAAGATTGGTTTGGGTTTNTATTGTCATAACCCGTTCCCATTCTACCNNCAGCNCCTTGCTGNATGTAGCTAGCNGTNGTAGAGACCGTTAAACGATCACTCAAATTTTGACTTCCACTGAATGAGAAGTTATTTCTNTTTAANGAAGANTTNGGCGANATCCCAGTTGTTCTNAACTGAGTAGCGCTTACTCTAAATGTACCNTTNTCACTTCCTCCGTCTACAGCAACTGAGTTATTAGTTGTAATTGCAGTCTCCCAGAAAGNTCTTGGATCATTTGCACCAGCAACGTGTGCTTGTGTTTGTTGGTAAGTTGATAATTCAGGGAATAAAGAGTTCCAACCATACTTTTGAAGGTTTGGATCGTATCTCATTCCGTATGATGCATCGTCTCCAGTTGGATCACAAATGTCATCAACTCCGTCACCGTCTACGTCAAAAGCAGTCATCTTCGCTTCAGTCCATACCCCATTAATAGTATCAGGACCGTAATAAGGACCATAACCTTGGCCGTATTCATTCTGATACCTTACGAAAGTAGAAGGATTAAAAGTTCCAACATTATATCCGGAGCTGATAGAAATACCAAGACCCTTTTTTGCTGAACCTTTTTTCGTAGTTATTAATATAACTCCATTCGCAGCTCTTGCACCGTAAAGTGCTGTCGCTGCCGCTCCTTTCAATACAGATACCTTATCTATATCTTCAGGATTGATATCCATAGCCGCATTACCATAGTCATAACCTCCACGACCAGTTGTCTGATCACTCGTGTTTGTAATTTGGTTTGAGATGGGTATACCATCAACTACGAATAAAGCCTGGTTATTTCCTGTAAGAGACTTGTAACCTCGTATTACTACGTTGGCNGAACCTCCCATGGTACCTGACTGCTTGATATTCACACCGGCAACTTTACCAGAAAGTGAACTCATGAAGTTAACGTCCTTTACTTTGGATACTTCAGCCCCTCCAACTTCTTGGACGGCGTAACCAATGGACTTTTTGTCTCTAGAAATACCAAATGCTGTTACAACTACTTCGTCCAGTTTATCGGAAGAAATACTTAAAGAAACATTTAGTGAATTTCCACTTACTGTACTTTCCTCTGAGGCATAGCCCATAGAAGAGAATACTAATACGGCATTCTTTCCAGCCTTGATAGAGTATTTTCCATCAAAATTGGTGATTGCGGCATTATTTGTGCCTTTTTCCTTCACTGACACGGAAGGAATAGGCTCCCCCGTTGCGGCATCAGAAACGACTCCAGTCACGTTCTGCGCGATNGCAGAAAATGAAAAGAACGTAGCGATGGCAAGGGCGAAAAGATTTGCTCTGCGTTTCATCTAGGTGTTATTTGAATGTTAAACAGGGCTAATATAATGTAAATTTTTGTTTAAGAAACAATCCCAAGGCCCTTATTGAAAGGGAATTAAAAAAATATTAGTGAAAAATTATAATGATTATTCTTTAAAACAGACTAAGTGTAACCGTTACATTAATGCCGTTATTAGGGTACTAATGACACTTTATTGTGATTATTTATATTGAGAGTATTCCCTAAAATTTCTTCAAAGAAATGTCTTTTTTCAATTTTAGATCCAAAAAAACTAAAAAAGCTGAAGAGCCCCATACTAGAACTGCAGCCTTATCCATATCTAAGAAATTATTCAACACTCCATGAGTGAAATATGTGACCAACCCCAAAAGGGCACAAATAGCAATACCTCTATCAGATCCTTCAGGCGTTTTATTGACTACCCGAAATCCTGTTTGAAAAACCACCATTAAAAAAATCAGCATAAATAATAAACCCGGCCAACCCTGTTGAGCAAGAAGTCCAATGTACTCGCTGTGGGCGTTGCCCCTGTTTCCTGAATTTGTTGATATAACAGTCAGCTCAGTCGAATGCTGGAATGGAGCGTATTGAAATTGATAGGTGCCTGGCCCCCAGCCGACATGGGGTCTTTCTTGAAACATTCTTATTGCAGACATCCAACGATTTATTCTCTCTAGATTTGATGCGTCTGTTGATATATTTGATACACTTTTGATATGTTCAGTAAAATTCTCGGAAGAAACAGTGTCATTTTTAGTGAAAATTCTCAACCATTGCTCTTGAGTTACATATAAAGAAGCAAAAACAATAGTTAATCCCAGAAAAAAGTATTTAAGGTTAATTTTAAGTTTAATCAACATGTAAATCCCAAAAGCCGCAACAATACTTAGCCATGAAGCACGTGAATAAGAAAAAACCGTTGCAACAGAGAGAAGTAAAAACATTAAAGAATTCATTAAATGCCCCAAGAGTGTTTGTTTCTTAAAAGCCTGATAAACTAAAAATGGAAAAATAAAAGCGAGCGCCATTCCATATGCCGTATGCTCCTTAAAAAACGGAAACATTACCCAAGTACTAGTCTCTTTACTAAAGCCGAATTGAGAGTGAACATAAAGAGTATAAATACATGATACCGATAGACTAATGACGTATAAAGAGAAAAATCTTTTTCGAGCATTTTCAGACTTAAAGACGGGAATCATCGCAAAAAACAAAGGAATTATAAACCACAAATTTGATATCCAGGCTTTGAAAGACACCAATGGCATTTCACTCGTTAAAATGCAGAATGCCATCCAAAAAATTTGAAGTAGCAAGGCTATTGAGACTGGATGTTTTATAACTTTCCAAGGCAGCCTTCCATTTTGGAGAAAGCGTAGAAGCAGGAAAAAACTAATTCCAGCCAAAATGGGCTCTGTTGGCAGAGATAATCCTAAGTTGAAATTCGAATCTTTTAGAGTTACAGATAAAGGAGTAAATGCAACTGTAAATAGTAAAAGGCTATTTAAATTAAAAAACGCCCAAGCAATCATTAAGAATGCGAAAGGCACAAAAGCAATTTCATAAAACTCCCACGCAACTGAAAGAGACGTAAGTAGAACTATTGCAGCCCCAAATACCCAAAGTAAATAACTTCTTAGGAGGGAAGACTTTTCTTCAAATCTTTCCATGTGTTAAAGAGAAGTATAAATAACAAAGTAGATACAAATGTGGCAATAGAACTTATTACGCAAATTAACCAACGAANTGGGTATTTCTTTTTGTCTGCAGGAATAGCNTTNTTCACTCTAAAAGTTGCTGGCATCACCTGATTAGCGTCAACACGAGATTGATTAAGNTTGGTNCGAATTTTCACCTCTTCCTCCTTCATCAGCCTCAATTCATCGCGCAGCGATACATATCTGCCGCCATATTTAGCCAATGTGTCCAAAACAGCCTTCAGCTCCTCAATAGTTTTTCCAGGACGACCCTCAGCTATTGCAGTTGCGTATTGCTCNGANACAACCATCGATTGACCTTCGTATTCATGAACNCCTTTTTTNCGAAGTTCCNTTATTTCATCCTCCATATTAGACATTTCCCTACGAACTTTNTCATATTCGTTTTTAACAATGTTNTAACCCACAAGAGCCCGATCTCTTTGAATTCTACTCTTCACTCTGTCTAATAAGCTTGTTATCGAATTCGCAATATCAGATGCTAACTGGGGATCTTTATCAAGAACTTTGATTTCAACACTCATGAATTGAGTCCGGCCAAAAGATATTTTTTCGGAATATTCTTCAAATAAATCAGTTCGTAAAGTTGAACTTTCTAAATCTAAATCATAATGATTTTTTAGATTAAACTCACTGGTGATGGTGTCGAAAATTANATCTGAATTCAAAATCTGAATTAACTGCTCTGCTTGCTCTTCAGCGCCAAATTCTAAAAAATCTTGATCCTGGTAAGAATCCTGAGGAAGTAAAGCTTTCGAAGGGGAATTTGTGGTTGATGGAAAGACAATAACTGTTGACTCATATAGTGGGTCAATAAAAATCGGCATTGATCCAATAGCAGCCGAGATACCAGCCAATAGAGGAATAATTACTAAAGGTTTTCGCCACTGGAATAAAAAGTNTAGGAGATTTTGAGATGTAGTGTCCATTGATTTAATGTTGATTCCACAAAGATAGGCTTCTTCCCATCAAGGTCTCTAGCCGATCAATATCATTAGTGAAGTATTTCATAGCCTTATTTCGGATCTCAGAGCTTAATACTTCAGGCTTTTTATAAAAAAGTAAATTTTTGAGATAAAAATATAGTTTCTCGGGAACAAAGAGGCGAATAGATTTAAGGTTCATTTTGAAAATAATTTTTTGAATTTTTGGAGATCTTGGATCCTGACTTTCATGCTTTTTATCCAATTCCGAAATAGAATTAGCCTCCACTCCAAAAAAATCACATACTCGATCCCAATTTTCTTGGGGATCATCAAAAAAACTCTCATAAATCTCAATTTTGAGCTGACTTTTATCAAAATTTTGCATCCATCGCTTTAAACTTTCCGAATAACAACTTAGATGATAAAAGTTTTGACTTCTTCCCCAAACCGATTCAGACAAAAAATCCTTTTCGAGTTCCTTTAAAAACCCCTCTTGCGTAAGGCCATATTTTCTAGCCATACGATAATGTGACCAAGCTCTATCGACGGGATTCCTTAAAATCAATAAGACTTTAGCGTTTGGAGAATTTTTTTTGATCAGATCAGGAGCCTTTTTACTCCAAAAATAACTTGTTGAGCAATCCGCAAGCTTTTGACCCTCCTGTGAATGCTCGAAAATTCGAGCATATGATTGAGAATCCTTTATAAAACCTTGATGTCTAAATTCTAATTTATCCCCTTCCCAGTATTTTGAAGGGATTGAGGGAGATATTGAAGAAAATGCTTTCGAAAAATTGTTAGGATCTATCTCCTTCGAAAAATAATTCGACTCTTTAATCCTCGCCAATGCAATCTTAGGATTCATAGCCATCCAATCCGATATGGTTGTCGTACCTGCTTTAGCAGCTCCAATTAAAAAGATATCAGGACTCACCATGATTTAACGCCAAAAAATTAATGTTCGTATCCCAGTTCTATTAAAACCAATAATCAAAGCAGCAACATTCCATAATATCATAGATAGCGATGTAGACCATGCTGCACCTTGAAGTCCGAAATGAGGGATTAGAACGATATTGGCTGCAATATTTAGAATTGCAGTATAAATCATAATATTTCGCGCTTTATTTTCATTACCAGTCATATTTAATAGGTACATCACAGGCCCACAAAGGGCATTTATTACTTGACCAAAACATAGGATTCTAAGCACATTTAAAGAGGTCTCAAACTCCTCCCCAAAAATGGATAATAAAAATTGTCCGAAGACCATAATCAGCAAGAAAATAGGAATACCCAAAACCACATTTACCAGAGAGGCTTTATAAATAACAGACTGTAATTCTTTTGGCTTTTTTTGAGACCATAAAGATGAAATCTGAGGAGCAATTCGAGCATTTATAGCGAACTGAGTAAAAGTTATCAGTGTCGCTATTTTAAAAGCCACCCTATAATTTGCAACATCCTCAGCAGACATAAAATAACTGACAGCCAATGTATCTGACCAAGACATGATCATAAATAATGCGCCCGTTAAAAACATTGACGTAGCGCTGGAAGCATATTTTTTTAATGAGCTCCAGCCTTTATGAAAAAGAGGACCATATAGTCTAATGCTTAAGAATGCTAAAAACGAAGCAATTAGTACAAATCCCATAGGCCCATAAAAACTAAGTAGCCCAGGAAAAATATAGATGAAAGCAGAAATGAGTCCTAAAAAGAAACTAGTTTGAAAAACCCCATATAAAAGCCATTTTTTTCGCGCTCGTAGATATTCAGAGTGAATTTGAAAAAGTGAAAAAAATGGAATACTTGCTGCCGTAATTCTGAGATAAAACCCTAGTCCATCATCTTTGAAAAAAGTCTCTAGTATATCAGAGGATGAAAAAAGTATAACTGCAAACAATATAGATGATATACCAACAAAGCTCTGGACTCTTCTCACAAATCCCCATCCTTTTACTTTATTCAAATTTGGAATTTCTCGAAGAATCAATCCATCTGTACCCCATTTGGATATTGCTCCTAGTATACTTAAAAAAGTAAATGCCACTTCAAAAAGTCCGTATGCCTCGGAACCATATACCTTAATCACAACCCAAACAAATGAATAACCTCCGATCGCACCCAGTATTTTCAGAATTAACACAAGGGAGCTGGTCTTTAAAAGAGAATTCCAATCTGAATTGAAAAATTTGACAGACATGGGGCAAAGGTCATACTTTTGAGGTAATGCCCCAATCAATTACAATAGCAATTAATGGACGCTGGCTTCTTGCGGGCAAATTAGAGGGCACCGGATGGTATAGCCATAGCATAATTAGCCTACTCGTAAAGCTTCATCCAGAGATTGACTGGCATATTTTGTACGATAGGACACCAGAAGAACCTCATATATATCCAGGTGCTAAATGTCATATAATTCGACCTGCAGCTAGACATCCTTGGATTTGGAAGCTATGGAACGAGTGGTTAGTACCTAAAAAACTCATAGAATTAGATGCCTCCATTTATTGGTCTCCTGATGGTTTATTACCGAGCAGAAAATCTTTAAATGGCAAACAAATCAAATTAATTACCACCATTCATGATTTAAACTTTGTTCATAGACCTCACGAGATACCTAAAATCGTTGGCAATTACTATCGAAAAGTATGCAAAAGATCAGCTTTGGATGCAGATAAAATTTTAACAGTTTCTAACACAACCAAGCAAGATATAGTATCTACTTATTTTATTGACGAGAAAGATGTAGGTATAACCTATAATGCTCCTCAAGAGGATTTTTCTCCTCTAACTGATGAGCAAATAAAAGTAGCCCAGCATAAATTTGGAAAGGGAAATCCCTATTTCTGCTTCTTGGGGGCATTTACTCCAAGAAAAAATTTAAAAACACTTGTTCAAGCGTTCAATAAATGGTGTTTATTAAATCCCGGTAATCATCACCGTCTTGTAATTGGAGGACGTCCTCTTCATAAAGATGAAGAATTAAACACAGCCTTAAGAAATGGTTCTAATAGAATTATTCTCCCTGGCTTCATCCCTAGAAATGAATTAAATAATTTTTTCGGAGGCGCCTCGGCATTTGTTTTCCCGAGTTATTTTGAAGGTTTTGGCATTCCATTAATTGAAGCTATGGCATCAAATTGCTTGGTCTTATCCTCTAATTCCTCATGCATGCCTGAAATTGCAAATGACGCTGCTCACTATTCAAGACCAGAAAATATAGAAGACTGGATTTTAGCATTGAATTTTGCAATTCAAGACATTCAAAAAGTGGATAGCTTAAAAAGAAAAGGGCTAGAGCGAGCAAAACATTTTAAATGGAGCACTTCCGCAGATCAAGTCTGGAAGTCCTTCAAAGAAATTTTACCTGATGAATTTTGAATCCTCCACAACTGCAGGGATAGATGAAGCAGGCAGAGGTTGTCTTGCAGGTCCAGTTTTTGCTAGCGCTGTAATTTGGCCAGTAGGCCTCAAAGTCAAGGGTCTAAATGATTCAAAGAAATTAAATTTTAAAAAAAGAGCTTCATTAAGAAAAAAACTAGAAAAAATTTTACCCAAAGAATACTGGGCAGTTGGCAGCTCCAGTCCTAGAGAAATAGATAAATTAAATATTCTTCAAGCAACTTTTTTAGCAATGCACAGAGCTATAGATAAATTGGGTATGGAACCCCATTTATTATTAATTGACGGGAATCAGTTTAAGCCATACAGAAATATTCCTCATCGTTGCGAAATAAAGGGTGATAGTCGATTCCAGGCAATTTCAGCAGCAAGTATCTTTGCCAAGACTAGTCGTGACGAATTTATGATAAAAGCACATGAAAAATTACCTGAATATGGATGGGATAAAAACAAAGGATACCCGAGCTTAGGTCATAAATTAGCAATGATGCAATTTGGGACTTCAGAACTACATCGGAAATCTTTCAAATGGAAGAACCCTCAACAAGAATTTGATTTTTGAAACAATGACCAGTATCATTACATTTTCTTCAAGATTATTTAAAATAGTTGTATTAGTTCATCTTGCAATTAGCGTGTCTTGCTGCTCAAATTCTAACTCCGATGGTAATAAGTTAGAATCTTTGCCTAAAAATCCATTAGCGATAATCTCAATAGATAATTCTTCCTTCCATAATTTATCACATTTTCAGAACGATGACCTACCCAACATTAAAGATTTAAAATTTTTAAAAAATAAAATAAAATATAATTTAATAGGAAAAGCCATTGCTAGTTATCATCCAATTGGTGCCAGTGATCTCCACTGGCTTATAAGTATACCGATAGAATCATTGGAATCATGGCACCCATCTCAACTTAAAATGGAAAAAAATTTAAAGCGACGGTCTTATTCGATAGGGACTCTATGGCAAACGAATTCTTTGGTAATAGGAGAAACTCCGGGATATATTCTCCTCAGCACATCAACAATTTTGGTGGAAGAAAGTATTCGCCAATTGGAAAAAACCAGAATTGAAGAAATTGATCTCAAGTTTTTAAATCGCCTAGTAAATAAGATGGAAAACAATGATTTTATAACTATCTCAAATCAAACTTTTTCCAAGTTCTGGCCTTTACACGGAGAAAAACCGATAAATGATAAATTTATGGATTACCGTCTGGTTCAAAATGAAATTTTGTCTTGGAACTTTAGAAAATCAGAAGATTCAAATTCTGTAATCCTTATTTCTGAGAATTTTGATCTTTCTGAGACCATTTTTAAAAATATAAAAAATTCAAACTCCATCTCTTTCCCTGGGTGGAGATGGATGGTCCCCTCTCTTAATTGGGGTGCATGGATGCAAAACAATTCCGAGCTCATATATCAAGATGTAATATATACTTCAAAAGCAATTGGTGAATTATGCTTTAGTGGGAGATGGGGCAAGCCTTTCAAAGCGATTACTTATGTAACTCAAGACAAAAGAATTGAAATATCAAATTGGGTAAAATCAGATCAATTTCAAATCACATCAATAAATGAAAAAAATTTGCTTCCTCTTTTCTCTTACTCCAAAAGTGTAGGAGACTTTTTAGTTTCAGTAGATGATACAATTTCATTTAATAAATATGCTTCATTTCTTAAAACCATTCGATCTAAAAATCAAGAGGAGTATTACCAAAATGCCATTCATTGGTTAAGGACACAGCCAGCAGAAGCGAATTTTTGGTGGGTTTCAAATGCAACAAATGTGAAGGGTATAAAAAGTTCTCCTCATTGGAGTGGAATCTCCATGCAAATAGAGGATGATTTAGGCAGATGGTGCATCTCATCTTCAAAAATGAAATAAAATCATTTTAGCTTAACTAATTCTCCTTCTTTTGGCTGGTAGCCAACTGGCCAATTATTAAGACCGTATAATTGACACATTTGGATACCATAGAATTGGGATATAAAATGTGCATCCTCGTTGGAGTTTAATCGATGAGTAATAACCTTTCGAAGTTTCCTTGTAAAGGATCTAGCTTTTTTCTCTATATAAATTTTGTCACCTTGTTTAACCTCCGAGGAATATGTTAAATCATTAAACAACAATAATCTATTTATGGACAAACCGTAATCAGCAGCAAAAGATTCTATGGTTTCTCCTTTTTGAAAAATCACATAACATTTACCATTAGGGGTAATATTCAATCTTTCACCAAACCTTGCTTCTTTTAACTTTTTATTTTTTGGTGAAATATCTAATTCAAATAACCTCTCACTTTCTATAATTTTTATCAAACGAAGAGCATATTCCTTATTCGTCGCATAACCCGAACTTTGTAGACCCAGAGCCCAAGATTTGTAATCACGCGGATCCAATGTAAATAATTCATCATATCTGCTACGCGATGTAAGAAAAAAACTGTGATCACGATAACTTTTTATCACCTTATTGTAGGAACGGAAGCACTCATCTTGTAGATCATCATCTGCATAAATTACACTCCCAAACCAGTTTTCATGACATTTAATACCAAAGTGATTTTTCGCCTCTTTTGCTAGTCTACTATTCCCGTTCCCACTTTCCAAAATACCCTGAGCTAGAGTTATTGAAGCTGGAATTCCAGATCTTTTCATTTCACGAATTGCCAACTTCTGATATTTCTCAATATAATCAGTTCTTGATAAAGAAACCTGAGAAAATAGGCTTGAACAAATTATGAAACTGTGAATTATGAATAATGATATTACTTTCATGAGGTTATCCAAAAAGTAAAGTTAATGTCATCATATCTTTATTTTATTAAATACGTAATCTAAAAAAGTGTTTATATCAAAATGAATGAATTGAATCAAGATGATTACTATTATAATTCAGAGGGTTTCATTGTCTTTACTGAACAACATCACTTAAAAAGGGGTTATTGTTGTAATAATAAATGCAAACACTGCCCTTTTTTGTCAGAGAATAATAATTAAAAGGAGATGAACGATTTCCAAAAAGATATTTTACAAGAAATTTCTAATTTTTTACCCGACCATAGAGGATATGATCCGGAGGTTTCGCATGCTCCAAAAAGAAAAGACGTATTAACTAAAGAAGAAAAAAAGTTGGCATTAAAAAATGCTCTTAGGTATTTTAATCCTGAATTGCACCCAAAACTTGCTGATGAATTTGCTCAGGAGTTAAAAAACTACGGTCGAATTTACATGTATCGTTACAGGCCATGTTATAAAATGCATGCAAGATCTTTAAAAGATTATCCATCTTGTTGCAGCCAGGCCGCTTCAATTATGTTGATGATCCAAAATAATTTGGATCCTTCAGTTGCTCAACACCCACATGAACTGATTACTTACGGAGGAAATGGAGCAGTATTTCAAAATTGGGCTCAATATCGACTGACTATGAAATATTTAGCAGAATTAAAAATGAATGAAACTCTCCACATTCATAGCGGTCATCCACAAGGGGTGTTTCCCTCTCATGAAGGAGCGCCTCGAGTGGTGGTTACAAATGGAATGATGATTCCTAATTACTCAAAATCAATTGATTTCGAAAAATATAATACTCTTGGAGTAACTCAATATGGCCAGATGACTGCGGGAAGTTACATGTATATTGGCCCTCAAGGTATTGTCCATGGAACAACGATTACATTAATGAATGCTGCNAGAAAATTTTGTAAAGGGAAGCTTNAAGGAAAAATATTCGTAACTGCGGGCCTTGGAGGTATGAGTGGAGCGCAACCAAAAGCTGCATCCATTNCTGGAATGGTAAGNATTACNGCTGAAATAAATGAAACTGCTGCACTCAAAAGGTACAATCAAGGATGGGTGGATGAAATTCACTATGACGTTAATGATGCTATACTATCCGCATCTAAATCACATTCCGAAAAAGGAAACAAATCCATAGCATTTATTGGGAACATTGTTGATTTGTGGGAGGCCGTAATTCAAAATAATTTGAATGTGGACTTAGGGTCCGACCAAACATCATTACACAACCCTTGGGCAGGAGGCTATTACCCTCAAGGCTATAGTTACAAAGAAGCCAACGATTTGATGGTTTCAGACCCTAAAAAATTTAAAAAAGAGGTTAAGTCAACACTAAAAAAGCATATCGCTGCAGTAAATTTCCTTCACTCCAAAGGAATGTATTTCTTTGATTATGGGAATGCATTCTTACTTGAATCCAGCAGAGCAGGCGCGGATGTATTAAAAGAGAACGGAGAAGGTTTTATATATCCTAGTTATGTTCAAGATATTTTAGGACCGCTGTGTTTTGATTTTGGATTTGGACCTTTTAGGTGGGTTTGCTCAAGTGGGAAAGAAGAAGATTTAAAAATCACAGATAGAATAGCTTCGAAAATCATACGCGAATTAATTCCAAAAGCACCCAAAGATATCCGAATGCAACTTGAAGATAATTTGAAATGGATAGAAAATGCGGAACATAATAATTTAGTCGTAGGCTCCAAAGCAAGAATACTCTACGCAGATAGTATTGGAAGAATAGCAATCGCCAAAGCATTCAACGAAGCAATAAAAAATGGAGAAATAGGTCCAGTAATATTAGGAAGAGACCATCATGATGTTAGTGGAACCGACTCTCCTTATAGAGAGACCTCAAACATTTATGATGGATCCAAATTCACAGCAGATATGGCGGTTCATAATGCAATAGGAGACTCTTTTCGAGGGGCAACATGGGTCAGCCTACACAATGGTGGAGGCGTTGGATGGGGAGAAGTTATTAATGGAGGTTTCGGAATGTTACTTGATGGATCAATAGAAACTGAAAAAAAGATAAAATCCATGCTATTTTATGATGTCAATAACGGCATAGCTAGACGCGCATGGGCAAGAAATCCAGAGGCACTTGTTGCCATTCAAAGAGAAATGGAAAGAGAATCGTCCCTGCGAGTGACAATTCCCAATATTGCAGAAGATGTTTTAATAAATTCTACAATTGCTGAACACTTTTGATTAATTTCGCCAACATGAAAAAATATAACTTGATAATTGTTACTTTATTTTTATTTGTCACCGCATCTTGCGATAACCAATCAAGAAAACAAAATACGTCTGCAAAAATTGATGAAATGAACATTGGCTTTGTACGTCTGGATAGTTTGACCAAGCTATATGATTACCACGGTGTGCTTGTAAAAGAAATTGAAGCCAAAGCCAAAAAAATGGAAGCTGAACTCATCAGGAGTCAACAAAATATTCAGACCGAATATGAAGTTCTGCAACAAGCAGCTCCAAATCTATCCAAAATAGAATTAGAAAGAGCTCAACTTGATTTTCAAAGAATTCAACAGCAATACCAAGCCTTGGAGCAGCAGAGGACTGGAGAGCTACAACAAGAGGAGTTAGAGATGAATGCATTTGTTAAAAGCCAAGTAGATCAAGCTATCGATAAGATGAAAGATGATTTAGACTTGGATATTGTACTTATTTACGAGTCTAATCTGCTCTACGCAAAAGAAAATATGGATTTAACCGTTGAGCTTGCAAGCTATTTGAATGAATTAGAGATCCCAGATAAGGGGAAATAAAGATTTTCCGAAAACAATATTACCCACAAAAAAATATTTACTCTTAATCAGCACTTTATAAATCCGAAAAGTGTTCCCAAATGTTAGATTCGAACTAGTGAAAATTTAATTTTTGAAATTAGACACTTAACAATCTCTTAGAGTGTTGCATCCCTTTGATTTGTATGGTATTTAAACCGTAGAAATTTTATCTTTTGATTGTTCTCTTATATAATCAACTAAAATTGTATCAATGATTTTCTTATTTTCATCTGGATAATTCATCCTAACTGCATTAGCTTTTTTAATCCATTTTCTAATTTCATTAATTGAGTTTTCATTGAGTTCTTTTAGAACTTTAACTCCCATTTTGTCTAAGGCAAATGCATTCATATGTTGCTCAAATTGATACTTCATTGGAATAACCAATAATTTTTTTCCTAGAAATAGTGCTTCAGACGGAGTTTCAAAACCTGAATTACATATTACTCCTGAACATGATAATAAACTTTCTTCAAACTCATCATATCCTGTAGGAAAAAATGAAATATTTCCTCTCCTATACCTGTGCTTTGTATGTGGTGAAAAAACATGCCAATATTGCTTGTAAATTTTTGAAAATAAAGCAAAAAGATTCTCATCTGAATATGATGGCAGATAAATAGTTATGTGAGATCCATTTTTAATTTCTTTATTTCTTAGGTTGGATTTAATTATTGGGGGAAAAATATTTTTATCATATTTTTCAAAATGAAATCCATAGCCTTTCTGAACAGGAGAATAATATTTTAAAATAAATGACTGAATCAAATTCACTTTTGATCCTTTTGGAACTTTATGTGATAACAAAGAGAATTGATGACTCAATGCTTTACAATTTTTTACTTTAAAAAAACATGCCCAGGCAGAGACGGGTTCAAAATCATTAATTATTAAATCGTATTTGTCAACTGGGCAATTATAAATCTCTTGAATAAAACTAATTGGATTGATTAATTTTAATGTTTTTAAAAAATCAATTCCTCCTCTCTTTCCGAATGCAAAACTCAAACCTTTATATTGGTATTTTACATCATGTTTTAATTTTAATGAAGATTCACTTCCACTAGTCAATATATCAACTTCAGCTCGTTCCTTAAGAATTTTAATTAATTCATTTGCTCTGATTATATGACCGTTCCCGGTACATTGAACTGCGTATAAAATTTTCAAGATTTATAATCTTTAAGCATTAATAAAAAAAGTTCATTTGTAGATTTATCAATTGTTGANTTTGTTTCTTTTTTCAGGTGCCTGAAATTATTAGGATCATATTCAAATAAATTCCATCTGTCTTTGTTGTACTCAAGTGAAGTTAAATTTTCTACCCAATCACCAGAGTTTAGATAAGTTATATTTTTACCCTTTATTATTTGATCCCTAATAACTGGCTGATGTATGTGTCCACAGACAACTAAATCGTAATTATTTTCAGAAGCTATACCAAGAGCAATTTCTTCAAATTGATTAACATATTTGACCGCTTCCTTGACTTTGTATTTAATGTATTTAGAAAATGATATTTTCTCTACACCTCTCCATTCCCTAAAACGATTCACTATANAATTCATCCTAATCAAAAAATCATAACCTATACCCCCTAGCTTTGCAACCCATTTAGAATATTTCATTGTTATATCAAATACATCACCATGAAAAAACCAAGCTTTTTTACCATTTAACTTTAATACCACCTTATTACTTATCTTAAAGTTTTTCATTCCATAACCATTAAACTTTCGAAGAACCTCATCATGATTTCCAGGTAGATAATAAATCTTGGTTCCTTTGGATAAAAAATCTAAGAGCATTCTTATTACTTTTAAATGAGATTTCGGAAAATAATTTTTTTTAAATTGCCAAATATCAATTATATCTCCATTTAGAATGATTTTTTCGGGTTTGATAGTTCTCAGATAGTTAATTAACTCATTAGCTCTGCACCCTCNCGTACCTAAATGAATATCTGAAAGAACAACTAAATCTATTTTTCTTCTTTTCATCANATCACAATATGAGATTGAGATGTGAATCAAATGTCTTCAAAATAATAAGTTATTGTTAAGATTGGAAAATTAATGTAGATAGAATCTGTCCAAATTAATTTTCATTAGTTCTGTATGCGGTTGAGTGAGACTAATTGGAACGTAAAGTAATCCCTTGGGGAACACCCTAAAAAAATTAAGACATTGATAATCTTAAAAGGTGAGATCGAGTCCATTATAACTAATCTTATTCAGCCTGACTCAATATATCTCAGCCTGACTCAATATATCTCTTGAAATGACAATTCTCTGTATTTCAGAAGTCCCCTCATAGATTTGAGTAATCTTAGCATCTCGCATAAACCTTTCTACATGATATTCTTTTACAAATCCATATCCTCCATGAATTTGGACGGCTTCAATGGTAACATCCATAGCAACTTCTGAGGCGTAAAGTTTTGCCATTGCTGACTCTTTCGAATATGGTTGGTTGTTATCCTTTAACCAAGCAGCTTTTAAAACTAAATGTCTTGCTGCTTCAATTTTAGTTGCCATATCAGCAAGTTTGAAGGCTATCGCTTGATGCTCGCCAATTTTTTTGTTAAAGGATCTTCGTTCAGTTGCATATTTAGCAGATAGTTCAAAAGCCCCTGAGGCAATCCCAAGAGCCTGGGCAGCAATTCCTATTCTTCCTCCAGATAAAGTTTTCATCGCAAATTTGAATCCGAATCCGTCCTCTCCAATCCGATTCTCTTTTGGAACTTTAACATCAGTTAGCATAATTGAATGGGTATCGCTTCCTCGAATTCCAAGCTTATCCTCTTTTTTCCCAACTTGAAAACCCATCATTTCTTTCTCTACGATGAAGCAGTTTATTCCTTTATGACCTTTAGAAACATCCGTTTGAGCCATTACCAGATATATTGAAGCGCTTGAACCATTAGTTATCCAATTTTTTGTTCCATTTAATAAATAATGATCACCCATGTCAATAGCTGTTGTTTTTTGACTCGTAGCATCACTTCCCGCTTCTGGCTCACTTAAACAAAATGCTCCTAATAACTCTCCAGATGCGAGTTTAGTTAAGTACTTGGTTTTTTGTTTATCCGTACCATACTCCTCCAAACCCCAGCATACCAATGAATTATTAACACTCATTATAACCGCAGCAGAGGCATCACATTTTGATATTTCTTCAATTGCTAAAACATAAGAGATGGTATCCATACCTCCCCCTTTGTAGTTTGGGCTTGTCATCATTCCTAAAAAGCCTAATTCAGCCATTTTTTTCACTCCATCAGATGGAAATTGCTGATTATTATCTCTTTCAATAACTCCAGGCATAAGTTCCTTTTGAGCAAAAGACCTTGCAGTATCACGAATTAATAAATGTTCTTCCGATAAGTTAAAATTCATAATTAGATCAGATTTGAAAAATGGAATCTGTTTAGGCAAAAATACGAATGAAGGGCCTCACGATATATCCAGTTAAAATCAATCTATTATGTTTAGTAGATTTGAGACATTATGACTCGATTCGATAAATCTGAAGATTTCAAATTTAACAAGAGCCCAAATGAGGCAATTACTGCCTTAGGCTGTATGTCGGGGACTTCATTAGATGGACTTGATCTAGCTTTAGTAACCTTCACCCCTCCTTCAAATAAAAATTCTTTGTGGAAATTTCATGTTCAATCAACGGAATTTATATCATATTCTAAAACTGGTTGGGAAGAAAAATTATTGACCGCTTACACCCTTTCGAATAAAAATAAAGTTGAAGAAATATCAAAAAATTATGCACAATGGATAAGTTTAAAAGCTAAAAATTTTCTTGATCGCTTACCGAAAAAAATACCTCAAGCAGAGATTTTCTGCTGCCATGGGCATACTATAAGACATAATCCTAAAATGAGAGTGACTAAGCAAATCGGAAACACTTATGAATTAACCACTCATTTAGACATTCCTATAGTTTGCGACTTCAGGTCCGCAGATGTTAAAAGAGGTGGTCAGGGCGCCCCCCTAGTTCCGTTAGCAGACATGTTCCTTTTTCACGAATATCCCATTTGTCTCAACTTAGGTGGATTTGCAAATGCAAGTTGGGATAATAAAGGAATACGATATGCCACTGACCTAGCTCCCTGCAATATAATTCTCAATGAATTAACTAAAAAAATTGGAAAACCTTATGACGAAAATGGCAAACTAGCCGCCCAAGGAAATGTTAATAAAAAAGAACTTAATAAATTAAATAATCTTTCATATTACAATTCATCAATTCCTAAAAGCTTGAGTTGGGAATGGGCGATGAAGCACGCCTATCCTATCTTATTTGAGATTCCAATAATAGAGGATGCCTTAGCCACAGCAGCTGAGCATTGCGCTTGGGCAATAAATAAAGGGATCAAAGAAATCAATGCAAAAAAAATATTTGTCNCAGGAGGTGGAGTTTGGAATTCACATCTATTAAAGCGAATTGGTCATTACTTCAAGGGAGAAATATTTATTCCAAAAAAAGAAATTGTTGATCAGAAAGAAGCTATTTGCTTTGCATTTTTGGGAATTAAAAAACTTCGCGGAGAAGTTAATGTGCTATCATCAGTAACGGGAGGAAGCAGTGATTCAAGCGATGGCATAATGTTTGTCAAAAAAGTAGTACAAAAATGACCAAGACAGATCTTAGAATAGTACTTTAGCATTTCTAAAATTGTTCATGGATCTAAATATTATATAAAAATCNCAATAGAAATGACAGTATTAATGACCGTGGTATTTATTTTAGGCTATGCTGCCATTGTATTTGAGCACAACCTAAAAATCGATAAAGCTGCAGCATCTTTAGTTACTGGTGTACTATGTTGGACAATCTTTATTCTGGGGGAAACGGAAATAGCTCATGTAGAGCATCAACTTCTATCCCATTTGGGTGAAATATCAAGCATTCTATTTTTTCTTCTTGGGGCCATGACCATAGTGGAATTAGTAGATTCTCACAATGGGTTCAGCCTGATAACAAACAAAATATCAACAAAAAATAAGGTTACGACCCTCTGGATTGTTTGTTTAATGACATTCTTTTTCTCCGCTATTCTGGACAATCTTACTACATCAATAGTTATGATTTCCTTGCTAAGGAAACTTATAAAAGATCAAAATACAAGATGGCTATTTGCCGGAATGGTAGTAATATCTGCAAATTCTGGTGGAGCATTTTCGCCCATAGGTGATGTGACAACAACAATGCTTTGGATCGGGGGACAGATATCGGCGGGGAATGTTATCACAACCCTATTTATTCCTTCACTCGTATCTCTTTTGGCTCCCCTACTTTATTTAAGTTATGCTCTCAAAGGCGATGTTGAAAGGGCAGAAGTAGATGAGACTCCAAAAAATACTCTAAGACAAAGAGATCAAATGATTATTTTATTTTCTGGAGTGTCAGGTTTAATATTCGTACCAGTGTTTAAAACAATAACTCATTTACCACCTTTTATGGGAATGATGCTGAGTTTGGGATCACTTTGGCTAATAACAGATATTTTACATAGACAAAAGCCATCAAAATTTCGAAATGAAATCGGAATATTAGGAGCTTTTAAAAAAGTTGACGTAGCATCCGTTTTGTTTTTTTTAGGGATATTGCTAGCCGTAGCAAGCCTTCAGGAAGGAGGGCAGCTAAGTGATGTAGCAGCGACTCTGGAGGAAAAGTTTGGAACAAAATCAACAACCGGTATTTATATAGTTGGAAGCTTAATTGGAGTTTTTAGTGCAATAGTAGACAACGTTCCCATCGTGGCTGCGGTAATGGGAATGTACGATTTAGCTCCAGATACATTTTTTGCACAGGATGGTTTGTTCTGGAATTTTCTTGCATATTGCGCAGGAACAGGCGGATCAGTTTTAATCATTGGTTCTGCTGCAGGAGTAGCAGTAATGGGACTTGAAAAAATTCCATTTGGGTGGTACATAAGAAAAATTAGCCTTCTTGCGTTATTGGGTTATTCATGTGGTATTGCAGCCTACGTAATGCAATCCTGGACTATTTAATAACTTCTGCCTAGATCGAAATTGAAAAAATGAACCTAACTCATCTTTTCTTGGTAACTTAAAATAAAATTTTTCTCATGCAAATAAATTTTCTTCAAATTGAGATTCCCACCGAAACCATTGACTCAAACAATATTCAATCCGAAAACATCCCAGTAGAAGAAACTTTGAGTATAATTAGCCTAATGACATCAGGAGGCATAGGGGCGCAAATAATTATGTCTTTCATGGTAATGCTGAGTTTTCTGATGATTTATATTTTCGTAAATCGAATGAGTGCCTTAAAGCGGGCAAATGCTATAGACTCTGAATTCATGAGTGATATCAAGGATTATATATCTTCAGGAAAATTGGATTCTGCAATCGAGCTTTGTAAGAGATCCAATAGCCCTATATCACGAATGATTGAAAAGGGAATTTCAAGAATAGGTAAGCCATTACAAGACATATCTGCCTCAATTGAGAATCAAGGCAAATTAGAAATTCAAAGACTTGAAAAAAACCTACCCTATCTTGCAACTATTGCCGGCGGTGCTCCTATGCTTGGGTTTCTCGGAACAGTGATAGGTATGATTTTAGCCTTTAAAGAGATGGCGAATGCAGGAGGTGGTGTTCAAGTCGATATGCTAGCTGAAGGTATTTATGTGGCGATGACAACTACTGTAGCTGGCCTAATTGTGGGAATATTTGCATATTTTGGATACAATTTTTTGGTTATGAGAGTTGAGTCGGTTATCTACAAAATGGAGGTAAGCAGCACCGAGTTTTTAGACCTGCTCAATGAACCTGCCTGATCGTATAAAATGAACTTAAGAAATAGAAGTAAAATTTCAGCAGAATTTAACATGTCCTCCATGACGGACCTTGTTTTTTTGTTGTTGATTTTTTTCATGCTCACCTCAACATTAGTTACTTCATCAGCTTTAGATGTAACCTTACCTCAGAGTAAAGCTCAAACGGTAAAAAAATCAACTATTACAGTTACAATTAATAAAGATTTGCAATTGAGTGTTAACGAGAACATTGTCTCTTCAAATGATTTAGAAATGGCTATTTTAAGAGATATTGCAAATGACCCTGAGGCAATTCTAATTTTAAGAGCAGATGAGACCGTTCCTACTGGAGAAGCAGTCAAAATAATGGATATTGCTTACAGAAATAAAATTAAAATGGTTTTAGCCACAGATCCAAAGTGAATTCCTTTGATTCAAATGATAAAAGTGACAGAAAAAAGGGTTGGGCTGCAACGCTTTCTGTACACGCTTTTCTCTTAGTATTATTCTCTTTTATCGGGTTAAACTATCAAGATCCACCTCCAGAAATGGGAATTCCTATAAGTTTTGGATATGATCAGTTAGATCAAACCACTCCAGCAAATAAAAGTATTACCTCCGAAATTAGTGAGCCTAGCAAAAAATTAGATGAAAGTCAAGAAGTGCAAACTCAAAATCTTACAGAGTCGATAAAGCTTAATGATGAAAATACAAACTCCTCAAAAGAAATATCAGAAAAAGAAATTGATTCTGATAGAGAAAAAAGCAATACTTCAGATATAGCAAAGGAAAAACCTAAGGTTAACAGCGAATTATCGAAGAGACTAAATAATCGTTTTAATAATAATTCGATTCAATCTAGCTCATCAGAAAAGCAGAGTGGTGAGGGAATGAAAGGCAAACCAAATGGAGATTTAAAAAGTTTAGAGGAAAATATCGGGTCTGGAGTCCTTGGATTTAGCTTGGGTTCAAGAAAATCAATTGGTAAGATCAAAGGAGAAGGAAATTGCGGTGTGAAAGGACTTCTTGTATTAAACGTTTGGGTAAACAACCAGGGAATTCCCTACAGAATTGGGAATCAGCCCATTAAAGGAACTACAATTACAGAAAACCTTGGATGCGCTGTGAAGACGGCTAGAGATTTACTTAAAACAGTTCGTTGGGAGGCAGATTTAAATAACACATATGAACAAGGTGTAAAAATTCCAATCGAAATACCTTTTGATTTATAAATATTTTGGATTCCTACGAAGAGATAATTTCATGGATGTTTCAGCAGCTTCCGGTATATCAAAACTCCGGATCTAAAAATTATAAAATTGATTTAAAAAAAAACATGGTCATTCATGAATTATCTCGAGTCACCTCAAGAGACATTTCCTTGTTTTCACATTGGAGGAACCAATGGAAAGGGTTCAACCTCTCACATGATCTCAAGTATATTAATGACTGAAGGTTATAAAGTTGGTTTATATACCTCACCCCACCTCATAGATTTTCGAGAAAGAATAAAAATTAACGGAAAATTAATTGCGAAAAAATTTGTAATTGATTTTATAAAAAAAAATAAGTTTAAAATCGATGAGCTCAAACTGAGTTTTTTTGAATTAACTGTGGGGATGGCTTTTGATGCTTTCAGAAAAGCAAAAGTTGATTTAGCAGTAATTGAAGTAGGAATGGGAGGAAGATTAGATAGTACAAATGTTATAAATCCACTAGTTAGTGTTATTACAAACGTTGAACTTGACCATACAGAATTCCTAGGGGAAACCAGAAAAGATATTGCTCGTGAGAAAGCGGGAATAATAAAACCAAACACCCCAGTAGTAATTGGACAAAAAGATCAAGAGACTCAAGATGTGTTCATCCAAGTTGCAAAAAGACAGAATAGTAAAGTTGTATGGGCTAATAAGTCTTCAAGAGTTTTTGAAATGGATCTCAAGGGAAGTTATCAAAACCAAAATCAAAGAACTGCAATAGCTGCAATATCAGCGCAAAATAGATTCCCATTTAGTACTAGTGGAATTAAAAAAGGATTGATCAATACTTCAAAATCTACTGGAATTCGAGGAAGATGGCAAATAATAAATCATGAACCATTTATAGTCATTGATACAGCCCATAACCCCTCTGGCCTGAAAGAAGTAATGTCAGATTGGAGAAAAATTGTTTTAAAAAAATCCAATAGCTTTATGATTCTTGGAAGCGTATTAGGAAAAGATTGGGACGTTATATGGAAATATATTCCCGCAGAGTCTAAAGTTTTTATAACGGAACCTAAAGTTCAAAGGGCTCTTCCAGCAAGTCAATTATATTACTCATCGCGAAAGCATAGAACGGAAAGCATACTTTGCAATTCACTTCTAGACGCGGTAATGAGAGTGAAAAAAGAACTTTCAGAAAATGACGCCTTATTTATCGGTGGAACAACTTTTTTGGTCGCAGATTTTTTACGACTAATGGACCAAAACAAGTTATTTTAGAATCTCCAACCAAGACCCGAGGTGAAACCATAAGTGAAATTTGGCAAATCTGAGCCTCCAGGATATGCGTCATAATTAATATTTGATGAAACTACTAAATTTAATTTCGGTGATAATGGAGAGGAAAATCTTGAATTTAATACAACTCTAATATCATCCCATTTTCCAAAAGCTGGCTGGTAATAAGCTATCGAATTCCAACGATATTTCTTTGCAAATAAAGCATCTAAAGAGATATAAGTACTCATTCGCATTAAGCTTTCTATCTTGCCTGAAGACTCAATATCAACTTCATACATAATTAGAGGAGAAATAAAGAAACTTAAAGTTTTTGTTTTAATAGCCATGTAACGGGGCCCCAAACCAAAATTATATCTCTGAGCGATGCGCATTGGCTTATTAGATTGCCATTGAAAAAAAGCCTCACCAGTAAATTTATCCGAAAACTTTTTATTATAACGACCATGAATGAAGCCATTTTGCTCAAAAAGTAACGATTCTCCACCAACTCTAGTTGAAAAATTACCACTAAATATTCCATAGTATGATTCGTCTCCAATAGACTTTCTAATATTTGTTGAAGCAGATAATCTCATCAATAAATTTCGTGCTCCACCGAAGTAAAAACTCCCATCCACAATGCCATGTGTTCCGGATTCTATTCCAGTTCGACTTCTTATTGCTTCGACATTAACGATTTGAGAGCGTAACCATAAATTAGAGAAAATGAATAAAAAGAAAAATACAATACGCATTTTACAAATGTAATATGAAGACATGTCGACGTATCTTTTCATTATGAAAAAGTACGTTTTTATAATTCTTTTAATTCCAAAATTACTATTAGGTCAAACTGATGAACTAAATCAAAGAATAAATGCCTTCAAAAATGACTTATCAACTAATTACAAAGTTAAAACTTTAAATATTGGCGGTGAAAGACTTGGTGCAATAGAATATGAAGACTGCTTTTACAGAACTAAGTTTAAACTCGAAAAACTGGAAAAACAAAGAGACAATCTGAATAGAAATGTTAAGTTCGATATTTTCATGACAATAGTTGAATTTTCGGATCCAGATGATTTAAATTGGGCCATGAAGAGATGGTTAAAAGACTTTATCGATGGCAGCCAAATTCGCCCAGGAAGAAACTCTCGAAGTGTTTCAAATGCAAATCCCAGCATAATAGTCATCGAGGGCAATAGCATCTCGATTCTCAACCAACCCTGTATGCAATTTGAGGCTATCGAGTATCGAAATTGGAGAAGTAAAATGCTTACATATTTCGGAAGTCCTTCATCTGTAATCATAGAAATTGGAGGCTGTGGAGGTCCCTTAAATTGGACTAAAAATGCTCCGGATCCAAGAGATAGAACCTGGAAATAAATTAAGGAATTAATTAATATTTATTTACTCAAATCCTTAACTGCAGATAGTATTTTTTCAGTAGGTATATTTTTACAAGCAAAATCTTTTCTTGAGCAATAGTTTACACCAGAAATCGAACACGGTCTACATTCTAACCCATCATACTCAACATCAATGGAAACAGAATTATTGTTTAACGCCTTGAATCCTGCTTTAGGTGATGTCCCCATCCACAAAACAACAGATAAAACATTATATGATGCAGCAATATGCTGATTCGCGGAATCGCAAACAATTGCCCCTTTTGCTCTTAGCCACATATCTTTTTCGCTCATCTCCATATTTGAAGAAAGCTTCAACCTTGTTGGAAAATAATTCCAGTTATCGAGCTCTTTTTTAGATCCAAAAACAATTATTGAATTACCCTCATTTAATATTTCATCGATTACTTTGATCGCCTTATCTAAAGGCCAATTTTTTGATTTTTTTGATGCAAAGGGGCAAATAATCCATGTATTTTTTTCTCCCAAAAAACTATTATCTCTTGGTTTTAAAGCAAACATTTTAGTACGATATTTTACACCAAAAGACTCTAAAACTTGGCTAATTTCTGATTGAATACTTGGAAGACTTTTGATATTTTTTTTCAAAAAAGCTCTTCTAATGCCTCGGTTTTTTGGCAATCTTTTTACTCTGTAACCCATTAAAAAAGCTAAAAAATAAAATACCACAGTTCGCAGATGTGAATGAGCGTCAAATACAAATTTGGGAGTATTACTGCGATACCAACCCCAATAAAAAGATAATTGGTTGATCCAAGATTTATAATCACCAGATATATCTAAACCAATAACCCGTACCCCCTTAACAACCGGCAAAAGACTTGCAATATGAGGTCTTGTAAATAGAGTAAAAGAAACGGAAGAATCCTGAAATGTTGCATCCTCTAGGACCGAAAATAGCATAAACACATCACCAAGTGCTGAAAAACGAGCAACGGCAATATGATTGTCCTTAACCATAATTAATCAACGCTATAAAGAGCAGGATTCGTATTCGGGTCATTATATAATTTATGCTGTTCAAAATAATGATATTTTACTTCCCCAGCTTTTAATTCCGCAATAAGTTGATCTATTCCTTGTATAAGGTTGAAATTCTGGTTTCTCAATTTCTTTAAACCTAAATCAGCTTTTTGAACCAATAAATCAGTTGAATCCGTCCTTTTGGCCTCAATTTCCATATGGAATAATTTTAATTGTAAAATACTTAATCGATCTATGGCCCAACCTAATGACTCTGTTCTAAAAACATTGATATTTAATTTTTCAGGTTGTAATAGTTCACTCAAAAAAAAGTCTATTTTTTCTACTTTTTCAGTCCTTGTCTGATTCAGTATATCTATCTTTCTTTTGATGGAAATGAAATTCTCAGGGATTAAATCCTCTCGTCTAATCTCATCTTCCAGATGCCACTGGATTATATCCACCCATGCTTTTTGATAAAACAAGTTTGAAAGATGATCGTCAGTGTGAAATTTTGGGCATGGTGGCTCTAAAAGGTTTAACTCATGGTAATCACGAATAGCCTCTCTAAACAATTTCACCAAAAAATTTGCCGTCATAAACTTTGGAACTTATTGATACCCTCATTCAACCAATTGATAAAAATTTTAGGGTCAGGATGGTAAGACGCGCTCCCATTCAGGGGCTCATAACCACCATTGGGATCTAATAAAACATAATACGGCTGAGCATTTGCATTATAATTTTCTGCTTGAAAATCACTCCACTTCTGGCCTACTCTTTTTATCTCCTTGCCTGAAATTTTCGAGATATATTGATCATCTTCTGGGAGGTAAATCCTTTCGTCGACATAGAGTGAAACTAGGACCACTTCATTTGAAAGCATATTCTTAACTTTAGAATCTGTCCAAACTTGCTCTTCCATTTTTCTACAATTCACACAGCCCCAACCCGTAAAATCGATCATGACTGGCTTGTTTACCTTTTTCGCGAAATCAATTGCTCCCTGTAAATCATTATTAAAAGTCAAATGATCAATTATTTCAGAACCGGAATTAGAAGATTCGGAACCATATTTTTCAGAGTAATGTAACGGTGGAGGGAACCCTGAAATAATCTTTACTGGAGCCCCAAATATTCCCGGTAACAAATAGAATGAGATAATTAAAAACATTGATCCTAAAAGCATTCGACCAACACCAAGGAATTCTATTTTACTATCGTTTGGCAATCGGAATCCTCCGAATAAATACATAGCAGTAATAAAAGAAATTGCTGCCCATATCGCAATAAAAAGTTCACGATTTAAAATATGGTATTGCCAAACCATATCTGCCGTAGAAAGAAATTTAAGAGCAAATGCGAGTTCCAAGAAGCCCAATACAACTTTAGCTGAGTTCATCCATCCTCCAGATTTTGGAAGGCTCTGCAACCAGCTAGGAAAGGCTGCAAAAAGCATAAAAGGAAGACTCAATGCAAAGGAAAAACCTAGCATTCCCATTGTAGGAGCCAGAATTTCACCAGATTGACTTGCACGAACTAATAAAGTTCCGATCAATGGACCTGTACAACTAAAAGAGACTAGAGCCAATGTGAATGCCATGAAAAATATACCTAAAAGCCCTCCTTTGCTGGCTAAATTGTCAGAACCATTGACCCATTTTGAAGGCAGTGTGATTTCAAAAGCTCCAAAAAAACTAATTGCAAAAATCACAAAGAGGAAAAAGAATGCCAAGTTAAACCATGGGTTAGTGGCTAATGCATTTAAGGCATCCGCACCAAATAAAACTGTTACTAGAATCCCCAGAGCCACATAAATAATATTTATGCTGATTCCATAAGTCAAAGCTTTACGAATTCCCTCAGACCGATTTTTACTTTGCTTCATAAAAAAACTGACCGTAAGGGGAATCATAGGGAAAATACAAGGCATGATTATCGCGAAAAACCCCCAAAACATACCTTCACCAAAAATGCCCAGAAGTCCTTCTAGCACGGGTTCATCCTCAGAGGCAACTACATTTTCATCCGATTTTTTATCTGACTTTAAATTATTTTCAGTTAATAAATTAGATTCATTTGGTGACCCTTGAATATCCCAAGAAAGGTTTAAATATTCGGGAGGAAGACACATTTCATCATTGCAAACTATAAACTCTACTTCAGCTTCTAGGGTTATATTTTCTTGATTCCAGTTCTTAATTTCTTGACGAAAAGTTACCTCATCTTTAAAAAAAGATAACTCCATATCAAACTCCTTTACAAATTCAGTAACTGAAGGTGGTTCCTCAAAAAAATCAAAATCATTAAAATCAACAACTTGTTGATTGCCAGAAAATAAGGATGTCGAATCAAAAATGAACTTAGTGGGAAATGGAAAGTCTTTATTATGTTGACTATAAAGATGCCAGCCTGGTTCCAAAATCGCAGTCGCTTCTATGTATTTGCCATTTACATTTGTTGACCATTTTATTGGAGTAAGAATTTGACTATTAGCTGCATATGCCTGAAAAAAAATACCCAACAGCAATATGGTTTGTTTTAAAACTTTCATAAACGCAAAAATAACAGATCATTTCTCATAAATACGGATATATTTTTTTTTCTCATTAGTCTTGATACTTCGACTAAGTATTTGTCCTGGAATCCAAAACACCTCTCCCGATTCCTTCGAGTTTGAAAGGACTAACTGCAGATGCTTAATACAAGAGGGCACTCCAGAATCCCTCAAAACATCACTAACATTCTTTTTGCCTTTCATTCCAAAAGGGAAGATATAATCTCCTTTAGACCATGTTCTCCAAACCCAGGATTCACCTTTAATATCTATGGGGATGACTGGGCTCATTTCGACATTTAATTCTTGAAATTCTGTTTTTTGATAATCATCAATCCCCCATTCTTTTTCTGAGGTCCATTTTTTACCATCCCAGAAATTGCCATGTAGACTACCTGATGTATCATTTACAATTTTAAACTCTCTTTTCAATTTCCTTTTTTCCGCCATTTCTGGGGATAACAATATTAGTCCCTCTCGCTCTTTCCAAATTTGCCANCCTTTCGATTCAAAGTGACTACCTACCTCAGAATTTAATAANGATTTAACCTGATGAAAATCAAAATTAGATTCTCCTTTCAAAAAATATTTTAATAATAAGGGCCCATGGGAATTGTTGAATAAGTNAGGCATCAGTAATATTCCTCCGTCAATTGAATCAGAAAGATTCANGTATAACTTTCTGTCTTTTTCGATATTTTCATTNACATANGATGAAAGTTCACGTAAATTTTTTTGTGTAGTTCTTAAACCTTGCAATGTTTGNGGAATAGCCTNAATCAAAAATGNTAATGAATTATGTCTGATATGATTTCTAGTATACTTATCAGAATGATTTGTCGAATCCTCCCTCCAAGCAAGTTTATTTTGCTTAGCATATAATTGTATTTGATTCTTTGTAACTGACCAAAGTGGTCTGTAGAAACTTCCTTGATTTGATGATAATGAAATCAGACCATCAATGCCAGTTCCTCTTGCTGCATGAAATAGAAAAGTCTCCGCACTGTCATTTAAATGGTGCGCTGTTAGAATATTTTTTACATTTAATTCTTCAGAATAATCCTGAGCTGCTTTATATCTTATGCTTCTCGCATAAGATTGAACATTGCTTGAGGTTTTTATATCATTAGGAGATCTGATTANCTTGTGCGGAGTAAAGTGTTTNTCGCACCAGTCAATTACAAACTTTTCATCCTCAATTGATTCCNTACCNCTTAATCCATAATTAACATGAATTACATGAAATATTCTTTTCTGGGTAAATAAAATGTGCCCTAGAACAACAGANTCCTGGCCTCCCGAAAACATCAAAATAAAAGGACCCGAGANTCCGGAAAGGGAACTGTTAACCGTATCATGTAAATTTAGATTCTCAGNGGGCATAATTAATTTTTTGACCTTAATATTTGTCTTGGAGCATCCATTTTTAAATTTATTTCGTCCCATTCTCTTTCTGGATCAGAATCGATAGTTAATGCAGAACCAGCCCATGATGTCCATCGNTGATTCGAATTCTCATAAAATAAACTTCTTATGATAACATTAAAATCACATTCTCCATCTGGCGACACATAACCAAGAGCGCCAGANTACCANCCTCTTCTTGATAATTCTTGACTATCTAATCTTTCCATTACACGAATTTTTGGAGCTCCTGTCATACTGCCCATTGGGAATGATGCTTCAATTAAATCTAGCCAATCGTATTCCTTTTTTAAGGAGCCTTCAATCGTAGAGACTAAATGAAATAGATGAGGAAGCTTCCTTAGCTCAAGATAACGTTTAACACTCACAGAATTCTTTTTTGACACTTTTGATAAATCATTACGGACTAAATCAACAATCATAATATTTTCTCCTCTTTCTTTACTCGAACTTTTAAGAGAATCTGAATTAATAATATCCTGGGCACTATTCTTTCCACGAGGGGCTGTGCCTTTAATAGGCTGACTGAACATCTTAAATNNTCTTCCCTGCNTTCTTAGGCAGAGGTATCGTTCTGGAGATGNAGAAATTAAGGTAGCCGATGGTGTTTTATAGTAACCTGCCATAGAGGATTCTACTCGGGATTGCAGTCGTTTGAAGACNTCCATTTTATCGGCGTATCCTTGAGCAACGTATGGAATNCACAAATTTGCTTCATACATGTCACCTAGGTCAATCCATTTTATTATTCGTCTCGCTTTTGAAATATATTCATCTCTTTCACAAAGCCCCTTTAAAACGATATCTCGATCCGGTTGTAATTTCGATTTTTTTCCACTCCTATCCTCCAGATCTTTAAACCATGAGATTGGATCCATGTCAATATTATCATTAATAAGCAAACTAACTTTTCCTTGTTGAGATAAGACCAACCAATTAGGTTCAAAAAAGATTAGTTCTGGAAAATTTTTATTAAGCTTATGCCTTGAAGAAATTGATTTCTCAAACACATTTTTTAACTCATAACTAAATATACCAAACCACCATGTTGATTTTGAGCGACATTTAGTCTTGAAGTCTATCCATGCTCCTTCATCGGCAATATTGTATGATAGGACCTCAGCTCCACCTGCAGCGGCAATAAAATCATACTTGTCAAGAGGTTCTTTGGTTTGCTCTAAGGAATTACCCGTCTCTAGAAGACTAAAATATGAAAATGTATCGGCCACATTTCTCAAAGCCGTTCTAATTTCAACGGACGCAGAATCTAATTTGTGCGCCTTAAAGGGCATTTAGGAGTGAATTGCTCTTTTACCAGAAGCATCGAGAGCTGCCTCTTTTATTGCCTCTGCATAAGTGGGGTGACCATGGCAAATTCTTGCAATATCTTCGGCTGAAGCTCTAAACTCCATTGAAACTACCGCTTCCATAATGAGATCTGCAGCTCTTGCAGCTACGATATGAACACCTAATACTTCATCAGTATTAGAATCACTTAAAATTTTGACTACACCATCGATATCTGTTGACGCTCGTGATCGACCCAGAGCGCGCATTGGAAAAGAACCAACATTATATGTTTTTCCTGAATCCTTAAGTTCATTTTCTGTCTTACCAACACTTGCAACCTCAGGCCATGTGTAAACGATATTGGGAATTAGATCGTAATTAATATGTGGTTTTTGTCCAGCAATATATTCAGCAACAAAAACACCTTCTTCCTCAGCCTTATGAGCGAGCATTGCACCTCTAACTACATCGCCAATAGCAAAAATGTTAGGCTTATTTGTTTGCATGTTTTCATTGACGGTAATACGGCCTTTCGAGTCTAATTCAATTCCAACTTTTTCAAGATTCAAACCTTTAGTATATGATCCTCGTCCCACAGCTACCAGGCAATAATCTGACTCAAAGCTAACAGAATTACCTTTTAGATCCACTCCTTCCACTTTAACTATATCTCCCTTTCGTGTAACTTTTTGAACTTTTGTAGACAAGTGAAATTTTATCCCCAACTTTTTTAAACTTCTACTAAGTTCTTTTCCACATGAGTGATCCATCGTAGAAATAATACTATTGCTGTATTCAATCACTGTTACTTGCGAACCCAGACGTTTATATACAGAGCCCATTTCTAGCCCAATCACTCCTCCACCGATAACAATAAGATGCTTTGGCACTTCCGTTAGCTTCAAGGCCTCAGTAGAGGAAATAATTCTCTCTTTATCAAACTTTGCAAACGGTAATTCTATAGGTTTTGATCCAGTTGCCAAAATGATATTTTTCGTGTTTATCTTTTTCTTTTTTGAACCGCTTACTTGAATCGTTTTATCGTCGAGTATGCTCGCAAGTCCATGAATAACATCGACCTTATTCTTTTTCATAAGAAATTCAATCCCTTTACATGTTGTATCAACAACAGAATCTTTACGCCTCATGAATTTAGTCATGTTTAATTTGGGAGCCATTCCCTCTATTCCGTGTAGCTCGAAATTATTAGCTGCATTATGAAAATGCTCTGATGAGTCTAGTAAAGCTTTGGAAGGTATACATCCAACATTTAAACAAGTCCCACCCAAAGTGCTATATTTTTCTACAAGAGCTGTTTTTAGTCCTAATTGAGCGCACCTAATCGCACTAACATAACCCCCTGGGCCTGAACCAACAATCACAACATCATACTGCATATCTACTATTTTATTTGACTGTAAAGGTACTTCACTCTTTATAAATTCAGTATTTGAAAAACNCACAATCGGGTTCATTTAAAACACTTTTTTTACGAACAAAAATGCTCAATACTAAAAATGGAAATAACAAGGCTCCTGCTTTACCAATTAAATCGCCACTAATTGTAAAAATAGTTTTTTGATTATTTACTTCGAAAACATTCATTTTTATTCCTTTTTCACCCCAGGTCATGGCCTGAAAAACTTGACCCCTAGGGTCAATAAATCCAGATATACCAGTATTTGCAGACCTCAATACCCATCGCCTATTCTCTATTGCCCTTATTCTTGCATACTGCATATGAGTAACATGGCCTAATGTATTACCCCACCAACCATCATTTGTGATAATAGCAAAAACATTTGCACCTTCGTTTGCATATTCTCTCACATAGTCACCATAATCTTGTTCCCAGCAAATTATAGGTGCCAATTTAATAGAGGTGTCCGCCAAAGAGAAAATATCACGTTCATTTTGAGTACCTAAAGTTCCGGTGGTACCGCCAAAATCCAACACCATTTCCCCAAAATAATCTCGAATAAAAGATCCAAAAGGCATATACTCAACCCCTACAACTAATTTGGACTTATGATAAAAATCTACTGGTCTTTTATTCGTCATTACAAATGCTGAATTGTAGATATCATAATATCTTTCCTTAGATCCGCTTATATTTCTTGAAGTTTTTGTCTTACTATTTAATATTTCATATGTCATAGCTCCTACTATTAAACTAGTTTTTGGGTATAAAGCCAGCAAAGAGTCAAATTCATGCAATGATTTAAAATTACTTGCACGACTTTCCATCATTCCCTCATGAAGGAAAGTTTCTGGGAAAACAATTACATCAGGGACAGCTTCCAATGAATCAGGTTTAAAATCAAGGTTATTATCATTCAATTTTGATTTCAACATTTTTGACCAGGTTCTTGCAAGATGTTGATCAGAGGTTTCAAATTTCTCAGTGTACGGATCAAGATTTGGTTGGATAATAGCCCCTAACTTTTGTTTAGATTCATCGCTTTTAAATGACAAATAAATAGAAACACTTAAAAAGAATGGTATAAACCATAAAATCATTATTGACCTCAATGACTTAATATTTTTCTTAAAATTGATATAAGAGAACTCTAACTTATTAGATAGATTTTCAGTTGAAACTGTCTTTGACTCAATCAAAAAATTCAATAACAAAATATTACTAATTAAAATCCAAAAACTACCACCCCGATGACCTGTAAATTCATACCATTGAATTAATAATGGTGAACTTGCAAAAGCGTGACCTAGGTCCAACCAAGGGAAGCTAAAAGCCCAACTTTCATGAAGAACTTCTAGTGCCAACCAGCCTGACACGAAAGCCCAATTGGCAATTTTTTGACTATGAGCCCTTGCAGTCCAGCCATATAAGGCTAAAACCAAACTCATTAAACCTCCATTTATTATTACTGTTGCTAAAGCACCAGACCAATGAGCATTCCATACCCAAAAAGTTGTTCCAGCATTAAAAATTCCAAATGAAATAATACCATAAAAGAATGTTCTGAAGAATTTATTCTTTCCTTTGTCAAGGCGTATTTGATGTTCTACCAAAAGAATAGGAATAAAAGCAAAAAGAAAAGAAAAGTTTAGATGATAATTCGAAAATCCGAATATTCCTGGCCAAAAAATGATGAGCAAAAGGGATGTGAGTGCAGAATAAAAAATCTTCTTAATCATAAAAATAAAAGTACTGCTTACTCATCATTTTAGGATATTATCTTTACACAATGCGCTGGATTCCTAATCTTCTTACACTAACTAACGCCTTCTTTGGTTGTATAGCTCTGTTGTTTATTCATGATTTGAATCTAGAGTACTTGTCGTATTGCATAGGAGTCTCTCTTCTTTGCGATCTATTTGATGGATATTTTGCAAGAAAGTTATCCGTAGCAAGCAAAATGGGTAAAGAACTCGATAGCTTGGCAGATATTATTTCATTTGGTATCGTACCCGGAGCTTTGATTGCAAAAATTGGATTTTTAGTTTCCAATCCGATATTTCTTATAGGCTTTTTAATAACGTTGGGTTCATTATACAGATTGGCGAGGTTTAATTTAGAAAAATCTCAATTAAATTATTTTATCGGACTTCCTACACCAGCGAATACTCTCATGATACTTGGTTTAGCTTGGGGTATTTATGATTACGAATTATTTCAAATAATCAATACGGATAAAGATACTTTGATGTCGCCATTCTCAGTTTTCTTAATATTTACGACATTTTTGTCGATTTTTCTCATGAATTCAAAGCTTAAAATACTGAGCTTTAAAATTTTACCTAAACATAGAATAAGTTGGTTACTAAGAGGAGGCTTTTTTTTAACATGTTTAATTCTGTTAATAAATTTTAGAATGACCGCTCTTGCATTCATTATACCTTTACTGTTATTCATTTCAATTTTAGAACAAAAGCTTTTAAAAAATAAAATATGAAATTCCGAGCAGAAATTGATATTATGCCACTGAAAGCATTACTTGACCCTCAAGGTAAAACCGTCACCCAAAATATAGCTAATATGGGTCTATCGGATATAAATAATGTACGAATAGGTAAGCACGTCACAATGGAGGTTGAAGCTACAAGTAAGGAGGAAGCAACTGAAAAAATAGATCTTGCTTGCAAAAAAATTTTAGCAAATCCGATTATGGAAAGCTACTCTTGCGAGGTTTTTAATCAGGCGTGAATTTTCTTGCACACCTTGTTCTGTCGCCAGGAGGTGTAAAGCAAATGGCAGGGAATTTCTTTGCCAATCAAGCCAAAGGGAACAAGTGGAAAATGCTCGAAAAAGAATATGCAAATGGAGTTTTACTACATAGAAAAATTGATTCATTCGTAGACTCACACCAAATAATAATTAATGCAAAAAGTTTTCTTTCCAATGAATATGGAAAATTTAAAGGGGTTTTACTCGATATTTATTGGGACCACTTTTTAGCTAAAGACTTCTCAATTTATTACAAGATGCCAAGGCCTGAATTTGTCTCCTTTTGTCAAAAAAAATTAAAAATCCATGCAAATTTTTTTCATCCGAAAGCGAAAGTCCTTGTTGAGCATATGGAAAAACAAAATTGGCTGAATGAGTATTCTGAATTAAAAGGAATAGAAAAGATTCTCAAGCAGATGTCAAGGCGCTTTAAATATGATAACCCTCTTAGCGATGGAGTTGATGGATTAAGAGAAAATTATCAGGCATTGCAGACAAAATTCGATATACTCTGGCCTGAATTAAAATCTCAATTTGGAACCAATTCTATTTTAAAATAATATTCAAAAATAGAGTCCGGTTTATTTAGTAATGAATTCTTTTATCTAACTTAAAAGAATGTTTTGCGGATTAAGAGCGTTTCTTCGATTAATTTCTTTTGCTGTTTTAATGACGCTCTTGTCAATTTTTGTTCCTTTAACTCGGCTTTTATCTGGAGAAAAAAATGGATTCTACATCTACCGAAATGGAATGTTATTAATGCACAAGATTTTAGGCATTAGACTAAACATCATTGGTGAATTCCCAAAGGAACCCGCCATTATAATGTTTAATCATCCCAGCTACTTCGATATTTTTTATAACATTGGAATACGACCATCTGTTATGGTTGTGGGCCATCAATTCAAAAAATGGCCATTTATTGGTTGGCTTGCAATGGCCTTAAAAAGTATTTTCGTTAATCGAACAAATCCTAATGCCAGAAAAAAAGTGAGAGAAGATGTAATTCAAACCATTAAAAAAGGACTTTCTGTGTTTGTCTCTCCTGAGGGAAGAACATCTGGATCCCATTGTATTCATGAGGTAAAACCTGGTCTTTTTCACGATGCTAGTACAAATAATATTCCAATTGTATTCTATTCATTCTGGTACCATTCAACTGATTTTCCCTATTTCCATGATTTAAAGTCTGGGTTCTTATTAGATCTATTTAAACATCTATGGCGTGCATTAAAAAATAAATATGTTAAAGTTGATATGAGAATTAGTAGCCCGAGAAAAATTGATTCTGCTGATACAGGGATGCAAGACTTTTATAGGTTTAATGCCTGGCACTTGAGAAATGCAATAGATAAGGAGCGCATTGAAAACCCTAACATTTTAGTTTGAAAAATGAACTTTNCAGCTAATCTTTATGAATCAAAGGGACCGTATAACCAAAAAGTGCCCCGCAAGAATAGCCAATAATCACATCAGATAAAAAATGCTTTCCTGAAAGAACTCGGTTATATCCTGTTAGTGCAGGAAGTACTGCCGCAATTGTCCAAACCAAAGGCTTAAGTTTCGAGTTTGGATAAATTTCTGAATATACTCTAGCAGCAAAAAAAGTATTCGAGGCGCTCAAACTTGTATGTCCCGAAAAAAAAGATCTTCTTGCATCTCTAGACATTCGAATATCCAGAGGTACGTTACTCGAATAAACATAAGGCCGTGAGCGAGATGAAATATTTTTTACTAATTGCGTACTAAAATAAGTTAAAGAGTTCACCTCGAGCAACATGGAAATAGTTGGGATCGAAGAATTCCATTTTTTTGATCTGATACTAGGAATTAAAGCAACTGAAGAACTAATCAATAGGGAAGACAATGCAAATACATCACTTCTCATTGCAGCCTTAGGGCTCCACAATCCTAAACCATACCTATCCCAATTGGCTATATTTTCTGTTGTTAAACTACTTAATTCATCGGCTGAAAACCCCTCTATTTTTAATCTAAAGGGTTCATTAATTAAAACCAGAGAAATGACACTAGCTGCAATCTTAGTATCTGTTTTTAAATCTATTTTATACAAGTTTTGAGCAATACTAGAATGAAATAGAGGTAATTGAAATAAAAGAACAAGTAAATATCTCATAAAATTAGTTTCATTCAATTATTACAGTCTCTAATGATCTTTCTCCATTAAGAATAATTTCTAACAAATAAAGCCCTGATTTTAAATTCGAAACATCTATTTTTTTGGAATTATTTAATAAATCATTGTCGATTCTTGAGGAAATGATGACTCTTCCAAGCATATCAAATATCCGGATTTCAAGACCCATTAATTGAGAAGTATTACCGAAATCAATGATTAGAAATTCGTCAGATGGATTGGGATAAATCCTTATATGTTCTTTTACATTCTTACTTGATGACAGAGAAATTGTAGGCTGAACTATTTTTTTATCTGTATAAATTCTATATTCACCGGGAGCAAGGTTCAATGTCATGTATGGATCCGATACCACCAATGAGTCACCGTTAAAATAATCATACCAAACACCAGCATGTCTGAAATTTGGTACAATATTTCGATACCAAATATCAAAATTCCCAATTAAATTGGCATTCATAATTGAATCGTGAAATATTATTCGCTTTGTTTTTGAGGTTAAATTATAATAGAACGTTTGAGAGTTAAATGTAGAAGAATAATCTTTTCTCAGATTAATTATTGCTGAGGTCACATCGTAAAGCCTCCTGCGCTCAGGTATCTGTAAATAATTCCATAACGCTGGCTTATTACATATTCTACATGGGTTATTAATAGAAACATCGTAACCCAATTCACTAAACATATATAAAAGTTTTGGACCAGGTAAAAGAAAGTTAAAAGCACCAACTAATTCCGCGCGTCGAAGACCAATTTTTAAATCTCGAATATCGTAATTCGTTCTTGAATCATTGCCATATGTATTAACATCAAACATCAACCTTTCTTCATCATGACTTTCGGAATAAGAAATAAGGTGCGGATCATTCCATCCCCTGGCTTTGTAAACTGCATTTGAAAAATTAGAATTATTAGTAAAACCCATTGCGGATTCCCGATAATTATATGTTGTATTACCCCATAGAAGCATCCCATAATTTGATAGTATTTTTTCCTCATTATTATCCCCCCAGTGCTCAAGTATAACATAAAAATCAGGTTTAATCGACCAAATCGTATCTGCCATTCTTTTTAAAAGGTCCTGTCTTTGAACATCCCAACCAGAATTAGAATTATTAGTAAAACCCTTTGTGAAATCAAAGCGTATTCCATCAATATTATATTCTTCAATCCAATAGGTATTTACTCGATCCATGAAATTCTGAGTCGCAGAGCTCAAATGATTAAAGTCATATCCCCAGCAATAAGGTGGATGAGGACAATTTTGGTTAAACCAAGGATTATCCGATGATGGCTGATTTGCTGAAGCATCCCAGTACATTTTTACCAATGGACTCTGCCCATATGCATGATTAAAAACAAAATCCATTATTACTGCAATCCCTTTGCTATGGCAAGAATCTATTAACTCTTTATATTTATCTTGAGTCCCATAATACTTATCTAATGCCATATGATAAGATGGATTGTATCCCCAACTCTCATTATTTTCAAATTCATTATTAGGCATTAATTCGATAGCGTTTATTCCCAATCGAACGAGATAATCCAATGTATCAATAATAGTTTGATAATTTCTATCTCCACTTGTTGCAAAATCCCTTATTAAAAGTTCATAAATCATCAAGTTTGTTTTTTCTGGAGCTTGAAAATTGGTATTCTTCCAATTATAATTCTGCTTACCTGGATGAATAAGAGTGCAATGGCCTGATGTCAAACCAGTTGGATAAGGATGTGGGTTAGGGTAAGCAATACTGGGAATACTCGGATCATTAATGGGATCTAATATTAATTCCGAATATGGGTCCGCTAATTTCAATTCACCATCAATCCAATATTGAAATGCATATCTCGTGTCAGCGTTTAAATTCATTGTTATCCAAAACTTATTACCATCAACCGATTTGTTCATGAAGTATAATGAATCAGGTAAAAAATTATTAAAATCCCCCAAAACATAAACAAATGATTTGTTTGGAGCATTTAACAAAAGTGTAACTGTTGAGTCATTAATATAATTAATACCATCTTTTAACCCTTGTGGAGGGTCAATTATTGAAATTGTGGGATTACTAAAATAGAAAGTCGTGTCTCTAACTATAGTTTGAGTGCCATTATCAATTACAATTTCTAACAAATGATTTCCACCACTTGAAGTTAATAAATCATGATAAAAATGATTTGAATTCGATGTTGAATCAGAAGCAATCAATGTGCCATTATCAAAAAGAAAAAACATGGCATTTGAGTTGGCAGCAGCATGAATTTTAATAGTATCGCCGAGATCCACAATTAAATGCTCGTCAGGTGTCAAAAATCGACCAAGTAATCCCGAATTAGACTGATATACGGGGTAGTAAATATCACCACCATCTGATGCTCTACCCACATTATTTCCTGCCGCATCTCTAAAAACAAAAGCAAGCTCTAAGACATTTGTTGTAGATACTGGGAAACCATAAAAAGAGGGAATATGATATTCTATTTTGTGCTTATTACTTCCTATGTCTGTCATGAGTACGGAAGGTGTAGGTTGCCCCCAAACTCCTTGAACAAATTTCCAATTTGTCGGAGATGAGCTCGCAGATGTTATCAAGCCTGCATGAGCATAAATTGGAGAAATCCCAACAAGTGCTCCATTACCCTTATTGGCGTCGTAAATTATACTAACAGTATCTTGACTCGTAGGAAACGGGGGATCAACCGAGAGTATCTGGCCTGAAGACTGGAAATAAAAAGTTACCAGCAGAATTATTAAAAGATTTTTCATAATTGCGATTCATAAATTTAACTAAATCCGAATGAAAAAATTTAAGGTGAATGCGCTATTCCAATCTCTTAAGTCATTATCAAAGAACATGTCATAGCCAAAATAAAAATTCTTTATACCTCCAGTTTTACCTAGCCACTTGATAGATATTATATTTAAAGATGACCCCTCTTTGTAAGTTGCTGAAAGATCGTTTGGGTTAAAAGATTGATATATTCCCTGTCCAAAAGGAGATAACCAATCGCGCCCCCTCCATAACTTCGTTGAAAACTCCAAATCCTTCCAATTCAAAGAAATCTGATGTAAATGGCCAAACCCATATGAAATAGATGAAAATTTTGACAAAGGGTCATCATATCTCATTAAGAAATATTCATATTTTGGAAGATATATATAAGAACGCTTAAAATCTCTTCGAATTAAAAATTGAGGTTTAATGGTTAATTGAAAACCACTTTGAATTCGATTGCCTTGATATCCTGTTTCATCCGAATCTATTTGACCTCCAACATGCCGATACAGGGAGAAAAACCGAATTTCAATACCTGGTTGAAATAAATGATCATTTTTTTTTATTAATTTTCTTGAAAGTCTTTTTTTGCTGAGTTTAATAGATTGATTAATTCCCGCTACAAAAGATTCCTTAAATGGACTGGAAAAATCGATTGATTGATCCCAATTTATCCATAAATCCGTTGATTCCGAAACAAATTGCACTCCATATTCAAATGGGGTTTCATATGGGTTTGCAGGATTATAAAAGGGCTCGGGTAAAAAATGTCCTGGATTACTTAATGAGCCAAATCTAAATTGTCCGCCAAATGAATTCTTAATATTTCTTATCAATGCTATGTGCGGATAAATACGAGCTGCACCTCCAAAAAATTGATTGAAACCGATACCGATTTCAAGCTGCTGCTCCTTGAAATCGCTCTTCCAATAAGACATAGCCTGAAGACCAAATAGTGTCCGTCCTTTTTCCATCGGATGGAAAAATTCTGTATTTCGAAAATAACCTAATGCCCGTATTTCGTAACTTTTTAAAGTATCGTCACCATCAACATAATTATAACGCTGCATCCTAGAAAGGCCTTTAAGAGCAGTTTGCTGAGCTTTCAATTCATTTATAAAGACCAAAAGAAAAAGACCAATTATGAATCGAATAAATATCATTTTTAATGATTAAATCAATCAATAATTTTGATCCATAACTTCCCGCGGTACTGGTTTTGTAATCCGGAAGCTTTTGCCTTTTCTGCCTCCTCGAGGTTATCAAATTTCATTAAAAACAAATAAAACATATTATTTTTCTTATCCCTAAAAACACTAGAAACAATATTTTTTTTCTGATTTGCATCCCTCATTCGATTTGCTAAACTCGATGATCTATATATTCCAGAAACGAGATAATAACCGGAAGAACCGGGAGCTACCTTATCTGCATAATTATCTTCATAATATCCTGAAATCGGCCCTTCAACTCTGATTTTCTTCTCTTTTTGTTTAGGTTCAGAAATAGTATCCTGAACTGAATCAATAACTTTATCATATTGTTCAGATTTAGATGAATCAATTAAATTCAAATTGGCTTCATTATTAGTTGAATCTTCAGCCATCTCAGAAAAAGAGAAATTCCTATCAGGAATTTCTTGTGATTTAGAATCCATATTTACATCAGAACCTGCAGAATCATTTGATTTAACTTTTTGGTTGTATGTTGAAACTAATCTTTTCATTCGATCTGAAGGTCTATTCTTTTTTTCCGTCGATGATAAAGANTCACCCTCCTCAAAGCGATAACTACTTAAGAAATCTGGATAGTCAATCGGGTCTAACTCCTGAATACTCACAAATTTCCATTTACGGTAAACTCCCTGTCTAGACAAAATCCAACTGTATATTTCCGATATTATTCCCGTAGGGAGATCCACGTAAATAACCCCTGCAGCGCTAAATAGAGCAAAAACAGCCGGAATTAAAATACCACCATCTGTAGCCAAAGCAATAGGTAATGTAGCAACTGTCAATGCCGCCGCAGCTGTGGATGTTATTCCAAAAGTAGCATAAGGCTCAAAGCGACTTCCATCATAACGCATACGATAATTCACCTTATACACTTTATTACTCTCATTTTTCTTGGCAAGCAAATAATTAACTCTTGGCACAAATCTCGATTTGTATCGAAATTTAGAGAACTTAGGGATAAATAGACTCATACCTCCAGGAGTCGAAGTAGTCCTTATATTTAGGGGTTTGGGATAGGTATTCCCCTGCTGGTCGTAGAGTAAAAACTCAGTGTTATTTTCACCATTTGATCTCAGATCAATTTTTTGAGTTTGAGAATAGAAAACAGATGAACATGATGAGAGCAAAAAAATAGAGAGAGCAATTACTGTGAACTTCATATCCTCAAATATAGATTTTTAAAAACAAAAAAGGCTGGAAATAATCCAACCTTTTTGTGCCCGAGGCGGGAATCGAACCCGCACCTCCATCACTGAAGAAGGGATTTTAAGTCCCTCGTGTCTACCTATTTCACCACTCGGACGTTGAGCGGGCAAATGTACAACTCACAAATCAAATTTTAGTGAATTTAAACCATCATTTCCTACCAAAAAAAAGCCCCATTTTCAGGGGCTTTAGAGCATAAATAAGTCAAATCAATTAAGCATGACTTTTATCTCCTCTTGCAAATGCCCATGCAATTGCAGCTCCAGAAATAGCTGTAAATACAATATAAATAGCAACATTAGTAAAAGCTGCATCTGTAGCATTAAATACCGAATAGGTAGCGGCCTCATTTAAATTTTGAATACCAGCAAGTATTGCTCCTAGCCAAATTCCATTTAATGCACCGTCTTTGATGGTTCTAAAGCCCATTTTATCCCAGACAATTACTTGTAATAAAGTTTGTAAAAAGCCTGCAGAAAATCCAGCCCAGAGAACTGGTTCAGCATAATATGCATTTGGGAAGGCTTCATGCAATGATGCAGTTGTTGGGTTGAACCATAAGGGGACAACTACGATCCCAGCGAGTGCAGCAACAGAAAAATAACCGACTACAAGGGGTAAAAGATATTTATTCATTTTAATATGTTTAGGGTTAAAGTAATTATAACTAAAAGGTGAAAGTATGAAAAAAACNTCAAAAAAAAATCCCAGTTATTCACCGGGATTTCATTCATTCATAAGGAGTTATTTACATCATTCCGCCCATACCTCCCATACCTGGGTCCATGGGTGGAGCAACTGGAGGGTCATTTTTAGGAATTTCAACAATCGTAGCTTCTGTTGTTAAAAGCAAAGCTGATACTGAAGCAGCATTTTCTAATGCCACTCTTGTAACTTTTGTTGGATCTATAATTCCAGCCTCAAACATCTTGCAATATTCATCTGTTTTTGCATTAAAGCCAAAATCTTTTTTTCCATCCTTAACCTTAGCTACAACGACAGAGCCTTCTAAACCAGCATTAGCAACAATTTGGCGAAGAGGCTCTTCTATTGCGCGTGCAATGATCTGAATACCCGTAGTTTCATCAGCATTTACACCTTTCATGCCGTCTAAAGCATTTGAGGCTCGAACAAGAGCAACGCCACCGCCAGGAACTATACCCTCTTCTATGGCAGCTCGTGTAGCTGCTAAAGCATCATCAACACGGTCTTTTTTCTCTTTCATTTCCACCTCTGAGGCGGCTCCTACATATAGAACCGCAACACCACCTGCTAACTTAGCCAAGCGCTCTTGAAGCTTTTCACGGTCATAATCACTGGTGGTTGTTTCAATTTGAGATTTAATTTGGCCTACTCTAGCCCCAATATCATCTTTACTACCACCACCGTTAACTATAGTAGTATTATCCTTATCAATTGTAATTTTTTCAGCCGTTCCTAGCATATCAATTGTGGAATTTTCTAGCTTAAAACCTCGTTCTTCACTAATTACCGTACCTCCCGTTAGAATTGCTATATCTTCAAGCATTGCTTTTCTTCGATCTCCGAAGCCTGGAGCTTTTACGGCAGCTACTTTTAGCGAACCACGAATTTTATTTACAACTAAGGTCCCTAGTGCCTCACCATCAACATCTTCAGCAATAATCATCAAAGGCTTACCCGTTTGAGCGACCGGCTCAAGAATGGGCAATAACTCTTTCATTGTACTTATTTTTTTGTCATAAATCAATATTAAAGGTTGCTCGATATCTGCNATCATTTTTTCCGTATCGGTAACAAAATATGCTGACAAATAACCACGATCAAATTGCATTCCTTCAACCACATCAACGTAGGTTTCTGTTCCTTTAGCTTCCTCAACAGTGATAACACCTTCTTTTTTTACTTTGGACATAGCTTCAGCAATCAATGATCCTATCGCTGGATCATTATTTGCAGAAATCGAAGCAACTTGTTCTACCTTCTGATTGTTATCTCCAACTTCCTGAGAATTAGACTTAAGTTCATCAACAACTGAGGAGACTGCTTTGTCAATACCCCTTTTCAAATCCATTGGATTTGCTCCGGCAGCCACATTTCGGTGACCGTGCTTTATGATAGCCTGAGCCAGGACCGTCGCTGTTGTAGTACCATCTCCAGCCACATCTGCAGTTTTGCTGGCGACTTCTTTTACCATCTGGGCTCCTAGGTTCTGAATTTTATCTTCCAAAACAATCTCTTTGGCGACACTAACTCCATCTTTTGTTACAGAAGGGGCTCCAAATGACTTTTCTATAATCACATTACGTCCCTTTGGACCTAACGTTACTTTTACTGCATCAGCCAGGGCATCAACACCTGCACGAAGCCCATCACGAGCTGAAACATCAAAACGAATATCTTTTGCACTCATATTTTCTATTTTTTATTGTTTAAAGAATTGCAAGAATATCAGATTCTTTCATTATTAAATAATCTTCACCTTCATAGCTAAACTCAGTACCTGAGTATTTGCCGTAAAGTACTTCATCACCAACTTTTACCGTCATTGGTTCATCTTTTTTTCCATTACCAAGAGCCACTATATTTCCTTTCTGTGGCTTTTCTTGAGCTGTGTCCGGTATAATAATACCGGAAGCTGTAGTTGTCTCTGCCGCTGAGGGAGCAACAATTACTCTATCTGCAAGAGGTTTTATATTCAATTTTGCCATTTTGATATTATTTTATTTTTGAAATTAAAATTTTTTAACTCGGTTTTTTAACCAATTGTGTGATATACATAACCCATGCCAATGAGCGGAATACAGAGATAAAATGTCAGTATGACTTATCAAGCTGACAAAAGTTCCGTTTTATTCAGCGCTTTCAGGTAATTCAATATCCGATGCCTGAATTTGAGGAGACGATGAAGGCTGTGAAATTGGAGGTTGAAAACTAGGAGCAGCATTATCTATTTCTTCGTCTACTTGTGATTCAGGGGTAGAATCTACGTCCACACTGGGATTTGTTATATTAACGAGCAAAACAAGAGCCAATAAAGCCAAAGCTAGAGTCCATGTAGATTTTTCTAAGAAATCATTAGTCCTACGTACTCCACCAGCTAACATATTTCCTCCGTCTCCACCAAAAGCAGAGCTCAATCCTCCGCCTTTCGGGTTTTGGACTAGGACAACTAACATTAAAAGAACACTAACGATTATAATTAGTAACGTAAATAAAGTGGTCATTTTTTTTCAGATTGAAGGTTACGCATTTCTGCAATTCGGGCCGCAAAGATGCTACTTTTCTGTGGAACTTTCAATTTCAATATCTCGTATGCTTGAATTGCTTTTAAAAAAAACCCCTGTTCAAAATAATGATTTGCTAAAGTTTCTGTTACTAAACCGCTGACATTTGGAGTTTTCAGTGTTAAATCTTCAGATTTGCCCAAATTGCGAGGAGCAGATATTTTAGGGTTTAACTCTATAAATTGTTCAAGTATAGCTCTTTCATTCTTTATGTCTCTATCTTCTTTTATNAGGAAATCTTCTTTATTCCCCTCAAGCTCAAGAGCATTTAAGAAGCGGGCAAAAGGAGAAAGTTCATTGAGGTATTTTTCAGATTGTTTTTTTGAAGGAGATTTTTTAATCTTTAGATCATTTACAATTTTAGATTTTTTCTTAATTCTTGAATCCTGGAAATTAGTTTTGTCAGACCCTAAGTCAATTTCTTTCTCAGAGTTCAATTGAGATGGAATTTTTAATAAATCTGACTCTCTTTGATTATTTACTGACAAATCCTCAACGCGTCCATATTTCGCTTTTATTGATCTACTTCTTAAAATTTGCTCCCTAACTTTTTCTGGCAGCGCGGACAAGTCTACAATTTTTTCAGAGCCCTTGATTGATGGTGATTTTGTCTGAACAGTTTTTATTTTACTCCGAGAGCCCTCATTTTCCTTGTAATCTTTATTTGAAGTTTGAACTTGTGGAACTTCCAATGGTTTTTCCTGAATGCTATCCTCGATGGCAGCAATTTGTATCTCAATAGGAATTAGTGGGGTTTCTGCCCAATCCAAAAGGGCGGATCGATTCATAGTAGATACGGATGATCGATTCAACTGTGATGGAAACTTATATGAATCCTCCTCCTGTAGACCCCTCAGATATAAAAAATGAAAAATAGGGGCGTAAGGATATTTATCCACTAAATCGCCTAATTTCTTAGTTGTCTTTGAGCTAAAAGTCGATTTACCTTTTAATAACAACCCTATTTCAGTTTGAAGTTGTTCCATTACCAGTTGACTAAAGATCTATTGAATATTTTTTCCACCAACTCAAAAACTATTTCGTCAACCAAGACGTCTTCGACAGAGCTTAAGTCGCTCGTCGCAGGAAAGTTCCTGTAGCCTGAGAAGTTTTGATCAAAATCTTTTTTTGTATCTAGAAAATTCTTGAAACGGACTTTAACTGTTATTGAAAGCCTACTTTGAGCGATCTGGTCATTAGCTCCAGGAGCTTCTGATTTTACCTCATAATCAACTATCTCTCCAGAAAAACTAAGGTCTTCGTTTGTATTAACAAGAGTTAANGGAGTTTGCCGAACCAAAAGCTCTTGTAGCTTTTCAGTAAATTCCTGAGATAGTTTAGGGTTCACCAGTGGAGCCAAATTATCAAATCTCTTTACCACTACGGTTTTGGCATCACCAATATCTCCTCCGGTAAATGAATAACCTCCCGAACATGAATTCAGAAAAACAAAAATGAAAAATATTAGAACTCTGTTTAAAATTTTCATCCTAAATCATATTGCTTTATTTTACGATAAAGGGTTCTCTCCGAAATGCCAAGCTCTTCAGCAGCCTCTTTTCTTCTTCCACGATGTCTCTCAATTGCTCTTTTAATCATCTCTATCTCTAAATCTTGAAGAGAGAGATTTGAATTTGATGCCTCACTAGGCTCAAGATCCAAAGTTTCCTGAGAAATTTCTTCATGATTTTTCCCTAAAGAACGAGAAATAGGTTCCATATTACTTAAATCTTCATGAGGAATTATAGAGTGCTCATCGGTATTATCATTAAGGGGCCCACCTTTTATGATTGATTGAACTGCCGACTTGAGGTTACTGATATCACTTCTCATATCAAAAAGAACCTTATAAAGAATTTCTCTCTCGGTTTTAAATTCTCCCTTTGAGACTGGTGTTTCCATTCTTGCGGGTAAATTAGAACGATCAATCTCTGGAATGTAGTTTTTTAAGACCTCAGCATCTATTTCTTTATCGTTCTCAATAACACAAAGCTGTTCAACAAGATTTCTTAGCTGCCTGATGTTACCGGGCCAACGATATGCCTCCAGTACTCTTATGGCCTCATCACTTAATCTCACACCCGGGACTCGATACTTTTGTGCAAAATCCTGGGCAAATTTTCTAAAGAGCAAATGAATATCTCCTTTACGATCTCTTAAAGGTGGTAAATTTATTTCTACCGTATTTAGTCGATAAAATAAATCCTCTCGAAACTGATTTTTTTCAATTCCTCTCAACATGTCTGCATTTGTCGCTCCAACAACACGCACATTTACTTTTTGGGCTTTGGATGAACCTACTCTAATTATTTCTCCATTTTCCAGAACCCTGAGCAAACGTACTTGAGTGCCCATTGGTAGTTCGCCTACTTCATCCATGAAAATTGTACCATTATCTGCTTCTTCAAAATAGCCCTTGCGAGCTCCAGTAGCTCCAGTAAATGATCCTTTCTCATGACCAAACAGCTCACTATCTATGGTACCCTCGGGAATCGCACCACAGTTTACTGCCACTAATGGCGCATGCTTACGATGAGATAAATGGTGAATTATTTTGGGAATAGCTTCTTTACCGACACCGCTCTCGCCAGTAACCAAAACAGATATATCAGTTGGGGCTACCTGCATAGCCTTAAAAATAGCCCGATCAAGTACATCGTTCGTACCTATAATACCAAATCGCTGTTTTATTTCTTGGATCTTCATCACTTTAAGAGTTTTTCTATTTTCAATCGGTTACCAGTTTTTATTCGTGTTCCCGTTAAATTATTAATTACAAAAGGAGCCCCAGCCTCAACTATAATTTTTTCAGCTTCCAAAAAACTTTTTTCAAACTTTATTCTCATATTTTTTCCTGTCCACAATGAACTCCAAATTTCTTTTCCGACACTATCTAAAATAATTACAGTGAATCCAATAGTCAAATTCTCTATGCAGATACCATTTTTCTGTATACACAACTCAAGGTATCCATTTTGTTTAACTTCTTCCTGTATTATTGCAAAACTGAGGTTTTTATCCTCCCAACTTCCATCTGGTAATTTTGTTTGAGAAAAGGCTTGAGTAGCAGTGATTAAGATTAAGATTAATATAGTTAAAATCTTTGTCATGTTCTTAGGTTATTGCTTTTCCAATTAAAGTTGCAGAAGTTGCATTTTGAATATTTACTTTTACAAAATCCCCTGGCTTGAAATTTTCTTTTGGGAATACCACTACCGCATTCTGCGAAGTCCTTCCAAATAGATCAAGTTCTGACTTTTTTGAATTCCCTTCAACCAAGACCTCAAACGTTTTACCTATTAACTTAGATAAATTGTTTTTACTGTGTTTTCGCTGAACTTCAATAATTTCCGACAGTCTTCGCTTTTTTACTTCTAAAGGAATATCATCCTTCAATTTTCTTGCAGCAAACGTATTTGGCCTTTCCGAATAAAAAAACATGTAACCAAAATCATACTGAACCAATTCCATTAAGCTTAATGTCTCAGAATGATCTTTCTCTGTCTCTCCTGGAAATCCCGCAATCATATCGTGAGAAATAGCGCAATTAGGTATTATTCTTCGAATGCGTTGGATGAGCTCAATATACTCTTCCCTGTTATGACCTCGATTCATTGCTTTTAAAACCTTACTGCTTCCACTTTGAACCGGCAAATGGATATAATCACAAATGTTATCATATCTCGCGATTGTATGCAATACATCATCTGCCATATCCTGTGGATTTGAGGTAGAAAAACGTATCCGCATATTGGGAACAGCTTCAGCGACCATCTTCAGCAAATCAGCAAATCGAATAGCACTAGCCTGAGCCATATCGCTGGCTTTTTCAAAATCTTTTTTCAAGCCACCACCGTACCATAAATAGCTATCTACATTTTGTCCCAGTAAAGTGACTTCTTTAAAATTCTTTTGATTCAAATTGACAATTTCATCTACAATTGTTTGAGGGTCTCGACTNCGCTCTCTACCTCTGGTAAAGGGAACTACACAAAATGTGCACATGTTATCACATCCACGTGTAATTGACACAAAAGCTGAAACTCCATTTCCTCCAATTCTTACAGGTTCAATATTATGATAAGTTTCTTCCTTGGAGAGCAATACATTTACAGCATTTCTCCCCTCTTGTATTTCTCCAACCAGTTTTGGCAAATCCCGATATGCATCAGGACCAACTACTAGGTCTACTAGTTTCTCCTCTTCAAAAAATTTTTCTCGAACTCTCTCAGCCATACAGCCTAATACTCCGATTTTCAGATCGGGAGATGTCTTTTTAATTTCATTAAGTTTTTTTAATCTTTTCCTGACCGTTTGTTCTGCTTTGTCGCGTATTGAACATGTATTTAGTAATACTAAATCTGCCTCTTCGACATTTGATGTGGTTTCATAACCATCTTTAGATAAAATTGATGCTACAATTTCACTATCCGAAAAATTCATTTGACAACCATAAGACTCAAGATATAGTTTTTTCCCAGTACCCAAATTTTCTAACACCATTGGTTGCCCTTGCTTGGATTCTTCAAGCATTTCTCCTCGATTGTTTTTTGAATTCATTTGGCAAAAATAAGTACTTTACAGCGTGCGTGACAAAATGTCAGAAAATCAATTTATACAATTATATGAAAATGCTGTCATTACTTTGCGCTCGTAAAGAAATATTTTATGTCAAAAAATTTAGTCATTGTAGAGTCCCCTGCGAAAGCAAAAACTATTGAAAAGTTTCTTGGCCCAGATTTCAAAGTTGAATCGAGTTTTGGCCATATTCGAGATCTTGAAAATGTTGACCGAGAGAATAAATTCNTACCCACTTACGTTGTGAGTAAGGATAAAAAAGATGTAGTTACAAAATTAAAAAAGCTTGCAAAACAAAGTGAAATTGTCTGGCTAGCTTCGGATGAGGACCGCGAAGGAGAAGCAATTGCATGGCATCTTTCGGAAACTCTAAAATTAGATCCTTCCAAAACCAACCGAATTGTTTTTCACGAGATCACCAAAAAGGCCATCACTCAGGCTATTGAAAAACCACGAAAAATAGATATGGAAATTGTTAATGCTCAACAAGCCAGACGAGTGATGGATAGAATCGTAGGTTTTGATCTCTCGCCAGTACTTTGGAAAAAAGTTCGAGCAGGACTAAGTGCCGGAAGAGTTCAATCTGTTGCTGTAAGGCTAATTGTAGAAAGAGAAAGAGAGATTTTATCTTTTAAAGCTTCAAGTGATTTTAAAATAAATGCATCTTTTTCAAATTCTAATGGAGAATCTTTTTATTCAGAACTAAATGAGAGTGCCTCACAAAAAGAAGATGTAGAACCGATGTTAAATTCTATTTCCAAGGGAAACTTTAAGATTGCCGAATTGACCAAAAAATCAGCAAAGCGCAAACCTTCAGCTCCCTTCACCACAAGCACGCTCCAGCAAGAGGCATCGCGGAAGCTTGGTTATCAGGTAAATCGAACCATGTCACTGGCCCAAGGGCTATATGAATCTGGACTTATAACATACATGAGAACAGACTCATTAAATTTGTCTCAAGACGCAATTGCAGAAGCTTCAAAAGTTATTGTTGAAAAATTTGGAGAAAAATATGTTCAACCAAGAAAATTCAGCACAAAATCAAAAGGCGCTCAGGAAGCGCATGAAGCTATTCGGCCCACAAATATGTCGACACTCGAGGGAGGGGCAGATGAACAGCAAAAAAAACTTTATGATTTAATTTGGAAAAGAACCATTGCTTCACAAATGAGTGATGCAGAATTAGAAAGAACAACAGCAAACATTGAGAATGATTCAGGTTTAAAATTTATCGCCAGAGGAGAGATGATTTCTTTTGATGGTTTCTTAAAAATTCATTTGGATAGTTCCAAAGATGAAAATTCCAACCTTCTTCCTAAGCTGAGTCAAGGAGAATATGTTAACCTGATTAATGCTACTGCGACTGAACGATTTTCAAGACCTCCAGGCCGTTTTACTGAAGCCACTTTAGTCAAATCTATGGAAGAGCTTGGGATTGGCAGACCATCTACATATGCACCTACAATAACAACTATTCAAAAACGGGGATATGTAGAAAAAGGAATTTCAGAGGGAGTCATAAGAACATTTTCTAAAGGAAGTTTTCAAAATCAACAATGGACATGGGAGACAATAACTGAAAAAACAGGCTCAAATAAAGGGAAAATGACTCCTACTGATCTAGGGAATTTAGTTACTGATTTTCTTAATCAACACTTTGCTCCAGTAATGGATTATCAATTTACAGCGAAAATGGAAAGTGATTTTGACCTCATATCAACGGGCTCAGCCCCATGGACAGAAGTATTATCGGATTTTTATACAGGATTCAGCCCTTTAGTGGGAAAAGCGGGAGATGCTGAAAGAGAAAGCGGACAAAGAATTCTTGGGGTTGATCCGAAATCAGGGAAAAATATTTATGTAAGACTTGCCAAATTTGGGCCTGTAGTTCAATTGGGAGAAACAACAGATGAAGAGAAGCCTAAGTTCGTCGGACTACCCAAAGAATATGGATTAGAGACAGTAAGCTTGGAAGAAGTCTTACCTCTTCTTACTTTACCTAGAGTTGTTGGGACTTATAAGGGAGATAACATTATTGCTAATAATGGAAGATTCGGGGCCTATGTTCAGGTCAATCGAAATTTTGTGAGTTTACCGGCTGAAAAAACTCCCTATACTGTTACCGAAGATGAAGCTATTGAATTAATAATAGCAAAAGCAGAAGCTGATGCAGCCGCCCAAATAGCAGTTTTTGAGAGCACTAATGGAACTATAGAAATAAGAAATGGAAGATTTGGGCCCTACATTAGACATAATAAAAATAATTTCAAAATTCCAAAAAATGTCAAGCCCGAGACAATAACACAGGAAGTTGCAGAAAAAATCATTAGCGAAGCTCCAGTAAAGAAGACAAAAAAATCAAAAAAGTCTTAAAGCAATAATATGTGGAAAGAATTCCTAAGCCCAGTTCCTCATGAGTTTTTTGCTGATCAAAAACCAGGATCAATTGCCGCAGGAATTGATGCTTTTAAAGATGAATTTCACTTTCCAAACTTATTAGAAAGTAAAATAACCATCATTGGTGTTCCTGAAGATCGCTCAAGTCCAGATCAAAAAGGCACAAGCCAAGCACCAAAGTCAATAAGGAAGGAATTTTATAAACTTGTTTCGGGTCGTTGGGACATAAAAATTTCGGATTTAGGAGATATTAAACCAGGAAGAGATTTTGTGGATACTATGTCTGCCTTAGAAGAAATATGTATCGAAGTAATTAAACACAACTCAATACCTGTCATATTGGGAGGAAGTTCTGATTTATGTTTTGCAATGTATCGAGCATTTACGAGACTGGAACAGAATGTTAATTTAACAGTTTTTGATAGTCGTATTTCATTAGAATCTGACGAAGACACTTTAAACTCAAAAAATTTTTTAAGCCATATTCTCACTTCTAAACCGTATAGGCTTTTCAACCTATCTCATGTCGGTCATCAAGCATATTATGTAGCTCCAAAAATTATTGACCTTTTCGAAAGAATGCATTTTACCACAAAACGTTTAGGAGATATTCGTAATAATATAAATCTTGTTGAACCGTATCTAAGAGATTCAGATATGATTGTATTTAGTAATCATGTCATAAAAATGTCAGATGCACGAGGGCAATCCAACCCAACCCCTAATGGGCTGAATGGGGAAGAATTTTGTGCCTCTTTACGATATGCTGGAATGAGTGATAAATTATCTGCAACAGGTATTTTTGATTTTAACCCGTCTTTAGAGAATGACAGTCAAAATGCACAATTACTTGCTCAAGGCATTTGGTACTTTATAGACGGAGTAGACTGGAGAAAGGGAGATTATCCATTTCGATCAAAGTCCGACTATTTAAAATTCACTGTACTTTCAGATCAATTGGATCAGGAAATTATTTTTTACAAATCTCCTTGGTCAGAAAGATGGTGGATGGAAATCCCAAGTCATCCCAAGGACAGTTCGAAAAATAGTTTAATCTCTTGTGATCTAGAAGATTACCACTTAGCCAAAAAAGGTGAAATTCCAGATAGATATTGGAAGGCAATTCAGAAAATAAATTGATGGTTAGGCTTTACGCCCCTGTGAAAGTTTACTTAAATTGACCAAATAATCAGTTCGTTGAAGATAATTGCTTATTTTTAGGCTTCAAATTTCTATGCATGCGAGTTCTTAAGATCCATTTGATTCTGATCTCTTTACTTTTTGCTGGCTCCCTAGCAGCTCAGCAAGATGTTCAGTATACTCAATATTATCATAATCAAGTTGGTTTTAATCCTGGGGTTGCTGGCAGCGCCGGAGCGATTAATCTCAACGTTGGTCACAGATCTCAGTGGGTTGGCTTTGAGAATGCTCCCACAAGCCAGAATATCAATGCAGATATTCCCTTGGAAATTCTTCACGGAGGCTTATTAGTTAATATCGTCAATGATCAAATTGGTTTTTTTCAAGATATATCTGCAGCAATAGGATATGCATATCAACTAGACCTAGGCCCCGGAAAATTAGGAGTTGGATTTTCTGTTGACTTTAAAAATAAAAATGTCAAAGCTGCTCAATGGATTTATCCAGATGGGACTAGCGGCTCCAGCGACCCTTCTGTTTTTGCTCCAAATGCCACTGCTATGACCCCAGAAATGAATTTTGGAGCCTACTATGCAACCAATTTTTGGTACGGTGGCTTGTCAACGAGTAGACTTCTTCAGAGTGAAGCCAACTTGGGCGCCACAGCAGCATATAAAAGTAAACTTCACTACTACCTCACGGGGGGGCTGAATATTCCTTTTCAAGATTTAGATCTTGTGCTATCACCCAATTTTTTAATGAAATCAGATTTAAATTCCAATATCTCCTTAGATATGAATGTAAACGCAGTCATTAAGGATAAAATATCAGGTGGTTTTGGTTATCGTAACCAAGACGCCTTGAGTTTAATGGCTGGCTACAAAATTCTGCCATCCCTAAGGCTTGCCTATTCTTATGATATTACAACTTCCTCACTTGCTGCTTTCAGCGGTGGAAGTCACGAGATATTTTTAAACTACAGTTTCAATATTGAAATTCCTCCCCGAATACAAGGAAGCTATAGAAACATAAGATTTTTGTAAATTGGCAGACTTTTTGCGACTAGATATTATTCAATTATGAAAAAAATCGTTTTAACATCAAAAATATTTTCCCTGATTTTATNGGGATTTCTTGTGTCGTGTTCTGGATCCAATCATGGTGAATTAGTTGGGGTCCAAAACAGACCAGACTTTTATCCATCTGACCCTTATGGCATGGTTTACATTCCTCAAGGCTCGTTTAATGCTGGAAATGCAGATGTTGATGTTCCTGCAACTTTGACAGCACCTACAAAGACTGTAAGTGTGTCGTCTTTTTACATGGATGAAACTGAGATTACTAATAATGAATATCGCCAGTTCGTTCATTGGGTTCGAGATTCAATTTTGAGATATCGATTGGCAGAAGGCCTGGTTGAGGATTATGAATATATCTCCTATGCAGACCTTCAAAACCCAACATATTTTGAAGAGTATGTGGGTATTGAGTATCCCGACTCAATGCAGTCACACTTAGATTGGAGCAAAAAATTATCCTGGGATTCAAGAAAATTCCCTTCTATCGAATATACTGAGGTCCTTGAAACAATGTATTTAGCGCCGGAAGAGCGTTATCTAGGTGGCCGTATGCTAGATTCACGACAATTAAATTACTTATACTTCTGGATTGATAAGCAAAAAGCAGCAAAAAAATCCAACAGAGTAAATATGGATTTCACCGATGATGATGCCGATGGAATGACATATAACTACAAAGACTTCATAAAAGACGGGAAAAGCATATCAGATCGATCCAGCTTTTTTGAAAGTGAAACTATTAATATATATCCTGACACTTTAGTTTGGCTCTCGGACTTCACTTACTCTTTCAATGAGCAAATGCATGATAATTATTTTTGGCACCCAGCCTATGACAATTATCCAGTAGTTGGAGTAAACTGGAAGCAAGCAATGGCATTTTGCAACTGGAGATCGAGGTTTCGAAATGAATACTTAAAAGACAACAATGATTTTCAGGAAAGTGAATTCAGACTTCCAACTGAATCTGAATGGGAGTATGCAGCTCGTGGTGGCTTTGAACTTACGACTTACCCGTGGGGAGGCCCTTACACCACCAATAGCTCAGGATGTTTCTTGGCTAATTTCAAGCCGTCAAGAGGAAACCTAACAGCAGATGGAGGATTTCATCCTGTAAAAGCAACTTCCTATGAGCCGAATGGTTACGGACTCTATTGTATGGCAGGAAATGTCGCAGAATGGACCAGCACTGCCTGGGATGAAGCGAGTTATTACTATGTGGGAGATTTCAATCCAGATTTTAAATACAATGCAGATGAAAATGATCCTGAAACTATGAAGCGAAAAGTCATCCGTGGTGGTTCATGGAAAGATATAGCAGCATACCTTCAGGTAAGTTCAAGAGAATACGANTATCAAGACACAAACAAATCTTACATTGGATTCCGAACAGTGCAAAGTTTCCTTGGTAGAGATGCNAGAGATTTTTAACTAATCATTTTAACTAAATTTTAAGTAACTAAAACTAAAACACGATGGCATTAATAGATGTAGATGGAAAGCGATTTAAAAACTTCATGTCAAAACTTTATGGTTGGGGAGCAGCAGTAGTAATCATGGGTGCTTTATTCAAAATTATACACCTCCCAGGAGCAGACGCCATGCTAATAATTGGTCTGACAACGGAAGCGGTAATTTTCTTCATTTCAGCCTTTGAAAGNCCGGCTAAAGATTACGACTGGTCTCTAGTTTATCCTGAATTGACCACTTATGAACTCGATGGAGAAAAGGGCCGTAGAGGAACAGTGACCCAAGAATTGGATAAAATGATGGAGGAAGCTAAAATTGGCCCAGAGCTATTAACAAGTTTAGGTGATGGAATGAGAAAATTAAGCGATACCGCCTCATCACTTAACTCGGCTACAGATGCAGCTGGCGCAACATCAGCATACAGTGAGCAACTTAATAGTGCTGCAAAAAATATGGAAGCATTAAATGCATTATACGCAGTGCAACTAGAAAATACTACAAGTCAAGTAGAGATTCAGAATAGCCTCATGGAGAAATTAGGTTCCTCAATGGATGAATCTGAGGCACTGGCTAAAGAAGTAGGAAAACTCTCAGGCAACCTATCTCAACTTAATAGCGTTTATGGTAACATGCTTTCTGCAATGAGTGGTAACAAATAGAAGGTTTTTCAAAAGATATTAATCTCAACTAGAAAAGTAATAAAATGGCAGCAGGAAATCTTACTCCCCGGCAAAAAATGATCAACATGATGTATTTAGTGCTAACGGCTATGCTGGCACTTAATGTCTCAAAAGATATTTTATACGTCTTACATAAACTAGATGTAGGGATGTACGAAACTGTAAAAACTGTTGAAGCGGGGACCCAAACTATTTATGCTGCAATTGAAGCACAAACCTCTGAAAATGAACGAGCAGTGCCCTTTAATGAGCGAGCAAAAGTTCTTAAAGCGAATTCGAACGAAGTGGAAGATCTTTTAGTAAAAACAAGATCCGAGCTCATTGAATTGACTGGTGGTATAGACACCGCTAATGATATGAGATTAGAAGGAGAAGATAATCGAAGTATCCCGAATAACTACATGATGAATGATGAGAGTATTGGAGGTGCTGGAGCTGCTAAGAAAATCAAATCAGAGCTAACAGAGTACAAAAAATATTTAATCGAAGAAATCAAACAAAACCCATCTCCTGTGACCGAAGAACTAATCGGAGAGATTAATCAAGCATTTGACTTTCAAGATGTCATGGAAGGAAAAAAGAAAGTTACATGGGAAAAAGCCACATTTGCAGAATTACCCTTAATTGGCGTAATTCCTTTCATAACCGACCTTCAATCAAAAGTGAGACGAATGGAAGCCCGTGTTGCAGAATATTTCTACAGTCAAATCGATGCCTCTGCGCTAAAGTTTGATGGTGTAAGAGCTGTCGTTATGCCCAAAAGCACCTATGTCACGCAGGGTGATGTTTATGAAGCAGATGTATTCCTAGCTGCATACAATAGTGGTAATCAGCCTGAATTCAGTGAAATAATACCAGAGGAAATTATTGATGGTGTGGGTAAAATTCGAGTTCCAGCAAGAGGTATAGGATCAAAAAAATTAACAGGTTCCATGACACTTCCTGGAGATGACAAAGTATATAACTATGATGTAGTTTATACAGTTGCTCCACCCAGTGTAGTCATATCTCCATCAAAGATGAATGTGCTTTATCGCAACGTAATTAATCCACTTGAAATATCCGTACCTGGAGTAGCCCCAACTGATATAATTGTAAATGGTCCAGGAGTATCAGGTCGAAATGGAAATTATAATGCAGACATTACTAAAATCAAAGGGAAAGAAATTAAAATATCTGTGTCAGTAAAAGAAGAAAACGGAAAATTAAGAAGAGCTGGATCAAAGCTTTTTAGAATTAAAGGTCTACCTCAAGCAGTTGGTTCAGTATTTAAGAAGACTCAAGGAGTAATGTCTTCAAGCCTCTTGAGCAAGGCAAAAGTAGAAGCTGAATATCAAGATTTCCCTTTTGACCTTCCCTTAAAAGTGGTGTCCTTTGAACTTAAAATGGATGGTCAGCCACCGATGCAAGTAAAAGGTGATAAAATTCCTTCCAAGGCCAAACCTCTAATACAAAAGCTACGCCCAGGAAGTAGTGTTCAAATTCGTAAAATCATTGCAAAAACTGCCAAAGGGGCTCGAATATCCAGAGTCGGTATTGTATCAATTGACGTTCAATAGTTATGAAAAAATTTCTAATCGCCTGCTTTTTTATCGCCTCAAGCTCAATTTGGGGACAAGTGATCTCTCCTGAAGACGATGGCCTGGTTCCGAAAGGAGACATTCATTATTCGAATACCAGAGTAGTTCCCTACCCTTTTCTTAGACAAGATGATATGATGTGGGCAACACGCCATTGGGAAAGAATACAGGTTCAAGAGAAATTAAACCATCCTTTATACTATCCTGTTGCTCCTTTGCCGGATAGAAAATCAATGTTTGATGTTCTAAAAGATGCCATACTTATTGAGGGTAGTATTGTGGAAGTTTTTAGAGATGACCTTTTTGAACTTCCATTGAGTAACCAAGAAGTTGCAGGTATTATTTTTAGAGTAGATTCTATTACTGATCCAGATGACCCTAGTATTCTATTAGCCGTTGACTCAATAGAGTTAAAAGCTCCTAATGTTGTGGCTTGGGAATTAAAATCTGATTGGTATTTTGATAAACAAAGAGGTGAAATGAAAAACCGAATAATTGGAATTTCACCCGTAGTCAAAGACCCTTCGACATCTGAAATTTATAATATTTTCTGGATTTGGTTCCCGGATGCTCGTCAAGCTCTTTCAACAAATATTGCATATAACCCTGATAATAACACACGAAGGTTGACTTTTGATCAGATATTACAGATGCGTTATTTCAATTCCATAGTCTTTAAAGAGGATAACGTTTATGATCGTGCAATTGACGACTACAAGCAAAACAGACCAATGGAGCAACTTTTAGAATCAAAAAGAATTCGTGAGACCTTAAGAAATTACGAGCACGATTTATGGCAATTCTAAAGTAAAAAGGTCAATTAGGTCGCCTCTAAAGCGACCTTTTATTTTATAATGCATTTCGCTATAATTGGTCAAGGACTCGCGGGTTCCGCTCTTGCAATTCAAACTGCAAAAAGGGGGCATGAGATCACGTGTTTTGATCTAAATGTTGCCAATAGTTCATCGCGGGTGGCAATTGGACTGGTGAACCCACTGGTTTTAAAAAACAAGACTTTATTTGACCCATCTCAGGTTTACTTCAATTATTTTGATAGATTTTTTAAAGGCATTTCTAAATTATTTGGACGAGATTTTTTATCTCGAAATTTAATTCGAGAGGTTCTCCAGGAAAAGCAAGAAATTCATAACTGGAATTCATTACAAAACAATTCTAAATTCGATAGTTGTATTGGGCCCATTGAAAATTTAAATATTCCGACCATTAAAGGAATCGGAATGGGTATCATAAAGAATAGCTGCCGATTAGATATAAAAAGCTATTTGAAAACGATTCGCGAATGGCTGAAAGAAAATCATCATCTTCGTGATGAAAGAGTGGATTCCATAAGACTCATTGGAGAAAATATTTTAGTAAATGACGAAAAATATGACGGATTATTATTAGCTGAAGGAGTCGAAGCCTATTGGACAGAAAAAATATTTGGAAAGCTTGACTTAAGCCCCACAAAAGGAGAAGGTATTATTATAAAGAGTCGGAAATCTAATTTTGATTTTCCTATTCACAGAAATATATTTTTATTGCCAGAGAAAAAAAATATTTATACCGTAGGATCTACATTCAATCGTAATTTCTCTTTACAATCGCCTTCAGCTGAGGGGAAAGAATCTTTGATCAAAGATTTATCAAAATTGTTTTTGGATGATTATGAAGTTATAGACCATTGGGCAGGAATCAGGCCAACAACGAAAAATCGAAAAATTTGCTTCGGGTGGCACAGTAAATATAAAAATATTGGATTTTTAAATGGTTTAGGAACCCGGGGTGTACTAACTTCTCCATTTTACAGTAGTCACTTATTGTCAATTCATTCAAAATAAGAAGAACTAACATCATTAAACTTTTTTACAATTTTATTTATTTTGCCTGAAAATAATTTAATATTTAGATCAAGCAGTTGCTTAATTTTATAACCAAATGTTGAGTGTAAATCAAGTTGGTTTGGCCTTCGGAGGAACAGACCTATTTAAGGACATATCTTTTCAAATAAACCCTGGAGAGAGAATTGGTCTCGTGGGTCGAAATGGAGCTGGAAAATCAACTCTTTTAAAGCTCATTGCCGGACAAATCTCTACTGATCTCGGAGAAATATCTTTCCCAAATAATTTTAAAATTGGTTTTTTAACTCAAGACATTCCTTCATCTGGGAACCTCAGTGTTTGGGAAGAAGCCGCCTCCAGCTTTGTAGAAATTCAGTCCCTAGAGTATGAAATGCAAAAGCAAACTGAAGAATTAGAAACGAGAGAAGATTATGAAAGTCAAGGTTATATGGACTTAATTGAAAATCTCTCTGCGAATCAAGAAAAATTTCAAATGCTTGGCGGATATACATATCAAGCAGAAATGGAAAAAGTATTAATTGGTCTTGGTTTTCCTGCTGCTGATTTTAATAAACCTCTTGAATCATTCTCTGGTGGTTGGCAAATGAGAGTGGAGTTGGCAAAAATATTAATGCAAAATAATGATGTTCTTTTATTAGATGAGCCTACTAATCACTTGGATATTGAATCCATTATGTGGTTAGAACAATTTTTAGCCGAGAGCTCTCAAGCCGTTATTCTTGTTTCGCATGACAGAACATTCTTAAATAATGCAACGACTCGAACCTTAGAAATTGTTTTAGGTAAAAGCTATGATTTCCCATGTCCCTACTATAAGTATTTAAGGCTAAGGGAGGAAATAAGAGAAAAACAAACGCAGGCGAAAATAAATCAAGAAAAAGAAATAAAACAAACTCAAGAACTTATTGAAAGGTTTCGATATAAAGCTTCAAAAGCTGCATTCGCCCAAAGTTTAATAAAGAAACTGGATAAAATGGAGCTAATTGAGGTAGATGATGAAGATACGCGAAATATGACTTTTAAATTCCCTGCAGCTCCTAGGTCAGGGAAAATTGTAAGTAAAATAATTGACTTACATAAAAGCTATGGCGAGAAAAAGGTATTATCCGGTATTGATATGGAAATTGTTCGTGGACAAAAAATAGCTTTCGTTGGTCAAAATGGTCAAGGGAAATCGACCTTAGTAAAAATTCTTGCGGAAAATCTTGATTTCAAGGGAGAGATAGAGACAGGACATAAAATATCTTTGGGCTATTATGCTCAAAATCAATCTGAAGCATTAGATGGATCGATAACAGTCTTGGAGACAATCGAAAATTCTGCACCAGAAAAAATTAGAATTTATGCACGAAAGATGTTAGGTAATTTCATGTTTACTGGTGATGATGTGGAGAAAAAAGTTTCAGTTTTATCTGGTGGCGAAAGAGGTCGGCTGGCATTGTGCCAATTAATGTTGAACCCAATTAATTTTTTAATACTTGACGAGCCCACAAATCATTTAGATATGCAAGCTAAGGACGTTTTAAAAAAATCTTTAGCTAGCTATGATGGCACCCTGATTATTGTGTCTCACGATCGAGAATTTTTATCTGGTTTGGCAAGTGTCACATATGAATTTAAAGGGGGTAAAGTTAAGCAGCACCTTGGGGGTATTGAATATTTCCTAGATCAGAAAAAAATGCAAAACATGCGACAAGTAGAATTAGGAATTCAAGAAAAATCTGATTCAAAAGAAAAAAAGAAAAAAACTATTCGGAATTCAAGGGATAAGTTTAAAAAAATTGAACGAGAATTCAAGAGTGCTCAAAATCAAGAGAAAAGTGCCCAAAAAGTTTATGAAAATTTACAACATGAACTAGATATTTTAGAAGAAATATTATCAAACCCCATTGAATTCAAAAANAAGTCAGGAGAACCCGGTTTCTATCAAAAATATGAGGATTTAAAAATCAAATTAGAAAATTCATTCATCGCCTGGGAAAAAACAGTGGAAAAAAGTTCAGCACTAAATGAAGAATTGAAAAAATTAGAAACGTAACTTACAATCATGAAAAAAAACCTAAAACTAATTTTTCTAATATTTTCTAGCCTTCAATTAACGGCCCAGAGTAAGTCTGATGCAAAACTCATTGTATCAATAGTAGTTGATCAAATGCGAACTGATTACTTAACAAGATTCGCAAATCTTTATGAAGGTGGATTTAAAACTTTAATGGAAGAAGGGCAGGTTTTTTGGAATGCACATTACTCTCATGTACCAACATACACTGCTCCTGGACATGCCAGCATTTATACTGGAACAGATCCCAGATTTCATGGGTTAATTGCAAATGATTGGTATGTTATAGATTCTGGAAAAACATCTTATTGTGTTGAGGATAAAAATACCATGCCAATTGGAACTACTTCAAACTACGCAAAAAGAAGTCCAAAAAATATTTTATCTACAACTTGGACCGATGAACTTGAATGGGTTAGTAATAAAAAATCCAAAATCTTTGCGTTTTCCTTGAAAGACAGGGGTGCGATTTGTGCTGCGGGACACCTTGGTGATGCCGCATTTTGGTTGGACAAAAAGGGATTTGTATCTAGCAGCTATTATATGAAAAAGCTTCCAAAATGGCTAGAAAATTTTAATAAAAAAAATGATATTCAATCTTATATGTCCGGGAAGTGGGATTATTTAATTGATAAAGACAATTATCCTTCACCTAATACTTCCGAGTTTGAACGTATCCCAAAAGGTGCTAGAAATGCAGATTTTCCTTATGAATTGGACCAATTATATAATTCCGATACAACATATACTGAGGCATTTAAAGGAACACCTCAAGGGAATCAAATTCTTATTGACGTTGCCATTGAAGCCTTAAAAAATGAAAAATTGGGAATTCACAACAACCCTTATCCTGATGTTCTGGCCATTAGCTTTTCGTCCACAGATTATCTTGGTCACTCTACTGGAATCCGATCACACGAAATCATCGATATGTATTTACGTTTAGATAGACAGCTAAATACATTATTCAATTACCTGAATAAAAAGATTGGTGAGGATAATTTCATTATCGTATTAACTGCAGACCATGGAGCTGCAGATAACCCAAGCCAAGCCCGAATTGACGGAATGAATACGGACTGGATAGCTCCTGCCGACTTGGAAAGTGAATGTCGAAAATTAATTTTGAATGCTGGAATTAATAATGAAGATGTATTAAACTTTTCCAATGAACAAATCTATATCCAAATCAATGATAGNTCGAATCCAGTAAATGCCGAAAACACGAGAAAAATAGTTCGGGATGCGATATTATCTCATCCTGCAATTATGGAAGCATGGACAAAAGAAGATATTCAAAGAGCTTCAGATCCATTTTCTATTATGAGAAAAAACGGGTCAAATAAACTCAGTGGAGATGTGTTTTTTTCACTTTACCCTGGCTCTATTATATATTCGAAAACAGGGACTACCCATGGATCAGGTTACACATATGACACTAATGTCCCGATAATTTTTTACGGGAGGAAAAGTCTTTCTTCTCAAAATCATATTGAAAGAGTAAATGTGAAAGACATCGCGCCAACCTTAAGCTATATGTTTGGCCTTTCTTTACCCAGCGCTTGTAATGGTAATATTTTACCTTTGAATTATAATTAATTTAGTTTTCTCAATAAGCTTGGGACTATACAAACAGGTACTGGGGACATTTTATGAGCGTTTGTTTTTTGATGATTGGCAAAAATCATCAGAACCTCTTTTTCTCTTTCGGTAAGATTTAGATAACCCTCAATTGTATTTAAATTATTCCTTGAGGGATCCCATTCATTATTTTTTGACCATTTCATGGCTTTTTCTAATTCTTCATAGGATGCCCCAATTTGATCTTCATCATTTCTTTGATCATCCCAAAGTCCATCTGTAGGTGCAGCATCCAAAATTGATTTTGAAACTCCCTTATACCTTGCCAACAAATACACCTCGGACTTATAAAGATCTGCTATTGGGCTAATATCAACAGCGCCATCACCATATTTTGTAAANAATCCAACACCAAAATCTTCAATTTTATTTCCGGTTCCAACAACAAGTAAACCATGATTCTGAGCATGGCCATATAGTGTTGTCATTCTCAATCTTGCCCTAGTATTTGCAAGAGATAATTTTGTATTATTTCCCTTAATTTCAAGTTTTAATGTAGAAGATAAATTATCAAAAACATCAGATAAATCAATTCGTTGGGTTTTTACATTATCATACTTTTCTTTTAAAAATTTCATATGACTAATAGCTCTTTCTGATTGGCTTTTGTCTTGATGAATGGGCAATTCTATAAGATGAGTTTCAAGCCCAGTAGAAGCGCATAGAGAAGATGTTAATGACGAATCAACGCCTCCAGACACTCCCACAACAAAACCATTTAAAGCATTAGAAACTGCATAATTATGAAGCCAATTCGTAATATGAAGATCGAGATGACTAAGATTCATTTTTGATGGGTATTTTTGATGACATGTTTAAAATATATTCAAATTTAACACTGCTAATTGGTTCATTGTTTNTTTTGAACTCATGTCATCAAAAACCATGGGAACATACTAAAGATATTGCGCCTAAAAATAAAACAAGTTTTGTACATTTTTCAGACTCTGTTTTGGGATTAGACTCTCTTGATCTATTTCAAAAACTAGTCGAAATGGAGTATCAGCACCCAGCTATTTTTACGAGTCCCGATACTTCTTTTAATTGGAGATCCGAACTCCCCGCCTACTTATTAGATCCAGAAGTCCAAGCAATTTATCAAGATGCGAGAAAATTTCGCATGCCAGTAGAAGAATTTGAATCCAAAGTCAATTATGGAATTTCTCAATATAATTATCGATTTCTTGATCTTGCAAAAAAAATTGATATCTATACCTACATAAGTCGAAATGAAAACTTTTGGGTTTTAAAAGGTCCTCAAATTTATTTTTTGCCATGGGATAGATATCTTGGAAGAGACCATCCCTTATATGCAAGGGAATCTATTTATCAAAGGTCAAGACATGATTCAGACCAAATAATTATTGAATTGTTCAAAGCTTTAAGTGAAGAGCATATATCCCAATCCAAGAAAAATTCATCTCTACTAACAGCAATGATTAATTCTGGTAAAAAAATACTATTTATTCATACGATTCTTGGAAAAAACGAAGCGTACCAAGCAATGAATATATCTATAGATAAATATGATTTTCTTGAAAAGAATGAAAAGAACTTGTGGGCAATTATTTTGAACCAAAGATGGTTATTTGACAAATCCTTTGAGCTAAAAAGAAAATTAATTGAACCTTCTCCTTTTAGCTCATTTGGAACATCCATTGATCAACAAATACCTGGACAAGTTGGAATCTGGTTTGGCTGGAGAATTCTTCAAAGCTATTGGTTAGCCAATCCAGAACTTACCTTATCTCAGATATTAGATAATGAAAATGTAAATTTGATTCTTCAAAAATCTGGTTACCGACCTTAAATAAAAACAAAAAATGAATTCTAAAATAAGTCTAGATATTGAACTGGATAAAAATNGAGTTCCAAAAAATATTCAATGGTCAGCTCCAGATGGCGGTGTAGATAAGTCTAAAGCAGATGCATTTATGCTATCTGTTTGGGATGGAAAGACCAAGGATACTCTAAAAATTGATTTGTGGACAAAAGACATGTTGGTAGACGATATGAAGAAGTTTTATCATCAAACATTACTTTCAATGGCTGACAGCTTTAAACGCTCAACAAATGAGGATGAAATTTCTGAAGATATTAGAGATTTTGCAAAATATTTTGCAGAAAAATTAAAACTGATCGGCTAAAAAATCACCTGATTTAGCTGATTAATTAGCATTCTGAATCTCCTTAAGAAGCGGAGNTGATAGGTCCCGAGTTAAAGCCCTGATGTGTTCAACTAAATCTTTTCGACCTAACTGAGTTTGTGAGCTTGTCTGAAACATTGGAGGAAGGGTTTCCCATTCTTTTAGCATACTTCTTTTAAAAGCGGCTTTATTTTTATCAAAAGCAACTCTTGACAACTTATCTAGTTTAGTAAAAACAAGTGAAAATGGAATTTTCAAATTTCCAAGTTTTCGAATAAACTCTAGATCATTTTTTTGAGGCTCATGTCGGCCATCAATTAAAACAAAAACATTCACTAAGTTTATTCTGTTCTTCAAGTAATGACTTATCATTTGAGAAAAATCTTCTCTTTGAGCCTTACTTACCTTAGCAAAACCATACCCTGGCAAATCAACTAATGACCATTGCCCTGAATCCATTGAAAAATGATTAATAAGGCGAGTTTTTCCAGGCTTTCCTGAAATTTTTGCTAAGCCAGCGTTATTTGCTAAACAGTTAATCAATGAGGATTTACCAACATTAGAACGACCGATAAAAGCAAATTCAGGAACTACAATTTTGGGACATTCAGAGGTTTTTGACGCAGACTTTATAAACTCTGCTTTAATCGGTGGGTTTACTTCTCCAAAGAGTTTTTCAGCCATTTTAATATAATCGAATTAAATTTTTCAGGATGCTCCATCATAGCTGCATGTCCGCATTTATCAATCCAATATAATTCTGAGCTCGGTAAAAGTTGATGAAACTTTTCTGCAACTTCGGGCGGGGTTACCTCATCTTGCTTACCCCAAACAATACATGTCGGTACATTAAAGCCTTTAATATCATTTGACATATTGTGTCGAATAGCACTCTTCGAAATAGCTAATGTTTTTATTGCTTTATTGCGATCATTAACAGTAGCAAAAACATCATCGATCAATTCTTCAGTGGCAACCTCTTTAACATAAAAAACATCTCTAATTCGTTCTGCTATATAGTCTCTGTCACCTCTGCGCGGGTATGAAGTACCCATTGCCGCTTCATAAAGCCCAGAACTCCCAGCTAAAACAAGCCCCAAAACATTTTGAGGATACATTTTTTGCATCATTAAAGAAATATGACCGCCTAAAGAATTACCGACTAAAATAGCTTTTTCATAACCCATATGTTCGATAAAAGAATTTACGAAACGAGTTAAGCTTTTCACACTTGTTTTAGCTAGAGGCATAGAATAGAGAGGAAGTGATGGCACAGAGGCTTGAAATCCTTCGTTTGCAAAAAAATTTACCTGAGCGTCAAAATTTCCTAGAGTCCCCATCAAACCGTGAAGAAATATAATTGGAGCACCCTCACCCGCAATTTTATATTCAAACTCACCTTCTTTTTTGAGTTCAGGTATTAATTCATTCATCATTAACCATTTAGTTTAAAAGAATGCAATCACAAAGATAAGCATTACGCAGAGCATAAATAACCCTTAAAAACTCGCTTGAAGTGACTTCCCACTGCAGATTCCTTAAAAGTTATCAACTTTTGTGGGTATTTGTGGGAAATAGTGGGATAAATAGGTATTTTTGAATTTACAATCAATTGATGTGAAAGAATTACTAGGTGTATATGAATGTAAAATGGATGCAAAAGGACGCGTATCTGTCCCTGCTTCATTAAAAAAGCAACTTCTTTCATTAGGATCTCATGGTTTCATTCTGAAAAGAAGTGTATTTAGTAAATGCCTCGAACTTCATACGCAAGAGGAATGGGCTAGTGTCACAAATTCATTAAAAAAATTAAACAGATTTATCAAAAAGAATAATGAATTTATTCGAATGTTTCACGCAGGTGTGAAACAAGTTGAAATGGATTCTTCTGGAAGAATTTTAATTTCAAAAGATTTAATAAATTTTGCAAATCTCCAAAGCAATATAGTTTTCAGCGCAACTCCTTTTGGACTCGAGATATGGAACCTATCTGATTACGAAAAAGCTGTGAATTTGGAAGATAATGATTTTGCGCAGCTAACAGAAGAAGTAATGGGAGAAAAAAATTCAGATGGAATATCATAAACCTGTTCTACTGAATGAATCGATTGATCTCCTTTCCATCAATCCTGATGGAACATATGTAGATGCCACTTTCGGAGGGGGGGGGCATAGTAATCTTATATTAGAAAAATTAGGGCCCAAAGGGCAACTTTTTGGATTTGACCAAGATCCAGATGCATTAGCAAATAATATAACTGATCCAAGATTTACATTAATCCCTCACAATTTTGAACATCTAAAAAAATTCTTGAAGCTGAATAAGATTGAGAAGGTCGACGGAATTATTGCTGACCTAGGAGTAAGCTCCCACCAATTAAATATTTTCAAAAGAGGATTTTCAATTCGTGGGGATGGCCCCTTGGATATGCGTATGAATCCAAAAAAAGGTATATCTGCAGCAGAATGGTTAAATCAGGTTGATGAATTTACTCTAACAAAAGCACTCTCTGAGTATGGGGAAGTTAGTCGACCAAAAAAACTGGCTCAAATTATTTTAAACGCGCAAAACAAATCTCCACTTCTTACAACCAAAGAACTGCTAGATGTTATTGAACAGCATGGGCGTAAAGGAGAAAAGGTTTTTGCAAAAGTTTTCCAAGCAATTCGTATTTCAATAAATCGAGAATTGGAGGTCCTTGAACATTTACTCCATGAAGGTCAGAAGATCCTTTCTTATGGAGGTCGATTTGTTATCATTTCTTATCATAGTCTGGAGGATAGAAGGGTAAAAATATATTTTCGAGAAGGTCAACATAGTGGCGAAGCGCCCAGAGATAAATATGGAAACCGACTTACCCCATTTAAGATTATTACACGGAAGCCCATAGTTCCAAGACCCAAAGAAATTGAGGAAAATCCAAGATCCAGATCAGCTAAGCTTCGTGCTGCAGAAAAAAAAGAGATTTTTATATGAACTATCTCAACCACAGAAATATTAGAGCCCTGAAGGGAATATTAAGGGGAAGTTTCTTAGGGCATCCAACAATACTAAAAAATTTACCTTTTATACTCTATCTAACAACTTTAGCGATAATACAAATTTGGGCAGCACATAGAGCAGAATCAAATGTTCGAATGATATCAAAAAAAACTATTGAGATCAACGAACTAGAGAGTCAATACTTGGAGTCAAAGTCAATATTAATGAAAATGGAACAAGAATCTTCTGTTCAAATGCGTGCCAAAAAACTTGGACTTATTTCCTTGGCCAAAGCGCCCATAACAATACAAAAACCAAATGATGACTGATAAGTATGAATCTAGCATTCGAAAAATGGCTTGGCTTGTNATTTTTACTGGAGTCGTTGCATTTATTATACTTTTCAAATTATACTTCATTTCTTTTTCGCTCGGGCCTGATTTAATTGTCACAGCCAGAGAAAAAGTAATACAAGAAAGACAGGTGCCGGCAAGTCGGGGTAACATTTATTCATCTGACGGGCAACTTTTGGCTACATCTATGCCGGTATATGAATTAAGGTGGGATGCCGCTGTTATGGATCCATTAAGATTCAAGTCTGAAGTAAAAAAAACGAGTAAAGCTTTATCAGATTTATTTGGCATTCAGGCTAAAACCCAAAAGTACTGGGAAGACTATTTAAGAAAAACATTTAGAGCTAAAAAAAGATATGCTTTCTTGATAAAAAACATTAGTTACACAGAGTATCAAAAAGTAAAAAAAATGTCTCTTTTTAGGGGCAATAAATACAAGACAGGTTTAATTGCACATGAAAAATATACCAGACTCATGCCTCTTGGAGTATTGGCCAAGAGGACCATTGGATATGTGAGGGGAAATAGTGANGTTGGATTAGAATCGTCATTCAATCATGTTTTAAAAGGTAATTATGGAAAGAGATGGATGCAAAATTTTGGTGGGAATCAATGGAAACCTATTGATAGTGATTTTTCAACCCCACCTGTAAATGGGAAAGATATAGTAACTACGATAAATTCTCGAATACAAGACATTGCTCATAAGTCACTTATTGAGCAATTAAAAAAATTCAATGCAGATCATGGCTGTGTGATTGTAATGGAGGCTTCTTCAGGTAAAATTCGAGCTATGGTTAATCTTGGAAAAACTGATAAGGATGAAATATATAGAGAATTAAGAAACTACGCTGTTTGGGAAAAGTCTGAACCAGGATCCACTTTTAAGGTAGCAGCATTACTAGTGGCATTAGAGGATGGAAAGGTTGATACAGCACAAAAAGTAGATACAAAAGGAGGAACTTATACGATATATGGGAGAAAAGTAAAAGACTCGAAAAAAGATGGCTATGGGTTAATATCTCTTGGGAGAGCACTTGAATTATCGTCAAACACAGGTATTGTCAAAGCACTGTACCCAGAGTACAAAAATAATCCAAAAGAGTTTATAGACAGAATGTATCAAATTGGATTAGCTGACAAATCTAAAATTCAGATTCCTGGAGAGAGTATACCCTTTATACCTGAGCCAGGAACATCAAAGTGGAATGGACTTTCATTACCATGGATGCTGTTTGGTTATGGTGTAGAGAATACACCTCTGCAAACTTTAATGTTTTATAACGCTATTGCCAATAACGGAACAATGGTAAATCCGACTATTTGGGAAGCTACCCGCGATCATGGACTAATTATAAAAAATCATGAAACCATGATAGCTCACCCCTCAATAGCTTCCAGAGACAATATAAATCAAATCAAGGATCTACTAGAGAAGGCTGTACGAAGGGGTACCGCGAAAAATATTTATTCTGATTCTCTTGAGATAGCTGGTAAGACTGGAACTTCACAATTAAATTATTGGGATCCTGAAAAAAAAGGTTACCAGGCCTCATTTGCCGGTTATTTCCCAGCCAAAAACCCAGAATATTCGTGTATTGTAGTTATCAATCGACCAGAAATTTCAACTGGCTTTTATGGTAATATCGTAGCCGCGCCGGTATTTAAAGATATTGCCATGTCCATTCATAAAATGACTCCTCAAATAAATACACCAATGCAAGGATACTGGGATGATGCGATTCAGCTTGTTACGCAGCAAAATGAATCTGAAGCATCTTCAAAATTTATTCGTGCCGCAGAAAAATTAGAGGAGGGAAAGATTCCAAACATTATTGGCTGGAAAAGTATCGATGCTATCGAACTCTTTGAAAATAAAAAGTGGGAAATCAAACTCCAAGGCAATGGAGCTGTGATCGATTACAAAGTTGAAAAACCGCAAAAAAAGATATTAATCAGACTAGGATGAAATTATTAAAAGATATCCTTTTTGGTGTTAGGATTCTAGATGTTTTAGGCTCAACATTAGTTGCAATTAATAATGTCAACTCGAATTCAAAAAATATAAAAAAAGATGATTTATTTATTGCAATTCAGGGAGCTTCAGCTGATGGACATGAATTTATAGAAACGTCTATTAATGAAGGAGCCATTGCTATTATTTGTGAAAAAATACCTAAAATCATAAATAAAAATGTAACATATATACATGTAAGTTCATCATCACAAGCAAATGCAATCATCGCTCGGAATTGGTTTAATAAACCTTCGGAAAAGCTGACAATTGTTGGAATAACGGGGACAAATGGAAAGACTACAACAGCATCCTTATTGTTTCAACTATTTAAGAATAGTGGGGTAAAATCAGGCTTAATATCAACAATTAAAATTTCAATTCATAACTCCAATTACCCTACTCAACATACCACGCCCGACCCATGGGAAATTCAAAAATATCTGAATAAGATGTCCGAGCAAGGTTGTAAGGTTGTATTTATGGAGGTTAGTTCCCATGGGCTAATTCAAAACAGAGTGTCTGGAATTCAATTTAAAGGGGCAATATTTACGAATATAAGCCATGACCACATAGATTATCACAAGACATTAGATAATTATGTTGCAGCAAAAAAAATTCTTTTTGACAACTTGAATCAATCTGCATTTGCATTGTACAACCTAGATGATGTTTTTGGGGAAACTATGATTTTAGAATGTAAGGCCAAAAAATTATCATACGGCATTCTAGGAAATGCAGATATAAAAGCAAGAATTTTAGAAAGCCATATAAGTGGAACTCTTATTAGCATAAATCAAAAAGAATGTTGGCTAAAACTGATAGGTGATTTCAATGTATCCAATGCATGTGCAGTTTATGGTGCTGCTATTCAATTAGGAATGGCTCCCGATATTGCTTTACAGGGAATGAGCGCATTGGAGCCTGTAGATGGAAGATTCCAAAAAATAGAAGGCCCAAATAATATCATGGGGATTGTTGACTATGCGCATACTCCAGATGCCCTTGAAAAAACTCTTAATAATCTTCAAAAATTTCGAAAGCCATCGCAAAGAATAATCACAATAATTGGATGCGGTGGAGATCGAGACAAAGAAAAGCGTCCAAAAATGGCATCCGTCTCAGCTAGCCTATGTGATTATTTAATACTAACATCTGATAATCCAAGGACGGAAAAACCCGAAAGCATTCTCAAAGAAATGGAAAATGGCCTTGAGAAGTTGGAGAAAAAACATTGCATTTCGATTGAGGACAGAAGAGAAGCTATTAAGCTGGCATGCCAAAATGCAAATCCCGGAGATATAATAGTATTAGCTGGTAAAGGGCATGAGAAGTTTCAAGAAATAAATGGAGAAAAAACACCCTTTGACGATGCTTTGATTTTAAAAAATATGTTAATGGATGTTCAAGCTTAGAATATATGTTATACGAATTATTTAAACTTCTTGATAAAATAGATTTTCCTGGAGCTGGATTATTTGAATTTTTAACTTTCAGGGCAGCTCTTGCGATTCTGGGAGCTTTGGCAATAAGTTTAATTTTTGGTGGCAAACTGATAAATATTCTTAAAGAAAAACAAATAGGAGAAAGCGTAAGAGATTTAGGACTTGATGGTCAAATTGAAAAATCCGGAACCCCTACAATGGGAGGTTTAATCATTTTATCGGCCATAATAGTTCCTGTTTTATTAGTCGCTGACCTAGGGAACATTTATATAAAAGTTCTTCTTCTCACAACAATTTGGATGGGTGCAATTGGATTTACTGATGATTATATTAAGGTTTTCAAAAAGAATAAAAAAGGATTGCGAGGCTACTTTAAAGTCATCGGTCAAATAACATTAGGAGTAATCATTGGCTTAATTCTCTCATTTCATCCTGATGTAGTAATGAAAGAAGAAATCCCTATAGACTCACAGATTAAACTCTATGGTGAAACTGAAAAAAATTCTCCTGTTTTTAGTCAATCCGAGCATTCATTAAAAACAACAATACCTTTCTTTAAAGATGCAACATTTGATTATCAAAACCTCTTAAATCCTTTTGGGATAAATCAAAATGGATGGATAATATTTACTGTAATTGTAATATTTATAATAACTGCAGTTAGCAATGGTGCGAATTTAACTGATGGTCTCGATGGGCTCGCCGGAGGAACTTCTGCAATTATAGCATTTACTCTTGCCATTTTAGCTTATGTGAGCGGATCTATTGTGTTTGCTAGCTATCTAGATATAATGTACATACCTAATTCTGGAGAATTAGTGGTTTTTGCTGCAGCTTTTATTGGGTCATGTATAGGTTTTCTATGGTATAACACATATCCCGCGCAAGTTTTTATGGGAGATACTGGTAGTTTATCAATCGGTGCAATTATCGCTGTTTTTGCAATCGCAATTCGAAAAGAACTTTTAATACCTATACTGGCTGGAGTTTTCTTAATTGAGAATCTGAGCGTAATTATTCAGGTGTCATATTTTAAATATTCCAAAAAACGTCACGGCCAAGGAAAACGTGTATTCCTCATGTCACCTTTACATCATCATTTTCAAAAAAAAGGCATTCATGAATCTAAGATAGCTACTCGATTTTGGATTTTCGGAATTTTCTTGGCGATTTTCACCCTGATTACACTAAAGCTCCGGTAAGNATGAAAANGAAACTAAATCTAAGTATTCTAGGNGGGGGAGAAAGTGGAGTTTCAGCNGCTCTTTTNGGCANNGAAAAAAATATGAANGTTTTTCTCTCAGACAATGGNTATNTCAAAAAATCTAATCAAATAGANTTATTAGAGGCTAATATCCCATTTGAAGAGGGTCANCATAACTTAAANAAGCTTNTAAAATCTGATATCATCATTAAAAGTCCAGGAATTAAATCAGATATACCGTTGTTACAACAGATAAAAGAAANAGGTATACCTGTATGGTCTGATATAGAATGGTTTTACAGGAATATACCAAAAAACTCAAAAGTTGTAGCCATAACAGGAACAAATGGTAAGACATCTACGACTCATCTTGTAAGTGAAATACTATCTCGAAATCAATCAAAATATCTTGTAGGAGGAAATATTGGCATTGGCGCAGGGAGGCTTTTATTGAAGGAAGAGGTTGATATTTATGTTTTAGAGGTATCAAGTTTTCAATTAGAAAACTGTCCAACTTTCAAGCCAAATATTTCCATAATTACGAATATCTCAAAGGACCATCTTGACCGCCATAAATCCCTTGAAGAATATGCAAAAGTGAAATTTAACATCACTGTGAATCAAAATAAAAATGATTCCTTTTTATTCTTTGCAGAAGATGAAATAATTAAATCCAAGCTTAAATCAGTTAAAGCCAATCTCTATCCAATTTACACAAAAACCCCAACCCCCATTCCAAAGCAGGGGGCTTATGTACAAAATTCAAACTTAATAATGATCGCTAAAACAAATGAAATCATGACAATTGAAGATCTCGCTCTCCAAGGAAAACATAATACCTATAATGCTCTAGCTGCAGGACTTTCAGCCAGACTTCTTAATGTGAGAAGTGAAATGGTTAGAGAATCATTAGCAAACTTCGAAGGACTAGAACATAGAATGGAAAACATAGGTACTATTCATGGAATCCAATTTATTAACGATAGTAAAGCCACAAATGTAAACTCTACTTACTACGCCTTAGAAAGTTTAAATAGCAAAACCATTTGGATTGTGGGAGGAGTGGACAAAGGCAACGACTATTCTGAATTATATGGGTTGGTTGAAAAGAGAGTAAAAGCGATTATTGCAATTGGAGCAGATGTACTTGAAATTCGAAATGCTTTTGCTCACAGAACCAATCACTTCGCTGAAGTTCAAAATATGGAAGATGCCGTGAAAATTAGTTATCAATTGGCAAGTAAAGGTGATACTGTTATTTTATCTCCTTGCTGCGCAAGTTTTGATTTATTTCAAAACTATCAAGATCGCGGAGATCAATTCACTCAAGCAGTTCGTAAGCTTTAAAATTTTTAAATAAAATGAAAATATTCAATCGTCTATTTCAAGGGAGCATCCAAATTTGGGTGATAACCATGCTATTGGCGGTTTTTTCTTTTCTCCCTGTTTTCAGTACAAGCAAAAGTATAACTATGCATGTCGCACATGTCGTTTTTGGTCTTCTTTTAGCAATAATTTCACATAAAATCCCATACCGCTTTTGGCGAGGGCCCCTTTCCTATCTTATTCTTTGGGGAAGTATATTTTTATTGGTTCTGACTATCGCTCAAGGAGCAACCATACAGGGTGCCAATTCAAGCCGGTGGATCTATGTATTTGGCATGAGTTTTCAAAGCAGCGCTCTAGCAAATCTGGCACTTCTAATTTATCTCTCCAGAAAACTATCCAAAAAAGAGGGCAATTGGACATTCAAAGAGTCAATAAAAAACTTGTTGTGGCCAGTATTTATTATTTGTGGACTTGTTCTGCCTGCAAATTTATCCACGACTATTTTAATTTTTTTAAATTCTATGGTGCTACTATACGTTGGGGGATATCACCTTAAACAAATAAGCAAAATATTGGGATTAGCAATTATATTTCTTTTCAGCTTTATTCTTTTTGCCCGCGCTTTTCCAGATTTGATTCCAAACAGAATTGACACATGGATTAGCCGAGTAGAAAGTTTTACTTCCCCAGAGGGGATTGGTGAAAATTATCAAAAGAATATTGCTATGACAGCAATTTCAGAAGGCAAAATAACTGGGACGGGACCAGGAAGGGGACTTCATAAACATTTTTTACCTCAAAATAATTCTGATTTTATTTATGCCACAATAGTTGAAGAGTATGGTCTTATTGGNGGAACCATTATTTTATTCATGTATTTGTGGTTTATGTTAGCTTGTCTAAGAATAGCCAGAAGAGCGAAAGACCTATTTGGAAGGCTAATAGTTATCGGGCTAAGTTTTTCCATATGCCTTCAAGCTATGATAAATATGGCTGTTGCAACTAGTTTACTTCCAGTTACGGGTCAAACGCTGCCATTAGTAAGTGCTGGTGGTTCTTCAATCTGGATGACTTGTATTGCAATAGGATTTATATTATCCGTGAGCAGGGGCAAAAAAGATACTGAAGTTGAAATATTTGAAACAATCCCTTTAAATATTCCCAAAGATGAATAAAATACCAAACATAATTATCTCAGGCGGAGGGACAGGAGGACATATTTTTCCTGCAATAAGTATTGCTAAGGAAATCATAAAACGTCATCCAAAAGCTAAAATTCAATTTATTGGTGCAAAAAACCGAATGGAAATGACACGTGTACCCAAAGAAGGGTTCCCAATATTCGGAATAAATATTGCTGGTTTTCAGCGTAAAGCATTTGTTAAAAACATAAGTCTTCCAATAAAGATTTTTCTAAGTTTATTCCAAGTTTATAGATTTCTTCGAAAACAAAAACCAGATGCCGTTATTGGAACTGGAGGCTATGTTAGTGGACCAACATTATTTATGGCCCAGCTTATGGGTATACCCACAATAATACAAGAACAAAATAGTCTTGCAGGTTGGACAAATAGAATTTTAGCTAAAAAAGCTAAAGTTATTTGCGTTGCATATTATGGAATGGAAAAATTTTTCCCTTTAAACAAAATACAATTAACTGGAAATCCAGTAAGAAATGAAATTGCGGAAATCGGATCCACAGATTCAGAAAGCGAAAAATCTATTGCGGCTAAAAACAAATTAGGTTTTAACCCAAAATATCCTTTAATACTAGTCCTTGGGGGTAGCCAAGGTGCTAAGGAGATAAATAGAGCAATAGAGAAAAATCATAAAGAATGGAATCAAAATAATATTCAAATCTTATGGCAATCTGGAGATCGTTATTACAATAATTTACTGGATAAAATATCTCAAACTGAATTTATACTAATCAAGCCATTTTTGAACGATATGACCTTAGCATATTTGGGTGCAGACCTTGTTATTTCGAGGGCTGGGGCAGGGACAATTAGCGAACTATGTTGTGTCGGAGCTGCTTCAATCTTAATTCCCTCACCCAATGTTTCTGAAGATCATCAAACTCGAAATGCAAAAAATCTATCTGACTTAAATGCTGCATTATTTATAGATGAAAAAAACGTAATCAATAATATCGGGAATATGGTTTTAGAGGTCGTTTTTAACAATGCAAAACTAAAATCTTTAAGGTCAAATATTCTTCAGCTTTCAAAGCCAAATGCAACGGAAGATATCGTTGATAATCTCGAAAAATATTGGTTATGGAAAAATTAAATTTTAATTCAATAGATTTTATTGGAATTGGTGGAATTGGTATGTCTGCACTTGCTAGATGGGCACTGAATAAGGGTTTAACTGTAAGTGGATATGATAAAGTTGAAAGTTCTATCACAAAAGAATTAGAGAGAGAAGGAGCTAAAATTCGATATCAATCTGAAAATATTCAAATCAATACGGCTGAAGACAAAATCTTTGTCTATACACCTGCAATACCATTTAATAATCCAGAAATTCTTGAAATCAAGAAAAAGAAACTTAATCTCATCAAACGCGCTGAGCTCTTAAGTCGTATTGCTAACCAAGGGAAAAGTATTGCAATAGCAGGGACGCATGGAAAAACAACGACATCATGTCTAACGGCGTGGATATTAACAAATTCAGGATTATCAGTAAATGGATTTTTTGGAGGGGTTAGTAACAATTTTAAGAGTAATTATGTATCTGGGACAGAAAACATAACAATCGTTGAGGCTGACGAGTTTGATAGATCTTTTTTGTATTTAAAACCAGATTATTCTTTGATAACATCGACAGATCCAGATCATTTGGACTATTATAAAACAAAAAGTGAATTGGAAATGGCCTTCAGAAACTTTGCGGAAAACAGCAAAAAATGCNTAATTCATGATCAAATCAAGAATATCGATGNAGAGTCATATAGTTTATCAAATAAGAAATTCGGAGCAGATAGAATTATTAATAAAAATGGATCCCAATATTTTAACCTAATTCTAAATGGAATTGAGTACAAAAATATTCGACCCGGAGTTCAAGGGGAACATAATATAGAAAATGCAATTGGAGCAGCAGTTATTGCATTTCAGCTGGGAATTTCACCAAAGAATATAATTAATGGCATAGAATCTTTTAAAGGTGTAAAAAGACGATTTGAAATACATGTAAATAATGGATCAAACATATTTATTGATGACTATGCACATCATCCAACAGAGTTAAATAAATTAATTAATTCCGTTAAAGATATATTTCCTAAAAGACCTATTGCTATGCTTTTTCAACCTCATTTATTTACCAGAACCAATGAGTTTTTTAATGAATTTATTGAAAGTTTGAGTCAGGTTGACACATTGGGAGTTCTACCAATATTTGGGGCGAGAGAAGACCCAATTGAAGGAGTGAATTCTCAAAAAATAACAAGTTGCATTCCAAAATCAGAATTTGTCCCATTTAAAGATGGACCAAAATGGCTATGTAATGTTAAAAATCATATTTACATAACTGCAGGAGCAGGAGATATTGATCGATTAGTCCCAAGCATAATTGAGAATTTAAATCAATCAAAAAAATGAGAATCGGTAAAATCATAATTACAATTTTTACATGGATAATTATCTCATTCATAATGATTTGGTCGACAAAAGAAAGTTCAATAGTTCGAAATAATCGAGCTTTGGTTGATCATCAAATTGAAATAGAAAATTCTGAAAAACAAATGTTTTTAAAAAAGTCTGATGTCGTAAATATTCTTGAAACTTTTAGCTCTAATTATGATAGTATTAATTATAAAGAAATCAACATCACATTGTTGGAAGAATTATTACGTGATCAGCCGCAAATCCTGCAAGCAGAGGTATTTTCAACATGGAAAGGATTGCTTAAAATAAACGTAACTCAAAAAAAAGCGAAAGCAAGAATGATTGATAATAAAGGAATGGCTTACGTTGATGAGATGGGGAATTTATTCCCGCTATCAGAGCATGATTCAGATAAACTAACTGTTATATCAGGATTCTTTGACTCAGAAAAAAGAATTCAAGTTTTAAATTTTATAGAAAAAGCCTCGAAACATCCCTCTTTTCCGAATGGTATATCCTCTGTTCACAGAGAAAATGATGGCACCTACATTGTTTATCCTGCATGGCATGGGCACTCAATAACATGGGGGTTAGATGATTTTTTTGAGATTAAAGCGCACAAGGCTCAAGCAGTATACGCCTATTTATTAGAAACAAACAACCTTGACAAATTATCTCATTTAGACCTGAGATATAGTGGACAAGCTGTTTATAAAGTAAATAATTAAGTTATGGAAGAAAATAGAATAGCGGTTGGATTAGATATAGGGACCACAAAAATTGTGGCCATAATTGGACAACGAAATGATTTAGGGAAAATTGAAGTGATATCTTACGGCTCAGCTCCAAGCCTCGGCGTACAAAGAGGCGTAGTAGTGAACATTACCCAAACCATTGATTCAATTAAGAAAGCAATACATGTTGCTGAGAGTCAAGTAAATTATAAAATTAATTCTGTCGCAGTAGGAATTGCTGGTCAGCACATAAGAAGCTTGCAACATAGTGATTATGTCACAAGAGAAGACTCTGAGTCTGTCATTAATGATATCGATTTAGATAGACTTACAGATAATGTGCATAAACTAGTTATGATGCCAGGAGAAGAGATCATCCACGTACTTCCGCAAGAATATAAGGTGGATGGACAAGGTGAGATTAAAGAGCCTAGAGGAATGTTCGGAGGAAGACTTGAGGCAACATTTCATATTGTTGTCGGACAAATAACAAGTATTCGGAATATTGCTCGATGCGTAAAAAGTTCAAATTTAGAGCTACATACAGTTAATTTAGAACCTTTAGCAAGCGCTGATGCAGTTCTAAATCAAGAAGAGAAAGAAGCAGGAGTTGTACTAATAGATATTGGCGGAGGTACAACAGATGTAGCAATATTCAAAGATGGTATTATTCGCCATACTGCTGTTGTACCGCATGGTGGAAACATAATAACTAATGACATAAAAGAGGGTTGCAGTATCATCGAAAAGCAAGCAGAATTATTAAAAATCAAATTTGGGTCTGCATGGCCTGGTGAAAATAAAGAANCAGAAATCGTATCAATCCCTGGTTTAAGGGGAAGAGACCCAAAAGAAATTAGCCTGAAAAACTTAAGCAGAATTATCCATGCCCGATGTACAGAAATAATTAATGCTGTCTNTACTGAAATAAAGAATTACGGACATGACCAAACCACGAAAAAACTAATTGCTGGTGTTGTAATTACAGGTGGAGGAAGTAAACTAAAACACATCAAGCAATTGGTTGAATACCTAACAGGTATGGATACTAGAATTGGATACCCGAATGAACATCTAGGGTCAAAAGAGACATTAGATAAAGAGCTAAACTCCCCCATCTATTCCACAGCTGTTGGATTATTAATGCAAGGGCTATCAAGCAGAAAAGACGGAGATTTTGTTGATTTAATGAATGACAATGATGAAAAAACAAATTCGGATGACCTTATCCAAACGTCAAATGAATCGCCAGAATTAACTACAAGTGAAATCAAAAAAGAAAAAATAGACTCTGAAATGGATCCTGTTGCAAGAACCCCAAAGCAAGCAGACTGGTTTAAAAGATGGGTTGACAAGTTTATTGAACTAATTGATGATTGATTAAAAATATAATGGANGATTTAAACACATTAAATTTTGATATGCCTAAGAACCGATCATCGGTTATTAAAGTAATCGGCGTTGGTGGCGGAGGGTCAAATGCTGTAAACTATATGAAGCTGCAAGGCATAAGAGGCGTGGACTTTATTGTTTGCAATACCGATGTACAAGCTCTAGAATATAGTTCCGTTGAAAACAAAGTACAGTTAGGTATCAACCTAACTGAAGGACTTGGTGCCGGTGCTGATCCAGAAATTGGAGAAAAAGCTGCTCTTGAGAGTTACAGCAATATTCAATCAGTTTTGGGCACAAACACAAAAATGGTATTTATAACCGCAGGAATGGGGGGAGGTACAGGTACAGGAGCCGCACCAATTATTGCCAAAGCAGCAAAAGAATTAGATATACTCACAGTTGGAATTGTAACTGTACCCTTTCATTTTGAGGGAGGGCTGAGGCTTCGACAAGCAGAAAATGGGGTCGAAAAATTAAAAAAACATGTTGATTCACTCATCGTAATCAATAATAATAAACTCAGAGAAGTTTATGGCAATCTAGGTTTCAAAACAGGGTTTAACAAAGCTGATGAAGTCCTAGCTACGGCGGCAAAAGGCATTGCTGAAGTGATTACCCATCATTACAATGTAAATATTGACCTTAGAGATGCAAAAACAGTTTTAAAAGATTCGGGGACGGCAATTATGGGTTCCTCAAAAGCAAGCGGCTCTGACCGAGCAATAAAATCTGTTCAAGCAGCACTTGACTCACCACTTTTAAATGATAATCATATTCATGGAGCTCTTCATGTTTTGCTATTAATTGTCTCAGGCAACAGAAAACATGAAATTACATTTGATGAAATTGGAGAGATAAATGATTATATCCAAAACCAAGCTGGAAAACAAGTCGATATAATAATGGGTATTGGTGAAGATGAAAAACTAGATGATGCTTTGCAAGTGACAATAGTTGCAACAGGATTCAATTCTTCAAATCCTATTGGTATCATTAAGCCAGCTGAACAAAAACGAGTAATTCACGAACTTAATGACGAAATAGAGGAAAACTTGAGTAATAGCTCAAAGCATGTGAGCATTAATTCTGAAGTCGAGTCAAATCAATTTGATTTATTTCAAAGCAAAAATACTGAATTTGAAAATGAACCTTCGGATGATTTCCTTGATATAAAAGACACTGAAGAACCTATTAATAATGAAGAAATCCAAAACTCTAAAAATGACGAAGAACAAGTAATTTACAACTTAGAAGATGAAGACGATCACGTACAAATTCGTTTCGAAACTGAGGAAAGTGATCCAAAAACTGAAAATCAAGATAAGCTAAAGGAAGAATACCTTGATAGCGAAAAGTCTTTATCCGAAATCAATAGTGTTGATGCAAATTTATCTGATCTTGATGATGAGAATTTAGCAGAGCGCAACATCTTTGAAGAGCCAATAAAATCAGAAGAATCATCAATAAATCTCTTTGATGCCTTTAGCTTAGATGCTCCCGATAACGAACATATACCCGAAATATCTCCCCAGGAAGAGCCAAACTCGCCAACAGAAAATCAAAAAAAGAGTCTATCAGTAGCTGATAAAAACATTTCGGCTGAATCGGAAACCAATGTGATTCAGTCAACACATGATTCAGAACATGATATTATGTTAAATTCTGATAATGATGACATTCCATTTAATGATGATCTATCAGGCGACCGGAATGTTCAACAATTTTCACTAGAGGATTTAAGAGCTTTAGAAGATGAACTTTTGGATTCAAATGAAAAGAAAGAATCCGCAAAAGAGATCAATGAAGAAGTTATTGATAACTCGGAATCCAGCTCTAACAAAACCTCTTTGAGATTTGACATTTCTGAGCATGAGTCAGATAAAATAGAACCAGACGAAACTCTTGAATTTCAGATAAAAAATGAGAATGTTTCAGAGATTCCAGAGTTAAATTCTATCGACCCAGATAAGGATAATATCGATTTGAGTATGAAAAGACTTGCAAACCAAAGAAGAGCATATCTGCAAAATTTCAATCATCAATTTGGAAAAAATATTAAAATGGTTGCTATGAACGAAGATGAGTGGGAAAAACCAAGTTTTGAAAGAAATGGTATTGATATAAGCAGAACAGGGGAAGATCTTTCAGAAGATGGCAATAAAAGTAATACTGGACTTAGTGGAAAAGATGACGATATTGAATTCACATCACATAATTCATTCTTACATGACAATGTCGATTAGCGATTTAAATGATAAACTTAAAGAGGATCTTAAAAGCGCCATGCGTTTTGGTACAAAAAACAGATTAGAAACAATTAGATCTATAATAACAGCATTGAAAACTGCCGAGTCCGCTCCAAAAAGAAGGAATAAATTAGAAGAGGCAGAACTTATCTCCNTACTACAAAGATTAAAAAAACAAAGAATGGAAAGTATTGAAATCTTTGAAAGTCAAAATAGAAAAGACTTAGCCAACGTAGAAAGAGAACAATTATCAATAATCTCCGAGTACCTACCCCCTTTGATGTCAGAAGATGAATTAATACCTGTCTTAAAAGATATCATTTTTCAGTTAGAGGCTAATACACCAAAAGATTTTGGCAGAGTAATGGGTCACGCAAGTAAATCTCTAATCGGAAAAGCTGAGGGGAAAGTGATTGCCAAAGTATTAAGAGAAATTCTTAATTCATAAATTCATAAATCAATTTTAAAGCAAACACTTGGGTTCTTCCATTTGAGATATTCATTCCTCTCCAATTTGATGCTACTAAAGAGATATCTTGACCTCGATATGGCATTCTGATTCCTACTTGACCGTGAATTCCATAATTTGCATCTCGATAAGATTTTATTCCTGTACCATCATCATAAAAGGAATACAAGTCATAAGAGCCGAATCCCAATCCAAAAAAAGCTCCAAAACGATTTCTTGATGCTTTTGTACTGTTTAAGCCGAAATTAATATCCGCAGAAATTGCATAATTAAAACCTATGGGGTTTGAATTAAATGAACCATTTGAATTTACTAGAGACAACCCAACTGGTAAACTAATTCCAATGGATAGGTCTTCATTAATTGGGCTTACAAACCGAGGCACATAATTAATACCATTGCCGGTAAAAACTGCTCCACCCGATAATCTGGGGATACCGAAAGAAAAGTCATAGCCAAAACCTTGTAAAAATTCATATTTATTTTGAGCCACTAAAGTTGTGGATATAAAAAATAGGGTTATGATAAATATTTTTTTCATTTTGTAATATTATAAATCAGAAGTCTCTCTGGATTGAGCATCAATGACAGCCATTGCTGCCGTATTTACAATTTCCCTCACACTGCAACCCAATTGAAGAACATGAGCCGGGTATGTTAACCCCACAAGCAGAGGCCCCACAGCCTCCATACTGCCCATGGATTGAAGTAGCTTATAGGAAATATTAGCGGAGCTTAATCCAGGAAAGACAAAAACATTTGGATCCTTTCCGACTAAGTCACTAAAAGGGAATTGCTCCTTCAAAAGGTTATTGTCCACAGCAAAATTCGCTTGCATTTCCCCATCAACAATTAAACTTGGATCAGACATTCTTATTAAATTCATGGCATCACGCATTTTCACTGAAGTTTTACCAGATGATGACCCAAAATTCGAATAACTCAAAAGAGCAATTCGAGGCTCGATATTCATTTTCCTGACAAGTTCAGCAGTTTCACAAGCAATTTGAGCAATTTTTTCAGCGTCTGGATTCTGATTCATTGTTGTGTCTGTGAAAAATCTTGGTCCTTTTTTAGTAAGCATCACATAAACTCCAGCAGCAGTTCTATTATCATCTTTAGGGCCAAGAATCTCCATTACCGGTTTGACCGCACGAGGATATTTAACCATCGATCCTGTTAAGTAAGCATCAGCATCTCCCATTTTTACCATCATGGGACCAAAGTAATCTCGGTTTAATAGAAGCCTGCGAGCCTCATCGTACCCCACTCCTTTGCGTTGTCGAGATTTATAATATGAATCTATGTAGTCCGATATTCTAGGTAGTTCTGAAGAAGATTTTGTATCAATAATTTTAACCTCTTCTAACCCTAAGGAATATTCGTCATTAAGAGATTTTATTTTCTTCTCATTTCCAAGAAGTATAGGTATAGCAATGCCCTCCTCAAGAACAATCTGGGCAGCTTTTAAAACTTTGTAATTGTCAGCCTCATTAAAAACAACTCGCTTCGGGTCTGTCTTCGCTTTTTCCATGACCAACCGAATAAATTTATCATCAAGTCCTAACCTGTTTCTTAAATCGTTTTCATAAGAGGCCCAATTATCTATTGATTTTTTTGCAACTCCCGATTCCATTGCAGCTTTTGCAACAGCAGGGGCAACTGTATATATTAACCGAGGATCAAATGGTTTAGGGATTATATAATCTGGACCAAAGGTTAAATTCCGACTACCATATGCCAAATTTACAATTTCTGGAACCGGCTCCTTCGCCAATTCAGCTAAGGCGTGAACAGCAGCCAATTTCATCTTCTCATTTATTTCAGATGCCCGAACATCAAGTGCACCTCGAAAAATATAAGGGAAGCCTAAGACATTATTGACCTGATTCGGATTATCGCTTCTTCCCGTGGCCATTATTATGTCATCTCTTGATGATTTTGCAAGCTTATAGGATATTTCAGGGTCTGGATTCGCTAAGGCAAAAACTATGGGGTCTTTACCCATGGTCATAATCATTTCCTGAGTGAGGATATTCCCTTTTGACAATCCCACAAAAACATCGGCTTTTTTCAAGGCCTCACCCAAACTCCTTAAAGGAGTTTTTCTAATGAATTTCATTTTTTGATCCGTAAGCCCTTTTCTTCCTGAATGAATTACACCCTTTGAATCACACATAATTAAATTTTCAGGCAAAACTCCTAACGATAGATATAGAAAAGCGCATGAAATTGCACTTGCTCCAGCTCCGTTAAAAACAACCTTTATATCCTTAATGTCTTTTTTTACTACCTCGAGTGCATTTAGTAGAGCAGCTCCGGTTATGATAGCAGTGCCGTGCTGGTCGTCATGCATTATAGGAATATCTAATTCTTCGCGTAATCGATGTTCAATTTCAAAGCATTCAGGTGCCGAGATATCCTCTAAATTTATTCCCCCAAATGTTGGCGATAATATTTTTACTGTTTCAATGAATTTTTCAGTATTAGTTGTATCCAATTCTAAATCGAAAACATCGATGTCAGCAAATATTTTGAATAAAACTCCCTTACCCTCCATTACCGGTTTCGATGCTAAGGGACCTATATCGCCTAGCCCCAGGACCGCAGTACCATTTGAAATAACTGCCACAAGATTTCCTTTTGCAGTATAACGATATGCATTGGCTTTATTTTCTGAGATTTTAACACATGGCTCAGCCACACCAGGAGAATATGCAATACTCAAGTCTCTCTGAGAATTAGAAGGCTTTATTGGTATTACTTCAATTTTCCCGGGTCGCTTTCCCTCATGATACTCAAGAATATCTTTCTTTCGTATCGTTCTATTTTTTTTAGGCATATTTTTTTATTTACTTGTTACAAAGGTGAGGCCCATTTTTAAATTAGGCTACCTTTGAGGAAAATCTATTTCCTTGCCTCAATGAATTTGTTTTTTACCTAATAAATAATAGATGGAATATTTAAAGATAAATCTATTAATAATTACGAAAAAATATGCCACGAAAATCAAGAAATTGCTTAGAAATAAAGATATTTAATGTCCAAATATGTTAGAACGAAAAGCACTCAAAAAAAATGAGCCGGAGCGCTGCATATTAATCGGCGCCATAACACGAGAGCAGAATGAAATAAAGAGTCAAGAATACATAAATGAACTTAAATTTCTGGCACAAACTGCAGGCACTAAATCGATAAAAGTTTTTCAGCAAAAACTAGATAAACCTGACCCAAATACATTTCTTGGCTCGGGAAAAATGGATGAAGTCAATAATTTTATAAAAACTGAAAAAATAGATATTGCAATTTTTGACGATGAACTAACTCCATCACAACTTAAAAATATTGAAAGAATTCTTAATATCAAGGTCTTAGATAGAACGAATTTAATCTTAGATATTTTCGCTTCACGAGCACGAACATCATATGCCAGGAATCAAGTCATGCTTGCACAATACGAATATCTGCTTCCGAGACTAACTCGCCTATGGACTCACCTAGAGCGACAAAAAGGTGGTATTGGAATGAGAGGACCGGGAGAAACTCAAATAGAAACTGATCGAAGAATAATAAAAGATAAAATTTCTGGTCTCAAAAAAAAATTAGAAAAAATTGATCGCCAGATGGCTTCGCAAAGAGGAAACCGTGGCAAACTGGTTAGGGCAGCTTTGATAGGATATACTAATGTTGGTAAATCCACCCTTATGAATACCTTGAGCAAATCAAATATTTTGGCAGAAAACAAATTATTTGCAACTCTCGACACCACAGTTCGAAAAATTGTGATTCAAAACTTACCTTTTTTACTTGCAGATACAGTTGGATTTATAAGAAAATTACCTACCCAGTTAATAGAGTCATTCAAATCCACTCTTGATGAAGTAAGAGAAGCAGATATGCTTCTACATGTTGTTGATTTATCACATCCATCTTATAAAGACCATATGAAATCTGTAGATGAAATATTAAAAGATATTNGCACAAAAGAAAAGCCAGAATTAGTAATATTTAACAAAATCGACTCTCTTTCAAAAGATCCTGAGGGAAAAGAGCGAGCAGAAGAAATTCAACAAGAAATCTCTAAAGCTCTTAAAGGAAACTGTGTATTCATTTCTGCAACGAAAAAATCAAATTTTGATACCTTGAAGAAAAAGATTTATAGTTTGGCCTCAACGATTCATTCGGAGAGGTATCCTTACAATAGTTTCTTATATGAAATCGAATAGGTTTTTTATGAAAAAGCAGGTAACCCTGTAATATCCATTCCAGTTATCAATAAATGAATATCGTGGGTGCCTTCATAAGTCACTACAGATTCTAAATTCATCATATGTCGCATAATTGGATAATCCCCTGTAATTCCCATTCCTCCCAACATTTGTCTTGCATCTCTTGCAATTTTAAGGGCCATATCAACGTTATTCCTTTTGGCCATTGAAATTTGAGCAGTCGTAGCTTTTTCTTCATTTTTTAATTGCCCTAATCTAAAAGTTAAAAGTTGCGCTTTTGTAATCTCTGTAACCATTTCAGCTAATTTCTTTTGTTGCAATTGAAATCCAGCAATTGGCCTATCAAATTGGACCCTCTCTTTAGAATACCTTAGAGCCGTATCATAGCAATCCATAGCAGCTCCGATTGCACCCCAGGCAATACCGTATCGGGCGGANTCTAAACATCCCAGAGGCGCTCCAAGTCCTGATTTATTTGGCAAAATATTAGCCTTGGGGACTTTCACATTATCAAAAACCAACTCACCTGTTGAAGAGGCTCTCAATGACCATTTATTGTGAGTCTCTGGAGTTGAGAAACCCTCCATATCTCTTTCCACTATCAATCCATGGATCCTTCCCTCTTCATTTTTTGCCCAAACAACGGCAATGTCGCAAAAAGGAGAATTTGAAATCCACATTTTAGCTCCATTCAAAAGAAAATGGTCTCCCATATCCTTATAATTTGTAACCATTCCTCCAGGGTTGGAACCGAAATTTGGTTCAGTTAGGCCAAAGCATCCGAGGTATTCACCACTCGCAAGTTTCGGTAAGTATTTTTTTCTTTGCTCTTCATTCCCGTATTTAAAAATTGGATACATAACCAGAGAAGATTGAACAGAGCATGTAGATCTTACACCACTATCACCGCGTTCAATTTCCTGCATCATTAATCCATAGGAGATTTGATCTAAGCCAGCTCCTCCGTATTCAGTAGGTATATAAGGACCAAAAGCTCCAATACTTGCCAACCCTTTTATGGTTTGCTCTGGAAATTTTGCCTTCTGAGCATATTCCTCAATTATCGGGCTAATATCACGTTTAACCCATTCTCGTGTCGCTTCTCTAACAAGTTTATGCTCGTCTGTTAGCAACTCATCCAATAAATAGTAATCTGTATGTTCAAAAAGATCAGGACGCATAATTAAGTTTTAACAAATTTTTATCAAAGATAGGTCTGGCAGTTCTTAACGAAATAGATTATCTAATGAAGTTTTGAATTTTCAAAATGACGCTTCTTGTCACGCAATCCCTTTTTCATCATCCTTTTGTTAAAGGAATCTTGCAGATTAATACCAGTTTGATTAGCCAAACAAAGAGTAACAAATAATACATCTGCAAGTTCTTCGCCCAAGTCTGAACTTTTATCCGATTCTTTCTCTGTTTGCTCACCATACTTTCTTGATATAATACGCGCGACTTCTCCAACCTCTTCGGTCAATTGAGCCATATTTGTCAATTCATTGAAATATCTTACACCAAACTCCGTTATCCATTCATCTACCTGGGTTTGAAGCTCAGNGATAGGTTTTGAGATATTATTTTTTTTCATTCTTTGTTCTTTGAATCCATAAATATCGTTACCGGACCATCATTAATTAATTGAATTTTCATGTCAGCACCAAAAATTCCAGATTTCACATTTAATCCTGAAACATTTAATGCTTTTTTAACAAAATCATCATAAAAAGGTTTTGAAATATCAGCTTTAGCGGAACGAATATAACTGGGTCTATTTCCTTTTTTTGTTGAAGCATAGAGTGTGAATTGGGAAACAATTAATATCTCCCCCTTAATATCTTGTACTGACTGATTCATAACATTCTTTTCATCATCGAAAACTCTCAAATTCAATACTTTGTGCAACATCCAATCTGAATCTGAAAAATCGTCATCATTTTCCCAACATGCAAAAACTAATAAACCGTTTTTAATAGCTGAGTGCCTATTGCCTAATATATTAACAGAAGCTTTTGACACACGTTGAATTAATGCTCTCATAACATATCAATCTTTCTTGTAAATATCTTGACGAAAAGTATCTTCCTCTTCATCACCATTTAACATCGATAAATAAGAATTGTATCTGCTTGGTGCAATTTTATTCATTTGAATGGCCTTCCTAACAGCACAACCAGGCTCTTCCAAATGTTTACAGTCACTAAATTTACATTCAGATTGAAACTTAAATATTTCAGGAAAAAGATGACTTATTTCAACATCTTCCAAATCAACTAAACCAAAACCTCTGACACCGGGAGTATCAATTATATATCCTCCAAATCCCAATGAATGCATTTCCGCAAATGTTGTTGTATGCTTGCCTTGCTTGTTCGCCTCAGAAATATGACTAGTTTTTAATTCTAAGCCAGGTTGAAGAGAGTTAGTTAATGTNCTTTTACCAACACCTGAATGACCACTAAATAATGAAACTTTGTCTTTTAATAAATTTTTTAAATCTAAAATACCCTCACCTGAAACCGNTGAAGTCCGCAAAGTTCTGTAACCTGCAACTTGATATGCAGACTCCCTGTATTCTAGCTCAGCCAGGCTATCCTTAGAATATATATCAACTTTATTGAATGCTATAATTGCTGGAATATCATAAGCCTCAGCTGTTGCTAAAAAACGATCCATAAAACCATATAAAGTTTTCGGTTCATCAATTGTACAAATAAGAATTGCTTGATCTATGTTGGCTGCAATGACTTGCTTTTTCTTACTTAGGTTCACTGATCTTCGAATAATATGATTTGATCTTTCATATATTTTTTCAATTAAAAAATTACCCTCAGATTCAGGTATTAAATCCACAAAATCACCAACTGCAACAGGATTAGTGCTTCTCGACCCAATGAGCCTGAGATTACCTTTTAGACGAGCATTGACACTATTTTGATTATTGAGCGTTACCTTGTACCAACTACCCGTAGATTTTATAACTCTTCCTTTCATCTTCATCAAAGATATCTGCCTTAAATTCGGCAAAGCATTTTAATATAAAAAATTTAAATGGCAATATTTACGAAAGACCTCTNTAAAAAGTACGGTGACCAAGTTGCATTAGACAAAGTAAGTATTGATCTAAAAAAAGGAAAAATTATTGGTCTCCTTGGACCAAATGGTGCAGGCAAAAGTACTTTAATGAAAATACTTACTGGATTTATCCCTGCAGACAGCGGGTATGCCAAAGTTTGTGATCTAGATTGTTTATCGCAGAGTCTTCAGGTGAGAAAAATAATTGGCTACCTACCAGAAAATAATCCTTTATACGAAGAAATGTTCGTGATCGAGTTTTTGAAGTTTGTTGCAGACCTATTTCACGCTTCTTATGATTCAATCCATAAAATCATTAAGCAAGTTGGTTTAACTGATGAATCTCATAAAAAAATTCATCAACTTTCGAAAGGATATAAGCAAAGAGTAGGACTAGCATCTTCTTTGATTCATAATCCAGATGTTCTCATTCTAGATGAACCTACTACTGGACTTGACCCCAATCAATTAATTGAAATTNGAAAGTTGATTAGAACTATTGGGGAGAATAAAACTGTATTGCTTTCAACTCACATAATGCAAGAAGTTGAGGCACTTTGCGATCAGGTGATTTTTATTCAAAAAGGCAAAATAGTTCGTGAAGCGTCAATTAAAGAATTTGGAGCTAACAAAGAGAGCCTAGAAGAAGCATTTCGAAAAGCAACAAAGTAAAATCTTATTTTTTACGGAAATATATTTCTANAGGAACGCCACAAAATTCATATTTGGAACGCATTTTATTTTCTACATATCGGTAATAAGGTTCCTTTACGTATTGAGGAAGATTACAAAAGAAGACAAATTGCGGATAATGAGTAGGCAATTGGGTTATGTATTTGATTTTAACCTCCTTCCCCTTATGAATCGGGGGAGGCATATGCTTAACTANCGGTAAAATTTCGTCATTTAGCTTACTAGTACTAATTCGACCGGACCTTCGCTCAAATACTGCCATTGCTTCTTCTATTGATTTTAGAACTCGTTGCTTGGTTTTAGCTGAGGTGAAAACGACTGGTATATCCTGAAAAGGACGTGTTTTAGATAAAATTTTAGTCCTAAAGTCTTCAGTTGAACTTGTTGTTTTTTCGACAAGATCCCATTTATTTACGACGATTACTAAACCTTTATGATTTTTTTCAATTACGTTTAAAATCGATAAATCTTGGGATTCAAACCCTTGAGTAGCGTCAATTACTAGCAAGCATACATCTGACTCCTCAATTGTGCGGATACTTCTCATATTACTGTAAAATTCAATATCCTCATTGACCTTACCTTTTTTTCTCAAACCAGCGGTATCTAACAACAAAAAATCGAATCCAAACTTTTTAAAATGAGCATTTACGGTATCTCTAGTTGTACCTGCAATATCCGTAACTATGCTTTTCTCCTCTTCAAATAATGAGTTTGTCAATGATGATTTACCCACATTTGGTCTTCCAACAATGGCTAGTTTTGGCAAACCATCTTCTGTTTTTTCTGATTTAGAATTTTCTTTTGGAATTACCTTTATGACTGCGTCAAGAACTTCTCCAGTACCACTCCCATTTATTCCGGACATGCAGTAAGGCTCTCCAAGTCCTAAAGAATAAAATTCAGCAGCTTCGCTTGACTTTTGATGATTATCTACCTTGTTCACTGCTAAAATTACAGGTTTCTTTTGACGCCGTAATAAAGCTGTTATCTCCTTGTCATCATGGGTAATTCCTTCTTCAGCATCAACTAAGAATAAAATTATATCACACTCTTGCATTGCTGCTTCAACCTGTTCACGAATTCTTCCTTCAAAGACATCATCAGAGCCCTCTACATAACCTCCAGTATCAACTATACTAAAACTGTGACCTGCCCAATCCGTTTTCCCATAATGTCGATCTCGGGTAACTCCAGCAATAGAGTCCACAATAGCATCTCTGCGCTGAACAAGTCGATTAAAAAACGTGGATTTACCTACATTAGGTCTTCCAACAATGGCAACTAAAGTATTCATTCGTATCCAAATTTTTTCAGTTTATCCCGATTATTTCTCCAATCTGCCTGAACCTTGACAAAGAGCTCAAGATGTACCTGTTTTTTAAAAAAATTCTGCATCTTTTTTCGAGCGCCTACACCCACTCTCTTCAAAGCGGCCCCCTTATGTCCTATAATTATACCCTTTTGGGATTCTCTGGCCACAAATAAAAGAGCTCTTATCTTAATAAGATCATCTGTCTCTTTAAAAGAATCAATTTCTACTTCCACAGAATAAGGTATTTCTTTATTATAATAGATTAGAATCTGCTCACGGATTATTTCCGAGGTTACAAAACGCTCTGATCGATCGGTTAGATGCTCTTTACCAAAATATGGAGGTAAATTCGGGATTAATTCCAAAATCCTTTTTAGTAAATAATCAAGATTAAATTTTGTTAATGCACTAATAGGTATTACCTCAGCATTTGGCATCCTATCCGACCATAAAGTTGCTTCTTTTTCCAATTTTCCTTGGTCATGAAGGTCAACCTTATTTAGAAGTAAAAGCAAAGGTTTATCCGATTTTTTTAAGGATTCCAAGATCGATTCATTTTTCAAAGGCCCCTCACCAAGCTCTACTACATATAAAAAAACATCTGCATCCTCTAAAGCAGACTTTACTGAACTCATCATACTTTCTTGGAGTGCATATGCGGGCTCTAAGACCCCTGGCGTATCGCTAAAAACCACCTGGTATTCAAACTCTTTATTCTTTCCATTTAAAATGCCAAAAATTCTATGACGAGTAGTTTGAGCCTTGTGAGTGATAATATTCAAGCGTTCACCAATTATGGCATTAATTAAAGTGGACTTTCCAACATTAGGGTTTCCAATTATATTTACAAAACCAGATTTATGAACTTTTTTCACGAGACAAAGGTCGTGAAGTTTAATCTGGATTGAATCATAAGTTTCACTTATTCAAAACAGTTCATTAAAAAATATTTCAAATAACAACAGGCTTATATTTTGTACCTTTACACCACATCGCGGGGTGGAGCAGTTGGTAGCTCGTCGGGCTCATAACCCGAAGGTCGTAGGTTCGAGTCCTGCCCCCGCTACAAGGAAAAGCCTTGATGCACAGCATCAGGGCTTTTTTGTGCTTGTTGGAATGTATAAAAATCTACGAATGAATTCATGGAGGTTTCTCAAGACCTTACGAAAAGGTAATAGGCGGTTTACATCCAATGGGTAACTCANCATTAATTTTATAAACCTTTAGTCTGTTGCGTAGTCGTTAAGCATTCTAAAAAATAGATTAAAGGAAAAGGGGGCGAATCTGCGATTCGCCCCCTTTTTATTTTAATCAATCGTAAAACCCTCTTTTTACTTCAACTGCATCGCTGTTTCAATCTTGCGCCAGTCGACTAGTTTGAAGTTTTGCGAGGTTTTCTCGCCCTTATCGTCGTAGTTGAAGCCGTCTTGGGCGAGGAAAATACCTTGTGGGTATTGTTGTGTTACTGCGCCAGAGTATATGTCTATACCGTCTGTTTCTTCCGTGCCATCGCAAACGCTACCATTGCCTACAGCAAAAACGCCTAGGTAGCGGTAGTCATCATTTATGTCATAGGCTGCATAGCGGAAATTTCCTTGGCTTGAAGAGACTAAAAGATGCTTTTCACCTCGACTGTAGATGGCTAAACCTTCAATGTCGTAAGCGAGGTCTGCATTTTCTTCGCCGCTCATAGGTATACGCATGCGTTCTGCAGCAGTGTTGTCAAGTGGGTAAGCGAATACTCCACCTTGTTCTTCGCCCAAATACAATAGGCGGTTTTTCTGATCGACAACCATGCCTTCTACTTGACCTGCCGCTGTAAACGAGCGGGTAAGCTTGAAAGAGATTTTGGAGGAATCGGCCACCAATTGCCATTGTTCCACTTCGCCGTCTTTGTTGTTGACGAAGGCGTAGGTCCGAGCATTTGAAGTGTCGTTCCAAAGACAGAATCCGTACACGCCTTCGAGATGTGTGCGCATCGCTGTATCCGAAACTAACTTTAGTTGAGTAGGATTTTCGTTGATGGTCCAAATATCAATGCGGTCGTAATCTCTATTACTCGCCGCAACGATGTCGTATACCGTATCGAACATGGGAACGGCTAAAGCAACATCTACATTGTTTAAGCGACCGGTAGGGTATTCTGCCAGGCGCTCTCCAGTCAATGCATAGACTTCTAAACCTCGCTTTTTATTCGAGCCAAATATTAAGCTTTTCTTTGCCTCAGTGTGAAGCCAAAAGGCCGGGTCGTCCGCGGCGTCGTCTTCAACTTCAGCAATACATGGGGTCGTTTGAATATCCGCGCTTACCTTGGGGATGCTTTCTTCCGCGTTTTGACATGCGGCCGTTGCTAGGGCAGCTAGGAATAGGAATTTTTTCATAGTTCTATGGTTTAAAAAAGCACCTTGCCTTTGGGGCAAGGTGCTTTAAAAAAGTTGTATTAACTATACAGTATTAGAGATCTAACTTCACACCGAAGTTGGCGCGTAGGTTATAGTACTCCATTTGCATAGTGTACTGATTCTGGTACTGGTAAAAACGTAGTGGCGTGTTCAACAAGTTGTGCAATTCAACAAAGATACGCACGTTCTTAGCTACCTCGTAGTAACCGTTAAGGTCTAGGAAGTGTTGCTGGTCGTAGAAGCGATCTTCGAATTGGTCACCACCGTACTCATCTACATAAGCACCTGCGTAGTTGTATGATAAACGCATCATCAATTTCTTGTTCTCGTAAGAAAGGTTTGTGTTGAACATAAGTGGAGCGGTACCTGCGAAACCTACTTCATCCGTGCGGTCTAGGATCCCACTTGTTGTTGAAGAAGTCAACGTTGTGTTCGCAGCAATGTTGAAGTTCTTCAATGCACCAGGCAAGAAGTCTAGCTGACGTTGGAATGCAAATTCAACACCAGTAATAGTTGCTGTACCCCCGTTCTCAGGACGTGAAGCCTCGTATGCTTCACCCAAGTATGTTACGTCGTATACGCTTTCGTAGATGAAGTTGTCGATGTTTTTGTGGAATACGCCAGCACTAATGATTCCTAAAGTGCTTAGGTAACGCTCTGCATTTAAGTCAAAGTTCCAAGCAGTAGCCGCCTGCAATTCTGGGTTACCAAATGCAACTTCATTGTCGTCTGTATTGAACTCTTCGTAAGGAACAAGATCAAAGTAGTTTGGACGTGCTAGAGTGTTAGTAACAGATGCTCTCACTACAGTTCGAGCATTTGGGCTAAAGCGGTAAAGTACAGAAGGTAAGATGTTCAAGTATGAGCCTTCACCGTTTGATGGAGTAGCAATCTCTTCCTCAATATCGTAGATGAAACCGCTATATACGTTGGTCGTTTGCTCACCACGAACACCAGCAACTACTCTGTGCTTAGAACCCCAGTTTTGAGTAAGCATAGCGTAGCCAGCAAGGATTTGCTCTGTAGCGTCGTAATTCCCTGCAGCATATTCTTCAGGAATAAGTGCGCTTGCGAATGTTGCGTCATCGTTTAGGTCAAGATCGCCTAAGTAGGTTGGGTCGATGAATTGGTTTGCACCGTCGCTCCAGTAACCGTCCATCAAGTAGCGATCGCCTCTTTCGAATTGGTATCCATTACCGCTAAGCGTTGGCTCGTTATCGCCGTTCAACCACTCGTATTCAGTGAAGTCATTTTCACGAACTTTTTCTTTTGAACGAAGACGACCACCTACTTTCAAAGTAGTGTTGTTCAGTCCTGTGATTAGTGGAATTTCAAAATCTAGACGACCGTTCAAGTCTTGGTCGTAAGTGAATTGGTTCTCATTAGTCAATTCTTTCAAACCAAAGTTTGAGAAGTCCACTGCGTTAGTTGGTCTCATCTGAAGGAAGCCGTACTCTCCAGCATCAGAAGTGATGCTCATCGTCACATCTTTTTCACGGTAAGAAATGTAACGCTCGTCAGGTCTTGTTTCAGAAGCGCGTGCCGTATTTACAGACCAGTTTGCCTTGATGTTACCGAAGAGGTGCTCACCACGAAGAGCAAAGTTGTTCGCAATTTGGTGCTCCAATCTGCGGTAATTCACGTCTGCTCCGCCACCTTTAGCTTGTCTGCGAACTTCAGCGTTGTAAGTTCCATCACCGTTAGATTCGATATCCTTGTAACGCAATCTGTAGCGGTTTTCCCAATCCTTACGATCATTGTGAAGTGCAGTAAAGAAAAGCTTGTGACCTTTTGCAAGGTCGTAATCTAAACTCAAAGAGTACGATTGACGTAGACGACGAACATTGTAGCCGCGTACTTGGTAATCAACGATAGAAGGGTTACCAGCATCATCAAATTCCCACTCCATTTCAGCGTTGTCTGAACCGAAATCGTGGTCATTAACACTAACTGAAAAAACAGCGCCCAATTTGTTGTTTAGGAAACGGTTTCCGTAGATAGCTGCTCCTGTCCAAATTGGTCTTTGAGAAAGGAAGTTGTAACCAGAACCGCCTGTTAAAGAGATACGCTGGCGGTTAGGTGCTTGACGGGTGATTAGGTTTACCGCTCCACCAATTGCATCTGCATCCATGTCTGCAGTAACTGCTTTGTTCACTACAACAGTCTGAATCATGTCCGATGGAATAAGATCAAGCTGTACTTTACGGTTATCACCTTCCGCTGAAGGAATACGCTCACCGTTAACCATGACGCTATTTAGTTGAGGTGCTAAACCGCGAATGATGATATCACGCGCTTCCCCTTGGTCATTTTGGATGGTAATACCAGAAATTCTCTTTAGTGCATCACCAATATTCGCATCGGGTGTTCTACCAATTTGATCGGCATTCACAACATTCGTAACACCGGTATTTTGACGTTGTTGCGCAAGTGCTTTCGCCTGATTACGGAAATAGTTCCCTGTTACGATAACTTCAGAAAGTTCATTAGAACCTGCAGTTAATTCTGCATTTACGGTTGCTAATTCGTTATCACCAAGAGTAACCGTTTTCTGTACGTCTTGGTAACCAACTGATGATATTACCAAAGTAACTTCTCCACTAGAAAGGCCAGTAAGGGTGAACTGACCTAAATCATTTGTTACTGTAGATTGTCCCGATACTGATTCGCTTACAATGGCGCCCGGCATAGGGAATTTGTCAAAGTCAACAACTGTTCCTTGAACAGCTGAATTTTGTGCCATGAGGCCAACACTGAAGAGCAGCCCCAAAACAACGAGTAAAAATCTTTTCATTTTGTTTTTGTTTTTTGTTTTGTTTAAAGATATTTATGTTAGAATTAACATTATGTTACAGTTATGTTAAGAGAATGATAATAAAAAAAGAATCCAAAATGACTTGAGATTTAAGAAGGGTTTAAAATCTTTTGTCTTTTATGTTTGTAAAACGTTAATTATTAGTCTTTTGGTAAACTTCAATAAGCCCAGAATTAATAATGATTTAAAAATCCAAGTGGAAGCAGAAGCGTATGTTTGTAAAATGACCTGGAGAGTATTTATTCTTATTGTTGTTTGTGCAGTTCAATGCGCTAAGGAGCCTTTGCCGTCGCCTGAGCCATCTGCTTATTTCATAAATAATTTTGTTTTCGATTCCCTTCGAGTCGCAAGGCATTTCAATGAAATACCCATATTAAGTGATAGTATTATTAGTATTTCGGAATCTTCTGGTGCAGTAGCTTCTAATTCTTTTGACGGATGTTTTTGGACCATTAACGATTCGGGAAATGAGCCCGCACTGTTCTTGTTTGAAGGCGTATCCGGTCGATTGGTTTCAACGCTTTCCATTCCAAGCATAAGAAATACTGATTGGGAAAGCATGGACATATACCAAGACGTTCAGGGACATAACAAAATAATCATAGCGGATATAGGTGATAATCTGCAGATTAGGTCAACGGTCAAGGCCTATGAATTCTTAGAGCCTGATACTTCGACTGTGGATACATCTATGGCATTCAATGTGATAACGCCAAACATCGACTCCATAGAATTTACTTATTCCGAGGGGCCGAAGGATGTAGAAGCATTTTTTATAGATCCCGTAGATAGGGCTTGGTATTTCATTTCTAAACGAGAAAGCAAGAATGGGTTGTATCAGCTTATTCCTAATACAGATCCAGCTGTAGATACTGCTCAATTAGTTGGGCGGTTATCTATGTATTTGGTAACAGGGGCTGACTGTAAGACCTTTGGTGCCGATTCTGCTCATATCGCCCTCCGCAATTATGAGCGCGTATTATTATGGCCAAGGCATCGTTCAGCGAGCGTAATTCAAACGATGGCAGAAGAGCCCTTGTTGATCCGATACGGTGAGCGCGAAACCCAAGGTGAGGCGGTTTGGTTTTGGCCTAATGGTGATATAGGGACATGCAGCGAGCTGAATGGAGCGCAACCAAAAATTCGCCGTTATTTAAGACAATAGTTCGTTTGTCTTAGGGCTCAGTATAAATCTCAGGTCACGACTTCGACCTTTTCTCCAGAATGTCTACAAGTAAAAGCCTTGATGCACAGCATCAGGGCTTTTTTATGTTCAGTAGTGAGGGTTACTTTCTGCTGGTGTTGCAAACCTTAAAATGGTGAAGACAAAAAAAAATCTCCATTATACTACAATGGAGATTTTAAGTAAGTGATTAAACAGCTGTAAAATCTAGTCCCTATTCTTTAGGGACATTCCACATCATTAACATTGTTCTTGCAATTGTAAATGGATTCTGATCGTTGCCTTGACCCATAAACTCAAACATTTTTCCAAATTCAGGTGATTCCATTAGCGCATTTTGCGCTTTTAAAAAGTATTGATTAGTCTATGGCTTTTTTCCAACCATAGATGAGCAAGCCTGCTTGAATAATTAAGAGCACACCGATAAATGGAGGTGGTCCACCACCTTGGAATAGGTGATTGTAGAGAGCCACAAGTAATGTACATCCATGGAATGCACCGAATGCAGCGAAGACTTGTTTGTTTACTCGGTTTTCGAGTCGAAATGACCGTAAAACGAGCAACAATAGTCCTACGCCAATCATGTGAGCGGCCGTAACATCGACAATACCTTGCGTCCAAAAAATTAAAAAGTCGGCCTCCGCGTAAGTAGTAAGGTCTTCCTCAAAAAACGGTTGCAAGAACCCCACAGGATCTAAAAAAACACCTAACAGTAGTCCAAAGCCATTAACGAACTGTATTAAAATACAGAAGAGGTAAATAAGTGATGATTTCATATTGAAAAAGATTAATGATTTCAACAAACTTAAAGTCAGTTAATCCATCATAATTGTATCAAACGCTTATTCTAATATTATAAATTCTGGAATTAAGCCTTTTTGAGAATTCTGGTAAGCTTTTGGAGTCATTCCAGCAAATCTTTTGAACGTTCGAGTGAAGTGGGCTGAATCGTAGAAATCTAGGTTGTGGGCGATTTCGGTCAAAGAATGATTTTCGTAGTTGAGCGTATACATGGCCTTTCGAAACTTCTTATGAAGACGATACTCGTTGTGGGTTACACCGAGCCATTCATTACAAAGTTTGCGCATGTGAGAAGAGGAATAGTGCAATCGATCAAAATTCAATTCTGTTTCGATTAAGGATGGAATGCTTCCTGAATGAAGGGTTTTAACGGTGGTGATTTTATCTAATGTCTGCTTTGAATATCTTGAGGCCTTTAACCTTGCCAACAGGAATTTTTCTAAGTATTGTGCACGGTGTTGAAACGTTGGAAGATTGTTCAAAGTATCTTGCAACTGATTTAGATTACCCAAAGTAGTAGGTTCAAAATGTAGGTCCTTAATTTCTGATGCTGGAATTTCTAAGATTGCCATCGCGGCGACAGGATTCATCAATACGTTTATTGCATTAAGGCTTTTATACCTAGCCTCAACAGGCCTTGTTTGACTGGAAAGAGCAATAACAAACTGGCTTGAATCGTTTGGTAGAAATTGGCTTTTATTTTTATCGATGTAAAATCTTTCCAATTGGCTTCCCTCTAAAAGAAACAGCAGTTCAACCTTTGAATTAGGTAATGCCAAAAAATGACACGGAGTATCGGATTTATGCTGAGCTATCATATCTACGATGCCCTTCAATGACTGAGGAATATAAATCTCAATTTCCGAGTTTTTATCTGCCATGACCTGTTACCAATTATAAAATGGAAAGTATGCTTTATTTAATTCAATGACGCGCTATTGAGGCTATTGGACTTATTTGATAATTGAAATTTAACTTAAAGATCGTTTATTTAGTCATTCAAATTGAACTTTGACCTTTTCTCCAGAATGTCTACTAAAGGAGACTCATCGGTATTTTTTATCGGTGAGTCTTTTCTTTTTCTTCCAATTTCTGCTGCATTTTTAGTCAGTATATTTTTTTGATTCAGAAAAAAAGAAACCAAGGACTAAAGCAAATATTCAGTGGTGATAAAATTAGACGACTTGGAATCGAGCAATTTTTCAATTATCTCTTTATTCCCGCTATTTGATTTTGCTGCAAGAAATGTTCGAATTGAAAATGATCTTAGAGCATCGTATACGCTTAAGGTTCCAACTGCTGAATTTTTTCTCCCAGTAAAAGGATACACATCGGGTCCTCGTTGACAGGCAGAGTTAAGGTTAACTCTGCAGACTAGGTTCGCTAAAGAATCAATTAAAGGTCCTATTTCATCAACATTTTTACCGAATAAACTCACCTGTTGACCAAAATTTGAAGTTGACATATCATTCAAGGGCTCATCAATATTTTTGAAAGAAACTATTGGAATTATGGGACCAAACTGTTCTTCATGAAAAAGTTGCATTTTATCATTTACAGGATATACGACAGCTGGGTAAGAATAATTTTTTAATTGCTGACCACCTTTTTCATTAATAATTTTTGCACCATGGTCTATTGCATCTTTTAATAAGGTTTGAATGTAAGCAGGCTTCGAAGGTTCTGGGAGTGGTGTCAAAAATGTATCTTCCCAAGGCATCCCATATTTCAACTCATCGACAGCTTTTGAAAACCGGAGGTTAAATTCTTCAACTATAGACTCGTGAATGTATAATATCTTTAGTGCTGTGCACCTTTGACCGTTATAAGATAATGTTCCTGAAATACATTCTTGTATAGTATGGTCTAGATCTGCATCTGGTAGAACTATTCCTGGGTTTTTCGCTTCTAGCCCTAGAATCAATCTCAATCTATTCTTATTGGGATGCAAATCTTGAAGTGAAACTGCAGAAGAACTATGGCCGATCAATGCAAGAACATCTATAATTCCAGTTTTCATTATCGGTCCAGCGATATTTCTTCCCCTTCCGAAGAGTATATTTACGACACCAGGAGGAAAACTATCCTTAAATGCCTTCAGCAAAGGAGTGATAAGTAAAACACCTTGTTTTGCTGGCTTAAAAATTGTGGTGTTCCCCATTATTATTGCCGGAATCAATAAAGAGAAAGTTTCATTCAAAGGATAATTATAAGGTCCCAGACATAATACCACCCCCAATGGGCCTCTTCTAATATGTGCTAAAACGCCTCCTTCATGTTGGAAATTAGCTCCCTTACGATCTAAATTTTTATATGCCTCAATGGTATCATTGATATAATCAATTGTTCTATCAAACTCTTTGTAAGAGTCAGATTTGTTTTTACAGATTTCCCACATCAGAAGAAGAGCCACTTCATCCCGATGAGGTTTCATTTTTTCAATGAAAGTTTCTAAACATTTAATTCTTTGAGAAACTTTCATAGTGGGCCATAACCCTTTGCCTCTATCATAGGCTTTCTGCGCTGCTGAAGCAGCTTCTAAAGCTGTTTTAGAATCAATATCTGGAACAGAACCCAAAAATGTTGGAATTATCTCGTCTTTGTTATTTTTTGATTGTATCGATGAAAAAACCTTTGACGTTTTCCCGTGCCATTTTCTTAAATCACCATCTATTAAGTATTCATCGGAATAGTATGGGGTTAATTGAAATTGTGGCGGAATTTTCAAGGTAAAAAATGTTTTTTGTGTTTAATTAAATTATATCCAACTATAGTAACTTGATTCCTGCGAAAAATGTTCTTGGCTCAGATGGCCCAAAGATAAAATTACTTTCTCTATTTTTTCCAAAGAAGTTTTTAAGCGAATATAATAAAAGTTAGCCTTGACTAACTTTTAAAATTGTTTTATAGACCTCTAAAGTTTTTTTTATGGTCGATTCGATTTTTAATTCTCTTAACAAGAATATATTGGCAGATTCACCTAACTTATTCGCATACTTATAGTCGCCATTTAACTCTTTAATAGCTTTTGCAATGGCTTTAGGGTCTTTAACAGGAACTATTTTACCTGAAACCTCGTCTTTAATAATTTCTTGAGGGCCACCGCTGCACGTTGCAATTATCGGTTTTGAATATGCCATTGCCTCAATTAATGTTTTTGCCAACCCTTCTGATATTGAGGGTTGAACATAAATATCACAGGCTTTAATATGTGGTCGAATATCCTCAACATCTCCGATACCGTGAAGGCGAGAACTATTGGATAATTTGCTTATTTTTTGGTGAAATTGATTTGTATCTGTACCCTTTCCAATAAATACAAAATGCAAGTCATCGAATTCTTCTAAAATCTGAGTAGCTTGAATTAAATAATCAACGCCTTTTACCGGCCTTAAGTGAGCAACGCAGGTGATGATTTTGCAATTGGGATTGATGCTCTTAAACGCATACTCGAATTTATTTATCGGATGGAACCAATTTATATCTACACCTTTTTTAATTACGTGAAGCTTATCTGAATTTATCACTCGCTGTTTTACAAGTGAGGACTTGACATAATCACTAATGCAAATAACCGCATTCACTTTTGGATGAAAATGGGAAAAATAGGCCGATAAATCGTGCCAATAAGGGCCTTTCGCACCTCGGTAAGTTATAATTTTCACATTGATACCGCTAGCAGCCCTGATCCCTGCAGGAATTGACTTCGAATTAAATAAATGTAATATGTCATAATCTTCATTCGATAACTCTTTTCTTATTGGAGCGACACTCCGGTAAGAGAATCTACTTTCTGGATGGTGAGGGATTACTTTTATCCCTGCTTCTCTGAAAATGTTTTTGAAAGGGGAGTCTGAATTTGTCATTATAGTTATTAAGACTCCCAATTTGGCTAGACCTATAAAAACTTCAGCCTCCGATCTATGCCTAACCAAGTTTGTATAACGACTAATTACTAAAACCCTCATTATTGCTGAAGGTAAATCATTTTGTAGATTTATAAAAGACTATCTCCTTGATTATTAATTTCTTCTGATATGAAAAACCCTTATTCACTATTTCTACTTATCATAACTATTTTTTTCACCACTGGCTATACTTATGCCCAAAGTGAGCCAAATAATTCTTGGATTGATGGAATGCAAGATTACACTATCAACTTCAATAACGTTGTTAATGTTTTTGAAGATGAATATAGAGGTAAGCCATATCAAAAAGGTCACGGATGGAAGCAATTTAAGCGATGGCAAAATTTTATGGAGCCTCGAGTAGATATTGATGGTAATCGACCGCATCCTGCACTTTGGTATAATGCAGTGAATCAGCAAAACTTAGTTACCCAAAATTTTGGCAATTGGTCGCCCATGGGGCCATTCGATGCACCAGGGTCATCGAACAGCAATGGTATTGGAAGAATAAATCACGTCGCTTTTCATCCTACGAATCATGATACCATTTTTGCCGGTGCACCTTCTGGCGGACTTTGGGTTAGCTATAACGATGGAATATCATGGCAAACTTTTACTGATGATTTAACGAATATAGGTGTTAGTGATTTAGCCATAGACCCCAATAACCCGGATACCATGTATCTTGCTACAGGAGACCGTGACGCAGGAGACACATACAGCTTTGGGCTTATGAAATCTACAGACGGAGGAGTGACTTGGGGATCGACAGGACTCAGCTATTCGGTTTCATCTGGAAAAAGAGTTACTCGCGTTTTAGTCCACCCCAAAAGCTCAAATATTATCATTGTTGCTACTCGAGACGGAATGTACCAAAGCACAAACTATGGAGTTAGTTTTAGTCTCAAACAATCTGGACCTTTTAATTCTCTGTCAATGGTAAATGGTGGCTCTGATACACTATTTGCAGGAACTACAGGAGGTTCAGCGACAGTATATCGAAGCACCAATGGAGGGTCAAGCTGGTCTTTGGTAAACTTAGGATTGCCTTCTTCAGGAATCAATCGAGTTGAAGTTGCTGTAAGTCCGAGCTCGCCGAATAAAATCTATGCTGTTTATGGAGCTTCAAACAGTGGGTTCTACGGTTTATATTCAAGTTCAAACTATGGTAATACCTGGACTCAGAAAAGCACAAGTCCCAATATTTTAGGTTGGGAAGCTAATGGTTCGGGAACTGGCGGACAATCCTGGTATGACCTAACCCTTGCCGTAGATCCAAATAATTCAAATACAATATATGTTGGTGGGGTAAACATTTGGAAAAGCACTAATGGTGGGTCATCATGGTCAATTAACGCGCATTGGTATGGAGCAAATGGATTGCCATATGTTCATGCAGATCACCACCATGCAGGCTTTCGGCCAAACTCCTCTGAATTCTATCTCGGAACCGATGGAGGAGTTTATAAAACTTCAAATGGTGGGTCTTCCTGGACAGCACTGAACGATGGAATGAATATNACTCAATATTATAAAATCAGTCAAAGCCAAACAGACACNACTTTATTNATAGGCGGNTCTCAAGATAATGGAACGCATNTAAGAACCTCNNCTACAAATTGGAATCGAGTTGTNGGTGGAGATGGAATGGATAATGATGTAGATCCCAATACAAACAATACTCTATATGCTTCCATTTACTACGGGGAATTCTACAAAAGCACCAATGGTGGAAATAACTTTAGCTCTATTAATACNAATCTAAGTCCNGCTGGAAGTGGAAACTGGGTCACTCCATTCAAATGTGACCCNAATACTTCNAATACTATTTATGCAGGCTTCAAGAAAATCTGGAAAAGTACAAATGCCGGNATTTCATGGTCAGCAACATCATCAAACAATATTAGTGGGAATTCCAATATTGATGAATTTGAAATTGCCCCCTCGAATAGTAGTTATATATACGCCTTAATAAATCGAAGAATATTTCTTTCTACCAACGGTGGTAGCACCTGGATCGATCGATCAAATAATGGAAATTTATCCCCTCAATACAGTATTTTAGGAGTGGACATCGATGATGCAGATCCATTACATGTAGTTATTTCCTGCTCGGGTTATAACAACTCAAATAAAGTTTTTGAATCTACCAATGGAGGACAGCAATGGACAAATATATCAAGCGGCCTCCCTGCAGTCCCTGCTAATTGCGCTCAGTTTGAAGGTGGAAATTCTAATGGCATCTATGTGGGTACAGATATTGGCGTATACTTTCGTGATGCGACAACTTCAGGATGGGTTTCTTTTAATGATAACTTACCTAATGTAATTGTCAATGATTTAGAATTATTGGGGTCAAAAGATATCCTGAGAATAGGAACTTATGGCCGAGGTGTTTGGCAGAGTCCTACATATAATTCAATGCCTAATCCACCAGCTGTTCAATTTACCATTGAACCAAGTAATACATGCTCCTTAGCGGATACGGTCCAGTTGATTGATCAAAGTAGTGGATCTCCAACATCATGGAGCTGGCAGATAACCCCAAATAATGCGGTATATATAAATGGAACAACTGATACCAGTCAATCTCCTTTTGTCATATTCAATTCTGGTGGGAGTTATTCCGTTAAACTTACAGTAACAAATCAATATGGGTCGAATGATTCAACTTATAACAACGCTCTAGAAATTGGAGGCAACTCCTTGCCTTATAATGAGGATTTTGAAGCAGGTTTTTCCAAATGGACTATTAATAATCCTGACAATGGAGTGACTTGGGAACATGTTACAGTGGCTGGAAATAGCCCTGGAGATAAGGCTATGCGATTAAATCACTTTAATTACAACTCAGTTGGGCAAATCGATGAACTCATATCTCCAATACTGAATTTCTCAGGAGATACATTAATTGAATTAGATTTCGAATATGCATATCGTGGTTACAATGCAACTTACAAGGATTCCTTGAAGATATATGTGTCCTCGGATTGTGGACAAAGTTGGAATTTAGCAGCTGCTTTTGGCGACGGAGGGACTCCAAACTGGAGGACAGGATTATATAATAATAGCAATTGGACACCAGCAACTTCGGCAGATTGGTGTACCAATTCATCCCTGGCTTCGTGCCCTTCAGTCAGTCTAGATAATTATTCAGGCATTAGCGGAGTTCAAATTAAGTTTGTTTCCGTCAATGGATATGGAAACAACTTTTACCTAGATAATATATCTGTTACAGGAATTCCGAATTGTGCGTCCTATGTAACCCAAACCATAGATACATGTGCTATGGCATACACTTGGATCGATGGCGTAACATATACCTCAAGTACATCCTCTCCTCAATATGCTTTGACCCAAGCAAATGGATGCGACTCGGTAATTACATTAAATCTTATTCTAAATCAGCCAGATGCTGTAACGCAGACAGTCAACGCTTGCGGAAGTTACACATGGATTGATGGTATCAATTACACCTCTTCGACATCATCACCTAGTGTTACACTCACAAATATTCACGGATGTGATTCTGTTGTAAGTTTGAATCTAACCATTAGCAATCAAACTACAGCGGGGACTGATATTATAACTGCGTGTTCGAGTCATCAATGGATTGATGGTGTGACATATACATCTTCAACATCATCACCAACTTATGTTTTAACAGGAAGTAACGGATGTGATTCAACGGTAACGCTTAACCTTACGATTATCACTGTCAATACCTCGGTAGTCCAAAATGGAACAACACTTACTGCTCAGGCAACTTCGGCAACATTCCTATGGATAGACTGCAGTACGATGGCAATTGTTCCAGGACAGATGAGTTCGATATTCACTCCAACGACAAATGGCATATATGCTGTTATAGTTACTCAAAATGGATGTTCAGATACATCTTCTTGTTTCACTGTATCTGGAATTGATCTTGATGAAAATGATATAATTCTGAAATTAAAAGTTATTCCAAACCCTAACCATGGGGATTTTAAATTAATCCGAAGCGATGCAAATAATGAATCTGAACTTATTATTTATTCAAGTGATGCAAAAGTTATTTATCGAGGGAATTGGTCAGCAGGAAAAGATGAGAAAAAACTAAACTTAGATTTAAGTCCAGGGATTTATCATGCGGCTCTAACAGACAGAAATCAAACACTATTTTTCAAAATAGAAATATTCTAGTAACCCGTTAAGTATAGAAAGCAAGTAGACAATATTATCTTTTTATTATTCAATTAGCTTCTAACTTTGAATAGAAATTATTTTGATGAAAAAAATCTTTATTCTTGTTTCCAATATTGTATTGGTATTAGCATTCTTATCAGCTTTTGCCTGGATTATAAAGGAAGCAAATAATAATAGTGAACTCCTTGGTAAAAGCTTTGATAAGGCAATAATAAAATGGAGTTCATTTCCAGACAAGTTTTCAAGAGCAGTGGAGCAAGTTCAGAATTTACCTGAAACATTTGTAGCCACCCCTGAAAGTTTCAAGCCCATTAATCATCTTAAAAATGATGTGTTTGCACTAGTCTCTTTTTCAAAATCAAATACATCAAGAATTNTTCANTTAAAGAATCTGCGNACGGACTCTNTTTNAAAGAATTGGGAAATAGAAAACCTAGANAATCCGCATAGAAGAGTTTTAAACCCTCTTTTATATCATGATAATTCCATTGTCTATGCAACTATTGGAATACCGGGTGTTTTTTGTATTGATGAATCCAGCAAAGAGATTTGGAAGCAAAAAAAAATAATCTCACACCATTCAATAAATAAAGATCACAACAATAATGTCTGGCTTTGCACCTACCCGTCATTGAATGTTGGCGAGGCTAAATATGATGGACGATTAAGAGTTGATAATCGAAGTATTCCCTATATCGATAATTCTATAACATGTTTAGATTATCAAGATGGGATGATTCTATTTCATCGATCCTTAAGCCAAATACTTCTAGACAATAAGCTAGAATATATTCTCCTAAAAAGTTCAGATGCATCAGACCCATTGCATATTAATGATGTACAACCTGTTTTAAAAACGAGTAAATATTTTAATAAAGGTGATTTATTTATCAGTTGCAAGAATATCTCAACAGTTTTCTTGTACCGCCCAACGACAAATAAAATTGTAAAAGTGATCGAGGGGCCATTTCAGTCTCAACATGATATTGATATTATAAATGATAGCACGATAAGTATTTTTAACAACAATACACACACGAAATGGCAAAAAACCAAGGATACATCAAAAAATGAAAAAACCTTAAATGTCGGCCCTTTTTATTCTGAGGTTTTGATTTATCATTTTAATAATGAATCATTTTCAAAGGAACAAGAAAAGGCAATAACAAAAAATGAAATCTATTCATTTACTGAAGGTTTATGTGAAAAGTTAGTAGATGGTTCTTTTTTTATTGAAGAACAGAATAGCAGCTTAATATGGATTCTTAAGAATGATAGCGTTCTTTACAAGAATGTTTTGAAGTCAAAATATCCAGGCTACCACCATCTATCAAATTGGACGAGAATAATTAAAAAATAATATGATATCGCAATTCTTATATATTGGCCCTGGATTGGGTGTAGGAAGCCTAATTTTAATGTTTCTCATTGGGGCAATTGTTATATTTTCCCTAGGATTCATTATTTACTTAAAAGCAAAGCGGTTTTTTAAAAAATAAAAGATGTCTGAAGCATTTATTTGGGGATCTTCGGGGTTTATTGCTTTATACTTTCTTCGTTTAAATCGAAATAATTTCTATTCACTTGCATTAGCAAGCGTAGGCCTTTTAGATGATATACTGAAAACTGAAGATGATGATGAAAAGTTAATTCGAGTCCAAAAAAACACTAAGGAATTAATAATGCTTTTGATAAAAGTGTTTGTATTAATTTTTGTTTGTATCACTATTTTTTTGATTTGGATATATTTTCTTGAGTTAATACTCTCCATTGATTTAAATAAAAATGATCCCAGTATAATAGCATTTTCCATTGGCGCCAGTATTCCATTTTTCATCCCCATAAAAAACTCCAGTTCATATAGTGAGGTTAGTCAATTATTTCATAAGTTAATTTTAGATAATCCGAATTTAGGACTTCGACTTCTTAAACGAGAAATAAAAAAATATTCTTCGAGATCAGAAAAAAAAGAAAAATTTTTGATAGTCAGTGGCCTAGCAAGGTCTGGAACAACCAGTATGATGAATGCACTATCAAAAAATCAAATATTTGACTCACTATCCTATTCGAATATGCCATTTCTACTTAGTCCCAAAACATGGGCGAAGGTTTACAGGCCTTCTGGAAAGAAAAGAAAAGAAAGGAGACATGGAGATGGGATTTTTGTGAATGAAAATTCAAATGAAGCCCTGGAAGAATACTTTTTTAAATCCATACTAAAAGATTCGTTTATAACAAGTTCAAGCCTCGTAAAACATACCCTATCCGAAGAGAGCTATGAACTTTATTTAAGATATCAAGGGCTGATTTCAGCAAGCCCAAAAAGGTATTATTTAGCTAAGAACAACAATATGCTTTTGAGATATGAATCTCTTCGAAATTTTAACAAGAATTTTATATTCCTACTTTTGTTTCGAGACCCACTCTCTCATGCATTTTCACTTTATCAAATGCACAATAATTTTTCTAGCGAGCAGGAGAAAGATCCTTTCATTATAAAATATATGAATTGGTTGGTTCATCATGAATTTGGCTTGAATCATAAATATTTCAATCTTGATAAAAGCAAACTTGATGGTGACAAAAGCACACTCAACTATTGGCTAAAAAACTGGATAAATTTTTACCGGCACGCCGAAAAAATTAAAGATGAGAATACATATTTTATATGCTACGAAACCTATTGTGAAAACCCGAATTTCATTTTGAATAAGATTCTTAAAAAATTTAATAGCCCACTTGTTATAGAGTCAAAACCTTACCTTCAGCGCAAAGAAGTCAAAGAAAAATATTCAGCTGAAATTTTAAATGAAGCAATGATTATTTATAATAAACTCAAAAGCAAAGAATTATGATAATTAAGTCTAAAATAAAAATATTCCTTTTAGAGTAAATACATTTGCATCATGGCAAAGAATCATATCGGTTTCAACAGAAGAGTTTTTAATCTAAAATCAAGAGTTCCAAATTTAATTTTTAAGACAATAATCTTTGCGATTGCAGCATATGCCTTAAAAGATGATTTTCCTTTTCTTTTGACCATATTTTGGATTTATGTGAGCTTTAATTTTATGTTACTTATCGGCTTTTGGGCTTTTAAAAAATTCATAAATAAAAAAATTGGTGAAGTAAATAACCAATTTCAGGGCAATATCTCACAGCAAGATGAGGATCTTGGTGAAGCAGAAATTGTAGAGGATTAAAACTTTTTTAATTTTCCTCCAAAAGAGACTTTAGCTCTTCTAAAGATTTACCTTTTGTCTCCGGCATGATAAAATGCGTGAACAATAATTGAACAATCATGCATATTGCAAAAATTATGAATATCTGATATCCTTCAGGATAAATTTCCATTAGCACTGGCCCCATTAAAGTTATTAGAGCTGCGAAGACCCAATGCGTACCTGTACCCCATGACTGTCCGATCCCCCGAACAGAATTGGGGAAAATTTCTGATATAAATACCCAGATTACAGCTCCTTGACCTACAGCATGAGAGGCAATAAATAGTAATATGAAACTTAGATTGAAATACGCAGAAGCATCACTGTAAAAACCGTAAGCCACAAGCACTAGCGAGATGATATAACCTATTGACCCAATGTACATTAAAGTTCTTCTTCCAGCCCTATCAATGAGGTATAGACCTATAAATGTAAATAACAGATTAACCCCTCCGATAGAAACAGAGCTTAAAAGAGAACCTGATGTCGCAAATCCCGCTTTTTCCAATATAGATGGGGCATAGTATAAAATAAAATTAATTCCTGAGAGCTGATTAAACATAGATAATAAGAATGCGAGTAATATTGGAAACCGGAACCTCTTTGAGAAGAAATTTTCTCCTTTTCCTCTTCCCTCACTTTGAATTTCTAACTGAATTGCTTCAAGTGTTTCATTTAATAGTTGGGCATTCATTAGTTCTTTTAATATTTTACTCGCAGCGTCCATATCACCCTTTTTAGTCAAAAGCCATCTTGGACTTTCAGGAATTGTTAACACGAAAAGAGTATAGATCATCGCAGGTATTGCCTCCACTCCAAGCATAAACCTCCAATCATTTACCCCCCCAAAGTCGTTGAGTAAAAAATTTGATAAAAATGCCATAAGTATTCCAAAAACAATATTAAACTGGTATAATGCAACAAGACGACCGCGATTTTTAGATGACGATATTTCTGAAATATATGCCGGAGCAGCAACGGATGAGGCACCTACCCCAATACCTCCAATAAAGCGAAAAAAGCTGAAAGAATAGGGATCCCAGGCAATGGCACTGCCAATAGCTGAAAGTAGATATAGGCCTCCAATAATTACTAAAATCGGCTTTCGACCGTACTTATCAATAAATCTTCCGCCAAATAAAGATCCTAGTACGGTCCCCCATAATGCCATGGACATAATGAACGTACCATGAAACCATGATGAAGTATTCCAAAGATTACGAATTGGCTCATTAGCACCAGATATTACAACCGTATCGAAACCAAATAAAAATCCAGCAATAGCAACTGCCCAAGACCATTTTTGCACATTTTTCATCAATATTTTTATTTGTGAATGTGGAAAACTACAAATACTTCCGCAACAAATTGATTACTTTCACAGTCAAATAATTAAAACAGATGAATAGCAATACGATTGAACGAATATTACTTCTTTTGGGAGGGGTGCTTTTAATAGGCTATATTGCCTCCATCTTTATACCAGCATTGGAAAATATGCAATCCAACTTTCGGCTTGGTGCTATTGCTGGAATTGTTTGTTACGCAGGATATAGTTTTTTCACACAGTACAGCGATCAAAAGATAATCATGTCAAAAGATCAAAAAGTGCAAAAATTGATGATGGAATTGAAAAAGGAGAAACAACGCGGTGATGACCTGCATAAAAGTCATTTATCACTGCAATCGAAGCTATCTGAAGCTGAAGAACTCATATCTGAGATGAAAAAACAAAATGAGAAATCCAATTAAGGATAATTATCGCAAGTAAAAAGAGTAAAAGCGATTATAGAGAAATCTAATTAAAGATTCCCCCTTCGCAGGCCTCCACCTCCCTTTAAGTATTGTCTGCTTTTCATAGCCAAAACTTTGTAAAACATGTGAAAGGTTTTTTGTTACAAGATTGGCTTCATTAGGATGAATCTCATTTTTCCAATTATCTATATATTTTGAACTTATACCATTGATTGATCCATAAGCACTATTCCCAGACCAGGGTTTACTCAAAACAGTAGGCTCAAGCATATTTTTATCAAATTTGATATCTAAAAAATTTGAAACTTCAGTCATAATTTGTTTTGGATCTCGAGCCAAATCTTCATAACGCAGCACTTTATAATTCGGGATAATTTTTTTATTCTTATCAAGAAAAAAATAGCCATTTTCCAGGGAGTCATATACCTTGTTTATGAGCGGATAACCTTGATCTTTTGATTTAAATTTTCTCAAGGCAACAAAGTTTGCGTAAGGATTTTTAACGATATGAATAAAGTGAGCATCAGGGAAGCAATGATAAAGTTCCATGGCCATTTCCGCATGCTCAACAGACTTCTCAACGACTCGTTTACCCCTGGCATCTCCCAACTCAGGTAATAATAAAGGCATCAAGTCTCTAATTAACTGCAAAGCGTCTTTTGGTGACTTAATTCCCTTTTCTTTTTCAAGAATATCAGTAGCATTTTTTAAATCAAGAATATTGGATAGGACAACATCAGTCTGTCGATCCTTAGAATTTGAATATTTTTTGAGAGTTTCAAGGAGTATTTCGGAAAATTCAAAATTTTCATTAGGCGTCTGACGGCGATATGAATATTGAACCCATCGGCCAAGAGATGCCATGAAATGAGTTTCAAACGGGATTACATATAACTCAGGGTGACTATCAAGTAGCGAGCGCAATAGACTAGTACCTGACTTGTGGCTTCCAAGAATAAAAACTGGAGGATTTTTCATGAAAAATAAATTCTTGCATTAAAAGTAGTTAGTACCTTAGAAATATGAACATTATAAAACAGGCAGTTTCAGTATTTATTTTTCTTTTCTCTGTTTCATGTGACTTGAATCAAGATTACTTCTCAAATTCCGTTGATGATGATCTCGAAAAAGCACTAATAAATGAAATTATCGATTCATGGCATCTTGCGGCCAGTAATGCAGACTCGGTTACTTACTTCAATATTATTGCAAATGATAATAGTATTTTTCAAGGGACTGATGATAGTGAGAGATGGACCAAAACAGAATTCAAAAATTGGAGTCGCGAATACTTCAAAAGAAAATCTGCTTGGACTTTTGTACCTCAGAAAGGGAGAAATATTAGCATAAAAAATAATGTAGCTTGGTTTGATGAAAAACTAGACTCAAAGCATATGGGACGAACACGAGGAAATGGAGTAATGGTTAAGGATGGAGAAACCTGGAAAATAGAACATTATACACTTTCTCTACCTATCCCAAATGAGTTAATAAATGGAGTGATTGACACGATCAAAAATTCGGACTATTAAACTTTGATCTAAAAAAAATTAGATTTTCGTAAACCATCTGTTTGCAAAAGGTCTAAGAAACCAGCGCCGACGGATTTGTTCGTAAAATAGTGTATTTATATAGTTGTTTAATAAAACAACTATATTATCATTGTGTTAAACCTCATTTTTATAGCTGAGTTTAGAATTTTTCATATTATTTTTAGACCTACAATTATTTACAATCAATAATAACCCCCGAGCAATAATAACCCCCGAGTGCCTAGGCGCTACAATTTCAACCTAAACACCTCAATATGAAGGACCTTACCAAAAAGCTCTTACTCCTATCAACCCTTTTTATTTCTAGCTTAACCCTTTCAGCACAAACTCCAATGTCAGGATCATATTCTGTCGACCTGTCAGGATCTGGAAACTTCAGCACAATCCAAGCAGCTACATTGGCATTAGCCCAAAATGGAGTGAATGGGCCTGTCACCATCAATCTTAAAGATGGAACATACGGGCAATTTACAATCGACTCTATTCCCGGCACCTCGTCCACCAATACGGTAACATTTCAATCGCACCCTTCGAACACGAATCAGGCAATAATTGAAGATTCCGCAACTCAGAGTGTAGATAACTATCTTGTTTATCTGAATGGATGTGACTTTGTAGTAATAAAAGACATGGAATTCAACGCTCTCGGGGCAAGTTACGGAAGAATATTTGTTAGCAGTTCAATTGTCAAAAACTGGACCGTGGACGGAAACAATATCAATGGTTCTGCGGGGACAAGCACAAGTTGGAATTTTGCTTT
>NHBT01000015.1 GCA_002167805.1 Owenweeksia sp. TMED14 | reverse complement strand
TGGTGTCGATGGCAATATTCTTTTCGTCTACACTAAAAGCTCAAATAACAGAAGACGATTACCTCGTTGCCAACGACTATTCTTTTGGAGAGGGCTGGACTTTTTCAGGATCAAGTGGTTATAAGATGAAAATAAGTGGACTAATCCAGCCCAGTATGGATATTAAATATTTTCAAGATTCAATATTAGAACCAACTACTAGTCGACAAAGATTAAGAAGGTTAAGACTCAGGATAAATGGCGAATATGAGCCAGCTAAAATCCAATATCGTATACAAGTAGATCTTGGTGGAGTCCCTGAAATTGATAATTCTCAATCCACAAGATTATTACATGCTTACTTGACNTACAAGATTAATAGACGTCATAAGTTAATAATTGGCCAGAAAGTAAATCCTGTAAACAGTCGAGAAATGNCGATGAATTCGGGAACTCTTCAGTTNGTNGATCGAAGTCGATTGACTTCNGCATTTAATACAATATTNGAGTATGGTCTATTTTCAGAAAGTACATTTAGATTAAGTTCACGAAATTATATTNGAGCTNTAACNTCAGTTACCTCNGGGGATGGCGATGTGCCNATGCAGAATGATTTCGGTGGGCTTAAATATGGTTTTCGAATCGATTATTTACCGAATGGTCTATTTACNCGTTATGGACAATTTCGNCAATCGGATTTGGTAAGAGAGAGAATTCCTAAACTTGTTTTTGGAATCCGCGGAAGCTTTAATCAAGGGATCAGCAGCAGAAGGGGAAGGACTCAAGGTGATATAGTATACTTGGATAAAGATTTTCTGCCATCACTGCCTAATTATTGGCAAATGGGAGCAGATTTTTTATTTAAATTTCATGGGCTCTCGGTGCTTGGAGAATTTGTGTCTTCAGATGCGTCTGTGCCCGAAAATATAGATTATCGGGTTAGAAATGATGGCTCTATTTCAAGTAGTTTCTTGATTGATGGAAATCAAAATATTGAGTCATATGTGAAAAATAGAATGATGATAGGAAATGGTTATAATCTTCAAGCCGGTTATGTACTAAAAAATGGCATCTCACTGGATCTCAGGTATTGTTATTTACAGGCACCGGAATATTCATTTTTGAATAATCCAACTTTTTATTCTCGACCTGAAGCAATTTCAATAGGTCTATCCAAATACTTTTCTCGTTGGTATGGCTTTAAAATGCAAAGCTCAGTAACCAGATTTTCAGTGGATGGAGCAAATTCAATGAATGGCGAACCACTTACAAAGCCCGAATGGTTAGTTCAGTTTATAACTAGTGTATTGATATGAGACTACTTCGATATTTTACACTTTTTTTTCTGATCATTTTATTTAGTTCATCTTCAGAAAAACTTGGAATTCAACCCAAAGTCATCACTGAATTATTTTTCCCAGATCCCGATATAGATATTCCTACACCGGGATTCTTAAAGAAAAAGGGTTACACAAACTTTATGGAGTTGCGAGCTTTTTTAAAGCAAAAAGTTTATAAGTACCCAAATCAAATGAGTCTTGTTAATATTGGTAAGAGTCAAGATGGAAAAGATATATTGGCTGTAAAAATTCACGGAGAATCCCCCGTTGAAAGTCCAATTAGAGTATGGTTGCAAGCAGGACTACATGGAGATGAAATGGGAAGTGTAGAGGGTATGTTATATCTGATATATAACATATTAAATTCTCCTAAGCTTTTGAATGAATTTGAAATCATGATCATTCCTTTGGCTAACCCTGACGGTTATAGTAAGCAAAACCGATATTCAAAAAATGGGATGGATTTAAATCGGGATCACACTATGATTAGTGCTCCGGAAACGTTGTGCCTAAAGCGTGCATTTAGTTTATTTGATCCCGAAATGGCCTTAGACTTTCATGAATACCGGCCATTCAGAAGAGATTTTGTTAATCTTGGGAAATTTGGTGTAACCTCAATGTTTGATGTGATGTTTTTATATACATCTAACCCTAATGTGCCCGCTGCGCTTCGTAAGCTGATTCATGACTCATTTGTTCGCCCTTGCCATGCGGATCTGGATAGCTTAGGCTACACGCACCACACTTATTTTTCCACAGAAAAGCATCTTGGATCTTTAAGGTTAAGGGAGGGGAGTTCTAGCGCAAGGTCGTCATCTACTTCCTATGCATTAAGTAACTGCGTCAGTGCTCTAATCGAGATTAGGGGAGTGGGAATTGGTAAAACTTCTTTTAAAAGAAGAGTTGCGTGTGTATCAGAGGTGGGTTTAAGCTTTTTAAGATCTGCAATTGAGTCAAAAAAAGAGATGAGAAAAGTATTAAATGATAGTTCCGAGGAACAAGAGATTATTTATGCAACGGATTATTTAATAGAAAAAAGAGATATGAATTTTATTGATCTCCATGAAAAGTCTATTCGATCATTTGAATTAGAAGTTAGAGACTTATCTCAGCCCCGGAATTCCTTGAGGCGAGAACGTCCTGAGGCATATTTAGTATCTGAGGAGTTGTTTCGTGAAATATCTCCAAAGCTTGAAGCTCTTGGTATCGCCCACGAACTTATTGAATTCAAGTCATTGGATAAGAATAGAGTTTATGAATATATTATCACTAAATATCTCCAAAATGGAACTCCAGAGTTCAGAGTTCGTCGCCAAAATGTAAAGTCAAAATTAGAACCCTTCGAAAATGAAAATTTAAAAAAGGTATGGTATATCTCTACTTCGCAAAAACATGGATCACATTTGTTTGAGTTGTTTGAACCTGAGGCAAAGAATAGCTATGTAGCTTGGGATATTATTCATACCGAATTAAACCAAAAACTAAAATACTATCGTTACCATGCTATCTAAAAAAAACACATTAAATGTTTTGAGTAATTTCAAGAAAGTAATTTTTCTAAATCTCTTTTTTAGCTCAATACTTCTTTCAGCTCAAGGTTTTCAAGACTATGGCTTAGGTGGTGGATTNAANGTTCAGTCTCGAGATTATAATTATGGATTCCAACTTGGTGGTGCTATTCAGCCAAGAATTTTATTCTCATCTAACTCAGGAGAATTAAACTCGAGGTTTAGTCCTGAATTAACTTTTTTGAGGCTTCAAGGGTATGCGCTTAAAGAAAAACTTTCTTTTTTTATTCAATCAGACTATTCGAGAAATGATTTATTAATGGATGCTTGGCTTTCTTATGCTCCGTTAAAGACCCTGAAATTCACTTTTGGGCAGATGTTCAATGTTGGAAATAATAGAGAAATGTTGTTTTATGAGGATCAATTGTGTTTTGCGGATCGTGGTTTATTAAGCAGTGGATATAGTATGACGGGAAGNGAAATGGGAATAAAAATTGAGGGTCAATATCAGATTGGAATCTCAGGCTTTCATCCTCAAATAATGATAACCACTGGAGATGGAAGAAATTCTTTTGGTACAGATTCTCGAGATGTTGATCTCGGTGGCTACAAGTATTCTTTNCGTTTAGATTTGNCTCCCTTTGGTGATTTTTCANAAGAGAACAANGCTTTTACCGCAGATCTAGCTTTTGAGAATAGAATGAAGTTACTTCTGGGGTTTGCAGGTTCATATAATTTTGGCGCATCTGGATCAGTTGGTGAGTCTCATGGAGATTTCACATTGTATCGAAATAATGGGGAAGCTTTACCTGATTATCGAAAATGGTATTTAGATGCTTTAATTAAGTATCGTGGAGGGTCTTTGCTGCTTGAGATGGGGCAAGCAACAGCGACATCGCTTATTGGATTAAGACATTCACCAGTAGCGTCAGATGTTTTATTCCCCGAGGAGATTAGTGGATATTTGTCGCTAGGCACTGGCTATAGCGCCATGGGTGAAATTATGATGAATAAGAAAATTAGTATTTCCTCAAGCTACTCAATTATATATCCTGAATTTGGAAATTATCCTAACGGAGTTTTTGTTGCTACTTCTCAAACTCGTTTTGGAATGAATTATTACCGCAGTGGTCACAATGCAAAGTTTAATATTAGCTATTCGTTATTTAGAGATGAGAATGATTTTCAAGAGAATCGGATCAGCTTAATCTTTCAAGTGAGAATTTGATTAACAGATTTTTTTAGAGAAAAAATTGATTTGGTAATTAAGATTTTTGAAGACTTTGATTTATTAGCTCATAAATAAAGTCTTTTATTCATTTCAAAATTAGAGATAAATGTTTAAACGTGGTATTTTATATTCTATTAAAAAGCTGAATTNTAATGATTTATGTAAGCATTTAATTTTTTGAACAAAGTTATAAACAGCGTGCGGAATCTGTAAATTTTTTTCTACTTTCATATAACACAAACGGAAATAAATAACGGTTTATTCCGGCCTCAGTAATTCGAAAGGGTTGCCGAATTGTGTCTCTGAATGAGTGAATTGTGTCGTCGAAGTCGCAAGATAGAAAACATAGTTTGCTTTTGTAAAAAAGAAGCCTTAGGGCGACATTGGAGAACTGCGGAAAAGAAACCTTCGGGTGGACGTACAAGGATTCCTCGCAAGAGAAATGCTAAAGTAAAATTCGGCGGTAGGGAGTGGAAAAGATCTCTGCAAGGAGAAATTAGAAACCCCAAACCTTTAAGATTATCTCTTCGGAATTAATCTTAAACTCTTGAAAGGAAATCTACTGGTTTCGGCGAGTTTGTTTCCTCTGGGTGGCCAGGTTTTGAAGCAATTCAAAATAGATGGAGACTTGTCAAACTGGGTCTTGAAATAAAGACCGGGCTTTGAACCTACGAGGACAGAGTCGTTTGATGAAAATTGTTTTTAACGAGTGATGAAACAGGCACTAATAGTATTTGAGTAATCAAAGAATTAAAGACAATAGACGATCCTACGGGATGTTTGTATTAAGCCGGCTTACCGGACTAAACAAAAAAGGCGATAACCACGGTTATCGCCTTTGTCGTTTAATGTGATAAAATTTTACTCCAGAATCTTTTTAGATGCCTTGATTCCAATAATTGGAGCAAGAGCAACCCCCATTCCACACATCCTTGAGGCAATTAAAAGGTCGGGTTCATACCAATCTAACAAGGGGTCTTTGTTGCCTCTTTTTGAAAATGCCATAATCCCAGCCCACCTGTTTTGAATAGAAAAATCCTGATTAGGTAACAGAACATCCCGTGCATATGCTTCGAGATAATCTTGGACTTCTTTTGTTGTTATCATTTCCAATGAAGTTTCATTTATCTGAAATAGATTTCTGCCTCCGCCTATGATTAAAGAATTAATGCTATTTCGAAAATATAGATATCCTTTTTTTGCATGAAAAACACCATTGTAGTTAATGGGTTTCGCTGATTTTATCATCAAAATTTGGCCTCTTCCCGGGGTTATGTCAAGATCAGAATCAAGTATTTTAGGTGTCCAGGCATTTGCTGCTATCACTACTCTTTTTGCCTTAAATATTCCATTTTCGGTGGGTATGGTCCAGCCTTCTGAATTTTTATGCCAATAATTACGATTAGGAACATTTACTCCATTTATAATTTGATTACCCAATTCTTGATTTAAGTTATAGAGCGAGTTATGTGCTTTGCCAGGATTTAAGCTAGCCTCGCCCTCAATTCTTATGGAATAAGGTAATTTACTTGATATCCTTTGATGTTTAGAATAGATTCTAGGGTTTCCGGACGCAGATTCTCCGATTTTATTGAGATATGGGAGCTGATTTAGTACCTCTTTGAAATTCATTTCTTCCTCTCGTTCAAAAACTTCATAGCCACTGCACTCGTCCCATTCTATTATATTACCTGGAATCCAATCTTTCCAAATTGATAGACCAGATATTCTATTGCTTATTCTATTTATCGTTTTATTTTCTTCCTCTCGACTTAGGTCATCGATAATTTCTGTAGGGCTTCCAAAACATGCAAAACCTGCATTTCTAGTGCTTGCGCCTGACTGTCCCATTGGAAGTTTGTCTACGATGCATACATTGAGTGGCTTTTGTTTAAGCTGCTTTTTTTGTTTTTGAATTGCAATTGCAATGGATTGACCTACGAGGCCACCACCAATAATTAGTATATCTCCTTTAAAAAGTTCTCTGTTGGTTTCCCAATATGAAAAATTGGCATGGTTTTTCGACATTTCATTGAAATTAAGGAAAGTTTATTATTTTAAGTTATTTAGCAAAGTATATATAAAAAAAGGGGGGGTGTAGGTGTATAATTTGTTAATAATTTTTTACATAAGTATTTTTTTTAGGGGGTATATTTGAAATAATAAAAAAATAAAATTAATGATACGTGTTGATTTTACACCAGAGCAATTTAAGGTAGCAATTGCAACCTCAGTGATAGTTTTTGGTTTTGATGGAGAGAATTTGAAGGTTTTGCTAGGGAAAAAGTCAGGGAATCCCTTTGAAGGCGCATGGATTGTCCCTTCGTCTGTCGTTAATGTTGATGAGGATACCACTGACGTTGCTCGTAGATTATTAAAAAAAATAACAGGAACAGATAGTTGGCACCTTGAAAAATTAAATGGTTTTGCGGATTTATATAGAAACCCCCAGGGAAGAGTTATTAATATGGCTTATTACTGCACTGTCCGTTTAGATTTAAACATAGAAGATAGACTCGAGAAAGAGAATTACTCATGGTTCAATTTAAATGAAACCCCGTCTTTAGCATTCGATCATAATGAAATTCTTGATTACGCCAGAGAGAGGCTGAAGCGAAGAGTCAAAAGAAGACCCATAGGCTTTAGTCTATTGCCTAAAGAATTTACAATGTATAATCTTCAGCGAATGTATGAGTGCGCACTTTCAAAGAATTTTGATAAGCGAAATTTTCGCAGAAAAGTCTTAAAGAGTAATTTACTCATTGAGATGGATAAAAAAACTAGATCATCAAGCCGAGCAAAACGACCATCAAAGCTTTACAAGTTTGATGAAAAAAAATATCGCACTCTATCTTTAAAGGGCTACGATTTTGTTTATCAATAGTCTTTAATCAATGAATTCCTTTCATTAATTTCTTTAGAACAGGAGTTAAGGCAAACATCATTAATCCTCCAATCCCAGATGTGATAGTGAGAAATACGAATAAATTCATATCTGGGAAGATTCCTTCAAGTAGTGATTCCATGATACCAGCCATATAGTTAGCCAAAGCCATCGATGCAAACCATAAACCCATCATTACAGATACAATCTTTGGTGGCGCCAATTTTGTAATCATCGACAAACCAATAGGGGATAGGCAAAGCTCACCAAATGTGTGAATGACATATACTCCCACTAGCCACAATGGACTTACAAGTGCCTCACCCTCAGCTGCAAAACTGGCAAAAGACATGACAACAAATCCTAGAGCTAGAAGAGTTAGTCCCCAACCAAATTTAGATGGTGTGGAAGGATTTTTATTTCTGGTTGCCAGTGCAACCCAAAAAGAGGCAAGTAGTGGAGCGAAAATGAAAATGGCCAATGCATTTATAGACTGAAATAAAGATGCTGCAATTTCAGTATTACCAATCATTCTATCTGTTTCATCAGCAGCAAAAAGATTAAAGGTTCCTCCCGCTTGTTCGAAACCACTCCAGAAGAATATATTCGCAATTGCAAATATAAAAATAGCACTTACTCTGCTCCATTCTTCAGAGCCATTTGTTCCCTTGAAAATCACATATCCTAGTCCTAAAAGCCCGATCGCCGCGACGATTTTTATTAACGTTCCCATTAGATTTTCNGANATAGCATCTTGAAGTGTTAAAAATCCATAAACGAAAACTATTGAGGCNACTATGTAGGCTGTTACGTTNACAAAATCTTTTGCTTTNAGTCTTTTTTCTCCCGTTCTNCCAGGGGGCATTCCTTGNCCCTCNAGTTTGTTTTCTTCAAAATAAAACCANATACATGCNAANAGCATNCCGATTCCAGCTGCACCAAANCCATAACTCCATCCCACTTGCTCACCAAGTGTTCCACATATTATGGGAGCAAGGAANGCTCCGAGATTAATACCCATATAAAAAATTGTAAAGGCAGAATCCTTTCTTGGGTCATTGTCTGAATAAAGTGTACCAACGATGGTTGAAATATTTGGTTTAAAAAAGCCATTACCCATCATTAGAAGACCAAGTCCTAAATAAAACAAAAATGTTCTTTGANCTTCGTCGCTCATATAAATATGNGATGCTGCAAGAGAGAATTGNCCCAAAGCCATTAGAATACCACCAGTATATATGGCTTTACGTTGACCTAGTAACTTATCCGCTAGCATTCCACCAACTATTGGAGTTAGATAAACTAATCCCGTAAATATTCCATATATCTCAAGTGCACTGGCTCTCTCCAGACCAAAACCTCCTTGGGCATACTCTGTTGTTAGATAAAGAACCAATAGCGCACGCATTCCATAGTAACTGAAACGCTCCCACATTTCTGTGAAAAATAAAGAGTATAAACCTCTTGGGTGATTGATTTTTGATGTTGCCATAAGTTCTTAATTGTTTTGAAGTCGATTAGTTGTCGAAGATAGTTTTTTTATAGGTTTTCAAAGATGAAATTAGAAATTTTTGAGTAAAGATGTACACTCGTCATACCCCCATAAATTCCATGATTTTTATCAGGATACAACATAAAGTCAAATGTTTTATTTGCTTGAATCAAAGCCTCGGAGAGACGCATTGAATTTTGTACATGAACATTATCATCTCCAGTTCCATGAATTAACAAATAATTTCCCTTTAGCTTTTGGGCGTGGGTTAGCGGAGAGTTGTCATCGTAATTAAAACCATTTTCTTGGGGTGTTCTCATATATCTTTCTGTGTATATATTATCGTAGAATCTCCAATTCGAAACTGGAGCAACAGAGATGGCTGTTTTGAAAATATCAGATCCTCTAAATATGCAGTTCGCAGCCATAAATCCACCGAAAGACCATCCCCAAATTCCAATTCTATTCGAATCAATATTGATATTTTTTGATAAAGTTTTTGCTGCAGATATTTGATCCTCAGTCTCTAATTTTCCTAGTGTTAAATAGGTACATTTTTTAAAATCTCGACCCCTAGCACCAGTCCCTCTGTTATCTACGGAAATAATCCAGTAACCACTGGCTGCCAACATTTGATACCAAAAATCTCGTCCACCAAATTTATTTTCAACAGTCTGACTTCCAGGGCCACCATAGACAAACATTAGAACAGGATATTTTTTTTCTTTATCAAAATTTAATGGCTTTATTTGCCATGCTTTTAGGGCTTGATCATTATCGCACTTTAAAGTAAAAAACTCTTTAGGGCTTAGCTTAAAATCAGTAAGTCTATTTTGTAACTCTGAATTGTTTTCAAGGACTCGAATAACCTTACCCTGATTATTGCACAAACTTATTATTTCAGGAGTATTTGCATCTGAATGATGAAGTATATAATTAGAGAAGGTTTTACTAAAAGTTGCACCATTCCACCCTTGATTCGGGCTGATTCTTGTTTTTTTTCGAGTTTTTATGGAGCTTTTATAAACCTCTCTTTGAGATGGATCTATTGCAGCAGCCTGATAGTAAACCCAACCGGTTTTCATATTTACTCCATATAATTTGGTAACATCAAAATTTCCCCGAGTTATAGGTTTTACTTTAATCCCTTTTGAATCTATCAAGTAAATATGATTATAGCCCGACCTTTCAGACATCCAAATGAAGGATCCATCTTTTAAAAAAGTTATTCCATGATCCGCATCCACGTATGATTCTTCCCATTCAAGAAATAAATGACTGTGACTGTTTTTATTGGGATTAAAACGGACTAGATTTAAGCTGTCTTGATTGCGGTTTAGGGTAGATAATATTAGATCTCCTAAGGGCGACCAGTTAATTCTTGGGATATATTCATATTTAAGGTTTTTTGTGGCTTCAATATGATTCTTTTCTTTTGTGTCATAAACCCAAATTTCAACTTCACTATTTTTTTCTCCGGCCTTAGGATATTTAAAAACATAAGGAAAAGGGTATAGATCATTTCCATAGACGTCCATGCTGAATTCTCTCACTTCTCTTTCATCAAAACGATAATATGCAAGATATCTTCCATCTAAGGACCATTTAAGGCCCACATGAAAGCCAAACTCTTCCTCATAAACCCAGTCTGGTGCTCCGTTAATAATTTCATTTTTAGTTCCATCTATGGTGATTTTGCTTTCTTCTGAGTTAATAAGAGATTTGATGTATACATTATTTTCAAAGACATAAGCAACACTTTCTCCAGTAGGGTTAATAATTGAATTTTGAACTGGATAATCTGCAACTGAGGTAGTTGACTTATTCAAGAGGTCATAAACCCATGTTTTAGCCCTGTAAGAATGACGATAAATAGATTCTTTTTCCGTTTCGATAATAACTTTATTTTCTCCCTTTAGCCATTTGTAGGATCCTAGTGATAATTCATTTCCCTCTGGATCTTTTACATCACCATTATTAATTAATGTTTGCTGAGATTTTCCAGTTTGAAAATCAAATTTTTCTATACCATTTTCCGTTTTTCTCGAAAAATGTAAACCATCTTCCATTGATCTTAATCCATAAACTCCTTTGGATGCAAATACCCTAGAGGCGAAAACATCTTCAAACTGAACTTCTCTTTTTTCTTGATCTNACTGACCATAAAGTGTANNTGTTAAAATAAAAAATGAAATCGTCAAAAACCTTAGCATTGAAAGTGTAATTTTAGTCAAACTTTTTTTCAAATATGCTCGAAGATAAACCAAATTGGCTGGATGCTCTGAATNAGCAAATNGGAGAAGATNAAGTTTCTATTNAAGAGTCATGTCTCCAAGATTTTTCTCACGATGAAACGGAGGATATTTCGAAATTTCCCGATGTAGTAGTGCGGCCTGAAAACTCCAAGGATGTTTCAACAATACTCAAAATCGCATCTAAATATAAGATTCCTGTAACACCTGCTGCTGCAAGAACGGGCCTTTCGGGTGGCTCAATACCTGTTTTTGGTGGAATATCATTGAGTATGGAGAGGTTTTCTAGGATAATTGAAATTGATGAATCAAATTCTCAAGCAACCGTTGAGCCTGGGGTCATTAATCAAGTTTTTCATGATGCGTGTAGGGAGAAAGGGCTTTTTTATCCCCCGGACCCTTCGAGCTGGGGGTCATCAACTTTAGGAGGTAATGTTGCATACAATGCTGGAGGCCCCAAGGCGGTTAAATATGGTGTTACTTCCTCTTATGTTTTAAACTTAGAAGTAGTTCTACCTAATGGCGAAATTATTTGGACTGGCGCAAACACCTTGAAAAATTCTACAGGTTATAACCTTACGCAACTGTTTGTTGGCTCCGAGGGAACTCTTGGTGTAATAACTAAAATAGTTGTAAGGCTTTTACCTTATCCAATGTCTTCATATACCTTATTAGCACCATTTAAATCCTCGGATTTGGCATGTAAGGCAGTAGAGAAAATTTTTAGGTCAGGAGTAATTCCATCTGGCTTAGAATTTATGGAAAGAGATGCAATTGATTGGGCGACAAAAGATTTGGAAAAAATAAATATTCCTACCAACAAGGAAATAGAAGCTCATTTATTGATTGAAGTTGACGGTTACGACGATGATGCTGTCCTGAAAGAAGCAGAAAAAGTTGGGTCCGTATTAGATGAAAATAGAGCTTTTAATGTTCTTTTTGCTCAAACCTCAAAAGAAAGAGATGCCCTTTGGAAATTGAGAAGAAGGGTGGGAGAAGCTGTTAAGTCTCAGAGCATTTATAAGGAAGAAGATACAGTAGTTCCCCGATCTAAATTACCGGAGCTATTGCGGGTTGTTAAATCAGTTGGAAAGGAGTTTAAATTTAAAACTGTATGTTATGGCCATGCCGGTGATGGGAATCTGCATGTAAATATTTTAAAAGGTGACATGTCGGATGAGAAATGGAATGGTGAACACCTTAAAACTGGAATTAGAAAGATTTTTGAAGCCGTAAAATCAATGGGTGGGACCATCAGTGGGGAGCATGGAATAGGTTTGGTTCAAAAAATTTATCTCGACGTAGTTTTTAATCAAATTGAAATCCAAGTTCAAAAGTCAATCAAGAATGTGTTTGACCCCCTTGGGATAATGAATCCAGGAAAGATATTCTTAGATAAAACGAATTAATTTTTTACCGGAAAAGCGACTTCATTGGTTTTTATCACTTCGTAAGGGGCATTGTAGCCAAAAACTTCTAATGAACCAATTATTATTAACTGATTGTCATCACACCAATCTTTTAATGACTTCATTGACTTTAATTTACTCTGCTCGCTCAGATTTCCACCAAAAGATAGAGTTGCAAGGGTTCTCTTTGGAAGTTTGATAAAATCAATATTCTTTTGATTAGGTTCCGGTAAGTTTTGCATACTTCGGTCTGGTGACATGAAGAATCTCACACTTGGTATAAATGTATCAGCAATCATAGCAACAGGGGCAGTCATACTCATTTTGATGTTCTCTTTATTCCCCCCGAAAATATAATTTGCCAAAGGCCGGAACCCCTCTCTTGACATAATTTCCTGCTTGCTATCAGATACTTTTACCTCAGCCCAAAGAGAGCTTTTATATTCTCGCACCTCGAAGTTGCCGTCTTTTTTGATGACTTTATAATACGGTCTGTCTAAATTTTTTGATGAAAAATAGGTAAAACCTGTAAAACATGCCACACCAAGCAAACAGATACTGAGAATCCAATTCATACTCTTACAACAAGAAACGTTATAGGATGTTTCGTTCGGGTATTAATTTCGTCTTAAATATAGCATAACATAATACAAGAGTGTAGTTACTGCAGCTACAGCTGCAACTAAATAGGTTCTTGCTGCCCATTTTAATGCATCTTCTGCCATACTATGATTTTGAGGGTTGGTTATCCCCGCACCTTTTAGCCAAACCAGGGCTCTTCTTGAAGCATCATATTCTACTGGAAGAGTGATGACTGCAAAACTTGCAATCACTGCTTGTGTCGCAATTAAAACTAATAAGATGGTATTGCCACCCATACTCAAGGAGTACATTCCAAAAAGAGATGCCATGAATACGAATTGCATGATTCGACTGGAGGCATTTACAACAGGAACCATTTTTGATCTCATTCCAAGCCAAAAGTAAGATGTTGAATGCTGAACAGCATGTCCGCATTCATGAGCAGCAATCGCTGCCGAGGCTACGCTTCTTCCTTGAAAGACTTCTGGGGATAAATTCACAGTCTTATTTAAGGGATTGTAATGGTCCGTCAATTTACCAGGGACTGATACAACACTCACCGAACTGAGACCATAATAACCCAACATGGATTTTGCAACTTCCTCACCGGACATTCCGTTATGAAGCAATTCTTGGCTATATTTTTTAAAACGAGACTTGAGGCGATTTTGGACGTAAAACCCTAAAGCCATAAATGTTATAAGCAGTATAATAAACATGTTCTATATTTTTTTTGATATTGTGTGGATAAGTACAAATTCAATGCCGTAATTAATAACCTGTCAAAATGTAGCTTTGAACTATGACAAAATTGGTTAAGCCGCTCATTTTAGTGACAAATGATGATGGAATCACATCTCCCGGAATTAGAATGCTTATTAAGCAAATGAATATTTTAGGAGATGTCGTTGTCGTCGCTCCAAATTCTCCCCAAAGTGGAAAAAGTCATGCAATCTCAATTAGTGAACCTCTGCGATGCGACCCAATAGATATTGATACAGGACCGCAAATTGAGTATTCATGTAGCGGTACACCTGCGGACTGCATAAAACTTGCGATTCACGAGATTTTAGATAGAAGACCCGATATAATTGTTTCTGGTGTAAACCATGGAAGTAATGCCTCTGTAAATGTTATATATAGTGGAACTATGGCAGCAGCAATTGAGGGCGCGATGCAAGGGATTCCATCAATTGGCTTTTCAATATTAGACTATGACTGGAATACTGATTTTTCGTTTGCTGAAAAATATGTTTCTGAAATCACCTCTAAAGTTATTCATCAAGGTTTACCAAATGGCGTATGTTTAAATGTAAATATTCCAAAGGCCAAAAATAAAGACTACAAGGGGGTTAGAGTTTGTCATCAAACAATTGGAAAGTGGGAAGAAGATTTTGACAAGCGAAAAGATCCTTTTGATAAAGATTATTATTGGATGTCTGGTGAGTTTAAAAATCAAGATGATTCAAAGAATTGTGATATTAGGACTTTAGAAAATGACTTCATATCCATAGTTCCGATTCAATTCGATTTAACTTCTCACGATTCAATCGAGTTTTTAGGCGAATATTTTAATAAATGAATATTAATAACAGATCTCTTCTTGAGGGTTTAATGGGATTTGTGATCTCTACGGGAACACCTTTATTCATTTGGACGATATTATTAGCAACATACCCGGAATTGCCCTCAGTAAAAAATATTGATACGGATTTATGGTCTTATTTACTCTTTAGGGTCATTTTATTCTCTGTTTTGTTAGTTTTTTCTTTCATCGTAATCTCTGCCCTATTAAAAAGATACCTGATGGTGAAGGTTATGATATTAGTATCATCAATTTATCTTATTCTCTATATTTATTTTCGTTGGGAATGGCTTTGAAATTAAAAAAAAGAATATTTGTTCTAGCAGGGGAGTCTTCGGGGGATTTTCTAGGTTCAGAATTGATTAGAGCAATAAAATTGAAATGGCCCGATGCTGATTTTACTTTTTGGGGAGGGAAGGAGATGTCTTCCGCACTAGGGGATCAGATGCCCCAGGTAAATCTAAATGAACTTTCAGTGATGGGATTTCTTGAAGTCATTAAGCATATTCCGAGAATAATGCGTCAGGAGAAATTTTTGAGAAATTTTTTACTTGATTGGAACCCAAATATTGTGATTTGCATTGACTACCAAACATTCAATGCTCGCCTGGCTAGGTGGATTTCAAAAATAGGCCTTCGAAAAAGTGGTTGTAAGGTATTTCAAATTGTAAGCCCTCAGTTTTGGGCATGGAGATATCGAAGGGTTTATGATTTAAAAAAACATTTTGACGCTGTATTTCCACTATTGCCATTTGAATCAGAATTACTAGAATTAGCAGGGGTCAATGCTCCATATTTCGGCCACCCTGTCGTAAATCGAATAAAAAATATCACCCTCGCTGACTCTGGTTGGCTTGCATTACTTCCTGGTAGTAGGCTTCAGGAGATATCCAGACATGTGCCTATATTTTTAAATTCAGCAAGAAAAATAGGACGACCTTTTAAATGGGTTAAACCACAAAGTATTCAAATGACCAAGTACCTTGAGCTTCTTAAAATATATTCCGGAGAAGATTTCCAATCAAGTGAAATCGTGGAAGGGTTAAATCAAATTGAGGGAGCGTCTTTAGCGATTGTAGCATCTGGAACAGCAACCTTAGAAATGGCTTTAATGGGTATTCCACAGGTTGTTGCATACAAGACTTCATGGATATCATACTTCATCGCAAAGTCATTGATACGCGTAAAATTTATCTCATTAGTAAACTTGATTTTGAAAAAAAATGCAGTTAGTGAGCTTATTCAACACCATTGCAAACCCAAGTATTTAAGTCTGGAATTAACTAAACTGATTGATAATCCACTGTCTCAGGATGATATTTGCATGGATTTGAAATCAAAACTGGATATTGGAATGAATCCAATGGATATGATTGCTAAGTATATTACCAAGGATGCCTAGACTGATATTTTTATTTTGTTTTCTCTTTTGTGCTAGTATTTCATCTTACTCTTCGGTCACTATTCCACCAAATATCAGAGTACATTTATTTTCAGATCGAACGATACAGGAGATAAAAATTCAAGGAGTTGGCTTGGAGTTAGAAGTCTATAAATCGGGAAAAGTAGAAAAGATAAATCTGGATAAATTTAATGTTATCGTAGAAAAAAATAAGTTAGCTAATCAATCCAGGATAATCATTAATTCTGAAGAAATTGACCGTTCTTTAAATTTTGGTATCGATTCAATTATAGTTTCTTCGCAAGGTGTTATTCGAGTTCAAACTATCGGTGGAGTCTCAAGAAATATATTTGGCTCTTTACGGCTATTAAGGTATGAGAGTGATTTATTGCCTGTTGCATTGTTGTCTATGGATTCATATTTAATTGGCGTTATTGATGCGGAGCTAGGGAGATTAGATCACATAGAACTCTGGAAAGCTCAGGCCATACTCTCACGAACATGGGCCATGAGAAATTACAGAAAATTTTCAAAAGAAGGTTTTCCTTTTGGGCTCACGGATGATGTTAGATCTCAAGCATTTCATGGGTGGCCTATGAATTCAAATAGATTGCTTAAGCTCAAGTCTGCTGTTAAAAAAACATCGAAAAAATATGTTGCTGATGCCAATAAAAAGCCGATTGAAGCCTTATTTCATGCAAATTCAGGTGGTCAAACAATACCTTGCGGGTGGTATTTCAATAGTCGGTCTTCATTAGTGGCAGTAGAGGATTCTTTTAGTTTAAATGCTCCACAAACTTTTTGGGAAAAAAGAATCGATAAAAAACAATGGTTAGCTTTTGGTTTCAGGATTTTTGATAAAGATTCTTTGGATCCTGAATTTTCTAAATTCATACTTTCATTCCAGCAGCCTGAAAGATTGGAGTCAGTGGTTTTTGGAGGAGTGAAAAAGAGGCTTCGAATATTTAGGGAGAGGTTTTCATTACGTTCAACATGGTTTAGTGTTGTCGATAGCGATGATACATACGTAACTCTTAAGGGTAGAGGTTATGGTCATGGTATAGGAATGTCACAGGAGGGAGCTTTAAAGATGGCTCAAAGCGGATATTTTGCAGATCAGATTATAAAATTTTACTACCCAAATTCATTCTTAGAAAAATACGAATGATGAAATTATCTTTGATTCAGGGTTTCTGATATCAAACGAACCTGTTTTGCTTCTTTGGGATCATGAACGCGAAGGATTTGCGCACCTTTTTGTAAGGCATAGAGATGAATTGCACTTGTTGCTGAAAGTGTCTCCTCAGGTTTGCTTCCTAGTAGTTTCCAAAGCATACTTTTTCTTGAAACACCGACATAAATAGGATGACCTAATTCTCTAAATCCATTAAGATTTGAAAGCAAACGATAGTTAGATTCTAATTCTTTACCAAAACCAAAGCCGGGATCAATCAGGACATCAAAAATCCCTTTATCTCGAAGTCTTTCCAGTGCATAGCTTAGGTCTTTAAAAACTTCAGGAAAAACATCTTCTAACCCAAGGGCTTTATCTTGCATATTCTCTGGTGTCTTTCCTTTTGGGAAGTGAGTAAGAACATATGGAGTCTTATATTTTGAGACTATATCTAGAATTTTTGGGTCTATTGTTCCTCCGGAGATATCATTAATTATTGAAGCTCCTGATTCAATAGCCATTTCCGCAATCTTTGATCTGAAAGTATCTATGGAAATGGGAATTTCTGGAAACTCTTTTGCGACTCGAGTTAGGCCTGATTCAAGTCTATTCCACTCTTCGTTAATATCCGGTATTTTGGAGCCGGGTTTGGTACTACAGCCTCCGATGTCTAACCAGTCTGATCCATCGCGGATGAGACTTTCTGCTCGATTCAAGATCTCTTTATCATTTGAAATACTTCCCGTATAAAAAGAATCTGGAGTTAAATTGATAACTCCAACAATAACAGGTTTCTTGGCATGCCAAAGTTGGCCTGAAATATTTAAAAAAAATGGACGGAATGCATTATCTTTCACAACCCTAAAGGTAGTCATGAAAAACACCAGAAAAGAGTATTCCGCAGTAATGGAATTGTGCCGCAATTTGTTTCAAAAAAAAGGCCAGGATTATGGTACTGCATGGAGAATTTTGCGTTTGACATCTTTAACTGATCAAATTTTTATAAAAGCGAATCGCTTGAGGTCAATACAACTCTCTGGAGTCCAGAAGATTGAGGACCCAATGGAAGGGGAATTTATCGGAATCATAAATTACTCTATAATGGCACTAATTCAAATTGAAAAAGGTGTCGTTAACGAGCCAGATATTGATACTGAAGAGGCTTTGACCCTCTATAATAGGCATTCATCAGAAATCTTTTCTTTGATGGAAAATAAAAACCATGATTACGGCGAGGCGTGGCGGGACATGCGAATAGCGTCCTTAACTGATTTGATACTTCAAAAGGTTTTAAGAGTCAAGCAGATTGAAAACAATAATGGGGAAACTTTGGTTAGTGAAGGTATTGATGCTAATTACATGGATATGGTTAATTATGCAGTTTTTGCTTTGATTCACCTTTCGAAAAAAGATTAAATATGAAGTTTATTATCGTTAATATCTCACGATTCCTAGTGGGGCTATTATTTGTCTTTAGCGGAGTCATCAAGATGAATGATCCTGTTGGCTTTAGTTTTAAGTTAGAGGAGTACTTTGGAGAAGATGTATTAAACTTACCTTTTTTACAGCCCTTTGCGTTGGGTTTTGCAGTCTTTATCGTGATTTATGAGGTGACATTAGGGGTTACTTTGATTCTGGGTATTTGGAAAAGAATCACATTAATTAGTCTTGCAGGGATGATGGGTTTTTTCACCTTTTTAACTTTTTACAGTGCATACTATGAGAAAGTAACTGACTGTGGCTGTTTTGGAGATGCAATACCTCTTGAGCCTTGGGAAAGCTTTGGAAAAGACGTTATCCTCAGTGTTCTAATTGCAATATTAGTTTTTGGTAGGAATCATATCCAGCCATTCCTTTCTGCGCGTCTGAATCGATTGGTGTTAAGTATAGGTATCTTTGTAAGTGTTGGCTTTTCATACCATGTATTACAGCATTTACCAGTTTGGGATTTTCGCGCCTTTAAACCTGGCACAAATGTCTCAGACGCCTTAAAATCAGCGGAAGATTTGGGTCTAGATCCACCTGTCTATGAAACATTCTATACAATGCTTGGTAGCGACGGAGAATCTTTCGAAATTTCAGGAACAGAATACATAAATCAGAAGTTATGGGAAAAACCATATACCATAGATCCAGATGGGACTTTTTCGAAAAAAATTAAAGACGGGTATGAACCGCCGATACATGACTTTACAATTAATATAAACGGGATGGATCTCACACAGGATTATATTTCAGGTAATGTTATTTGGCTGGTTGCTTATGATTTTGAAAAGTCAAATTATTCTGAATTAGTAAGGCTTACCAAAGAATTAAGTGAATACGCTCAAAATACTGGTTTTAAAGTAGTTGGGATGACAGCTTCATCAGATGAAAACATATCAAAGTTGGTAGATGAAACGTCTTGTTTATTTCCATGGGCGACGATGGATGGAACTGCGTTAAAAACTATTAATCGTTCGAATCCAGGAATTACAATTCTTGAAAATGGGATAATATCAAAGCATCAACATTTCAATGATGCATTTTTTAACCTTGATTGAAATGATAAAGCGAATCTAAAATGAAAATTGAGGGGGCAAAAATCATACAACCATTAATTGTTTTCCTCGGAGTAGCTTCATTAGTTTTTTTTCTATTCCATGCAGTCTCGGGAGATCCTGCCAGAATGATGTTGGGTCAGGTAGACGATCCAATTGCTTTAGAGGCGATCCGTATTGAATACGGATTAGATAAGCCTTTATTTACGCAGTATTGGAATTATTTAAAAGGGTTGTCACCCTTGGGATTCAGAGAAGATTTGTCTTGGGGACTTCGTTGGCCTGATCTCAAGACATCATACCAAAACAAAGGCCTTGCCGTTACTTCAATGTTAGCCAATACCTTACCCAATACCGCTCTTTTAGCATTTTTTTCAATGGGATTCGCAGTTTTAATAGGATTACCTGTAGGTCTTTACGCAGCTTTAAAATCCGGAACATGGATTGATCGTTTTGTTGTCTTGTTATCTTCAACTGGTATGGCATTACCGAGTTTTTTTAGCGCGGTACTAATAGGCTGGGTTTTTGGTTATTTGTTAGGCCCTCTAACAGGATTGCCAATGACCGGTAATTTGGTGGAATTAGATGACTTTGGGGAGTTTGAAAAATATAACTGGCATCACATTATCTTACCGACATTTACACTAGGAATTAGACCCCTTGGTGTTATTGCTCAAATGATGAGATCTTCAGCTCTAGAGGTTTTGTCAAGAGATTATATTCGAACGGCATATTCAAAAGGATTAGATGAAAGCCAGGTACTTCGTAAACACGTTTTAAAGAATTCTTTGAACCCTTTAATCACAGCGACTTCTGGATGGTTAGCTGGACTTTTTTCCGGAGCTGTTTTTGTGGAATCTGTTTTTGGTTGGAACGGTACAGGGAAAATGATGGTTGATGCCTTGGAGTCTCGAGATTTTCCTGTAGTAATGGGTTGCGTTTTATCGCTATCTCTCGTATTTGTTATCATCCAGTGGTTTGTGGAACTATCTTATAAATGGATTGACCCCCGTTTATCGAATAATTAATGGTGAAAATATTCAAAAGGAATATTTAACAATAGAAATAAAGTAATTAAAATGAAAAAAGACGGAATGAAAATATTGGCTGGAAATTGGAAAATGAATACCACGCCAGAGGAGGGAATTGCCCTTCTGGAGGGGTTGAGCAATTCTCTAACGAAAGATACTGTTGGAGAGGTAAAGGTGGTTATTGCTCCTCCTACAATTCATTTAATACCCATGGTAGAAAAATTATGGGAGAATTCAGAAATCGCAATTGCAGCTCAAAATTGTCATTATGAAGATTCTGGGGCCTTTACAGGTGAAATTTCTGCAAAAATGCTTTTGCATTCCGAGGTTGATGCTGTGATTCTTGGTCATTCTGAAAGACGTGAATACTATAATGAGACAGATGAATTGGTGGCTTTAAAAGTTAAAGCAGCATTAAAAAATCATTTAATTCCAATCGTTTGTGTTGGGGAAAATCTAAAACAAAGAAAAGCTGGTACTTTTTTGGATAATACATGGTCTCAATTAAATATTGCTTTATCAGGTCTTTCATCTGAAGAACTGAATGATATTGTTGTCGCTTATGAACCTATCTGGGCAATCGGAACTGGTGAGGTGGCTACGCCTGAACAGGCTCAAGAGATGCATTGCTTTCTTCGAAAAATGTTAAGTGAAAAATTTGGAAACTCGGACTTACCCATTATTTACGGTGGTTCATGCAAGCCATCCAACGCTGATGAAATTTTTGCTCAACCGGATGTAAATGGAGGTTTAATAGGTGGTGCTTCTTTGAATGCTGATGATTTTACAAGCTTAGTAAAAAAATTAAATAATTCTTGATGAATTATATTCAAATTACCGTTTCATCGCAAAATCCGAATATTTCTGATCTTGTGATTGCGGACTTGAGTCAAATTCCTGTTGAATCCATCGAGGTAATAGGTGACAATGTTCATGCATATATGACTAAAGATATATTTGATAGTATTGGTTCTATTGCTTTTCCAATTGCTTCAAGGGCCGGTTCATTAACCGTGAAAACAAAAGAAATTCAACATCAAAATTGGAATGAGTTATGGGAATCAAACTTTTCTCCTGTTTTCATCGGCACAAGTGTTCTAATAAAGGCACCGTTTCATGTTGATCTGGATACAAAAAAAATTGATTTTGTAATTGAAATTAATCCGAAAATGGCNTTNGGAACTGGACATCACCCGACAACTCGNCTTATGATTCAGGNGTTGTTGAAGTACGATCTTTTTGAAAAAAATGTATTAGACATGGGCTGTGGTACCGGGATTTTATCAGTTTTAGCATCTAAAATGGGAGCAAAACAGACCTTCGGTGTAGAAATAGACATTCATGCGGCAAGCAATGCACAAGAAATAGTTGAGAATAATAACGTATCCAGCAATGTGAAAATTTTTCCAGGTGGAACCGAGTGNATTATGCCNAGGGGNAGTGCATTTGGCCGTTATGATTTTATTCTCGCTAATATTAATAGGAACGTTTTATTAAAGGATTTGAAGTATTACGCAAGTAATTCATTNGAGGGAACAAAGTTGTTTTTGAGTGGATTTTATCAAAATGATGTTAAACAGATTGCAAAACGTGCAAAAGATTGTGGATATTTTTTGTTAGACCAGTCATCAAATGAGGCGTGGATTCACCTTACTTTGGAGTATCGAGGAAAAGAATAAATATCTGATNAGTAATATGTTTTNGCNGNGGCTTAAATGTGGTNTAATAGTCNTTTTCNTNGGAGTCTTTAACCAAAATTTGCTCGCTCAATCATCAAAATCATTTCTTGTCGACGACGTTGAGTTTAAGAAATTATTTGATAAGCATTTGTCTTTTTTNGTCGGGAAAAAAAACTGGGAAAAACAGCGCCTNNNTTTCTGGGAGCTTTTTGATGACAANTTTTGGGAGGTAGAACCGAACCAAAAAGACATATTTAAGAAGGTTTCTGACAAAATGAGGATCCGACGAGTTGTAAATCCTATTTCATGGATTGAACTTGTCGATTTATTCACTGAATGGTCAATTATATCGTCCAATTATCCAGACAAAATATCCAATCGTTTTTGGAATGAAATGTATGTGAATTTTCAAAGGTCTTCAAGAAAGGATATTGAGAGCTTTTTGCATACGTTCTCCGGCTTAAGTGGAAGTACAATGTCTATTTCTATTCGACTTTTTGACGATGGTCAGATATCCTGGTGGCTAATGGATGGAATTATGAATGTCTCAGATTATGATTCCATAAACCTAAATACGAAAACCTTATATAGCATTGAGGGAGGAAGATTAATAGGTCGTTATAAAAATGATTCCATAGAAGTAAATGATGTTTTTGGAATTTACGATCCATTTACGAAAAAAATCGACTGCCAAAAGGGTCAAGTTGAGTGGTTAAGAGCGGGCTTTGCTCCAGGGGAGCTATTTGCTGATCTAGGCCATTGGAGTGCTGATCTGAATAACCCGGGTTTTTCGGTAGATACTGTGGAGCTTCACAGCGNGTATTATATAACAGAACCGCTTTATGGAGTTTTTGAGGATAGAATGACGGCTCGAAATAAATCAGAAAATTCTATTTTCCCGAGATTTGAGGCATTTAGCGCTGATCTCGAGATTCCAAACTTTTTTGAAAATGTAGATTACAGGGGTGGTTTTTCAATAATTGGTCAGAGATTTTTTGCTTCAGGTAAAAAAGATAAAAAGGCGCATTTTAAATTTTGGTACGACAGTCTTCTGGTTCTTGATCTGAAAGCTGAGAGGTTTATAATCAAATCAGATGAGTTGTTATCTAATGAGTCGGAAGTTTGTTTTAAGTTAGACAGAGATTCTCTATACCATATTAAAAGTGATATATCCTATCAGCCAGGGGAAAGGATTTTAAGGATAGATAGACCAAATAAAGGAATGTCAATGACACCATTTGTAGATAGCTATCATAACCTAATTCTTGATATAGACCGAATTCGCTGGAATATTTCGGAGCCTACTTTTACCCTGGGTGGAATTAACATGGGCAACGGATCTCCATTACTAATGGAGTCTGATCAATATTTCCGGAACTCAAGATATTCAGCTCTTCAGGGACTTGCGCTGGAAAACCCACTAGTAAAAATTGATGATGTGGGTAAGAGTTATGAATACCAAACAATAGGAGTTTATCAAATGGCTGTTGGTCTAGGCATGCCGCTGGAGTCATGTGAGAGGTTTATGATGGAGCTGGCTATTGAAGGATTTGTAAGATATAGTCTGGATAAGAGAGAAGTAGAGGTTCTGCCCAAAACCAATGAGTATATTCTAAATCATTCAAATCGAAGAGATTATGATGTAATTAAATTTTTAAGTAGCGTCGAGAAGGGAATGAATGCAGAAATTAATTTAATTGATTTTGATATGGAGGTTTTTGGAGTCAACACAATTGCATTATCAGATTCTCAAAAAGTGGCTTTATTTCCATATTCGAACAAAGTACTGATCCATGAAAACCTAAACTTCGATTTTGATGGAAGGGTAGAGGCAGGAAGATTCACATTTTACAGTCGTGAAAATAAATTCAACTATGAATCTTTCCGCTTTAAGATGCCTTTCATCGACTCTATGAGATTCTCTGTGCCCAGCTTTACGCGACTAGAAGATGGATCTAGACCTCTAGTTCGTGTGAGGAATATAATTGAAAATATTTCCGGTGAGTTACAGATTGATTACCCGTCAAATAAGTCAAGTTATCAAAGCTATCCCGAATATCCCATTTTTAAGTCTGAAAAATCTGCAAAAATATTTTATGATATCGTTTATAACGGCGTTTATCAAAGAGATGAATTTTATGTAGATATAGATCCATTTGAGATAGACTCATTGGATAATACTACAACTGAAGGGTTGGTATTTAAAGGTACTTTTAAGAGTTCAGAAATCTTTGAAAAAAGACGTCAAGATATCAGAGTTCAAGATGATTATTCTTTCGGTTTCACCCAAGAAACTGGTCAAATGGGTTGGCCTTTATATCAAGACAAAGGAATGGCTGTAGGTCAAGTGAAACTATCGATTGCCGGATTAAGGTTAAATGGTTCTGTAGTTTTTAATAATGCAACTGGTACAAGTTCAAAGTTTAATCTTTTCCCGGATACCGTGAAAGGTATNGGTCAATTTAAACTTAACGAAATGGATGATGTNGCAAGAGGCGCAGGGCATCCTGGAGTATATGGNAGTGTTGCTAAAATGCTGTGGAATCCAAGCTTAAATACTTGGTGGTCGACCAANAAGAATTATGAGTTTGAGATTGATTATGATCGATTAATGACAGGTGACGGAGAATTGACATATACNCCCGGCTTTTTANATATTGANGGAGGGTTGGCCTTTNATAATGCAGAGCTTGATGGAGAACTAATAAGGCTTTACTCCAAATGGATACAAAGCNCAAGCGCTGATTTTCGGGTTCGAGAATCAGAAAATAGCCAGTGGGGTTTTGAGATGAATGATGCTATATCGATGGTTGACTTTGATTTGAACAAAGGAGTTTTTGAATTACAAAGTGGAGATAATACATTGTTTTTCCCGCGCAATAAGTACAAAGCGAATATGAACAAAGCAGAATGGGATATTCTTCAAAAATATCTTTCCATTACCAAAAGTTCAGATCTTGAATCGCGGCTTACGTCAACCCATATNGATCAAGGCGGACTCAGCTTTTTAGCGAAAAGTGCTGAATTTTATTTAGCTCCTAGTTATTTGGAATGTTTTGGTGTCCCCTCAATTGATGTGGCAGATTCGAGAATTTTCCCNGATAGCGGAAGAGTNACAGTAGAGCCNGATGCTTTGATGCAACCTTTAAAAAATGCAAAATTATTGGCTAGCCGATTAGGAAAGTATCATGATATATATGGAGCTGATTTAAAAATAAGAGGTCGAAATGATTTATACGGTAATGGTGTTTATCAGTATCGAGATGANGATNACGTCATTTGGCCCATTCCAATGGGGAGAATTGATGTNGACAGNTCGAATCATATAATTGCTCAGGGAGAATTACTTGAGGAATCTGAATTTCNTTTGAGCTCCAGGTTCAAATATTACGGAATAGTAAGAATGGAATCTATTGATCCTATGTTGAGTCTAGANGGAAGNATTCATATTACAGCNGAATGTCCATTTTTGAAAACAGATTGGATTTTAACAAAAACCAAGATTGATCCATTAGAAATCATTATTGATCTTCCCGACCCTGATACTGCAAGACCCTCGAGGAAGGTCTATAATGGNATTTATCTCAGGTCTGACACGGCAAGTCCTTACACGGCGTTCATGATGAGGAATAACCCATCTTCATCGGTAAAATTATTCAGCTCTCGAGGGATTTTATTTTTTGATTCCGAGATAAACTCATATGTCGTTACTTCAAGAGAAAGATTATTAAATCCAGAAGCTCCTGATGATTATTTTGAANTGAATCCGCGGGATTGTGAAGCCANGGGCCTCGGACANCTTCACCTTGCATCAAACCTTGGCAGGGTTGATATTCAAACCTTTGGACAAATAAAATANAGGTTATTTACCAATCGGTTGAGCGCTGCTGCNTCAATGACATTGGACTTTTTGTTTTCTGAGGATGTTTTAAAATCACTTCCAGTTGAAATGAANTCGGTTCTNGGANCTATTTCTACAGATTGGGCAAATGATTATATGAATGAAGGNTTAAACCGTTTGATGNGCCAAAANTCAAAGAANGAGTANTATACTGCATCNANGAATTATAAAATGCCAAGAGAGNTNAGGCAAACATTGGTTTTCGATGAAATTGATTTCAAATATGATAAGAACTCAAGAGCATTCCGGTCTATAAATAGTCTTGGAGTCGGGGCTGTCGCGGGAGAGCCAGTTCATAAATTTTTAGAGGGTATAATTGAACTTAGAAAGCGAAGAGGNGGNGATCAATTTTCTTTNTATATCGACTCNGATATCGAGCATTTTATTTATTTTAANAGAAATGTTTTAAGGTATTATTCCACAGAGANTAGNTACATGAATAAGATTTTGAGCCTTGACTCCAANAANAGAAGTNTAAGTCCAAANGATGGAAAACCATTTTATACNTTTACNACNACATCAAAGGGAAATATGCTTCGNTTCCTTGATGGCTTGGATGAGGCAGAAGAGGANTTGAACTAAGAGTATTTCATTTTTCTGTTTTTTATCCCTCATATTCAGTTTATATTCGCGATTCTAAAATGGTAATACTTATCGTTAAGAAATAAATTTTAAAAAATTAATCAAATGAAAAAAGTATTTGTTGTTGTCTCAATATTGTGTTTCGTGGCTTGCACAGCTCCGGAAGCTATTGAAAAAAGAGTAGGATTTGGCGGTGAGGCTGGTAAAGTAGGAATCGGTTCGCAATCCAGTGTTGATGTAGTAGTCGGTTTAGATAAGGCCTGGAAAGAATATGACCTTGAAGCGATGAGAGTATTTTTAGCTGACTCTGCGGAATTTAATATGAGCGATGGTACATCGGCAAAAGGTGCGCAAGCTTTTTTGGACATTATATATGAAGAGGCTGGAAAGGATACCACTTATGATTGGGATATGTTTTATGCTTTTGCTGTAAATCTTGAGAATGATACTATCGGAGGTGAATGGGTAAATGCCGGATTTAATGTTGATGGAACACATCAAGGAGAAGTTGTAGANAAANNAGTNTACAANGAATGGTATTANGTNCTNGATGGNAAGNTNACNNANTNTAGNTCTCTANAAGCGTGNCAAGAAATGACTAAATAGAATTTAAAGTTTNAGATNANNTCTNAGATTTTTATTTAGGCCCCGTAGCTCAACTGAATAGAGCACCTGACTACGGATCAGGAGGTTGCAGGTTTGAATCCTGCCGAGGTCACTGAAAGCCCTGCAAAAAAGATGCAGGGTTTTTTTTTTGCGACATAAATAAAAGCGTGTAGATACTTTCTGCACGCTTTTTTAATTTTTAAGTTTTTGAAATGCTATTATCAATTGAGAGTGAGCTTTTTTAATCCTCAAGCCTCGTGCAAATGAATCTCTTATACTTTGAGGTTCCGCTCTCTATATGCTGAAATAACTCCGTTCCCTCCAAGCCAGCAAATTCATAAAAGGATTTTCGTAAAAACTTAGGGATTTTTTTATCTATTTCCTTTTTCTTTTCTGCGCTTTCGTCGATTAAAGCATNTAAAACGTTCTTTGAAATATCCTCTTCTTTTATTTTAAAGGGTAGATCATGGATAGATTTCTCAAATTCAGGCCAAAGGTGATTTTTACGAAAATCCACCAGTAATAATTTACCGCCAGGCTTGAGGACTCTGGTAACTTCACTCAAGAATTTGGATTGATTTGCATAGGCATGACAGGATTCGACATTAATAACTACATCAAAACAATTTGAATCAAAGTTTAAATTCATTGCATTACCCTCTTGATATCTTAAGTTGGTTTCGGAGTACATACTTTTGGCAAGTTTGATTGCTGCTGAGGAAAAGTCAAGTCCGGTAATTAATTTAGGATTAAAATTTTTTGCTATATAGTTAGCTCCGCCACCACGTCCTGAACCGACCTCTAGTACATTCAAATTCTTTAGATCACTACAACATGCAAGGTAATGATACATTTGCATAGGGTATTGTTGTAGCCTCCGTTTTTCTGGTTTTTTCATTTTTAAGGCCTCTTCTTCGAAAGGTGAATAGCCATAATTCATAAATTGCCAGTCCCCTTTCCCATTTAATCGGGGTAAAATTTCATAAAGCGCTTTAAAAAATAATTTTCGTGTCCAGGAAAATTTGAAAAATGTCCAGAGGCTTTTGTATGCCATTAATATGCAGTTTTACCCGTTAGGATAAGAGTTTAGGTTGTTCTGTAAATATAGGATTAAGTGTTTCGATAATACTATTATGTTAATTTATTTTTTTACCTCAAACGGTTCATCATGAATCTTAATTTTCTTGTTCTTCATAGTCTACCTTTATGGCTACTTGTGAAAAGAGGTAAAGAAAAACACTGACATGAAATTTTCAGAATTTGATTTAAACGATACTTTACTCGAAGCCATTTATTATGCGAACTTTGATGAAGCAACTGAAATACAAGCTAAAGCGATCCCATTGATCTTAGAAGGAAAGGATTTAATCGGATGCGCCCAAACGGGAACGGGCAAAACAGCAGCTTTTGTTTTGCCAATGTTAAATCAACTCTCAGAAATTGATAGTAAAGGTGTTAAAGCACTAATTTTATGTCCAACGAGGGAACTCGCGATTCAAATTGATCGTCAAGTTCAAGGATTGGCTTACTTTACCAATTCGGTCTGTCGCGCCGTGTATGGAGGAGGAGACGGAGTAGCATGGGATCAAGAGCGCGAAGCTCTTGAGGGAGCTGCAGACATAATTATCGCTACACCTGGAAGGTTAATTTCTCATCTTGAACGCGGTTATGTGAACTTTAAGTATGTAAAGAACCTTATCCTTGATGAAGCGGATAGAATGCTNGATATAGGTTTTTTTGACGATATCATAAAAATCATAGGTTCNCTTCCAAAGTCGCGTCAAAGTTTAATGTTTAGCGCAACCATGGCTCCCAAAATACGAAAGCTAGCAAACGAAATCCTTAAACACCCTCATGAGGTCTCAGTGGCCATTTCAAAACCAGCTGAGGGAGTTTTGCAAGAGGTATTCATGGCGTATGAGGAGCAAAAAATTCCGCTCGTTAGATACATATTAAAGGACAAAGATGAATTTAAGTCAATAATAATATTCTGTTCGACTAAAAAGAAAGTGGGGCAGCTTACAAGAAAGTTAAAATCTGCCAAATTAAATGCACAGGGGATTTCTTCAGATTTGGAGCAGGTTGATAGAGAGCAAACAATAAGTGATTTCCGGAGTGGAAGAACAAGGATCTTGGTGGCTACCGATGTAATGAGTCGCGGTATTGATATCAAAGGCATTGATTTAGTAATTAATTTCGATGTCCCGACAGATGCCGAAGATTATGTTCACCGAATCGGTAGAACTGCCAGAGCAAAAACGAATGGAATGGCGATAACCCTAATATCTGAAATTGATATTCAAAGGTTTAAAAGGATAGAAAGGTTAATTGAGAGAGACATTGAGAAGAGACAACCGCCAGAATCCATTGGCAAAGGACCCCATTGGTCTAAAGAGAAAAGTATAAAACACAAAAAGAAAAATAATTTCAAAAAATCATCTAGGCAAAATTTCAAGAGGAATCGATAAGGTTTCAAAGTTTAATTTATCCAAAAACTTTCCTTTTTCATTTTTGTATTCGTAGAGTTAAGAATGAAAATAGTATGATTTTTTTAAATTTATGGTTCCCAAGGAATTAATTATTTAGTCTTAGATCAATTTAATTACCTTTGGTTATGCAGTCATTATTACAGTGATTGAAGAAAATTATGAAGACATTTTTTGATATGAAATTTAATTTTACATTGGCGATATTCTTTGTGTCGAATATTTTGCTCTCTCAAAACATCTTACTGGAAGAAAAAGTCCTCATTGGAAAAAGGAATTCCATGGTCTTTATAGACGATGAAAATAAATCAGTTGCTTTAGTTGATTCACTAGAAAATGGGTATCAATTAACTCATTTTGATATTCGATCGGGAGCCAAGCGCGTAGCTCTTATTGACTCTTCTTTGATTCCGCAATCAGATATCTATGGCATTTGCGGAGATTCCATAATTGTCAACTCCGATGTGACTTTTGGTTTGAACATTCAAGAAGAAGGTATTTCTAAAATAAACATTTTTACATTCGAGAAAAAAACAATTCAAGCTGATCATCTGAAATCAAAAATTGTTCAGAGTAACTACATTGAAAAGACTCCAGCAGGTCCATTAGTAAAAGTGTCAATTAATGACATGTACACGAATGATGAAATTGAACATGTATTCATTCCTGACACTATTGATTACGAATTCATTGCGTATTCTGATAATGTTTGGGTCATTGGAATCAATGCTGATAAAAGAAATAGTGTTTACTTTTTAAAAGAAGAAAGATGGAGCCCTTTCACTTACCCTATTAATGATAGCTTAGGTGATCATATCACAGAATTATCTATACTTAATGATGATTCTTTAATCGTTGTTCGTCAAGATGATACTAGTAAATATGTGAGTATGTTTTCGATAAATGAAAACCTTTTAGAGTCTGAATCCGATTCCATCAACAAAGTCAGAATTGGAACTTTTGATTTTTTCATGCGAAAAGAAATAGATTCAAATGCTGTTGTAAAAGTGAATTATTCAGCTCCTGTTAAAGGTTTAGGTCAAGTTGTTCCTGCAAAGGAAGATGTTGCATATGAAGTTGAAAAGCAAAAAGGACCTTTTTCGGTGATTTTTAAGAAATTTAGAGATGATGATTCAGAAGGTGCATATGGTTTACTAAACTCCATTATCAAGGTTTTTCCGAAAGCATTTACTTCAAAACGGGGTGATGAAATTGTAGTCCAGGGCCCCAGAAGAACTTCCCTTAGGGATATTGAGGCTGATTCTGCAATTGCCGTGAAAAATGAAATTCCAGTTTTCTCAATCGATAGTTCTGATTATTCGAATTGGTCAAGTTCTGAGGTCATGGTTACTTTTAATTGTATCAATTCTCAAACAATAAATTCGATCCCAGTATCTATGTCTTTCTACAGTAGGTCAACAGGAAAGTTGATACTTCAAGACACGGTCAAGAATGGAAAAGTTCGGTTCATCTACCCAATAGATAGTGATCTCGGAGTCACTTTAACCTCTAATGGTCATTATCCTAAAAGTATTCGTCTTAATCCAGCAGAGACTTATGCGGGCAAATCCATTTTCCGTCAGATATTATTTCAAGAAGTTCAAAAAGATGGATTGATAGCACCTCAATTAAATTTCCAAAATATTTTATTTGACTTTAACTCAGATGAGTTAAAAGAAGTCAGCTTTATTGAGCTAAATAGCATTAAGCAGGTTTTTGAACTTTTAGATCAAGACGCGTCAATAACAATCGAGGGTCATGCAGATAGCATTGGTTCTAAGGAGTATAATTATAAGCTTGCAGAGAGAAGAGCTGAAAGTGTTATTCGATTTTTTACTCAAGAAACTCCATCTATATCATTTAAAACAGAGTCAAAGGGTGAGACAGAACCTTTGATGTCAAATGATACAGAATTTGGTCGTTCTGTGAATAGAAGAGTGGTTATTGTTCAAGATTCCTCGAATAATAATTTAAAGAGTAACTCAACTGAGAAACGAATACAAATTGATCAGGACACTATTGATATTACTAACTTATATTTTCAGAAATATAATGATAGAAAAAGCTTATTTTTTGAAGGACGTGATCCTTTAAATATGTCAAAGAATCCGAACTTTTCTTATAGACTTTTAGGGTATAGAAAATCTCATTTCTATTTGTAAACTTTCACAAAATAATTACAATAAAAAAGGCCTTAATCATTGATCAAGGCCTTTTTTAGTTGAGAAAGTTTTTAACACTTTTACAATGCTTCGGCTTTTTCTTTTGAGACCTCAGCGAAATCAGGATGCATTCCTGCAGCCTTCATGTACATTTCTTTGGCTCCATCTATATCTCCTTTTTTAACAAGAAGATCACCCATACTATCATATGCATTAGGCTCATCATGAGCAGTCATATATAATTTTAAATGTTGCTCTGCTTGATCTAGATCCCCTTCCTCATTGCGATCCATTAAAACATAAGCCATCATATTATTCAACACACTCGAACTTGGCTGTCTTTTCAAGCCGTTTGTCAATACAGCAATTTTTTCGTCCGCATCTTCTAAAAGCCATGTGTACCAAAACCTGATATGTGGATCATCTCCTGCAAATCCTAAAGCTTTGGCAAGTATTGTTGTTCGTTCTGAACGGTTTAGATTAGGGTCATAAGCAGCAATCAAAGTTTTCTCTGCTTCTGATGCATCCTCAAGTTTAGAACTTGCTTCTTCAAGAGATCTTTCAAGGTTTTTTCTGTCTCCAGCGAGGATATAATAATGAAGCTGACCTAGGTGCGCAGAGGCCCAGTTTGGGTATACTTCAACTAGGGAATCCGAAAATCTTAATCCATCTGAATTTCTCAAATTTAGCATTGCATATCTCATGGAATTATATGAGTCTAGTGCTCCTTCTCCTTCGACTGTAGGCCAGACAAAATCCATGGCTCTTGCAGCTTCAGAACCCCATATGTAGCGCTTCCAAACAAGCTTACCGTTTTCTTTAACAATTAGACCCATCCATCTTGATTTTGATGAGCGTAATCCAGCAATATAATCACTTGTTGAACCCATAACAGTAGCAGATGATCCTTCTATATTGATGTCATATATTTCACTTGTAACTGAATCTTCGTAAAACCACTCTCCTTTAACCGTGCTTTTATCATAATCACGAGCAGCACCACCCAGAGCGTTCATTACTCTTGTGTCATCACTCAAGTCCTCAAGAAAAGGCTCAACAGCATCATCAAGTCCAACTTTCTCTGCAAAGTGAGTAGTTACGAAATCTCTGATTTCTTCTTCATTTAAAGAGCTTCCTACAGGTTGACACCCATAGAGTGCAACTATTACTGTAGCAGAGAGAAATATTTTTATCTTTTTCATATTGAAATTATTGTTTAGGTTGTTTTAAAAAAATAGAATTTCTAAAACTAGTTTATATAAACTGAAAAATAAAAAATACTTTGTCATAATCGAAAATTGTACGCAAAAATATGAGACGAAAAAAAGGCCCGAGTGTATCACTCGGGCCTTAAGTGCCTTTTAGATTATGAATGATTATCGATTTACAATGACTGTAAATGATGTACTATTTCCATTATCTAAACTAAGATTGAATATGTAAGATCCACTTGCTAATCCCGAAACATTGACTTTTAGCATGTCACCGTTACTTTGAATGTTGGATTCGTGTAATACCATGTTTCCAGCTAAATCAAAGATTCTTAGTTCGCCAGATCCCTGAATATTTCTTAGTGGAATATTAATGAAGTCTGATGCCGGAATTGGGAAAGGACGAAT
>NHBT01000004.1 GCA_002167805.1 Owenweeksia sp. TMED14 | reverse complement strand
CGTCACATCCTGGNGNTGGAGAAGNTNCCAAGGGTTGGGCTGTTCGCCCATTAAAGTGGCACGCGAGCTGGGTTCAGAACGTCGCGAGACAGTTCGGTCTCTATCTACTATGGGCGTTAGAAATTTGAGGAGAGCTGACATTAGTACGAGAGGACCATGTCGGACGCACCTCTAGTGTACCTGTTATGGCGCCAGCTGTATCGCAGGGTAGCTACGTGCGGTTGGGATAAGTACTGAAAGCATATAAGTACGAAGCCNACTTCAAGATGAGATTTCTCTTAAGGGTCGTTCAAGATGAGGACGTTGATAGGCTACAGGTGTAAAGGCAGTAATGTCATAGCTGAGTAGTACTAATTACCCGTGGATTTTTTATCCCGATTTTTTTATGTTGCTTCCGATATGCCAAATTACCTTGTTAAAACATGGTGGTTATTGCGTCGGGGATCACCTCTTTCCATTCCGAACAGAGTCGTTAAGTCCGATTGCGCCGATGGTACTGGTTTATTCCGGGAGAGTAGGACGCCGCCATAACTCATACAAAACCCTNGNAATNGCGAGGGTTTTTTGCATTAAAAAGAGGTNTATGGAATANTTTTTCTNTNCNATATTCAAATTCTTAAATTTGAACTAATGANAGGNTTCTACTTTTGCATTTTATATTTTTNANACAACTTTCTTTTAAGTGCTCAAGTATTAGATTCTTTAAATTCTANTGAAAAAGATTCAATTCCTTATTCTTATGATANCATTTCAGGTCTTGATAGTAATGAATTGGAAGACACATTAACAACTTTCTATGTTNTAGATAATTTTCTCTNTTTCCCNCANAGTAAATGGAGATTATTAAATCGAATAGATGACAGATTGGAGAAAAATGATCCTATTTGGGGTGATATATCGTTTTTAATTACGAGTCTTGGAGGTTTTTCTTACAACCCTATGGGTAACATAAATCAGGAGGATCAAAGTTTTGTTTCATTTTTAAGTTCCGGATTTAATTCGAATTCAACAGATTTTAGAAAAGGCCCATTACCAATGGTTGAGTGGCTTTATTCGNNGGCCCACGGGAGAGGTCAGTCATTTGGTATTCGAGCAAGTGCNAGTAGCAACAGTGACAANCACTATGATTTGAGGTACGTAAGGTCTCAGGCAACTGGAACTCTTATTGGTGAATCTTACAGTCGTGATGATTTAACATTTAAAAATTTAAATGTAAATCGTAAGATAGGAATTAGTTCTAGGGGTCTTATACGGTATCAGGTAGGAGAAACTAATGAGACCGGAGGGGTTTTGGATATGAATCAATTAGATTCTAATTATTTTAATTGGAATCGTGAGCTTGTGGAAACAAGATGGGCGGCTAATGAGGTCATTTCACATCATGAGTCTTTAGATTGGAATTGGGTTTTTTCATCTTTAAAGAAGAAAAATAACAGATTTCAATGCCACGTCAGGTTTGATGGATTTAATCATAAAAGAATATTGAATTCACAAATTTTGAATATTGATACTCTCCAAAGTAGAAAAATTAGATCAGAATTTTCTGTTTCTGGTAAATTTTTTGGTTTTGAAGGGACAAATTTTTCGATTGGTATTCAAAATAGGGAGCAAAAATGGAATTTCAATGATAGTTTAATAGGAATAAAATGGGATCCTTATATGGTCCTTCAAAGTGGTCCTTTAGATTTAGAATATCGCTTACTATCGAATTCCTACAATCTTCAGATAAAAAAACTACACTTATTAGATGAAAAATTATACTCCACATTTAATGCAGGTGCGAAGCAACCCCCGTTTTGGTCAGGGCTCAGAGACTATGAAATTTATCAGGAGGGATCACTTGTTTTTAAGTATCATAATTTATTTCAGATTGTTTATTCATTGAAATTTTCTCAGGGGGATAATATCCTACATGTGAATACAAATTCTGGTCTCGGAGTATGGACTTCTCGCGATATGTATAATATTTCTAGGTTTTCTATCAGGGGAATTATAAATGATTTACTGAAGTATGAATTTCACTATTCAAGTACCAATGGGCAAGATATCGGTATAGCTCCTTGGTTTGGAAAAATTTTGTTTTTAAAGGAATGGAGTTTGAATAATCAGGTTACAATAATTACTGGGATAGATGCTTGCGGATGGGCTGGTGTATGGAATCGACCTTATTTCATTCCTGAAAAGGGAACATTTGGATTTGATGTTTCTCAACAACAAACGAATAAAAGACTTAGTGGTTTGATATCTCCTTTTATTGGAGTCAGATTCAATACGGAAGCGGAGCTGCACGTGAATTTTCAAAATGCAAATCAGGGATGGGTGCCAAACACAGTTTTTCTTGTTCAGAATTATCCGTCACCCCCCTTAAGCATAAGAGTTACGGGACGTTGGAGGATGTTTAACTAGTTTAAGCCGATACCCATTCTCAATAAATCATTTTTTAGAAAGGATTTTCTTGATCAGGATTAACATTATCTTCAAATTCGTCTCTAGCCTCTGAATTCATTTTCGATTCATATACGGCTTCATCTATATTCTGTCCAATATTCTCAAGGTCGCTAAATTTTGCCATACTTCCTTCAAATCTCAGGCGAACTTTTTCTAATGATCCATTTCTATGTTTAGCAACGATTAATTCTGCTTGGCCATCGCATGGTGAGCCATCATCATCCCATTCGTGAATTTGGTAATATTCGGGTCGGTAAATAAATGAAACGATATCAGCATCTTGCTCAATAGCTCCTGACTCTCGGAGATCTGAAAGCAATGGTCTTTTACTTCCCCCTCTTGTTTCAACTGCCCGACTCAGCTGAGAAAGAGCAATAACGGGTATCTCTAATTCTTTGGCTATACTTTTCAGAGATCTTGAAATTGTAGATATTTCTTGTTCACGGTTACCATTTGATTTTGTCACTCCAGCAGTCATTAATTGAAGATAATCGATGACTATGATTTGAACTTTATGTTGAGCAACTAAACGTCTACATTTTGCACGTAAATCAAAGATGGAAAGGGCGGGGGTATCATCTATGAAGATAGGTGCATCTTCCAATTTTTTTACTTTGGAGCTTAGTTGTTGCCATTCTATGGGTTCCAAATTTCCTTTCCTGAGTTTTTCTGCGCCTATTCCAGTTTCTGATGATATTAACCTTGTGATTAATTGAACGGATGACATTTCTAATGAGAAAACACCAACAGGTATTTTATGGTCGATAGCCATGTTTCTTGCCATACTCAGAGATAAAGCAGTTTTTCCCATTCCGGGTCTAGATGCAATTATTATTAAATCTGATTTTTGCCACCCTGCTGTTACTCGATCTACTCCTTTAAATCCAGATGGAACTCCTGATAATCCTTCTTTTTTTGAAATATCTTCTATTTTTTGCAATGCTTGTTTTACNAGTTCAAATGAGCCCTCATAATTTTTTTTNAGATTNCCCTGGGAAATNTTGAATAAGCTTTGCTCAGCTGTGTCNAGTAGTTCTAANACATCATTAGTCTCNTCATATGCCTGTTCGATCATGNTATGNGATATGCGTATCAACTCNCTTTGAATATGCTTTTGAACAACTATTCTGGAATGGAATTCAATGTGAGCAGATGAGGAAACTCTAGTTGAGAGACCTATCAGTTTGGCTTCACCTCCAATGTTATTAAGTTCACCTTCTTTTTTTAATCGCTGTGATACTGTTAGAATATCAATTGGGTCAGAATCTCCAAATAGCTGGGTTATTGCTTCAAAAATTTTTTGATGGCCATCGACGTAAAAGCTTTCTGCAGATAGTATATCTATCACTTTGGAAAGAGCATCTCTATCAATTAATAAAGCTCCTAAAATTGCTTCTTCTAACTCTATAGCTTGTGGAGGTACTCTTCCAATTCCACTAAGGGGAAGAATATTCGGGCTCTGTGTTTTGTTTAATATTGTTTTTATTGCTTTAGCCATTTTTGAGTTTATTAATTTTATTCCTCTTCAAAAACTCCCATTTGGCAAAACTTAGCAACTCTTGAATTTATTAACTCATCCGTCGAAACCATCTTTAATTCGTTATAATTTTTAATGATTTCATCCGCTAAAATTTGGAACATTTGATTTGGATTTCGGTGGGCACCTCCATCAGGTTCTGATATGACTCCATCTATGAGTTTATTTGATAGCATATCCGAGGCAGTTAACTTAAGAGCCTCAGCCGCAGTTTCCTTNTGATNCCAGCTTCTCCATAAGATAGAGGANCAAGATTCTGGACTAATAACGGAGTACCAGGTATTTTCCAACATTAAAACTTTATCTCCAACTCCGATTCCAAGCGCNCCNCCTGAAGCACCCTCNCCAATTATTANACAAATGATAGGNACCTTTAATCGTGACATTTCTAATATATTTCTTGCGATNGCTTCTCCTTGACCACGCTCTTCAGCTTCGACCCCTGGGAATGCTCCTGGAGTATCAATCAATGTNACTATTGGTCTTCCAAATTTTTCAGCTTGCTTCATTAATCTTAGAGCTTTTCGATAGCCTTCNGGATTTGGCATACCAAAGTTTCTNAATTGTCTCATTTTCGTATTTATACCTTTTTGCTGACCTAGAAAAAGAAATGATTCATTTTGAATTTTCCCCCATCCTCCTACCATGGCTTTGTCATCTTTTACGTTTCTATCACCATGAAGTTCAATAAACGAGCTTTCCGTCATGGCTTCTAAATATGCAAGTGTGTGGGGACGGTTAGGGTGTCTGCTTAATTGAACACGCTGCCAAGGAGTTAGATTTTTTTTTAACTCGTTTTGAGCTAACATCAGTTTCGATTCTAACTCGTTAAGACCATCATTCATTTCAACTCCACTCTCGGATTCAAGAGCTTTTGCTTTTGCTATCTGTTCGTCAATTTCGCGAATTGAACTCTCAAATTCTAGATATTCCATATGTGTTTAAGACAAAGAAATTAAAATTAAAGCTTTATAAAATTATACAGTAAGAATGTGGAAAACTTAAGTATTATAAATATTCTTCTTCCGCTTTTTTCGTTTCAAATATGCTTCGATAGAAACCATCCCTAAAATTATAGCTACACCAAAATAAAACATAGAACTCATAGCCTCACTTCCACCAAAGAATATTAGAGCTATTAATATTCCATAAACAGGCTCCAAAGCAATTGTCAAAACTACTGTAAATGGAGATAAATATTTCATTATTCGAACGGATTGAACAAATGCGAATGATGTGCAAATACTGGCAAGAATTGTTAAATAAAACCAATCCCATAATGAAGGAGATGATAGGGTTTCAATAAAATTATCATTCAATATGAAATAAAATCCAAGGATGATTGAGCCAATTCCCATCTCCCATAAAGAAATATCAACAGGATTAATTTTTTTAACGATTTTTCCGTTCATGACTGAGAAGAGAGCGCTCAAAAGGGCGCTTGTTAAGCCAATTAGAATGGCTAGTTCCTCACCTCGAACAGATTCGAGAAGGACAAGCATTCCAAATATAATTCCAAGACCAACAAGAATTTCTGAAATAAGTATTTTTCGATTAAAGAAAATAGGCTCTAAGATTGAGACAAAAAAGGGTCCGGTACTCAAGCAAGCCAAGGTTAGTGATACATTAGAAATTTTTATCGCATGATAAAATGTAACCCAATGAAGTACAATAATGGATGAGTTTAATACCAGAATTGAAAATTTTTTTGCGCTTGGTAAATAGAGCTTTTTCTTGGTTATAAGAATGAAAAAGATTAAAAAGATTGTTGCCAATAATACTCGAAACCAAACTATTGGAAGTGCTTCAATTGTAATTAACTTACCCAGCGCTCCAGTGAACCCCCAAATTAAAACTATTGAGTGCATCCAAAGATAATGGACCCATATTGGAGAATTATCATTTGGATATATTAATGACATCTTTGATAGTTATTTTGATGCACGCAAATACAAAACGATTCCCAATGCTGAAAATATAAAATTGGGAAACCAGATTGCCCAAAATGAACTGACATAAGGTATTGAAGCCAATACCCCTCCTAATTGCATAAAAAATATATAAATAACGGCAATAAGTAATCCTAGAGCAATTTGGCTGCCTATCCCGCCTCTCTTTTTTTCTGAGGATAAGACTATAGCTATGAATACTAATATGAATATTGAAAATGGATAAGCAGTTCTTTTGTGCCATTCCATTTCATGCGAAATTATGGCTTCTGAACCACTCAATCGTTCTTGATTTATATATTTCAATAACATTGGAGATGTCATTGTAGCAGTACCTCTTGTATCTGGAGAAATAATACCCGGATTGAAGGGAAATGCTGTATCTAACCTTCGACCTTGTTCAATTTTCATATTACCTGATGGAAGCCAAGTGCGTAAGGTCCAATTGTCAACTTGCCATTGTTTTTTCACAGTGTCATATCGAACGAAATCAGCAATAAGTTTATCTGATAATTTTTGATTTTTGAATCTTTCATAACTGAAATGATATCCCCCTAACCTCTCTGGACTCCATGTTTCAATATATATGTAATGATTAGGCAATATTTGACGATGAATATTAATTGGACGTTTGATTATTTTATCTTGAATATAAGTATCTTCAAAATGTATCCGAGTAATATTTGTTTTGGGAATGATTAGGTGAGTGAGGAAAGAATTAATAACAAATAATGTCAATGCTCCTAATAAAAACGGCTTTAGAATTCTAGGAAATGATACCCCTCCCGTGAGTGCCGCAACTATCTCACCATCTCTTGCCATTCTGCCAGTCACAAAAATTGTAGATAAGAAAACGATTAACGAGCTAAATGTTGTGCCGTAAAATGCTATAAAGTTGACATAGTAGTCAAAAATTATTGAGTACAGGCTCACATTTTTGTTAATGAAATTGTCTACTTTCTGGCTAATATCAAAAACGATAGCAATCATCATCACTAACCCCATGAATAGAACGAAACTCCCAAGAAATTTGATGAAAATATATCGGCTTAACCTATTCATAACAAAATAGTTATAATCTTTTTTCTAATCTAGGAATTATTCTTGCTTTCCATGAGGTGAAATCACCAAGAATTATGCGATTTCTCGCTTCTTCAACAAGCCAAAGGTAAAATCTCAAATTATGTAATGATGCAATTTGTTTACCTAATGATTCATTTGAAACAAATAAGTGTCGTAGATAGGCTTTACTGAAATGGTTATCTACAATTGAGTCTCCAGAAGGATCGATTGATGAAAAATCATCGGCCCATTTAGCATTTTTTATATTGATTATCCCTTCTGATGTAAATAGCTGACCATTTCTTGCATTTCTTGTTGGCATGACGCAATCAAACATATCAACACCTAAGGCTATGTTTTCTAATAAATTTGTAGGAGTACCCACACCCATTAAATATCTGGGTTTGTCTTTTGGAAGGATAGAACACACATCATTGGTCATCGCATACATCTCTTCGGCGGGTTCTCCAACACTGAGTCCTCCTATTGCATTTCCAAGAGCTTCTTTTTTTGCTATGTATTCTGCTGATTCTTTTCGAAGATCTGAGTATGTACTGCCTTGGACTATTGGAAATAGTGTTTGTTCGTAGCCAAAATAATTTTTTCCAGTATTCCAATATTTCATGCAACGATCAAGCCATCTGTGGGTTCTATTCATTGCCTCTTTTGCATATTTTTTTTGACAAGGATAATTGGTACATTCATCAAAGGCCATAACAATATCAGCACCAATTTTTCTTTGTATTTCCATTACAGATTCTGGTGTAAACATATGCTTACTTCCATCGATATGACTTTGAAAAGTCACTCCCTCTTCAGAGATTTTACGTATGTCTTGAAGACTATGAACTTGAAACCCTCCACTATCGGTAAGCATAGGCCTTTCCCAAGTTATAAATTTGTGAAGGCCACCCGCTTTTTTTATAATCTCTGTTCCTGGCCTTAGGTATAAATGATATGTATTTCCAAGAATTATTTGGGCACTTGAATCACTAATCAAATGATCAGTATACATACTTTTAACGGCGCCTGATGTCCCTACAGGCATGAAAATCGGAGTCTTGATTTCGCCGTGGTCCGTATAAAATATTCCTGCTCGAGCTGAGCTTTTTTTGTCTAGACTTTTGAGTTCAAAATTCATCTTTCAAAATTAGGTCTTTCCTTTGGACTACTTTTAAGTATTATTTGCAGATTATTTTAATTATCGATTGTGGAAAAATTATTCCCGCCCACTAATTGGCATCATTACTTTCCATTTTTGGATTCGAATTCGGTAGGTATCATAGAGAAGTTACCTGAATTATATCATTTTTGGAATAGTCAGATAAATGTTATTTCAAGGAAAGACGAAAATCAGATTTGGAGAAATCATATAATTCACTCTTTGGTTTTAGCGAATGTAATTCCCTTAGAGAATAATATGAAGGTTATAGATATTGGAACAGGAGGAGGCTTCCCAGGCATTCCTTTAGCTATTGCATTCCCGAATATCCATTTCACTTTGGTGGATTCCATTGGGAAGAAAATAAAAGTTGTAAAAGCTATTGTGGATCATTTGAATTTAGAAAATGTTTATCCGGTCCACAACAGAGTGGAGAATTTAATGGATCAATATAATTATGCGATTACAAGAGCTGTGGCTCCGGTAAAGAATTTAGTCTCACTTACAGAAAAGCTATGGATAAACAAGGATGATGCGAGAATATACGCTCTAAAGGGTGGAGATCTAACCAATGAAATTAAGGGTTACGAAACCCAATTATACTCATTAGATAAATGGCTACCTCAGACTTATTTCAATCATAAATTTATTGTTGAAATAAAAATATTTTAGATTATTTATTTGAGTTTTTGCTGGAAAATATATGCTCATAATTACTTACTTGTATTTTTTTAGCGACAAAGTCGGGTATCGCTCTCAAGATTATCCCATATGCGGATATTTATAGTCTTTTGGGGTATTTAAAGTTTCTTTAATGGTTCTCGGAGAAACCCATCGTAATAAGTTTAAGACCGATCCAGCCTTATCATTTGTTCCCGAGCCTCGAGCTCCGCCAAATGGCTGCTGTCCTACTACTGCCCCAGTTGGTTTATCATTGATATAAAAATTCCCAGCTGCAAATTTTAAAGCGCTTGTGGCTTGATCTATAATTTTTCGATCTCTGGCGAAAACTGCTCCAGTTAATGCATACTCTGAAGTCATATCAACAAGGCTTAGGGTTTTATGCCAATCTTTCTCATCATAGACATATATGGTTAGAACTGGGCCAAATATTTCTTCACACATTGTTTTTGAATGAGGATTTTTAGTCTCGACCAGAGTTGGAGAAATGAAATAGCCTTTGCTTTTATTACATTCTCCACCTAAAATTATTTCGGCATCATCACTGGATCTTACTTGATCTATATAATTTGAAATTTTATCGAAAGCTTTTTCGTCAATTACAGCGGTAATGAAGTTTGAAGGATCTCCAGGACTACCCATTTTAAAACTTTTTACTTGGTCCAAAAGTATTCTTTTGACTTCTGGCCAAATTGAAGAAGGGATATAAGCTCTTGATGCTGCTGAGCATTTTTGCCCCTGAAATTCGAATGCACCTCTACTCATCCCCGTTGCAACTTCATATGGATCTGCAGATTCGTGAGCAAGAATAAAATCTTTTCCTCCAGTTTCTCCAACGATTCTTGGATAAGATTTATAAATATCAATATTATNACCAATTTCTTTCCAAAGATGTTTAAATACGGATGTTGAACCAGTAAAATGTAGTCCNGCAAAACTCGGGTGTTTAAAGACCACCTCTCCAAAATNTGGCCCATCCGTATATACTAAATTNATAACTCCATCAGGGAGTCCAGCTTTTCTAAATATTTCCATGATAACCCAAGAAGAATAGACCTGACTATCAGCNGGTTTCCATATTACCACATTACCCATTAAAGCTGCTGAAGCTGGTAAATTTCCGGCTATAGCAGTGAAGTTAAAAGGTGTTATTGCAACGACAAATCCTTCTAGTGAACGATACTCCATTCGATTCCANAGACCGCTGTCGCTTANGGGTTGGTTTTCNTATATCTCTTGCATAAAATTTGCGTTAAAACGNAAAAAATCAGCAAATTCACATGCAGCATCAATTTCGGCTTGATGAACTGTTTTTGATTGAGCTAACATAGTAGCAGCATTAATTTTCGCTCTGTAAGGACCAGCAACCATGTCTGCAGCTCTCAGAAAAACCGAAGCTCTTTCGTTCCATGGCAATGAAGACCATCCTGCGTGAGCTTTTAAAGAGGCATCAATAGCATTTTCAACGTGTTCTTTTTTCCCAAAATGAAATTGACCAATTTGAGTTTGATGNTCGTGTGGTGGATTACATGAGCGGAGGTCATTAGTTCGAATTTCTTGACCATTAATGAACATGGGAATGTCTATAGAATCATTAAGCATNGATTCGTAGNTAGAAAGCAGGGTTTTTCTCGTTTTTGAGCCCGGTGCATAACTATCTATTGGTTCATTTATCGCTTTTGGAATCTGAAAAGTGCCGTTAGCCATTTTATTGTTGATTTAAATTATATGAGCCCTAAAGATCGGACTGAAATGTTGGTTGACGAATTATTTCTATAATATTTCCATTAGAACCTATAAGCATAGCTGTCAATCCTCCTCCTAGCCAACATCCTGTATCAATACCCCATGAATTTGATTCAGGAAAAAATCGAGGCTGATTATAATCTTGGATAACATGACCAAAAATTTGAAGTTTACCTATGTTCTTAAGTTCAGATCTGTTATTTATAATACTGTCTTTAGCATTTAAATCTATTTTTCGCTTATTACTTTTGGCAATTCCCGCATGAGAAATTAGCACATAATTGTTTTCCCAAGAACTGGGAAANCTNGAGATCCAATNAAGGCTTTTTCTGATNCTAAGTCGACTTAATTTCATTTCTCTCNTAAATTTTGTCAAGTANCTGTTCGTCTCTTTTTTTTCTNTAAGGTTTAAGAACATTTGTTCATGGTTTCCCCTNAGGACTATGACTTTATTCGGGAATTTTTTGTNTAATTTTCTAAGNTANCTTATNGTTTTTACGCTNTGTAGTCCCTTGTTTATTATATCACCAACTAGAATCAATAGCGTATTCTCTTCGTCCCAATATGTTTTTATTAATTTTTTNAGAGTAAAAAAACAGCCATGAACATCAGCTATAACCAAAAGATTCATGACTAGCTCATTTGATTTTTAGGAGTTTAGCATAACCGGCATAACTAGCATTAAGACCTCCTCACCTTCTTCAAGCCCACCATCCGGGAGTATAATTCCAGCTCTATTTGGAGCAGAAAGNTCAATAATCACTTCTTCACTTTCTAGGTTATTNNGCATTTCAACAAGGAAACGGCTATTAAANCCGATTTCAATGTCAGTACCAGTATAATTACATGTTAGTCTTTCACTNGCTTTATTGGAAAANTCTAGGTCTTCAGCAGAAATATTTAACTCATTTCCTGCAATCTTCAATTTTACTTGGTGNGTTGTTTTATTNGAAAATATACTTATTCGTTTGACACTTGACAGCAAAGCTGATCTATCTGCAACCAAGTGGTTTGGGTTGTCCTGAGGAATTACAGCTTGAAAATTGGGATATTTACCATCTATCAAGCGGCATGTTAAAGTTACTTCCCCGTATTCGAAAGTAGCATTTTGATCGGTATAAGTAATTTTAACATCTTTTTTGGAGTTGCCAATGGTGTTTTTGAGCAGGTTAAGTGGTTTTTTGGGTAAAATAAATTCCGCTGTTGACGGGGCTANAATATCTTTTCTAATATAGCGAACAAGTTTATGTGCATCCGTAGCTACGAACGTAAGCCCTTCACTTGTAAATTGGAAAAAAACTCCGCTCATAACAGGTCTTAAGTCATCATTTCCAGCGGCAAAGAGAGTTTTAGAAATCGCAGAACTCAAAGTTGCTTCAGAGATTATTATTGATTCGGCATTTTCTAATGAAGGAGGCTTGGGATATTCAGTTGCATCTAGGTAGCCCAGAGAATATTTTCCGAAATCACTACTTACTTCCAGTAAATTGCTACTGGAGTTTAGAGTGAAAGTTAGTGGTTGCTCGGGAAAGCTTTTGACTGTATCTAGAAGCATTTTTGCAGGAACTGCAGCAGATATCTCTTCAGAGGAATCTACTGAGACTTCAGTGGTCATAGTAGTTTCAAGATCTGAAGCTGTTATAGTTAATTTTCCGGGACTTAAATGAACTAGAAAATGATCTAAAATCGGTAGAGTATTATTTGTTTGAATAACTCCACTTACGGTTTGAAGAGACCGCATCAATTGGCCACTGGATACAATAAATTTCATACTGCAAAGTAATTAAGGAAAACTCAGAAATGCACGATAACTTTTCAACACATGTTGAAGACCAAAACGTTGGGTTAGAAGAAAACGTCCATCACTAGTAAAAGCGTAATATCTATCTGGATCATATTGTTGAATCTCACCATTTTCATCAAGCCAATCAGGCCCGCCAGGAACTTTATGAATTTTCATTTCAAGTATTTTTCCATCGATATATTTTACTTTAAACATACCTACATGAGGGCTTTCCCTAATTGAATCTTGTTTTCGCCATGCCAAATCTGTGTTTATTATCATACCCTCATATTTGGCTTTTTTTATTGCACTAAAAAAAGCTTGACTTGCCATATTATCAGCGTTAACGACAAGACCTTTTGGGGTTTTTAGATAATAATTATGTTTATCTCTTTTCGAGACAGTGAATGAGCTGCTGTCAGGATAAACTATTTCGATACTCTGAATTTCTTTGGAATATGGCCATATTTCTCTGGTTCTCCATAAGTCTTCTCTTAAAAAAAATCTACTCGATAAATACCCATTGAAACCCGGAATATGTGTAGCTACAGGCGTTTTAAATCCATCCATTAACATGTAAGTCCCTAATTGATCAGGTGTTTCTGTTCCAACCGTGAATGATTTGGCTTTTTTATTACCAATAATAATATCAACATGTTTCCCATAAGTTCCCATGGAGCTCAGAATTCTTGGTAACGCAGATTTTTGTGGAAAGTTGCGAAGTCTAATGCGGTAAATAGTTTCTAGTAGTATATCAATAGCGTCAGTTCGAGCTAAAAATTTATTGTTAACTAACCAATCATTACTTTTTCGCTCTAACGTTACAGTGTCTGGACTTTTATCCCAGATTATAATTTTATGGATTGATGCAGTATCATTTATCGAGAAATTATAACTATCACTGCTGTCTCCCGAACTTACTTCATAGAAAAAAATGAAAGCAGTAACAGCAGCGAAAATTAGGAGAATAGGGAAGATGATTTTTTTAATGAGTTTCATTTTGAGAATTTAACAAACCTTTTTTTTCGAAGAATTCGGAAAATTATTCCAAAGATTAAAATAACCCCAGCGGGAGCAATAAGATTTGTTCCTATGATAAGATTTTTATTTTTTTCTATTTTTTGACTATCTAAAAGCCGAAGAGTTACCTCTCTGCCTCTTACATAGATCAACCCTTTACTGTTTAACATATAATCAATGGCATTTTGAATAAAATCAGAATTCCCAAATTGCTGCTGGGTAAATTGATCAAAGCCAAGGGGCAGAGGAGCTCCTCGAGGAATATCAGACCTAATTAGATTTCTTTGATTCCTGATAAAGTCTCCGTCTGATATTACTAATAATTTTGCATTATTTGCTTTTACAGGAGGAGTCCTATAGCTAGTTTTTGGCGCAATTCGATTTGCATAAAAAGAGGGAATAGAATCTTCTAACAAAATTGCGGTGATCAATCCTTTTTCTTGAAACTTAGACTGCGTGGGTTTATTGTAAAGAGTGGATAGTGAAACCTTTCCTGGCATGGGTTGGCTTCGACTATATGGTGAAGTGAAAAGTAAGGGGGTTTTTTTAACTCCCGGTACTCTTACACTGTCAATGGATGTCGCAAATTCCATTTTTATTGCATTTAAATTTTTAGCAATTGGATGATTAGTTTGCGGCAGGAGCAAAGGGAAATACACCCAAGGGAGAATTGACTTTCGGTCATTTAACGATGCACAAACCATATCTTGGATTAATCTTGTATTTATTCTTACTCCATAACTAAATAGGGGATCCTCGAGATTTAGGTCGCTGATAATGGGATAAGCTAAAAAATCAGGAGAATAACTTAGAGAATCCATTTCTGCATAAATTGCATCTAGCATTAATATGCATTTTCCATCATTCATGAGGTATTGATCGATAAGCCATCGGTCTAGATCAGAAAAATACATTTTCGGTTTTGCTAGAATTATTAAATCAAAACTATTCAATTGCATCACTTGTTTAGATAGATCCGGTTCTCCAGTAATTGTATCAATCGGAAATTCTCTAAGGTTAAAGTGTTCTACATCATAAGACTTGGATAGTGATAGCTCTAAGGATGCTGTTTCAATAGGTTTAAGTTCATCGTGTCCGTGAAGAATTCCTATTGATCTACGATAATTATCAGTCAAGCCTTTTACTGATGTTGCTAAAGAATATTCTAAATTTTGGATCGACGCATTAATTTGCGCCTCAGGATTCGAGGCAAATTGATCCATTAATAAAGAAACTGGCCATTCTTTATCCTGATAAGAAACAATTGCCCCAGGAAAAATTTGCTGTTCTTTTACTCCATCTTGTTCTTCAACTTTTATTTGAATTGCAGAAAGGCCTGAATTCTTTAGTTGGGTATAAGTATCTCGTCTAGCTTGAGAATCAGAATTTTCAGACGGGTTAACCAGGATATATTTAATATTTGGATTCTCAGCACGGAACTCTTCAAGTAGCCGTAAAGATTCAAGCTTTAGACGCTGAAAACCAGAGGGAAAGTCTCCATCTAGATATATGGTGAAAAGCATCGGGTCCTGAATATTTTTTAACAGTTTTATTGTCGATGTATTTAAGCTAAATCTTTTGTCTTGAGTTAAATCAATCCGAAAGGACAAAAAAGTAGACATGCAAAATGCCAGAATACTAAAAAATAGAATTGTGAAAAACCTTATTAGATCTATTTTTTTCATACCAAAAAATTACCAATTACGAGATTTTAGAATAATTTGGGCGCTACTCAAAAAAATAAAACTTAATACAAAAAAATAAGTAATATCACTGAAGTCAATAACTCCCCGGCTTATTGAATTATAATGTTCATTGATCCCTAGGCTCATCCAAAATAATCCGGAGAACTCAAGGTCTTTCAAATTAGCTATTTGATCAAATCCAGAATAGAAAAATAAACATAGCAAGACGGCTGAGACAAATGCGATGATGGAATTTTCTGAAATTGCAGATGTGAAAAGTGAAATACTCATGTAGCATGAGGCCATAAGAAAAACTCCAATATATGATCCTATTGTGGCACCTATATCTATATTTCCTTTGGGGTTACCAAAATAAAATATAGTAATGACGTAAATAAAAGTTGGAATTAGAGAAAATAAGATTAACGTCATTCCGGCAAAATATTTACCCATTATTATTTGCCATTCACTAATCGGCTTTGTTAATAGCCATTCTAGCGTTCCTGTACGTTTTTCATCTGAAAGCATTTTCATACCAATGGCAGGAATTAAGAATAAGAATACCCATGGTGATAGCATAAATAAACCATCAAGTTGCGCATAACCAGATTGTATCAAATTGAAAGGGACTTCCAAAAGCCAGAGAAAAAGACCATTTAAAATTAAATAAGCACATATTATTAAAACTCCCGTGGAGGATTGAAAAAATGCATTAAATTCTTTTTTGGCAAGTGAAATCATCGGATTGTGATCGATTTTGATAGTCAAATTTCGACAAATATTATTAAATGATATAGGCTACTCAATAGCAGTTTTTACATCTTTTTGAACACTATTGCTTCTCGTTCTATTTTATCTGCAGCTCTATAGGGTCATGTTCTGAAATACCTAATAGAGAACTGGCTGTATTTGAACTGTTTTTACCTGGTGAAACCAATCCGATTTCTAGAAAGCCAAAATTATTTATTCTCATGTATAAAGTTCCTGAATCTTTCATATCCTCACGATTTGAAATCCAATTATTTATTTTTCTTCCTCTTGCAATTGCAAAAACAGGTCTATTCTTTGTCCAATCACTTAACCAGTTTTCACTGGCATTGGTTACCAATTGACCATAATGATCAACATATTTTACATGAATAATTGCCGTCTTTTCATTCTTAATTTCCGGATGGATCGTCTGTAATTTTTGAAAATTTAAAAGATTTTTGCCGAGTGTAGTTAACGTCCCACTATTTAATAAATGAATTGCTGCAGCTGATATTATACTTTCAGGTTTGACTAATTCTAAACGATTCTTGAGCTCTATTTGAACCATATTAGTGATTTTCAAATCTGGTCTAATTAGAGACAAACCACCATGATTTAGAGCAAGAAAAAAATGATCGTCAATTTCAATTGCAATAACCTCCGTGCTCTGGCTTGCCATATTATCGACTAACACCACATGAACACTTTTTTTTGGAAAAGAATTATATGCACCTCTCAAAATATAGGCAGCTTCCTGGTGATTTCTCGGGCTAACATCGTGAGAAACATCTACCACTGGCGATGCTATACCAGACCTAAGCATTTCTGAATAAATCATTCCTCGCACAACAGCAGTATCCGGATCTTTCCATCCATAGTCACTTGTGAAGGTTACGATCGGCATAAGTTGTATTTTTGAATTGTAAATGTAATAGGAGAATTACTAAGTCTAGAAAAGCTTTAAAAATTAAAATACTATGCTTCCTTTAACTGATCATCATTTTAATTTCTCAGGTCAAACAAATTTTTATCGTGGCAAAGTAAGAGATGTCTATACTTTGAAGAATAATTTTATTTTAATGATCGCTTCGGATCGACTATCCGCATTTGATGTGGTTTTGCCAAAAGGAATTCCATATAAAGGACAAGTATTAAATGGAATGGCTAAGTATTTTTTTGATAAAACCTCTGATATAGTGCCTAATTGGCATATTTCATCACCAGACCCAGTAGTTACTTTTGGGCATAAGGCAGAGCCTTTTAAGGTTGAGATGGTTATACGTGGTTTCCTGAGTGGTCATGCTTCAAGGCTTTATTTGAATGGTGAAAGAAGTATTAGTGGTGTTTCAATGCCAGATGGACTTCGTACAGATGATAAATTTCCAGAACCAATCATAACCCCTACAACAAAAGAAAGTATAGGAGCTCATGATCAAGATATTTCACGAGCAAAATTAATTTCAAATGGAATCATCAGTAAAGGTGACTATGAACAAATTGAGGAGTATACAAAGAAACTATTTTGGCGAGGTCAAAAAATGGCTGAGGAAAAAGGTTTGATTTTGGTAGATACTAAATATGAATTTGGCAAATTAAATGATGGTTCAATTGTGCTAATTGATGAAATACATACTCCAGATTCCTCTAGATACTTCATCAAAGATGGATATCAAGAGCGTCAGGACAAGGGTCTACCGCAGAAGCAGTTATCTAAAGAATTTGTTAGACAATTCTTGATTTCAAAGGGATTTCAGGGCATAGAGGGTCAGAAAATACCTGATCTTAATCAAGAGTGGATAAATAGTGTTTCAAAACGTTATATAGAATTATATGAGAGGTTGACAGGAATTCCTTTTTTACCTGCAAGTTCAGAAAACATTCCTGCCAGAATTCAAGAGAACATTGAAAAATTTATATCAAATTTTTAATTTTGGGATGAAAAATTTGATCTCTAAATTTTGTTATCTATTTCTTTTTTTTCATTTCTCTGAACAAATAATTGCGCAACGATTGAGCTATGGAATTTCAGCAGGAGTTCATGTCTCAAATATTAATATTCAGCCGTTGGATTTGGCGTATGATCCTTTTATTTTTAATTTAAAACCACAAAATGGTTACCATATAGGAGTATATCGTAGAATTGGATTGGGATTAATTTATTTTGAACCCCAATGCTGGTTTACATATTTAAATCAGCCTTTAAATATCTCTAATAGACTTGATGTTGATTCTACATTTCAAGTTCCTTTGGACTTATCTCATATAGATTTTCCCGTTGAATTTGGATTAAAAATTGGTCCGCTTACAGCACTGTACGCTCCTGTTTTCTCAATTCCTATCTTTGATATTTCTCAGCCTAGCAATTGGTCTAATCAGTTTGGGATAGGTTTGAAGCTTTTTAGATTTCAGTTCAGCCTGCGCTATCAAAGCCCCTTTGACATAAGATTTTCAGATATTTCTTTAGATAATTTAGAGACCAATTACAGAGCTCAGGCCTCTAAAATTATTGTTTCAATATTTATGAAAATTTAAATTTTAAGGATCCTATTTTATTATCCTTCAGGGCTTTTACAATTAAACTGTTTAAATATTTCGATTTTGGAACTTTTGTAATCCTTTTTTTTAAAAGATTCCAGTCTGTTTGCTGAGTAGTTAATTCTGCTTTTGAGTAGCCAATGAATTCCGAATGTTCAATTAAATAAATGGTTTTTTCTCCGATGGTTTTTCCGGAATCAACTAAAATCATTGATTCGTCAGGATAAAATATTTTTTTAATGTCAATGTTATCTTTTGATGAAAAAATACTTGAATTATTTTCGTTTGCCTTAATTGCTTTTTTATTTTTTAGACATTTCATTGTTTGTGATCTATGCTTTGGAAGAACGAAATCATCAATGTTTTTGTTATAAAAAGTAGATAATTTGGCAAGCCATTCAAAACCTTCTTTTTTGTCTTCAATAATTAATTCGGGTATATCGTTTTTAATTTTTCGAATATCCCATTGGGCCATGGATTTTCCAACTATTTTATAAAGACCGTATCTCAGACTGTATCGATCTTTTGGTGTATTATACTTAGGCTTTAAACTCAATAGTTCTATATGTTCTAAAATTTCAGCCATTAGCATACTTCCTGTTTCTTCGACTCGAATACTTTTTACCTCTTTTTGAAGAGCAATAGCTTTATCATTAGTAGACAAAAAATGTCGATCAATTCTTACTCTTAATTGATCGCTTTTTCCTAAATAGATTACTTCTCCATCATTATTGAATAAATAATAAACTCCAATTGTTTTTACTAAGTTTTCAATTTGTTTGCTAAAGGAATGCTTACCGGTCGCTGAAGGTAACTTTAGATAAACGCCTTCTATATATTTTTCTCGATCTTTTTCTAATAGAATTTCTAAAAATTTAGTAGTTGCTCTCGCATCGCCATCAGCTCTGTGTCTTTTAGGATTTAAAATACCAAGTTCGTTACATATAGTTTCTAACCCGTGTGATGGTAGCTCCGGAAAAAATTTTTCTGAAAGTGGAATTGTATCTAAGACGGTGCGGTCATAGTTATATCCAAGGCTTAAGAATTCTTGTTTTAGAATTCGATAATCAAAACTTGCATTGTGAGCTACAAATATGGACCCATCAGTTATTTCAATGATTCGTTTTGCGATTTCATAAAACCTAGGGGCACTAACTAAATCGGATTGCTTAATACCAGTCAGTTTTTGAATAAATATAGGGATTTCACAATCCGGTTGGACCAAAGAAATAAACTGATCTATTATTTTCTTGCCGTCGAAAAGAAATATAGCAATTTCAATTATTTTCTCTTCACCGACTTTACCGCCAGATGCTTCTATGTCCACCACGGAATACATATTATCAAATATTACGTTTTCCGAATAATAACGTTCCAATTCTTACCATCGTTGATCCTTCCTGAATGGCTATCTGGAAATCTCCGCTCATACCCATACTAAGTATGTCAAAATGTGGTTCATAAATGGCTTTTTTAATGTTTTCAAAAGTTTTTTTTAGCATTGAGAATTCTTTTCGAATCTCATTTTGATTCTCCGTAAATGTCGCCATGCCCATTAGTCCCCTTATTCGTATGTTTTCAAATTTATTTTGATTTTTATATGAAAATACTTCTTCTAATTCATGAAATGAAAAACCTGTCTTGGTTTCCTCTTTAGCGATATGCACCTGGATAAGTACATCGATGACCCTATTTATTTTTTTTGCCTCATTATCTATGGAACTTAAAACTTTCAACCTATCAACGCCATGAACCAGGTGAACATATGAAATAAAATCTTTGATTTTATTTGTCTGAATTCTCCCAATCATATGCCAACGGATATCTTTAGGAAGTCTTTGAGCTTTGACTTTCATGTCTTGAACTCTATTCTCTCCAAAGTCTTTCTGNCCTAAATTGTAAGCNTCNAGAATGAGGGANTCNGGCTTGGTNTTACTAACTGCAANTAACGTGANGTCGGGACTAATCTCATCGAGAATTGTTTTAAAATTTTTNGCTAACTCCATGAGAATANAATCATTCCAGATCGTAATTTGGGTTCGATATAAGTACTTTTAGGAGGAAGCATGACTCCTTGATCTGAAGCATCTTTNACTTCTTCCCAAGAGGGTCTGGATGATACAAACATGACTTCGTCATTATTTCGNANAGATTCTATTTTTTTCATATTTTGTGTGCCTTCAAGATATCTTATTCTTTCTTCATTACGTTCATTTTTTATGCCCCAGATAGGTGAGAATAAATTTTCATTTATCCATTTAGATTCTGGAAACCTAATTTTTTCATTATTTATGTGCCACCAGCCTCTATTATCCAAAGCATAAATACCGATTTTAGGAAGTCCTTTTGGAGCTTGACCAAGAAATTTTACTTCTATCATAGAAGTCCAATCTCTATTATTTAGAGTCTTCCCTTTAATAAATCGGTAAAAGGGTGAAATATTTAGTTGCTTTGAATCAATTACAAGAGATAATATATGATTGCAACTTTTGGATTTTACTGATGATGATAGACGATGATGACCATCTGCCACATAAAATTTTTTCATTGACTCNGATTCGANTCTAATGGTTTNNGAATCAGATTTTGATAAGANCCATATTTTATGNAAAACACCATCACTTGTTGCAAATTCACTCTCTGGCCTCTGTTTCATTGTTTTGGTCATTATTTCATCCCAAATTTTATTTTGATTTCGGGCTAATAAAATAGGTTCTGCCTGAAAGTGAACTGTATCTAAATATTTCGAAAATAAAGTCTCCCTTTTTTCAATGGTATTCTCATGTTTTATAATTCTACTTTTTTCATAGTCCTCCACTGAGACAAGACCAATGACTCCGAAAAACTTTTGATTTCCAATCTCTTGTTGATAGATGTATAGACTTTGGATTTCATCTTTAATAAAAATTTTTTTCTGGAGAAATTCGTGAAAATTATCCTTGATTTTTTTTAATTTTTGTTTTTCTTCATTTTTAACTTTAATGACGTGAAGAAATGAGAACTTATTAGTATTTAATTTCTGTTTTAATTCTGTTTTAGAATAGCTTTTATAAGTCCTAATGCTGACTAATCCCGCAAGAGATCGAGGTGCTCTTATGGCGGAAAAAGGGATTAAGCGTGGCATCTATTGCTTGGATAAGGTAATAATATGATTGGCTAATTCAAGCCCAATTCTCTCTTGAGCTTCTACAGTGGCTGCTCCAATATGTGGAGTCATAGATAATTTTGGATTCATTAACAGCTTTATAGCAGGTTGAGGTTCATTGTTGAAAACATCGAGAGCAGCGCCTGCAAGATGTTTGTTTTCCAGAGCTAAATCTAATGCCTCTTCGTTAATTACGCCTCCTCTTGATGTATTTACTAAGAAACTCCCGGGTTTCATTAGAGCTATATCTTTTTCTCCGATTATCTCTTTTGTACCTCCTATATGAAGTGTTATTATATCAGATGTTTTAAGAATTTCATTGAGTTTAAGGCTCTTTGCTACAGTGTGAATCTTTTGTCCATCAGAAAATTCAATACTAAAATCAGGGTTTTTCATAAAAGGGTCATGAGCTTGAACTTTCATACCTAAACTGTAAGCTATTCTGGCAACTGCCTTTCCAATTCTACCGAATCCTATTATTCCAATTTTTTTACCTCTCAACTCCATNCCTTTAGCATAAGATTTTTTTAAATCTTTAAATCGAGACTCGCCTTCTAGAGGCATTTGCCTATTGGATTCGTGTAAGAATCGGAGTAATCCGCCGAGGTGAGCAAAAACAAGTTCGGCAACACTATTACTACTTGCTCCTGGGGTATTAAAAACTTCAATTGATTTTGACCTAGCATATTCAACATCAATATTATCCATCCCAACACCACCGCGACCAATCATTTTTAGATTTGGACANGCATCAATTAAATCCTTTTTTGCTTTTGTNGCAGATCTAACGAGCAAGACATCAATATTTTTATCATTGATATATTTAGCTAAATGATCTTGCGCAACATTTGTTTTANTTAGNTCGTGTCCATTTTNCTCTAAAATCTTGGTTGCCGAATCAGCAATTCCGTCGTTCGCTAAAATTTTCATTTTTTTAATTTCAAAAGTTATTTTTAATCCAAATGATTCATTACCTCTGTCAATATTTTAACACTCTCAAATGGCAAAGCATTATATATCGAAGCTCGATATCCTCCAACAGATCGATGGCCGTTGATTCCAACAATACCTGCTTCCGAACAAAGCTTATCAAATTTTTCTTTTANAGACTCATCTTTTAACAGAAAGCAGACATTCATACCAGATCTATCNTCTTTTTTTGCTACTCCTTCAAAAAGCTGATTTCGCTCAATTTCCTTGTATAAATNATTTGCTTTTAANNTNTTTTGCTCTTCAATTATTGAAAGGCCTCCATTNTGTTTTAAAGCTCTCAAAGTNAGCANACATGTATAAACGCTGAATACAGGGGGGGTATTAAACATAGAGTCTGATTTAATATGTTTTTCATAATCTAACATGCTAGGAATATCTCTCGCTGTTTTTCCCAATGCACTTTTCCTTACCGCAACAAGAGTTGTTCCAGCCGGTCCAATATTTTTTTGCGCTCCTGCATAAATTAACGAGAATTGATTAAAATTTATTTGCCGACTAAAAATATCTGATGACATATCACAAACTAAGGGAATATCTGTGTTTGGAAAATCTTTAATTTGCGTGCCCACAATTGTGTTATTCGAGGTTAAATGCAGATAGTCCATATTTTTGGTAATATTCAATTTTTTTGGGATATAATTAAAATTCTCTTCTTCAGAGGACCCAACCTCTATTACCTGACCAAATAATGACGCTTCTTTTGCGGCTTNTTTTGCCCAAGTCCCTGTAATTGAATATCCTGCAACTCCATTTTTTTTCATGAAGTTGTATGGTGTCATACAAAACTGTAGACTCGCTCCACCTTGAAGAAAAAGCACTTCAAAATCATCTTCTAGAGCCATAATTTCTTTTGATAATTCTCTCACTTCTTCCATAACNTCAACAAAATTTTTATCTCGATGACTTATTTCTAAAAGAGATAAGTCCAACTCTTTAAAATTATTTATTGCCTCCGAGGCTCCTTTTATTACCTCGGGATATAAAATGCAAGGTCCGGCCGAGAAATTGTGTTTTTTCATTATTGAGGAATGATTTTTTTTAATGCTACAAAGATATCAAAGCACTAGAACAGTTTTAGGGGAATTTAGTTTTTAAATCAGTTAATTATCCATTTTCCTCTTTTAAAAAAAATAGACTGAGATGAAAGATTAGGTCCATAGTCAATATAATTCCCTCGAATTTTCGAACCCATCGGACCTAAATTATCAATTACAATTTCTTTATTTTTTGAAATGCTATGAATTGAGGCACTTACTTTAGGTGAGTATCTGAGAATTAAACGTTTTGGAGGTTTTTCAAAATATTTATCATTAAAGTTTTTTATCGCAAATACTGAGGCTCCAAAGTATATGTTTTTTTCTCCAACTATTATAGGTTCAATAATTTTCATTTGAACATTTTTTTTGCTTGGACGAAATGATAATGATAAATAATGACGCTTACCCCTGTATTTAGTTAATTCGATATGATATATGAGACCTCCGGGCCAATGATTTTGATCCAGTTGATCATTTTCGTCAAAATTGAGAATATTAGTTAGACTTTCAACTCGCTTACTATTAATTAAAACTTGGCCAAAGAATTCATACACCCCGCTTTCCATGGGTACTGCCCATGTATATGTTCGAATTTTTTCATCTTTTGATTTCGCGAAAAGAACACCTTTTGGTAGGTGTTTTTCATCCAAAATAAAAGACCTTAAAAAACCCGAATTTAGAGCATGATTGATAAGTGAATCCATATTTCTTCCTGCTTTTAGCCTACTAGATGCTGATAGCTCTAAATTTTGGAAATCACAATTTTTTAGGGAGTTTAAAAATAATTGAACTTTTGGGTTTTGATTTTTTGGAGATATGCTTGGAGTAGAATTAGTTTGAGAAAAACTGACTAATGAATAAATAAAAAATAATCCCGTTAGAGTTTTTAACTTCATTCTGCGTGTAAAAAAGATTTCTTCTTTTTCAGTGAGGAATTGCTTTCAACATTTTCCTCATCAGGAACACAACAATCGACAGGGCATACCTCTGCGCATTGAGGAGTCTCATGAAACCCAATGCACTCTGTACACTTATCTGTAGCGATGAAATAATAATCAAAACTCACCGGTTCCTGCGGTTTTTCAGCATTGGTTTCATGACCAGAGGTACTCACTATTTCCCCTTTTAGCTCTGTTCCTTCTCCAAATCTCCACTCCATTCCTCCTTCATAAATTGCCGTATTAGGACATTCAGGTTCGCAGGCCCCGCAGTTGATACATTCATCCGTTATCTTAATCGCCATGATCTGTACTTTTGCACAAAGATACATTCGTTATTATGCACATACACTTAGATTCTCTTTTTGAACTTGGTAATAAAATGAAGTTAATGTCAAGTGATGAGGATTTACTGAGAAAAGTAAAAGAAGAAAATCCTTGGTTTACAGATGATTTTGTTAAATACTCATTACTTTCATGGTGTCAATCTTTGAGCGTTGAAAATTTATCGAAATGGACAAATAATTATGAGTTAAAAAAAGTTTCAATTCCTAAGAAAATAGGAATTATCTGCGCGGGGAACTTGCCTCTAGTCGGACTTCATGATATTATTTGCGCTTATATTTCGGGAAATGAAGTTTATTATAAACCTTCTTCAGATGACCATATCTTATGTAAAAAAGTTGTCGATGCCTTATCTAAAATAGATTCAAAATCATCTATCAAATTAGTGGATAAGATGAATGGTGTAGATGCGATCATAGCTACTGGGAACAACAATACTCAAAGATATTTCGATTATTATTTTAGAGATATTCCAAGAATCCTAAGGGGCTCCAGAACTTCCGTATCAGTTATTACTGAAGATATAACCACTAATGAATTGAACTTGCTTTCAAATGATATATTTCAATACTTTGGAAGGGGGTGCCGAAGTGTCACACACCTTTTTCTTCCCTATAATTTTGATATTCAAAGAATTTTCAAGTCATGGCTTCATTGGGGCTACATATTAAATCACTACAAGTATTCATCAAATTTCAATTATCAAAGGTCCCTGTTGATGTTAAATGGGATTAAATTTCTCGAAAATAATTTTGCAATAATGACCGAATCTTTGGATTTAAAACCTCCAACAGGTATTGTGAATTATTCCTTTTATGATAATCAAGAAGACTTGAATCTCAAATTAGCAAGCATCGAGAATCAGATTCAAACAGTTGTTGGAAGAGATTTTCAAACATCATTTGGAAATTCTCAAAATCCCAATCTGTGGGATTATGCTGATGGTGTAGACAACTTATCGTTTTGTATGAAATTATGATTTAATTTTTTTCAAAAGTTCCTGCATCTGGCGATATTGTTCTGCCTACGTTGTTGGGATCAAAAGGAACTCTGATAGCTGGACTAGGCATACCAATATCGATTGCTTCCGAGTTTGAATCCAACTGAAAATTGTATGATTTTGGAAGCATGAAGTTTGGAGATTTATTAAAAACACATTGTTTAAAATAATTAGAATTATTAATATCATAGTTTCCATTCACAGGGTTTGTAAGGATTTTTATCAATGAGCCCTCCATTTTGTAATTAAATTCACCATTAACGTCAAAATCAAAACCTATTTCAGACTCTTTGTTTCCAGAAATAATACAATTCCCAAAATACGCTTCATTCAGATCTCTGTATCGGTATTGTCCCGATGCATCTTCATAACGATTAAAAAGCCCAATTGAAGGAGTGGATCGGGCAGATGGAAATTCATTCATAAAAGTACAATGGTCTGCAAAAACTCTTCCCCCTAGGCAGTATAATGAGTACAAACCTGAATTAGCAATAGTTACGTTCTCCATCTTAATATTTCCAAACCCACTGTAAATACTAACCCGACTAAAATCGGTGATTCTGGTATTTCTTATTAATAAGTTGCTTTCTTCGAATTCTCCGATGGAATCACACCTGATACCAATTGTCCCATTTTTTATCCATGCATTATTTATTTTGACTTTACTGCCGCGTTGTATAAAAATGCCCCCTAACAAGCCTCCCCATTGACCAGCAATATTGCTGTAAAAAGGTTCCAGGCGATCCCCTTCAAAAACAACGGGGTTGGAATAACTTCCAGTATTGTCTTGATCTACATTTAAAATGCCTCCAGAAGCGACCCAAAGACCTGAGCCTGAGTGAAAATGAATACTTGCTTCTTTCATTATTTCGAGTGAGGAGCCACTATCAATTACGGCATAGCCGTATACTACATGCGGTTTATCATTGGACCAAGTTGAATTAGAGGGTACAATTGAATATGGAATTTCAATATTTGTTAGGGGCGGGTTTCGTTTAATTGTATGAATCTTATTCGGAAAATGAAAATGTGCATCGTAAGCCAGGGAAATAAGTTTGACATCATTACTTAAACCTTTGTTGGTAAATATTAGAGAGTCAGTCCAGAGCATTTCTAAAGCTCCTGGGGGTGATGTAAGTTCAATGAAAACCCAAAGGCTATCTGAAGCTGGTAAAATAATATCATTTAATTCAATACCATGTATTCCATTAATATTGAATCTAAAGGGGCTATCATCACCCATCCCTAATTTTATTTTGTCTAATAAAATATTTTGATCGCTTTTATTACGAATAGTAAAACTTCTAGTTGAACTTCCCATTGCATTAAAAACTGTATCGAGATATATGGTATCTTTTGAGAACTCAATGCTTAGAGGGTCAAAAGCCGTCGAATGATCAGGTCGACACGAAAATAATAGTGCGAAGAGACCAAAAGTTAAAAGAGCTCGGCAATCACTAAAGAGTTGTTTCGACTTATGTTGTTTCATTTAATCTAACTATCTTTGCGTCCCGCTAACGGAAATCGGGCAAAATCTCGATTTAATTAAAAAAATTCAAAAGCGATGAAAGAAGGAATTCACCCAACTAATTACCGCGAATGTGCTTTCAAAGATATGAGTACTGGCGATGTTACCATAATAAGGAGCTGTGCTCCATCAAAAGAATCAATAAAGGTTGATGGAAATGAGTATCCTTTAGTAAAAATGGAAGTCTCATCATATTCACATCCTTACTATACAGGAAAACAAAAATTATTGGATACAGCAGGTAGAGTTGATAAATTCCGTAGCCGTTACGGTAAGTTATCAAAGGAATAGCTTAATTTCGGTTCATGGACATAGTTTTCCACGACGGACCTGAATACGAAACATTAAAGCCTTTAACTTGGACTCGGCCAGTCGCTGATCTGAGAATAGGTTCATTAACCATTTCACAGAAATGGTTGAAAATCCTTAAAGCAAAGAATTTTTCATTCTCAACTGCAAATCATTTAAAAATCAAATTCCCGGAAAGAAAAGGTGATCTTCATTTGAGAGGAGGTTTGCTTCCTTGTCATGAATTAATACAAGCAATAAATTCTTTAAAAGATGGTGAAATTCTTGTTTCTGGAGAAGATTGGTTAGCGCACAGGAATGGTGAAAAAAGAATAGCCTACTCAGGAGTTTATCATTTGGTAAAACGACCTGAGAATATCTTTTCGTGGAACAAAGAACAATTAGAATTTGATTTTGATTTATTGACTGCGGGGCGTAAATCTGAGCCAATTCCCGCTTCGAATCAGGTTTTTGGAGAAAGGATATTTTTGGAAAGGGGAGTTGATATCAAGGCCTCTACATTAAATTCCGAGGAAGGATCTATTTATTTAGCAGAGGGTTCTAAAATTATGCCAGGTTCAATGATCCACGGAGGGCTCTCTCTGGGGAAATCCAGTACATTGAAATTAGGAACTAAAATATATGGTGCTACAACTATAGGTCCTCACTCTAAGGTTGGAGGAGAAATAAATAATTCTGTGGTATGGGGATTTTCTAATAAAGCTCATGATGGATTCATGGGTAATGCTGTCTTGGGACAGTGGTGTAATATTGGAGCGGGATCNAGTAACTCNAACTTAAAAAATAACTATGATGAAATCAAGTTATTTTCATACCTATCTCGGAGTTTNNANCCTACNGGACTNCAGTTTTGTGGATTAATAATGGCAGATCATAGTAAATGCGCAATTAACACTTCATTTAATTCAGGCACTGTNGTTGGCGTTTCATGTAATATTTTTGGATCAGGCTTTCCTCGTAATTTTTTACCCGATTTTTCATGGGGAGGACCACAANGACTGAANGAGTATTCNCTTGAAAAGGCTCATTTAACTGCAAAAAAGGTTATGTCGAGAAGAAATATGGAATATAATCAAACAGAAAGCGACATCTTGTCAGCTATTTTTTCTCACACCTCAGAATTTCGNGGTGGCACGGGTCTTGCCTAGTCTATANTATGGAAAGAACCTCATTCTCNCTTCTTTCAGAAGAAACTGATTTTATTCCCTTAATTACCAATGAGGAGGATAATAGCATACCAGATAGTGATTTACAGGAGGAAATATCAATACTNCCATTAAGAAATACTGTTCAATTTCCAGGAGTGGTATCTCCAATTACNGCGGGTAGGGATAAAAGTATCAAANTGGTACAGGGTGCACAGANAGGTAAAAAATTATTTGGGGTATTAGCTCAAAAGGACCCTGATACAGAAACNCCTNATGGTGAGCATTTGNNCGCGGTTGGNACNCTTGTTCAAATGGTAAAGTCATTTAAGATGCCAGATGGNAATATTACTGCGATACTTCAAGGAAAAAGAAGGTTTAAAATTGTTGAAATAATTAGTGAAGAACCCTTTCTAAAGGCAAAAGTTGAATACCTGAAGGATATTAAACCACCAAAAAGTACTGAGTTTCGCGCTTTAGTGCAACATATTCGGGAAATGGCTATGGATATTATTCAGGAGTCTCCTAATATTCCTACTGAGGCTCAAATTGCAGTGAAAAATATAGAATCAGATACATTTTTGATACATTTCATTGCAAGTAATATGAATCTTGATGTTGAGAAAAAGCAGGCAATTTTAGAGGAAAATAATATTGAAAAGCGAACGAATTCTGTTCTAAAACATATCAGTTATGAGAAACATTTACTCGAGGTGAAAAATGATATTGCCAATCGAGTTCGTACAGAATTTGATCAGCAGCAAAGAGAGTATTTTCTTCAGCAGCAAATGAAGACCATTCAAGAAGAGTTGGGGGGAGTAAGTAACGAAGCGGAGTTTCAAATAATGAAGGATCGGGCTGATAAAATGGATTGGCCTGAACAAGCAAGACAACAATTTGATAAAGAGTTACAGCGTCTTCAGAGAATGAATCCACAGGTTCCGGACTTTGGGATTCAAAGAAATTACCTAGAATTTCTTTTGGATTTGCCTTGGGATAATTTATCAACCCAGCCAATTCGATTATCCAAGGCCAGAAGAATATTAGATCGTGATCATTTCGGATTAGAGAAAGTCAAAGAAAGNCTGCTTGAGCATTTAGCTGTCTTGAAANTGAAGGGAGATATGCGGAGTCCGATACTATGTTTGCACGGCCCTCCAGGAGTTGGAAAAACCTCTTTGGGTAAGTCAATTGCAGAGGCATTAGGTAGGGATTATGTAAGAATGTCTTTAGGAGGCTTGAGAGACGAGTCAGAAATTAGAGGACATAGGAAAACATACATCGGTGCAATGGCTGGGCGCATACTTCAATTAATAAAAAAGTCAAAGTCCTCAAATCCTGTTTTTGTCCTAGATGAAATCGATAAATTGAGTTANGGCGCTCAAGGTGATCCGTCGAGTGCTCTCTTGGAAGTACTAGATCCAGAGCAAAATAAAACATTTTATGATAATTACCTGGAAATGGGATACGACTTATCTAAGGTTCTTTTTATTGCAACAGCGAACAACATTTCATCAGTCCAGCCTGCTTTAAGAGACAGAATGGAACTTATAGAGGTTAATGGGTATACTTTGGAGGAGAAGGAACAAATTGGCAAAAAGTACTTGTTNCCAAANCAACTCAGTGATCATGGAATGCCCAAGGATTCNGTAAAAATTGCGAAGCCTCAAATGATTGATCTGATTGATAAATATACTCGTGAGTCAGGGGTGAGGAATTTGAATCGTGAACTTGGTAAGATGGTTAGAAAGGCAGCCTTGGCAAAAGCAGAAAAAAAACAATTCCCTACCCCAATTTCATCTTCATCAATTAAAGAGATACTTGGAACACCTAAGTTTGATAGAGATCTTTATCAGGGGAATGAGATAGCAGGCGTCGTTACTGGCTTGGCATGGACTCCAGTAGGCGGTGATATTTTATTTATTGAATCTAGTATTTCTCCAGGCTCAGGGAAATTGAATATTACAGGTAATTTGGGAGATGTCATGAAAGAGTCTGCCTCAATTGCTTTAGCATACTTGAAAGGAAATTCACTCAGATATAATTTAAATAATAACTTATTCACGAAATATGATGTACATATTCATGTTCCAGAAGGTGCGATTCCAAAGGACGGCCCATCAGCAGGAATTGCCTTGTTAACTGCCTTAACATCTTTATTCACTCAAAAGAAAGTAATAAATAAACTCGCTCTCAGCGGTGAGATAACATTGAGAGGTAAGGTTTTACCTGTTGGTGGTATTCGCGAAAAAATACTTGCCGCCAAGCGATCGGGGATAAAAAATATAATATTATCTGAGGGGAATAAAAAGGATGTACATGACATACCCTCAAAGTATTTAAATGGAATGAATTTCAATTATGTTAATGAAATGAATGAAGTAATAGATAAAGCAATACTATCTCAAAGAGTCAAAAACGCCAAGGAATTACTTATCAAGAGTTAACTTGTCCTTATGAAATGGGTGCCAAAATATTTAGTAGCTTTTTTTTTAATTATATTTTTTTCTGGCCCAATATTTTGTCAGCTAGCTGTTAGCTCGTCTTTCTCAACTCTCGAGAGTTTTGGATCTGCTCGATTATTAGCATTAGGTTCAAGTGCTGCTGCTCATCCTGCAGACATATCTTTTTCTGCTTTAAATCCTGCATGTTTGAATTCATCTCATATTAACCAATGGTCAATCACCTCTCAAAATAGAATTGGAGGAATTTATCAAGGATCATTGACAATAGGTCTTCCAGGTAATTTATTTAAAAATAAATTTTCTAAACGAAAAAAGCCATTAAATGCTCAAAGGGGAGGACTGGATTTTACTCCAAATAGAGTTTTTCTCTCTTTTGGTGCGGATTATTTAAGCAGCGGTCAACTTGAACAAAGAGATGCCAATGGAAATTTATTAGGTCTTTTTTATGCGAGTGAGGTAACTCCTCGGCTTGCATTTTCTTTAGATTATGGAAAATTATCTCTGGGTTTTGGAGCAAAATTGCCAATTATTTCTTACGGTGTCTTTACCTCTCAAGCAATAGCAGCTGATTTTGGAATGCTATGGTCAACTGACTCATCAAGAAAACAAATTGCATTCGTTCTGAGAAATGTTGGTAGAAATTTTGAATATTTCTCACTTCAGCGAGAAAGATTGCCTTTAAACCTTCAAATATCTTTTAGTCAAAAACTTCAACATGCTCCATTTCGTTTAAATATCACCTATGAGAATATCCAAAATTGGAATTTACAATATTTAGATCCGCAGTTGATGGTTATTGACCCATTAACAGGAACCATTACATACGAAAAACTTCCATGGTATAATAATTTTTTTAGACATATATCCTCCAGTGTTGAAGCCCAGTTGGGAGGAAGGTTATTTTTACAATTGGGTTATGATTTTCGCAGGCAAATGGAGAATCGAATAACCTCAAGAAGAGTTAGTGCTGGCGTTAGTACAGGTGTCACGTTTAAAGCGGGAAAAATGGAATTTCAATTTGGAAGTTCATTGTATAATATAGCAGGTAGAGCTAATCAATTTTCTTTAATAAGGTCGTTTTAATTATGATTATTGCAATTGATGGTTATTCGTCTACCGGTAAAAGTTCATTAGCGAAAAAGCTTGCTGTTCATTTTGGTTTTTTATATGTTGATTCTGGTGCAATGTACCGTATGGTAGCTCTAACGGTTCTAAGAGAAGGATGGGTGAATGACAAGAATGAACTTAATGATGAATTAATTAAAAAGAGATTACCGGTCATGCATTTTGCATTTGATCAAGATTTAGATGGTAATAATATTTCAATATTAAATGGAGAATTAGTAGAATTGGACATAAGAACAATGGAGGTTAATTCAATAGTATCAAAAATTTCAAGTTTGCCTTTTGTTAGGTCTCAGTTGGTATCCCAGCAGCAGAAAATGGCACATGGTAAAAATATTGTCATGGATGGACGTGATATCGGGACCAAAGTTTTTCCCAATGCAGATTTAAAATTATTTATGAAGGCAGATGATGATATTCGCGCTAAAAGAAGGCTAAAGGATTTAAGATCTAATGGTGATATTAATGTAACAATTGATGAAGTTAGAGCAAATTTGATTCAAAGAGATCGTGATGATGAGTCTAGAGAAAATTCTCCTTTAATAAAGGCTAAGGACGCTATTATCATAGATAATTCGAATCAAACGCCTGATCAGGTTTTTGGTTTCGTTTCCAAGTTAGTTAATCAGAGGTTAAATATCTGAGTCCTCTAAAACCCGTGCAATAACTGTTTCCCCTCCAATAGGTTTATCACCAATTTTTACCATTATTTCAGAATTCAAGGGTAAAAAAATATCCATTCTTGAACCAAATCGTATGAAGCCAAATTCCTCTCCTGCTTGCAGTTGATTATTTGGTTTGCAATAAATCGCTATTCTTCTTGCAACTGCGCCTGCAATCTGACGGAATAATACAGGACCTGTAATTTGATTTTCCATTACTACAGATGTTCTTTCATTTAACAATGATGACTTTGGATTCCATGCAACTAAGTATTTCCCTGGATGGTAATTGGTATAGACTACTTTTCCAGATATTGGAGCCCTATTCACATGAACATTGAAAGGAGACATAAATATGGATATTAAAATCCGTTTATCTTTTAGATATTCATGCTCAATGCATTCTTCAATAATTACAATTTTGCCATCTGCAGGTGCTATAATTTCATTAATATTAGAAGTTGTAATTCTTTTAGGGTTTCGAAAAAATTGCAAGACCAAAAAATAAAGAGCTATTGCAAAGCCTAAATAAAATTGACTTACCCACTCAGGAAGATGTAATTTTTGAATAAAAAAATACAAAAGAGTGAGTAAAATTAGTGTGATGAATAAGGGTTTTCTGCCTTCGCGGTGGATCATGATATTAAGATATAAGATTGAAAAACTTGAACCAAGATTACAGATAGTAAAAAGCTATCAAAACGATCTAATGCTCCACCATGTCCTGGTAAGAATGTGCCAGAGTCTTTTACACCTGCCAATCGCTTGAATTTAGAACCTATCAGATCTCCTAAAGGAGCAGAAATGGAAATTGTCAAAGGCAATGCCCATGATATTCTTTGCCATGAATTTATCGACTTGAATTCCGACATCGGATCTATGAAATTGAGAGAAAAACAACCTATTAGTAGAGTACAAATAAAGCCAATAGCTGCTCCTTCTATTGTCTTATTTGGAGAAATGGAGGGCGCTAGTGAGTTTTTCCCAAAAAATTTCCCACCGAAAAAAGCCATAGAATCACTTATCCAGATTAAGCCAAAAATTATAAATAAAATCGATAAATTATCAATATTAGAATAGTAGGATATTGACCAGGTTGAGTAACTAGCATGGCTCACATATATGATTCCAAATATTTTTTCCCAAACTTTTAATTTTTCCATCTTGATAAATTCGACACAGACAAGTAACAATGGAATAAAAAGCAGGTAGGGTGACCAGTTTTGAGCATTACAAATCCAAAATATGGCAAGACCATATATAATTCCCCAAAATATTCTTTGAATCATTTTAAACTGGTGAAAAGATGGTCTTCCATTAAGAAAAAATATATTTGACGATCTTTATTTGGATCAACTTTTGCTTGCATCACACTTTCATCCATTTTGCCTTTTAAGGTTATAATAGCTTTAGGCCTTTGATCTCTATGGGATTTATTTATCGCAGACATTCCATCTGACAGAGATTTAACTACCTGCGATACTTTGGCAAAAACCAAATGAATAGAAGGCAGCTGAGCAAATTTAAGTCCGGCTGTCTGTATATCAGATATCATAATTCCTCCGGTTTGAGCAATCGCTGCATGGCAGGTCGTTACCATAGCATTGGCATCTAACGGATTCTCTCGTGAAACTGTTAACCCAGCTTTTTGAAACCAAAAAATTAATTCGGATTCGGGCATGAAAAAATGAGTCTCTCCAAATTCTTCTGATGCATCTTTTAAATGATCAATTATCTCTTCTTCATTGCCACAATACACAAAATAGCCTCCCCCGTCCGTAAACTTTTTTACAAATGTCAAATCTACTGGGTCATCATTAACAGAAACAAATCGAGCAACGGAGTCTCTGGGCTCCGAAACACTGTGTTCGGGAGCCCCGCTTAATATTGAAAAAAATTTTCCAAAAAGTCCAGCCATTGTCAAGAATTACCCTGAAAATTAGTAAATCTAATTCGTTTTATTGCAGTTCCTTGTAAAAGAATTAGGACTCCTCATCACCGTTTGGTTTTAATGGTGATTTTTTCTTTCGAGTAACTACTTTTTTTTTGGATTCTGCGTTCAAAGAAGCTTGAATTTTCTCCTCAGAAGTTAGCCATTTTCGTTTCCCAAAAATTGCTTCTAAATTTTCCTTGAAAATTACCTCATTTTTTAATAGATCTTCAGCTAGTAATTGTAGTTTGTCGATATTTTCATTTATCAGGTTTTTAGCTCTGTTATATTGACTTTCTATGATTTTGGATATTTCTTGATCAATTATTTGAGCTGTTTTTTCACTGTAAGGTTTGTCAAATTGGTATTCGCTTTGCCCCGTTGAATCATAATAAGTGACATTTCCAATTTCTTCATTTAATCCATAGATTGAAACGATTGCTTTTGCTTGTTTCGTAACTTTTTCAAGATCACTTAGCGCTCCTGTTGTTATTTCTTGGAATACAACTTCTTCAGCAGCTCTTCCGCCCATCGTGGCGCACATTTCGTCTAAAAGTTGATTTGTAGAATTTAACTGTCTCTCTTCTGGAAGATACCACGCTGCACCTAGGGATCTTCCTCTTGGGACAATAGTAACTTTTACCAACGGTGAAGCATGCTCTAATAACCAACTTACAGTTGCATGTCCTGCTTCATGATAGGCAATAACTCTTTTCTCTTCTGGAGTGATAATTTTACTTTTCTTTTCCATCCCACCTATAATCCGATCAACGGCATCCAAGAAATCTTGTTTTTCCACTTTTTTCTTATTCTTTCTTGCAGCTACCAAGGCTGCCTCATTACAAACATTCGCAATATCTGCTCCTGAAAAGCCAGGAGTTTGACGCGCTAGGAATTGGACATCTAATGTTTTACTATGTTTTAGTGGCTTTAGGTGTACATCAAAAATTTCTTTTCTTTCTTTAAATTCAGGTAAGTCAACATAAACAACCCTGTCAAACCTTCCTGCTCTCATCAAAGCTCGATCAAGTATATCTGCTCTATTTGTGGCTCCCATGACAATTACGTGTTCATTGGTCCCAAAGCCATCCATTTCAGTAAGAAGTTGATTTAAAGTATTTTCTCTTTCATCATTTCCCCCATTGATATTGGATTTGCCTCGAGCACGCCCAATTGCATCTATTTCGTCGATAAAAATGATGCTAGGTGATTTTTCTTTTGCCTGTTTAAATAAATCTCTTACTCTACTTGCTCCAACACCAACGAACATTTCAACAAAATCTGAGCCGCTCAAAGAAAAAAATGGGACTTTGGCCTCTCCTGCTACGGCTTTTGCCAATAACGTTTTTCCCGTTCCTGGAGGTCCTGAAAGCAATACTCCTTTGGGAATCTTACCTCCAAGATTTGTATATTTCGTTGGGTTCTTAAGAAAGTCAACAACTTCTAGTACTTCATCTTTAGCACCTTCCATCCCAGCAACATTCTGAAATGTGATTCGAACCTCAGCATCCGCATCAAACATTTGGGCTTTTGACTTACCTATATTAAATATTTGCGCGCCTGGACCGCCACCTGAACCGCCACCCATTCGTCTCATCATGAAAAACCAGAAAAATGCTATTAGAGCAAATGGAACTATCCAAGATAAAACTTCTGTCCAATAGTTCGTTTCTGTTTTATGCTGGACATTAACTTCTCCAAACTGAGTTTTGACATCCGGGTTTTCATCATAAAAACGCCAGATTTTTTCTTCAAAATTGTCTCCTGCCGTAAATTGGTAATGGGGTCCGGGGTTTGGCGAGTCTCCAAAAGTTGTTTTTGAGATTTCTTTGTAGTCCTCGTTTGAAGCCAAAGTATCCATGTCTAAATAAACTAAAACATGGTTTTTGTTTACAATTTCTACCAGAGAAACATGTCCCTTTGAAATTTTTTCCTTCAGGTCGCTAAAGTTGGAATCGAGAGTTTGACCTGAATAATTATTGGAAAAAAATTGTAATGCCAAAAGCCCAACAAATATTGAGAGGTATATCCAGCTAAGTCCAAATTTTGGTAATCCTGGTTTCTTTTTAGGTTCCTTTTTACTCATATTACTTGTACTATAACCTCAATCTTTAATTTTTGTTGTCTTTCCATCTTTCCAAAGACTTTCTATATCGTAAAAATATCGTGAATTCGTTTCAAAAACATGAATCACGGTGTCAACATAATCCATCAATATCCATTCACTTTGCTCTAATCCTTCAGTGTGCCAGGCTTTTTCATCACATTGCTCTTTAACTCTTTTCTCTACAGCAGAGCTTATAGCAGAAACCTGAGTATTTGACTGAGCTTCAGTTATGATAAAATAGTCACAAACCGAATTTTCTAAATGTCTTAGGTCAATTACCACAGTTTTTTCTCCCTTCATTTCTGAAACCCCTTCAAGAGCTTCAAGAATAATTGGTGGGAAACTATGCTTCATAATGAATTTTGAGGTATTTATTTTAATTTCACAAATGTAACGCAACAAAGGTGCCAGCATTAATCTGAAACTTGTACGGAACTCAATTAGAAATGGTTAGTGATCATTAAATACATACATATCAAAGAGTTAAGTTCAACTAATTCATTCGCTAAGAGTAATTTAAGTAGCTTTTCTAAAAATTGTTGGACTGCCATTACGGCAGATACTCAGACAGCAGGTAGAGGTCAGAATAATTCTCGCTGGGTTGATGACGTTGGAGGGTCCTTATTAATGACGATTATTAGTCCACAAATTTCATGGGATAGTGACGAGTTGATGAGAGCACATATGTCTGGATCACTTGCTTTAAAGCTTTTTCTTTTGGGTTATAAAAATGATATAACACTAAAATGGCCAAATGATATTTTATTTAAATCAAAAAAAATTGCAGGAATTTTATCGGAATCCAATTGGAAAAATGGTTTTTGTGATCGCTTTTTTTTTGGATTTGGAATTAATATTCGAAGCGCACCACAGGAGTATGCATATTTAGGTTCAGATATAATTCCCAATGAGATGATAAAACCTATTGCAGAAGCAGTTATAAGTCGTATCAAGTTGAAAGACAAAAATGTACGTTTAGAATATGAAAAGAGTTTATTTCACTGGAATATTTTTTCGAACTGGGAAAACTTAATTACCGGAGAAATATTTAGTGCAAAAACTTCAGCAATTCTAGAAGACGGAAGAATGGAATTAATGCGCATTAATGGACAAACGAGGCTTTTCTCAAATAAAGAAATCCGATGGCTAGAGGAGTCTAATTGATTTTTTCAAGAAGACTTTATATTATGCCAATTTTTGGGATTTTTTCTCCAATCATCTAAAATCAATTGATCTTCCGAGCTAAAAGATTTATCATTTTTTATTCCCCTCAACAAGTGCTCAAAATCACTGAGTGTAATTAATTTGCAACCTTCATTATTAAAAGCTTTAGTTGATTCTTGGAAACCATAAGTAAATATTGCCAACATACCCATTACTCGACCTCCTGATTCTTTAATCGAATTTACTGCCTTTAGAGAACTCATTCCAGTAGAAATCAAATCTTCAACAACAACAACTTTTTTCCCGCTTTCGAGATGACCTTCGATTAAATTTTTTCTTCCATGTCCTTTAGATGCAGACCTCACGTAGACCATAGGTAATCCTAGATCTTGAGCAACTAATGCAGCGATGCCTATGGCACCAGTTGCGACTCCGGCGATTATTTCAATTTCAGGGAATGTCTTTTTTATTTGTTTAGATAAATTTGAACANACAAAACTTCGAACTTTTGGGTGCGAGAGAATTATGCGGTTGTCACAATAGATTGGTGACTTGATTCCAGAGGCCCAANTGAAAGGATTCTTTGGACNTAATTCTATTGCTTTAATTTGCAATAGTGATTTNGCAANAACTTTTGCTANTTCTGAATCTANGACCATGAAACAAAAATACAAAACGGAGACTTTAATTGCAGCAGGCGGTTGGGTNNTGAATGAGTTTAATGANGTTTTATGGATATTTAGGTTAGGGGTTTGGGATTTACCAAAAGGAAAAGTTGAGAAAAACGAGANTATTAAGGAATGTGCNATTNGGGAAGTCAGAGANGAATGTGGATTGAGTCAAATTTCATTAGGAAGTAAGATTATAGAAACTACTCATAATTATAGACTTGATGGAACTCAGATCACAAAAATTACTCATTGGTATAAAATGTCGGTCAAAGGCCGTCCAATTCTTATTCCACAGTTAGANGAAAATATAGATTTATCAGTTTGGNTGGCTCCTAAAGATTTTCTCAAAAAATTAGACTCNACCTATGATAATATTCATTTAGTAGTAAATGAAGCGATGAAATAATCATTTATTANTCAATTACTACTTGGTTAGGGANAAATTTCCNATAATCACCATCATTTCTTATGGTGTCNCGAACTACGGTCGAAGTTATAAAGGAATATTTTGGTTTGGTNAGAAGAAATACACTTTCGATACTTGGGTTTAATTCCGAATTNGCATGAGCCATAGTTTTTTCAAATTCAAAATCAGAAATATTTCTTAANCCTCTAANTAAAAANCGAGCATTTGAGTCNTTTGCAAATTCCACCGTTAATTTNTTNTAAGATTTGACTTCAATTTTCGGATTTTTNATAAAAACCTTTTTAATCCATTGAATTCTTTTTTCTAGNTTGAAAAAATATTTTTTTTCAGAATTTGACCCAACAGAGATGATAATTTTATCAAAAAGAGGTAATGCCCTTTGAATTATATCNACATGGCCTATTGTAATTGGATCAAAAGATCCCGGGAAAATTGCGANNCTTTCCATTATTTATNGTTTCAGCAGCTATTANGTTAGTAAAATCTTTCAGTGAAAGGCCCAAAGCTTTNAATTGTTTTGGAATAATACTTTCTTTTGTCATTCCNGGTATTGTATTGATTTCAATAAGNATGGGAGAGCCATCATCCTGAACGATAAANTCTAATCTACAAAACCCCTTTAATTCTAATTTNGAATATAAGTTCTGAGAGATTTCTTGAATTTTTNGCGTTGAANTTTCNGAGATATTCGCAGGTGTAATTTCCTNTGTTCGTCCATTGTATTTTGCTTCGAAATCAAAAAATTCATTTTCATAGATGATTTCTGTGATTCCTGTAATCTTGATCTGATTATNAGATNTAAATAANCCACATGCGACTTCNACTCCAGAAACACATTCCTCGATAACTATNGATTTGTCCTCTTTCGAAGCAATTTTAATCGCNGTTTCNAAATTATTCAACGATTTGACTTTGGATATNCCAAAGCTTGAACCTGATCGACTTGGTTTNATAAAAANCGGAANNGTAAATGATTCAACCTTTGATAAAAGATTATCATNATCTTCGCTTATTTGAACCAAAATNGCTTTTGGCACTCTAACTCCCATTCTTGAGACAACTCCATTTGNCCAGGCTTTATGAAATGTTAATGCAGAAGGCCCAGGAGCTGAGCTAGTGTANGGTATGGCTAGATTTTCCCAGTGCATTGCTAANTTACCGTTCTCCCCAGGNTGCCCATGAACAAGATTAAATATTAATTCAATTTTTATNAATTTNGATTTTTTGCGAATCGACATTTCTCGCCATTCAAAGGAAATCTCATTGCCATTTTCATCCCAAGCTTCGATGCCATTCTGGCTTAGCTCAATTCTGAATGCTTCATATCTGTTTTTATCTATTGAATCAAATATGTTTTGTCCACTTTTTAGAGAGACTTGGTACTCACTCGAATAACCGCCCATGATGACTGCTAACTTTTTTCGCATCTGTCAAATATAGTTGAAGGCGACAACCCTATTGTTATTTTTGTACTATCATGAAGTTTATTTTGTTTTTAAAAAGCCGAAAATTTTGGTTTAATATTCTTGCAGCCATAATATTCTTGGGTATTTTAATAATTCCCATGAATTGGTTTTTGAAAATACTTACAGGGCATGGAGAAATAATAACAGTTCCTGATGTTCAAAATATATCATTTTCAGAGGCTAAGATTAATCTTGAAGAATTAGATTTACTAGCAGAGGTTATGGACTCCAGCGCATATTTTGAAAATTTTGAACCTGGAACGGTTGTCCAACAATATCCATCTTCAGGCTCTTTGGCAAAGGCTGGACGTAAGATTCAATTAACTGTAAATCGTCACAGAGCAGAGAATATTTATTTACCTAAACTAATTGAACGAACACTTAAACGAGCAGTTATTGATATAAAGAGTAGGGGGTTAAGGTTGGGTAAAATAATGTATAAACCAGATTTAGCGGAGGGGATTGTTCTTGGTGTAATGACTAATGGTGAACTTTTGAATGCTGGAGATCTAATAAGAAAAGGAACGAGTATAGATTTTATCGTGGGTGAAATATCTGGCCCTCCAACTCAAGCAGTACCTAATTTTCTTTTTATGAGTTTGAAAGATGCCGTAAACATTATTGAAAAAAGTGATTTGCAAATTCAGGTAGTAAAAGGAAATTATTTAGATTCGAATAACATTATAATTGACCAGAATCCCATTGGTTCAGAAGGTATATTGTCATTACATTCAGGAGCTATAGTGAGAGTGTGGCTTGAAAACAATTCTCAAAATTAATCCAATGAGGTTTTTAAATTTTTTTTTCGTTTTTATCATAGCTTCGAGTCTTAAAGCTCAGTTCCCAATGGAAAACATGGGGATAATGACTTTCAGTAATGAAAGAAGTCCTCAAAACCTATTTAAATCATCGGACACCTTGGGATTACCATTTATTGATGGTTTCAATAATGGTTTACGTCACGAATGGATATCAATGGGTGTTGTTCAGGCACATAATTGGTCGAAAGATCCATTGTCTACAGGCTCTGCTGTATTTGATGGTATATCTTCAGACGGACAGGCTTATAATCCTGGAGTAATAGTGAATGACTCAATTACAGATGTCTTGATATCACCATATTTTAATTTTCAAGGTTTAACTAATATTGTTTTATCATTTTATCTTCAGAATGGAGGTTGGGGAGACCCAACGGAATCTCAAGACTCTTTAATTATTCATTTTTGGAACCCAACTGATTCGTCATGGATTCATGGTGAGTCATATGAAGGTGGGGGTAATCAAGAAAAATGGATAGCTAAATCTGTTATATTTCCATCGAGTTTAGAAGGTTTAAATGGTGTTCGTTTTAAATTTTCTCGCTACGGTTCTCCAGGAGGAATGTTTGATCATTTTTTATTGGATTATTTAGAATTGGGAGCCAACCGGAATTTAGCAGACACTCTTCTTTTTGACCCGACTTGGAGTAGAAAACCCGGAGCGCTAACCCGAATTTACAGTGAGGTGCCTTGGTGGCATTATAATTCGTTAATTCTTGAAAGAGATAGCTTACCTGTGGCATACAGGAGAAATGGCTCGCCTCCAATAGGTGGGTGGCAATTGAACCTTGGTAAGTATTTATGGCATGACGATAATTCCAACCTTATAGCTTCTCGAAATAATGTTCCAGTAGTTACTAATCTTGATCATAATATCAGTACTCCATATCAATTTTCAATAACAAAACCTGGTATAAGTATGTTGGGTCCAACAAAATGGCACTTTCAGGGATGGTTTGATGGAGAAAATGTCGGTGAGCGCTTTAATGACACATTAAAAATTGTTCAAAATTTCGATTCTAGATATGGGCTTGATGACGGATCTGCGGAACGATCATATGGAGTTACTCAGGGTGTCAAGCCAAAATATGCTCAAAAGTTTGATTTCATGATTGCTGATACGATTGTGGGGTTTGATATTTCTTTTGCGGCGGCGGGCTACGATTGGTCAAACATGAATTTTAAAATTGGAATATGGGAAATAGACAGCCTTGGACTTCCAGGCGACCAAGTATATATATCAAAAACTGATTATTCTCCGGTTTTACCATTTACAAAGTCTCCTTTTCGTCATTTCATGCTGGATACGACAGGAATCTATGCCCCAAAAAATGCATACATTGGGATTCAGCAAACTACAGGACCTGCAATTACTGTTGGATTAGATTTAAGTAAAAATGTAGAAAAAGCATATGGAGATGAAAATGGATGGTTCCCATCGTTACTTCCGGGGACTCTTTTAATTCGGCCGATTTTGAGGAATGCCCCTGGAGATTTATCCGATCAGGAAAGGTTAGGATTTTCGCAAATTCTGTTATCCCCAAATCCTGTTAAATTTGAGTTTAAAATCAAGGGATGTGTTCAATTTGAGAAATTCTATGCCTATTCGAGTTTAGGAAAACTAACAGATGTTTTTTCAGCAGATCATGAAGGAGAGGTTCATCAAAGTACTCGTTTATGGCCAAGTGGTATTTATTATTTGATAAGTAATAATGGATCTAGAATTAGCTTGATTGTATCAAATGACTAAAGATAATTTTGATGAAAAAAGAGATTATGAAGAGCTTTATGAGCATTTCAATTTTACTGCTGATCAAGGTCAGCAACTTCTAAGGGTAGACAAGTTTTTGATCAACCTAATGCGTCAAACTTCTCGTACACGAATTCAAAAAGCAGCTGAGGCTGGTGCAATAAGAGTGAATGGGAAATCTGTAAAAAGTAATTACCGAGTTCGTCCGGGAGACAATGTTGCATTGGTTTTAGCCTACCCGCCCAGAGTAAAAGAATTACTACCTGAAAACTTAAACCTAGATATTCTTTATTCTGACAGTGATATAGCTGTAGTGAATAAGAGAGCTGGAATGGTGGTTCATCCCTCTTATGGTCATTATTCAGGCACTTTAGTTAATGGTTTATTGTACGAATTTCAATCCTTGCCCGAAGTGGGAGATATTGAACGTCCGGGCCTAGTTCATCGAATTGACAAGGACACCACTGGAATTCTTGTCGTTGCTAGAAATGAATATGCATTGGCTTTCCTCGCCAATCAATTTGCTGAACATTCTACTGATAGAGAATACCATGCGATTGTTTGGGGCAATTTGGATCGAGAGCATGGAACTATCATTGGACACGTAGGTAGAAGCTTAAGAGATAGAAAAATTATGGCTGTTTTCCCTGATGGGAACCATGGAAAAGAAGCGATTACTCATTATAAAGTAATAGAACGATTTGGTTTTGCAACATTTGTTTCATGCAGATTAGAGACAGGAAGAACCCATCAAATAAGAGTTCACTTTCAATCTATTGGCCATTCTTTATTCGGCGATCAAACATATGGAGGGGATCAAATACCGAATATTCAAGGTTATCCCAAATTTAAAAGTTTTATCGAAAATTGTCTTGGTATTTGTCCTCGACAAGCTCTAAATGCCCGGCTATTGGGATTTATACATCCAAAAACCTTAAAAAATATAAATTTTGAAATTTCTAATCCTCAGGATATTCAGCAAGTATTAGAACGATTTCGAGATTATACTAAAAATAATTAGTTTTTAAATAGAGATTCATAGCCTTCTGAATACATTGACAAAATGGGTTTGCGGCGAAGTTTCATTGTTGGCGTTAAATGGCCTGCTGGTATTGTCCATAGGTCTGGAGATAAGTAAGTCTTCTTAACCTGTTCCCATTTTGCGAAGCTTTCGTTTTTCAAATCAATTTCTTTTTGAATCCTATCGATGACCATCTGATTTTGAATAATTTTTTCATCAGTTGTGTAATCTATATTTTTTATTTTACACCAATTTTTGAGAAACTCAAAGTTCGCTTGGACAAGAAGTACCGGGAACTTTTCATTTTCTCCTGCAACCATACATTGCTCTATGAATGGAGATTCTTTAAATACATTTTCCATGTTTTGGGGTGCGATATATTTGCCTCCGGATGTTTTAAATATTTCTTTTTTTCTATCAGTTATTCTGAGATAGCCCCCATCTAGAATTTCTCCAATGTCCCCAGTTCTAAACCAACCGTCTTCAGTCATAACCTCAGCGGTTAGATCTGGACGACCATAATAGCCCATCATAACATTTGGACCCTTTGCTAAGATTTCACCATCAGTATCTAATTTCAATTCTACTCCCGTTAAAGGTGTTCCTACTGTCCCCAGAACATGCCCGTGACCTGTAGGAAGATTAACGCTAAGAACTGGAGAGGTTTCAGTTAAGCCATACCCTTCTTGAATATTTACTCCTGCTCCTGCAAAAATTTTAGCAAGTTTTGGATTAAGTGCAGCCGCTCCTGATGCGATTGCTAAAACTTTTCCACCTAGAGCTTCTTTCCACTTCGAAAAAATTATTTTTCGGGCCAGTTTTAGCTGAAAATAGTAAAGGCTAGATTTACCCTCATGTTCATATTTTTCAGCAAGTCCTACAGCCCAGAAAAAAAGAATTTTTTTCACTCCTGTCAGCCCCTTCCCTTTATTCATTATCCGATCAAAAACCTTTTCTAGTAATCTAGGAACTGCAGAAAATACTTCAGGATGAACCTCTCTTAAATTATCCCCGATTGTCTCGAGACTTTCAGCATAATATGTTCCGACTCCAGTCTTCATGTATACATAAACCAATACTCTCTCATAGCTATGGCATAGGGGTAAAAAACTCAAGCCTTTAGCATCTGGGTCCACAGGAAGTCTTTCAGAAGCCGCAAGGGCATTTTGAGTAATATTATTATGACTTAGCATAACCCCTTTTGGAGTTCCCGTAGTTCCTGAAGTATAAATCAATGTTGCTAACTCTTCAGGCTTCACAACTTTCATACGGCTTGCTAATTCTGTCTGGTTTTTTTCTTTGGTACTCATAATAACATTGTCCCATGAGTCGCACCCCTTTATGGGTTCAAAAGAGTAAATATTTTTCAGGCTAGGGACTTTATCTTTTATAGCATCAACCTTTTTAAATAAATCTTCATCACTAAGAAAACAATATTTCACCTCTGCATCATTGAAAATGAATTCGTAATCTTCAGGCATGATTGTGGGATAAACTGGAACATCAATAGCACCGACACTAAGTATTGCTTGATCACAAATATTCCATTCCGTTCTATTGTTTGTTGATATGATAGCAATTTTATCTCCGGGCTGAACACCTAATTCTATAAGACCTCTAGCTAAGCTTTCTGCTTTATCTATATATTCTTGGGTAGATAGTGAATGCCATTCGCCTTTTACTTTGGTATTTAAAGCATCTGGTCTTGGATGGTTTCTCAATGCATAGTATGCAAAATCAAATAATCTTTTTGGTTCTTCGTTGGCCATAATATTCTTTATTTTTTGTTAAACATATAAACAAGTTCACCATGTACCCAGGTCTGAAGTACTTTTAATTCTGAAATACTGTCTTGAGGACATTTTAAAATATCAGATGTAAAGATGGTAAAATTTGCCCACATTCCGATTTTGATTTGTCCGACCTCATTTTCTTGAAAAGAAGCAAAAGCGGGATCTCTTGTCATTCCAATTAGTGCTTGCTCTCTAGATAATGCTTGTTGTATTTGAAATGTTGGTTGAGATTTATCATGCATTGACTTTCTGTAAATCGCAGAATAAAAAGTATTTAATGGATTCATGGATTCAACTGGAAAATCAGTACCCAGAGGAAGAATTCCTCCACTAACTTCCCTTAAGGTCAAATAAGAATAGGCGTATAAAATTCTTTCAGGACCAAGTCGATTTATTGCCCAATTCATATCACTGGTTGCGTGAGACGGTTGAACTGAGGGAATGATTCCAAGACCGAATGCAATCCTATCCTTTGGATGGACTACTTGTGCGTGCTCAATCCTCCATCTTAAATCATTTTTTTTTAGTTTATCAATAAAAAGTTGGTAAATGTTTAACATTCTCCGGTTTGCAGAGTCTCCAATGCAGTGAGTATTCATTTGCCACCCATTATTTGCTATTCGTTCAGCAGCAGATAGCATGTAATCAAAGCTTCTTATTTCACTTCCAAAATGATTTTCCCTGTCAGAATATGGTTTTCGCATTAAAGCACCTCTGCTACCTAAAGCCCCATCTGAATAAAATTTAAAACTTCTGACATCAATTAATTTTGTTTTTAGAGGACCATTATTAAGCCAGTAGTTTAATTCATCCTCGCTTTCGCTAACCATTATATACAAAGGTATTTTTAACTTTTGTCTTCTTTGAAGAGTATCAATTAACATTATATCTTTCGACGGTAGTCCTGCATCATGAATACCAGTAAGTCCAAATTGAAACGCTTTTTCTTGAGCTGCTAATAAAGCTTCTGATTTTTCTTGATTATTGGGTTCTTGGATAGTTAAAAGCGATTGAGCATTATCTATGAGTAGACCTGTTAAATTCTCATTGTTTTTAATTATTTCTCCGCCACTTATTTCGGTATTGATATCAATTTTTGATATTTTAAGCGCCTTTGAATTTGCTAAAATTGCATGGCCGTCTATTCGACTGAGAATTATCGGTTTATCAGTGATACTTTCCAAGTTTGAATTATTTGGGAATTCTGTTAATTCCCAATCATTTTGATCCCAACCTTGTCCTCGATATACTTTTTTATTTGGGTTTTTTTTTACAAAATGTTTCACTCTTTCAATGCATTCTTCCCAAGATTTTGTACCCAAGAGATTTATGGAGTTCAAGGCAATGCCTTGATGTAGAAAGTGTGCATGAGCATCGATAAAGCCTGGATAAACATATGCTCCTTTTAGATCCATAACATCTATCAAACCAAATTTTTTTCGATGCTTTATTAATTTTTCAATTTTTATTTTACTCTTCGTTATCGCCTTTATTTTTCCATTTTTGATAATCAAGTGCCCATTTATGTAATAAACAGAATCATTTTCATATTGTGCAATTTTTCCATTCATTAAAACGGCATCTATTTTTTTTGGATGAATATTATTTATCTGAAATTGTTTGCCAACATTATTTAAATGACTATCAACTGTTATGTTGATTTCATTTTTTTGATCGAGGTCTCTTAAAAATTTAAAGTCCGAAAAATGAATTGAATGCGTCGTAGAATAGCATTCTAAAAAACTCACAATAAATAGTGAAAAAAATATCTTGATTCTTTTATTCATATCTCAAAGGTAGTTAAGGCCCGTTGTACCTTTAGGTCAAATTATATATCACTATGAATTCAGTATCATCNACAACAATTGAAACTGCTNATGAATTGGGCTTACTTCCGGAGGAATATGATGAGATTTGTTCCGTGCTNGGAAGAAAGCCAAACTACACGGAGTTAAACATATATTCCGTCATGTGGTCTGANCATTGTTCATANAAGAATTCTATTAAATGGTTGAAAACACTCCCCAAAGATGGTCCTCAGATGCTGGCAAAAGCAGGAGAAGAAAATGCAGGATTAGTCGATATTGGCGGGGGNTTAGCTTGTTGTTTTAAAATTGAATCTCACAATCACCCTTCAGCTCTCGAACCATTTCAAGGAGCTGCCACTGGGGTTGGTGGTATTAATCGTGACATATTTACTATGGGTGCACGCCCCATTGCTCAGCTGAATAGTCTGCGCTTTGGTGANCCAAATTCTGTTAGAACAAAATGGTTAGTTGACGGAGTAGTAAAGGGAATTAGTTCTTATGGAAATTCCTTTGGAATCCCAACAGTGGGAGGTGAGGNCTACTTTGATAATTGTTATGAACAAAATCCATTGGTAAATGCTTTTTCNGCAGGGATAGTAAACATTGGTGAACAAATTTCTGCAAAAGCTGAAGGTGTTGGTAATTCGGTATATATTGTTGGAAGCTCAACAGGTAGGGACGGAGTCCATGGAGCTGCATTTGCCTCTAAGGACCTAACTGAAGATAGTGCGAATGATATTCCATCTGTTCAAGTTGGAGATCCTTTTCAAGAAAAACTTTTATTGGAGGCATCAATGGAGCTTGCTAAAACAAAAGCNGTNAAGGGAATGCAAGATATGGGCGCNGCAGGAATAACATGTTCGACGAGTGAGATGAGTGCTGCTGGTGATGTAGGGATGGATATTTGGCTTGATAAAGTGCCAACAAGNCAAGATGGAATGGAACCTTGGGAAATTCTNCTTTCAGAATCTCAAGAGAGGATGTTGGTAGTTGTTGCAAAAGGACATGAAGAGGAAGTTCAAACAATTTTTGATAAGTGGGATATCCACTGTGAAAAAATCGGAGTAGTTACATCCGGTCCATCACTACGTTATTTTTGGAAAGATGAAAAAATTGCTGAAATACCTGCANAATCTCTTGTTCTCGGTGGNGGAGCTCCNGTTTATGAAAGAGAGAGCAAAGAGCCTTNATACTATGAGGAATATAAAAAATTTAATATTCAANACNTANCCGAACCCAAGGACTTNAAAGAAATTGCCAAGCAAATAATTTCATTACCAAATATTGCTTCTAAAAGATACATATACGAGCAGTATGACTCTATGGTTGGAACAAAAAATCGCTCTACTAATGATGCAAGTGATGCTGCAGTTATAAATATTAAGGGTTCAAAAAGAGCTTTGGCCATGACAGTGGATTGCAATAGCCGTTATGTCCATGCTGATCCTGAAATCGGTACAATGATTGCTGTTTCAGAGAATGCAAGGAACATTATATGCTCTGGAGCTGAGCCATCTGCAATTACAAATTGTTTGAATTTTGGCAACCCATACAATCCCGAGGTTTATTGGCAATTTACTGGAGCCATAAAAGGAATGTCCAAGGCTTGTAAGAAATTTTCAACCCCTGTAACTGGTGGAAATGTAAGTTTTTACAACCAGACTCAAGTTGGAGATATAACAGAACCTGTTTTCCCCACTCCAACAATTGCAATGATAGGTTTGGTAAGTAANATTGAAAATGTTACTANTNTTCGATTTAAAGAATCAGGNGACTTAATCTATCAAATNGGTCCTTCCTATGAAGATATCGGATCAAGTCAATATTTGGTTGAAATCCATAATGTTTTAAAATCACCNGTTCCAAAATTCGATTTAGACGAAGAGTTTAATGTTCAAGAAAGAGTGAAAGAAATAATTAAGAGAGGTGTTGCTGCCAGTGCTCATGATGTTTCAGAGGGTGGACTAATTACTGCAATAATGGAATGCTCTTTTAATTCGGGATTAGGATTTAATATAACTACTGATTCTCTANTAAGAAAAGATGCATTTTTATTTGGTGAAAGCCAAAGTCGAGTAGTTATATCGGTATCCAAAGAAAATGAAGATGATTTTATCGATTTAATGATAAAGAAAGATATTGACTTTCATTTGCTAGGTCACGTTACAACTGGAGATATTGTTATTGATGATGAGAGTTGGGGCAGTACAAATGAATTTCAAAGCTTATATGAAAAATCTTTAGGAGAGATACTTAAGAAATGAANTNTANGACGATCNGATTTCTCCTCCAATTTTTACTTTGAGAGCTTCTACAATCTTTTTTATTGAATTTTCAACTTGTTTGTCCTTTAGGGTTTTTTTCAAATCTTCGAAGGTGAGTCTTACGCCATAAGAGATTAGATTTTTTCCTAATTTTTCGCTTTGAAAAACATCAAAAAGCTGAATTTTGCAAAGAGTTTTTTCTTTGACTTCGAGTATTGTTTTTTTTATGTCAGAGTATGTGATTTCTGATCTAATTATAATTGCAAGGTCTCTATTTACATGCGGGAATTTGGAAATTTCGTGATACTGCATTTTTGACAACTGAACTATCTCGAAAAGGGCGTCCCAATCAATATTTGAGGCCAAAATATCTCCTTTAATATCCGATATGTTTTTTGCCCAATCATCGACCCAAAATATTTTACCCAATGTTTTTTGATTGGATAATAGTTTGACACCATGACCCCATTCACCTTGTTTTGGAATTAAAGTCTCTTCATCCATATCATGAATTCCTAGGTAAGCAAATAATCCTTCAATAAGACCCTTTAGTGAGAAGAAGTCAGTTTTTGATTTTTTTGAATTCCAACTTGATAAAGGGTATTGACCGCTATGCCAAATTGCTAATTGATTTTGTTCTGAATTTTTTGATTTATTGTAAACACGTCCAAATTCAAAAATGAAAATATTAGATTGTTGTCTTTTCTGGTTATAACCGATAACATCTAATCCACCAAGTAGCATGGAGGGTCTCATTATCTCCAATTCTTGACTTAACGGATTAATAATATTCACATTATTTTCAGAATTTAGGCTTGGGTGATCAGAATAAAGCTTTGAGCTTGTAAGAGAATTATTCATGATTTCATAGAATCCCTTTGCAACGAGAAAATCTGTTGCTTTTTTTCGAATCGAATCATTTGAAATACTAGTCCCCTTTCTTTCACTGACTCTTATATGTTTGGGTAAAGGAATTGAATTAAATCCATAAATTCTTAAAATCTCTTCGGCAATATCAGCTTCTCGAGTAACATCCCACCGGTATAAAGGGATTGATAATTTTAGTTTTGATTTTGATTCTTTTTTGATCTGGATATCTAAAGATTTTAAAATGGATTTGACATCAGTAACTTTAATGTCATGGCCTATAAGTTTATTAATTTTAATGAGATCTACTTCTAAAGTCCGATTGTCCAAATTAAATTTCTCAGACTTTTTCTCGGAGTAACTCTCAACATAGGCCTCAGGAAATATTCTGAGAATTAATTTCCACGCCATTTTTAGAGAATATTCTCCTATGTTGGGGTCAACACCTCTCTCATAGCGAAATGATGCATCAGTATTTAGACCGTGCCTCTTGGCAGTTTTTCGAATGGAAACGGGGTCAAACCAAGCTGATTCAATAAATATATCAGTGCTTTTAATACTAACGCCTGAATCTCCTCCTCCAAATACTCCTGCAATTGCAATAGCTTTTTTCTCATCTGCAATTACCAGATCATCCTGATTCAAGGTTCTTTCAATTCCGTCTAAGGTGGTTATTTTTTCTTTATTTTTCGCTTTTCGTATAATGATTTTATCACCTTGAATTTTGTTTATGTCAAATGCATGGAGTGGATGCCCCGTATCATTTAAAACATAATTGGTAATATCTACTATTGCATTTATCGACTTCAAACCGATAGAGTTTAGGCGTCGTTTCAACCATTCAGGAGAATTTTTATTTTTTAAACCTGATATGCCCAATCCCTTATAAATTGGACATATGGATTTCTCTATAATTTTTAATTCAATATTTTCATTTGCCTCATTCCAAAGATCAGGATCTTCACCAAGCCAATGGTATTCTAAATTTTTATGACTAAGGGCAGCCCGTAAATCTCGAGCGACTCCCATGTGGCTCATGGCGTCCATTCTATTTGGTGTTAGGCCAATTTCAAAAACAGTATCAGGCTCAATCTGTAAATGTTTTGCGAGAGGTAATCCTTTGACAGCTTTTTTATCAAGAATCAAAATTCCATCATGCGATTTTCCAATACCTATTTCACTCTCAGAGCATAACATACCTTCAGAAATCTCGCCTCTAATTTTACCTTTTTTAATTTTAAATCCTTCCTCATCTTCAGAGGGATAAAGTCTAGTTCCGACTGTAGCGACAGGAACCTTTTGACCCACAGAAATATTTGTTGCCCCGCAAACGATATTTAGAGAGCTCTTAGTTCCAATATCAATCTTAGTACATGATAATCGGTCAGCATTTGGATGTTTTTCTAATGATATTATTTCTCCAACAATTAGCCCATTTAAACCACCTCGGATTTGATCAACATAATGTATTTTTTCCACCTCAAGGCCAATTGATGTAAGGATTTCAGATAACCTTTCATCGGAAAGAGGGGTTTTAATATAGTCGCTTAACCAGTCTTTTGAAATTAGCATGATTGCAAAAATACGCAGGAATTTAGCCGAGAGTTAAATTAATGCAATTAAAATTTAAATCACCCCAAAAATAAAGATCGCGTACAAAAAGAATCTCATAAATCTGGATAATGATATTATTAGAAATAGGCGAAAATTATAATTAAATATTCCTGAAATAGTACACACTGGGGGAAATGGGAGTGGGGTTAGTGCTGAGAGAAATATTAAAAGTCCACCAAATTTCTTGAGTTGTTTTGATTGCTCATCAAAGCGTGAATTAATCCATCTTTGAACTCTTGGAAAATGGTTTATTTTTTGACCTACAAGGTAACTCAGAATGCCTCCAATATAGCTTATACTAGCTAATGAAAATATCATTAGATATGGCGATTCCATTTCACTTGCCCAAAGTATGAATAAGTCGGGTGGTAAAATCCCGGTTACAATTTCTGATGCTCCGAGTAATAACACCATTCCACTCCAATGAAATTTTGAATTCATCCAAGNAGTAATGGCNTCAAAATCAAATATGTANTGATTTATTAACCAAATTAATGATCCGAAAATGATAAGTATCAGACCTAACTTTTTGAAACCGTNGATTAAAAATCGGTAACCACCACTGATTTTATAAAACCTGTGTGTGGTTTTAATTATCTGCCAAAATCGACGACTTTTATTCTTGGTTTGATNNTTCATTTTTATTNAAATCTNTNNTNNAAGACANAAAATTATGCTACGGTTCCCCAACGGATTTTTTGTCTTGAGTATTTGGAAAANTTGAGTTTNAATTNTTGATTTTCNTGTTTTTTAAGTTCAGGATCGCTAATGACAATTTCCTCAGCTAATTGTCNTGACCACTCNATTAATTTTCCATCCTCAATAATATTNNCAATTTTATAATTGATCGAACCGCTTTGTCTGGTACCCATAACTTCCCCAGGNCCTCTTAGCTGCATGTCTACATTAGCTATTTCAAAGCCGTCTGTTGTTTTACACAATGTTTCAATTCTTATTTTCCCATTATCACTGAGTTTATCTTTTGTCATTAATATGCAGTATGACTGTTCTCCACCCCGACCGACTCGACCTCTTAATTGATGCAATTGAGAAAGTCCAAATTTTTCAGCATTTTCAATAACCATAACACTGGCATTTGGCACGTTAACTCCGACTTCAATAACCGTTGTGGAGATCATAATTTGAGTCACGCCGCTTATAAATCTTTCCATTTCATACTTTTTATCCTCAGCTTTCATTTTTCCATGAACGATAGAAATTTGAAATTCTGGTTTTGGAAAATCTCTTTGAANACTNTCAAAACCATCCATTAAGTCTTTTAAATCCAATGTTTCACTTTCTTCAATTAATGGATATACGATATAAACTTGTCGTCCTTTTTTGATCTCTTTTTTCAAAAACCCCCAAATTTTCAATCGATTATGATCTGTCTGATGTAGAGTTGTTATAGATTTCCTTCCTGGGGGTAATTCGTCAATAACTGATAGATCCAAATCGCCATATAAACTCATTGCCAAAGTCCTAGGAATAGGAGTTGCAGTCATTACCAAAATATGTGGGGAAGGAGAGTTTTTATTTTTAATTTTTTCCCTTTGGGCGACACCAAATTTATGCTGCTCATCAATTATTGCAACCCCTAGATTATTGAAAACTACAGAGTCTTCAATCAAAGCATGCGTCCCAACTATTATATTAGTTTCTCCAGATACAAGATTTTTGAAAATTTTTTTTCGAGCTGAAGTTTTTACAGACCCTGTTAAGAGACTAATTTTCAATCCCAATAAATCTGTCCATATTTTTAGACTAGAAAAATGTTGCTGAGCTAAAACCTCAGTTGGGGCCATCATAGCTGCTTGATAATTATTATCTATTGACATGAGCATAGCCATAAAAGCTACAAGAGTTTTTCCAGAACCCACATCNCCTTGNATGAGTCTGTTCATATGGTATCCTTTAATTGTGTTTTTACGAATTTCTGTGATTACTTTTTTTTGAGCGTTAGTCAATGTGAAGGGAATTATTTTCTCATAAAAATTATGGAAATTGGGTTTAAGCTTCGGAAATAGATGCCCACCATCTATGATTTTCTGACTTTTACGTCTGAATGCAAAAACAAGTTGATCTAAAAAAATTTCTTCAAAGGCGAGTCTCTCCCTCGCTAAAGTTAATCGATGACTGTTTTTAGGGTAATGCATTTCTTTCAAGGCATCAAATCTCAATGGCCAATTCTTATTATTTGAAATGCCTATTGGGATCCATTCACTATTCGAGATTTTTAAATTTCGAATAATTTCCAAAATCAGTTTATTCAATCCCTTACTATTAAGACCTGCTGCTGATAACTTCTCAGTTGAGGAATAGACTGGGTGTAATCCAAGAATAAAATTCTTTTCAAATGACTTTACTTTTTCTAATTCAGGATGCGAAATGCTCAATTTGCCTTTGAAATTTGAAATTTTACCAAAAGCTATAACCTCATCCCCATGGTTTAGGGACTTATGAATCCATTTTATCCCCTTAAACCAAATTAATTCTAAACTATTATTTCCTGAGGTTAAGGTCGCAGTTAGTCTTTTTTTATACCCATTTCCAATAAGCCTTATATCGCCTAAAGAGCCTCGAACTTGAATTTCTGATGGGCCTGGAGCTATTTCATCAATATTATAAATTTTGGATCTATCTACATATCGAAATGGAAAATATTCCAATAAGTCACCAAATGTTCGGAGTCCTAGTTCAGAAGAAAGCAAATCAGCTCGCTGAGGACCAACACCTTTAAGGTAGGTTAGAGATGTATCGAGTTCATTCATAGGAATATTCAAAAATAGGGTTAACTTATGAGCTTAAATGGAATCTCGAGAAATACGATTAGCAGAATTTGTTTTTTTTATAGTAGACGCAGTCTTACTGATGTCATCTTTCCTTATTTGGGCTTTATTTCGTTTTGGCAATCTCGCGGTTGAAAATCCGCTTTATTTTGATCAATATTTAATATTATTCAGTTTAGTCTTTTTTCTTTGGTTTGGCTTATCAATTTTTTTTAAAACTCATCAACTTGACGTTGGTGTTGAAATCAGAAAAGTTCTGAGTAGTTTTTACAGATTGGTTTTTGCGAAATTATCATTGATTGCAATAATTGTGCTTACTCTAAAGACATCCGTTTATTATTCCCGAATTTTTTTGTTTTTATTTTTCATGACTTATTTAATCTCTGGAACGATTCTCAGGTTTATTTGGATTCGTCTATCTCGAATTTATTATCGAAATACAGAGTCTGTAAAAACAATTATTACTGTTGGAAAGGGAAAGAGATGGAATCGTTTGAGCGCTGAGCTAAGCAGACACCCAGAGTACGGTTATCGAATTATTCACCAATTAGAGAGCTTGAAGGATTTGGATACTGAGTTCCAGGAGTTTGATGAATTATGGGTTTTACCTGAAGATATGATCTCCGCGAAATCGGTTGCGGATAAATTAGGTATTAGGTTACGCTTGGTCCCTGATTTGGGGAGTTTAGGAGCAAATAGAACTCGTTTAGTTTCTTTTGGAAATATTCCAATTATTGAGATACGGCCAGAGCCTTTGAGTTTTTTTCTTTCTTCTTTTATTAAAAGATCAATGGATATAATTCTATCTTTTATTGGAATGATATTTATTTTAACATGGCTTACTCCCATATTTGGTGCCTTAATAAAGTTAAATTCCTGGGGTCCTATTTTTTACTCACAAAAAAGAATTGGCTCGGATGGCCATAAATTTAGAATCTGGAAGTACCGGAGCATGTACTCTAATTCTGATCAGAATACTCAGGCTAAAAAAATCGATGATCGTATTACTCTTATTGGTCGATTTTTAAGGAGGTTTCATTTAGATGAACTCCCTCAGTTATGGAATGTATTCATTGGTGATATGAGTTTAGTAGGGCCGAGACCTCATATGATTTCTGACCATAGTGAATATGCGAGAGCTATTAATAATTATGGAATAAGACATTGGGTAAAGCCAGGAATGACAGGACTAGCCCAGGCAAGAGGTCTTTCAGGATCAAAGGATATAGACTTGATGAATCAAAGAATTCAAGCCGATATCTATTACATCGAGAATTGGTCTTTCCTTTTGGATTTTAAAATCATTCTTTCCACTCTTTTAGGTCAAAAAAAATGGGTTTAGTTTAATAGGTTCTCTCTACTAATTTTCTAGAAATAACATAATATTGATCGCTAACCTCTTCCCATCGATAGTGCTTGAGTTTATCTTCCCATTTTTGACTAATTGAATTTTTGTTTAGCCAAAAGTTTTTTATTGATGGGGTTCCCAATTCAAAATATGCACCCTCATTTTCCATTACCGAGCGATTGAAAATATTATCATGAGCTATGATTTTGCAATTGGCAGCCATGGCTTGAAGAAGTCCTGGATTTGTCCCACCGACACTATGACCATGAACATATATGCCTGAACCTTGTCTTAATGAATTCATGATTTTTTGATCATATTGACTTTCAATCTTTATCAAGTTCGAATTCCCTTGATACATCTTAGAAATCATTTTTCCATACGCGGTAGACCAATTTCCTACAATTACAATTTTGGTAATGGAAATCAATTCACCTATAACTTCAATAATATGATTTTCTGGAACTAATCTTGAAATCATTAATGCGTACTCTGATTTTTTTAACTTGTATTTATTAAGAATTTCAAAAAAATCCTTCTCAACTAATGATAGGGGTCTGTTTGCTCCATAAGAGATTTCATAAATAGGACGTTTATAATTTTCTTTAGAGTATTTTGTTATGCCTGGATTATCAGAAATAATTAATTGAGAATATTTTGCAGCACACCACTCAGAAAATTTCAGGTATTTCCGTACTAAAGAGCTGTATTTTCCACGTTTCCATTCAAGCCCATCTAAATGTACTGCAACTGGATTATTAAAAACCCATTTTTGAATGGAAATTATAATCCCTGAGCTAGTGGTACCAAGGGTTATATGTGCATCTGGCTTAAATCGATTAATTGACCAAATACTTGCCCAATCGTATATGATCTGAGAAAATGATCCAAATAATTTAGCGGGATCCCAATGAAATTTTCTGATTACCCCTGGATATAAATATTTTCTGTCTGGATGGTTTGAGGAAGTTGAAACCCAAATTCGATTTCCGGACTTAGAGAGTTTACGTGATACTTGATCAACTAACTCTTCATAGCCACCATATTTATTAGGCATACCTCTTGACCCACTGAAGGCTATAATTAATGTTTTATTCTCATATAATTTTTCTAAATTTTCAGCTGCCTTTCTCCAAGAATATTTATTCAGGTTCGACGTCTTTTTTGGATTTTCTAATGCCATTAAAACTGCTTTTTTAATACCCTTTGCATCTGGTGAGCAAACAAAAGTATCATCCTTCAATTCTTCAGAGCTTTCTGCATTTTTTGATAGAATTACTTGGCATTCAGAGTTTAGCCCTTCGATAGAGGTTAATCCAAAAGTTTCGAATAAAGAGGGGATAATGATTGCAAAATTAGAGGACATTAAAGCAGATAATTTTTCATTTTCAATGGCTTCATTATAATTAATGATAGCACCTTGTTTTCTCGCTTCTTTTATTTTTTTAAATAATAATCGAATATATTTTTTGTGATTTATTCCTTTACTGCCCACGATTGTAAGGGGTTCTTTAAATCCGACTTTACTCAGTGAAATCCATGCATTTACAGCTTCAATTTGATTCTTAATTCCCTCTAATCTTCCTAATATTAGAAATCCTTTACGAGATTTTTGAGGAATTGGAGTTATATGCTCAACGCCTGGAGATATAACTTGGACACTATTACCTAAGCCAGTGAGCTCTTTTATTCTATTACATTCTTTTAAAGTTGTACTCACTATTAAATCTGCTGTCCATGCGAATTTCATCAATGGGTTATTCATAAAAACCAATCTAAACCCTGGTAATCTATCCCCACTGAAAATTCCTCGTAGATTCATTTTTAAATACTCCCTAATATTATTAGGGATATATTTCCAAAAGAAATTTCTTTTTCTTTCGTATTGAGAATAATCAACAAACACAGAGGATATTACCCATTTTATGCTCGGATATTTTTTCCGAATTCTATAACAGGGGTATTGATCCGCAAATCTTCCTATGTTTATAGAGTGTATTACATTCCAACTAGAATCTTTTATTTCTTGGTATAAAACCTTTGATGATAATACAAGCTTAACAAAATGACCACGAGCTTTTAATTCTTTTATTGTTTGTTGTACTTGTATAGTATCTCCTCCTGGTTGATCCAATAGTGTTTTTCGTGCAAAGAATATGATATTCACACAATAAATGTACTGCTCTTAGATTGTACCTTAGACCTAAATAAACATTTAAATGATTTTGAAATGGCAATTCCAAAATTTTTAGTTGGAGACAATACTGATCAGCCTGAAAATGTATACATTATTCATACTGAGTATCCAAGATTTGTAATAGACTTAGATACTGATGATGTGGAATGGTTAGATCAAATTGAAGGAGAAGATGAAACTGAATTAACAGACGAAATGAATCGTCTTCTCAGTGAAGCAAACACCTTTTATATGAGAGAGGTTGACCGTTATGAGTCGATGGATTAATGTTTAAATCTTTTCAATGGAAAAGGAATATTCCATTAGCAACACCTGTTATTATTGGGCAACTTGGACATATAGTTACATCAATTGCGGATTCAGTGATGGTAGGTCAACTTGGTGTCATACCTCTTGCTGCAGTATCTCTTGTTAGCTCTGTAACTTCAGTTCCTTTGGTTTTTGGAGTGGGTATAGCTTATGGTTTAACTCCCATGGTAGCAAAGGCGGCGGGACAAAAAAGATGGACAAAAGCATATAGATTATTGAAGAATTCCACTTTACTAAATGTCTTTTCATCCGTTTTTATGCTTGTGTTTGCATGGGTTCTATTTATTGTTGTTTCCAAAACTGGTCAGTCGCAAGATGTAATAATAGAAAGCAGAGTTTATTTAAAGCTGATAATAATTTCTTATATCCCATTCATGATTTTTCTCTCGGGAAAACANTATTTGGANGGCTTNGGNAANACNANAACTCCCATGAAAATAAGTTTAATAGGAAATTTATTAAATGTTTTTCTTAATAGTTTATTAATATTTGGATTATTTTTTTTACCACCATTTGGAATAATAGGTGCAGGTATCGCAACGATTTTAGCACGAATTTGGATGGCAATTCATGTATGGTTTTTTGTTTTAAANAAGNATAGAGNTGATTCGGANATTCAAANNGATATAGGNTTTTCNTNTACGATTGTCAGGTCTCTTATAAAAATAGGCTTACCATCGGGTTTACAATATGTCTTTGAAGTAAGCGCATTTGCTGCAAGTGCATGGATTATTGGAACCTACGGCCCTATTCAATTAGCAGCTCATCAAATCGCAATTAACCTTGCTTCAATATCGTGGATGGCTGCGACAGGTTTTGGTGCAGCGGGGACAATAAGAATTGGTCAACTATTAGGAGCGAAAAAAGGAGAAGAGGCGTTTAATGCGGGAAAGAGCTTATTTTATCTAACTTTTACTTTAATGACGATTACGGGAATCCTATTTTACTCTTTAAGAAATTTTCTACCTTCTTTTTATACAGATGATTTACAAGTGATTTCTGCAGCTTCTTCTCTGCTTATTATCGCAACATTTTTTCAAGTTAGTGATGGGCTTCAAGCTACGGCGCTAGGTGTTTTACGTGGGATACAAGATGTAAAAATCCCAACGGTAATATCCTTTGTTTCTTATTTCATTATTGCCTTACCTCTTGAATGGCTTTTCGGCACCTACTGCGGATTAGGTTCATTTGGAGTTTGGATAGCTCTTGCAATTGGTTTGACAATTAGCGCTATTCTACTGACAAAAAGATTTTATCATAAGTTCAATGAACTAGAAATTAAGAATACTTAGAGGCTTCCTCGAGAAGCACTGGATTTGATCCGAGAATATGAAGTCGTTCAACGACATTTCTTAATTCACGGACATTACCCGTCCAATCTGCAGATTTTAAATGATCTATGGCTTCTTGGGTAAAGGTTTTTGGAGGAAAACCTTGGTCTGTTAAATTATTTAAGAAATGATCAATGAGTTCAGGAATATCTTGCTTTCGGCTGTTTAAAGAGGGAACATCGATTACAATAACACTAAGCCGATGGTATAAATCTTCTCTAAATCGTCCTTCCTCAATTTCTTTCTTTAAATTTTTATTTGTTGCTGCAATAATTCTGACATCGACAGGGATTGATTTTCCTGAACCCACTGGAGTTATACGATTTTCTTGAAGTGCTCGTAAAACTTTTGCCTGAGCTGATAAGCTCATATCTCCAATTTCATCTAAAAATAGAGTTCCCCCATTCGCGAGTTCAAATTTACCCTTGCGGTCTTTTATTGCAGATGTGAAAGATCCTTTTATATGACCGAATAATTCCGATTCGATTAATTCTGATGGTATTGCTGCACAATTAACTTCAATGAAATATTGTTTTGATCTCGCACTAAGCTGATGTAGTTGATTGGCAACTATTTCTTTACCTGAACCATTTGGTCCATTTATCAGAACTCTCGCATCCGTTGGAGCTACTTTCTTAATAATGCTTCTGACATTTTCCAATGATTTTGATTTCCCGATCATTGCGAATTTATTATCAACTTTCTTTCTAAGTCTTTTATTCTCGTGCAAAAGAGTTTTTCTATCTATTGCTTGTCGGATTGTAGTTACAAGACGATTTAAATCGGGGGGCTTGGCAATATAGTCATACGCTCCTCTTTTTATGCAGGCAACAGCAGTATCTATATCTCCATGACCTGAAATCATTACAGTAGGCGTGTCGCCATATCTTTTCATTATGAATTCTAAAACTTCTATGCCATCTTTTTTTGGCATTTTAATATCGCACAAAACAAGGTCAAAAGTATTTTCAGTCAATTGATTGAGTCCCATTTCTCCATCTTCAGCTTCAAAAACCTGATGAGACTTATCTTCGTTCATCAGAATATTCCTAAGAACATTTCTAATTGCCTTTTCATCTTCAATTATCAATATGCGGGCCATAACTAACTAATATTTCAATGATATTCTGATGATCTCGTAGAGAAAAACGAAACTACAATATAGTTTTAAAAATTGATAGCATTTATTTATTTTGAATCCAAACATCCATTTGAGGGAATGCAATTGTAATATTATTTTTTCGAAATGCTTGGTCTATACTATATCTNAATTCAGATTTTGTAAACTCAATTTTNAAAAGATTAGAACTATGAAAATTTGCATTGAACTCAAGGGAATTACTACCAAAGTTCAAGAATTGGATTGATGGAGCTGGTTTAGATTGTACGTCTTTATGCTCATTTAGGCATTGGATCAAAATTTTCTCTACTAAACGAGTGTCTGATCCATATGCCACTCCTACGGAAATNTGAAATCTTGTGGAAGCGTTTTGATGACTCCAATTAATGACTCCTTGATTGGTAAGCTTACTATTTGGGAGAATTACGGAAATATCATCTCGGGTAGAAATTTTTGTGGTTCTAAGACTTACTTCCTTTACGATACCTATCATTCCATCAATCTCAATAATATCTCCAGCAGAGATACTTCTTTCCGAAAGAAGTATTATTCCTGAAATGAAATCTCTAAATGTATCCTGTAACCCAAGGCCTAATCCAACAAAGAGTGCCGTTGAGTATGCTAAAATCACCGTAATCTCTATTCCTGAAAAATCGAGAGTGAATAAGATAGTTATTATCCAAATAAAATAATTTAAGAGCTGCATTAGGGAATATGCNGTTCCCTGATCAACNCTTTTTCTTGAAACTGCTCGATTAAAAATTCTCTTAATTAAGTATGTGATTAAGCGAGCAAATGAAAGAATGAAAACTACTTGAATGATATCAAATAGGGATACACTTATATTTTCATATTTAAAAATAACAAGTTCTAGAATATCGGAGAAGGTCATTTATTTGTTGTTTATTTTCTTAGTATCCATTTATAAAGGTCTCTATAATTTGCCTTTTTACCATAAGAAAGAATCCCAATTCGATAAATTCTTGCTGACACCCATGTAGTTCCAATAAAGCCTATAATTAAAAGTGAAGTGCTTAACAATATTTCCCATGTTTCTACTCCTCCAAATGGGAGTCGAATCATCATTGCCATAGGCGAGCTAAAGGGAATAAATGATAACCACGTGGCGAGAGCTCCATTGGGTTCTTGCATCATCTGTCCGCCTAGCATTAACGTCAGTAGTAAAGGGATTGTTAGGGGAATCATAAATTGCTGCGTGTCAGCTTCGGCGTCAACAGCAGCCCCGACAGCCGCAAATAATGCTCCATAAAGGAGGTAGCCTCCAAGAAAATAAAAAATAAAAAAACCTATAAGTTTCGAAATATTAAAATTTTTCAAGCTTTCAATAACTTCATTAAGAGCATTTTGTGATTTCACATTTTGCATTACCAAATCTTCAGATGCGATTTGTGAAATATCAGATCCAATTAAACCAAAGCTTCCAGCGATAGAATAAATTATTGTGCTAAAAGCAATGAGAATTATAAATTGTAAAAGTCCCACTCCAGCAATTCCTATAATTTTACCTAAAAGAAGTTGTATCGGTTTTACAGATGTTATGATCACCTCAACAATTCTCGAGGTTTTTTCTTCGATGACCCCACGCATTATTTGAGCTGAATAAAGAAAGGTAAACATGTAAATAAAAAAAGAAGCTCCAAATCCTATGGCCATCTTAAGAGGAAGAGAACTTGTCTCAGAGCCTTCTTCCGTAAGGTCTAGATTTTTAATATTTACAGTTGTAGTGGAATTTTTTACAATTGCAGGATCTACGCCGTTAATTTTAAATTTTTCTTCGGTAGCTAATTTCCCAAGACGTCTTTCTATGTCGCGGGTAAGTTCCATTCCAATATCTCCTTTGGAGTATAATCTCGTATTGCGAAGTATGAAATCGGGGTCGCCATTTATTGAAGGTGGAAGAAAAAGTAAACCATCATAAGTTTCTTTATCCCTAACTGCAGAAATGGCTGATTCTTCGTCAAACTCATCAGGGTTTAAATACTTAAAACTGTGTTTTGATATTTTTTCAGTCCCCACCAAGAGGTAAGAATTATCGACAACAAGCAGTTTTTTGGGATCTTCATCCACATTACTCGCTATTAGAGCTGGAACAACTAAGAGCGCACCAATTGCAATAGGCCCAATAATCGACATCAAT
>NHBT01000014.1 GCA_002167805.1 Owenweeksia sp. TMED14 | reverse complement strand
TAGTGAAGTTTTGATTTTTTGAATTGAAGTAAAAATATGATTCATATTAAATTTGACCACAGTATTATTTATCTATTTCATTGATAATTTTCATTAATTGGAATTTATTGAAAGTAATGAACAGCCTCTTTGATCAGACCCATCAATCCTACCAAGAACCTCAAAATTACCATTTTTATGTACTCTACCCATGTCGTCAGTAGCTAAAAACGCGCACGAGTCTGAGTTGGCAAGATCAATTATGTTCAACCCACAAATTTCTCCAACATTCGAGAGTAACAATGGTGTTTCTATCGACCTCGGGAGAACTAACATTTGTGCAGGGGTTGAAAACATACCATCCTTAAAACTATAAGCTTGTGATAATAATTCCGTCATTCCATATTCGGAATGTATTTCTTTTGTACCAAAAGAGGAATTCAACTTATGGTGAAGTTCTTCCCGAATAGGTTCTTCTCTTCGGCCTTTCATGCCGCCAGTTTCCATGATTATAGTATGATTTAAGTTCATCGGATTTTTGATGGACTCAGCTAAGTCTATAAGAGCAAAAGTAACTCCTAATAGAATTGTTGGAACTCGATTAAGATCAAGATTTTCAAGTCTGTATTTTAATTCATCGATTCCTTTAACGAAGAATCCACTTTCACTATGGTTGGAAATAGAGATAAAGTACTCTGCCATATCTATTAGAGAAGATCCAGATCTATCTAAATATCCGGGGAGAAGACACAGCCATGCATAATCCTTAACTGGCCCATAAAAACTTTCAAAACACATTTGCGCATTTCTCAGATATATATTTTTATTGGAAACAAAATGCTGAGAATTTATCGCCCCACTTGATGTATATATGGCATCGGGAGTAAAAGAACCAGTAACGACTTTTTGAGATTTAAACGCTGTGATTGGCAAAAATGGAATGGATGTTAAAGCATCTATGGCATTTATTTTTTCATCACCCCAACCTAAAGATTCTAACCATGTCTTGTATATTTTATTCTCGCGAGCTTGGTGTTTGAATAGTTTGATGGCCAAATTTTCAAAACTCTTATCAATAAATGGGTAATTTCCATGACTCATTTATCTAAAGGCCCATTTAATTCGTATACTTTTTGACGAAGGCTATCAATAATCCATTGATAATATTGTGACATTTCTTTTGGGTTGGAGTGATAATATTTAAAGCTATTTCTTACTTGATTCTTATTGACTTTAAACTCATCATACAAAACAGCATAAAATTTATTTAATTCGATAGAATCCCCTAGGACTGTAGTTCCTGTTCTTGCGCCTTCTAGTAATTGAATTTGATATAATAGTTCCACAAATTCTTTTTCAGATATCAACTCATCAGGTTTTTCAAGTGGACGCTCATTATTCATGGAGTTAATGCAAGATGATAAGGAAATAATGATTAAAAGGGAATACTTCAAAAGTTTCATTTGCGCATAAATTCTAATCTTTGCCCACTAATAGGTCCAAGAATTTCACCATTGTGATAGTTTAATATTCCATTTACAAAGGTGTGGCTAACCGAAGATTTAAATGCAATCTCCTCGAAAGGAGACCAGGCGCATTTACTAAGTATTTTTTCTTTTTTAACAATTGTAGGCTTTGACGGATTTACAATGGCTAAGTCTGCATAATACCCTTCTTTTAAATATCCTCGTTTGTCTATTCGAAATAGATCTGCTGGATTATGGCACATGAGTTGTATTATTCTGGTAATATTTAAACCATTTTCTTTTGCCAAATCTAACATTGCTGGTAAAGAGAACTGAATTAGTGGACCTCCCGCAGGGGCATCAAGATAAGGTCTCAATTTTTCCTCTAATTTGTGAGGGGCGTGATCTGTGGCGATTACATCAATTCGGCCATCATGAAGCGCCTTTCTTAAAGATTCTCTATCAAATTTCGTTTTTATAGATGGGTTCCATTTGATTTTATTCCCTAACGATAAATAGTCTTCATCAGAGAACCATAAATGGTGCACACAGGCTTCTGAAGTAATTTTTTTTTCCACCAACGGAGTTGTTCCATCAAACAAGTTTAATTCTTTAGAAGTGCTGATATGATAAACATGAAACCGCGCTCCGGTTGATTTTGCAAGACTTATCGCTTTTGATGAACTTAAATAACAACCTTCTGTATCTCGAATTAATGGATGATCTGATGGTAATATATTCTCTTTGCCTTTTTTTAAGATTAATCTTTCTAAATTATTTTTTATTGTCTCTTCATCTTCACAATGTGCAATTAATTGATGGTCAACTTCTGAAAATATTCGCTCAATAGATTTTTGGTTATCAACTAACATATTCCCGGTTGACGATCCCATAAAAATTTTAATTCCTGCAATATTCGCCTTAGATGCTTTTTTAAGCTCTTCAAGATTATCATTTGTCGCTCCAAGGTTAAAGCTAAAATTGGCCCAAGAAACTTCTTTAGCACGGCTATATTTTTTCTCTAATTCAAAAAGTGAAGTTGCATTTGGAATAGTATTAGGTTGCTCTATATAACTAGTTACCCCACCAGCTATAGCTGCTTTTGATTCACTACTAATATCTGCTTTTTGAGTCAAACCTGGTTCTCTAAAATGCACTTGACTATCAATAACTCCTGGGATCAAATATGCCCCTGATGCGTCAATTGTATTTACATTAACTTTTGCAGATATAGAATTATCAATTCGATCGATACGACCGTTTTTGATGAGTATATCAGATTCTTTTATACTACCATCATTGATTAACAACCCATTTTTTATCAAAAATTGAGAAGAGTTGTTCATTTTTTAAAAAAACTGATGATTTTCAATAAAATTACCCCAAAAACGGCCTCTCTTATTATGCCACGGGACATTTTACTTTCTCCTAATTTCCTATCTGTGAAAATTACAGGAACTTCTTTGAGTTTGAACCCCTGTTTCCATGTACGAAACTTCATTTCAATTTGAAAAGCATATCCTGTAAATCTGATTTTATGAAAATCAATTGCTTCAAGGACAGATCTTCGATAGCATTTAAACCCAGCAGTGGTGTCATGAATAGGCATCCTGGTAATTAATCTAACATACTTAGAGGCAAAATAACTAAGTAATACCCTGCTCATAGGCCAATTTACAACATTTACACCATTTGAGTAACGAGACCCAATTGCTAAATCTGCATTATCCTCAGAGCAAGCTTTTAGCAATTTAGGCAAGTCATTTGGGTCATGAGAAAAATCAGCATCCATTTCAAAAATGAAATTATAATCTCTTTTTAGAGCCCATTTAAAACCGAAAATATAAGCCGTACCTAAACCAAATTTTCCTTTTCTTGACTCAAGATTTAGTCTCCCCTGGTAACGATTTTGTAACCCGCGAACAATATCTGCAGTTCCATCAGGAGAATTGTCATCAACAATTAATAGGTTGAAATCATTATCTAAATTTAAAATAGCATCAATGATTGCATTGACGTTCTCACGTTCATTATATGTTGGAATAATAATTAAACTCTTGCTAGACATATTTAATAATCAAAAGTAGAGGTTTAGGTCCGTATTTTTGAATAAATCTGATAATTAAATGAATCAACCAAAACTTTATCTTCTTGATGCCTATGCCCTTATTTTTAGAGCTTATTTTGCATTTGCCAAGAACCCTCGAATCACAAGTAAAGGACTGGACACATCAGCTATTTACGGTTTTGTTTTGGCATTATTGGATGTTTTAGAAAAACAGGACCCAACTCATATTGCTGTTGTGTTTGACATTGGCGGCAGCGCTTCCCGAGAAGAGATATTTCCGGAATACAAGGCTAATCGGGATGAAACTCCAGATGGAATAAAGGTTGCTGTTCCGATAATTCACAAATTTCTCAAGGCTATGAATATTTCAGCTTTGGGTTTAGAGGGTTTTGAGGCGGATGATGTTATTGGAACTCTCGCTAAAAAGGCAGAGAAGTCTGGTTATGATGTTTTTATGATGACTCCCGATAAAGATTTTGGTCAACTTGTAACTGATAAAATTAAAATGCTCCGGCCCAAAAGAGGTGGNGAACCTGCCGAGATCTTAGGACCAAAAGAAATTTGTGAGAAGTGGAACATATCAAGAGTTGAGCAAGTCGTAGATGTTCTTGGGCTTATGGGTGACTCTGCAGATAACATTCCAGGAATTCCAAGTGTCGGACAGAAAACTGCGGCGAAATTATTAACGGAATATGATTCTTTGGAAGGAATTCTTAAAAACGCAGACAAAATAAAAGGTAAACTTGGTGAGAAAGTTAGAGAATTTGGGGATCAAGGAATAATGTCAAAATCCCTNGCAAAAATTATAATTGATGTCCCTATTGATTTTAANGAAAAGGATTTAGANAAAAAAGAACCTGATGAAATGGCCTTGGAAANTTTACTTNAAGAATTAGAATTCAAAAGTCTTTCGCGNAGGTTACTAAAACGTGAAATAGAATTAAAAAANCCAAAAGATTCGATTAAANANCCTTNAAAACCAATTCANGCATCTCAAAAAATTGGACAGATGGATCTTTTTTCAACTGAAAATTCTCCAGTATTAAAATCGCAGGAGAGACCTTTAAAGAAGAATGATTATGTTATTATAGATTCATTGCCATCTGCAAAACTGCTAAGAAACAAATTGCTTCAACAAGACTCTTTTTGCATCAGCACTCAGGTAATGAAATCCGAGGTAGGTAGAAATTATCTTTCGGGTATTGCTTTCAGCTATGCTCCGCATAGAGCTTATTATGTTCCACTGGGCAATGCTTTAGATAAAAATTATTCAGATTTATTGGAACTCCTAAAAAGTCCGTTAGGAGAAAATTCAATAACCAAAATCGGGTATGATTTAAAGTACCAAAAGCAAGTTCTCCATGATCATGGGGTTAGTATTGGCGGAGTATTACATGATACTATGGTTATGCATTATCTCTTAGAGCCGGATAAACGTCATAACATGCAATATTTGTTTGAGTCATATGTTAAGGATTCATTGGGCTCAAAATACTTAGCATTGATCTCTGATGATAATAGAAAAAAAGACTTTTCATTTGATAGTCTTCCAGTATCAGAATTATTAATTATTAAGAGTGAAGAAGTTGATTTTCTGTTTCAATTGTCACTTATTCTAAATAAACAAATTAAGGATTTGAATCTTGAAAAACTATATTATGATATCGAAGCTCCTTTAATTAATATTCTCTCCAAGATGGAGTCATCAGGAGTTACAGTGGATATCAAAGGTTTATTTAAGTACTCTAAGGAGCTTGGCGCTGATATGAATGGGCTTGAAAGTGATATACACAGTATTGCAGGAAGGAATTTCAATTTAGGTTCTCCGAAGCANTTAGGTCAAGTGCTATTCGANGAATTAAAAATCGGAAAAGGCAAAGTAAAAAAAACAAAAACAGGNCAGTACGCTACTGGAGAAGAAGTNCTTGAAAAGCTNTCTAAAGACTATGAGGTTGTCAAGAAACTNNTGGATTGGCGGCANTTAGGAAAATTAAAAAGTACTTATGTCGATTCNTTACCCCTACTAGTAAATGAAAAAACAGGTAGGATACATACTACATTTAATCAAGCAGTTGCTTCAACAGGTAGATTATCAAGTACGGGGCCAAACCTTCAGAATATACCCATTCGCACAAAAAATGGAAAAAGAGTAAGAAAATTATTTATTCCAAGAGACCCGAATCACGTTTTATTTAGTGCTGACTATTCTCAAATTGAATTAAGGGTTATAGCCTCNATGAGTGGAGATGAAAATATGCAAGAAGCGTTTTTAGANGGGGATGATATTCATACGAAAACGGCGTCAAAGGTATTTAATGTTCCAATAAATGAAGTTACAAGAGAGCAAAGGGGAAATGCAAAAACAATTAATTTTGGTATAATATATGGAGTTTCTGCTTTCGGTCTCAGTCAGCAATCCAATCTTTCAAGAACTGAGGCAAAAGAAGTAATTGACAGTTATTTTATCTCATACCCTGGAATTAAGAAATATATTGAAAACCAAGTCTCTTTTGCTAGAGAAAACGGTTTTGTTGAGACATTAATAGGTAGAAGAAGGTATTTAAGAGATATAAATTCTCCGAACAGGGTTGTGCGTGGTCATGCCGAGCGAAATGCAGTTAATGCTCCTATCCAGGGTACTGCTGCAGATATAATGAAATTAGCTATGGTTGGCGTTTACAATAGAATGAAGAAAGAGGGATTTAGATCAAAAATGATTATTCAAGTGCATGATGAGTTAGTCATAGATACTTTGAAAAGTGAATTAGAGGAATTGAAGATTTTAGTGATTGAAGAAATGGAGAATGCATTTAGTCTTGAGGTGCCTCTTGAAGTTGATACGGGATTTGGAACTAATTGGCTAGACGCTCATTAATTTGAAAATGTATAAAAGTGATCGATTAATCTTTATAAGATTCCGGGTCAATGCTTCCAGTTTCACGTATTACCTCCCCTAAAGTTCTATGGTCGTCTTTTTCTTTATGTCTCACCATACCCCATGCCATTATACTGCTGCTAACCAGAATTATATATAATAGAATACCATTATCAAATTGATCAATGCTCATATTTGCTGGTATCGCATAAAATAATAGAATCGTTATTAGACCCCTTGGGGCAAGATAATTTAATAGAGTTGAAGGGGTTTTAACTGTCCACAATACCGAAACTTTTCTTATTTGGTATATGCCGATTAAAGAAAGGACTGCAAAGAATATCACTAACGGATTACCAAGAGAGCTNAGGTCTATGCTATAGCCAAAGACAACGAAAAAGAATGTTCTGACAATAAATGCTGTCTCACGGGTGATCAATTTAAAATCCTTGAGTAAAGTACTTACAATATTTGCTTTTAATAATCTTCTTAATCTTCCTGGGAAAAATAATTGAGGATTATTNAGGATCATACCAAAAATTAATATCACTAAAAGAGAACTAAGGTGAAGCAGTTTTCCAACAGCATAAAGAAGGATTAAAGCAGATATTAACAGAAATAATTTTAGTTGTGTTTTAATATTTTGAAGCATGATGACCAGCAAATATGAAAAGACGGCTGACACAATTACACTGATACCAAAAGACCAACCAAATTGTAAAAGCCATTCTGTGGCGTTACCGCTTGGGTTTTCAAATCCTTCTAAAAGAAAATAAAATAACATAATTCCTAAAATGTCGCTAAATGTCGACTGATATATCATGAACTCTTTTAGATCTTTTTTAAAGTATTCTATGCTAGGAATTACTATAGCCGAGCTCAAAATACTTAGAGGTACAGCATAGAGAATTGCATTTTCCCATGGCGCGTCCATTCCGACATGAAATAGTCCTGCAAGAAAAAAAACAGTAAATCCCATTTCCAACAGAGTTAAAATGAAACTCCGACCAACTAGACTTCTTCGGTCCTTTGAAAATTCAAGGTCTAAAGCTGCTTCAAGTACTATCATTATTAGACCAATACTACCTAATATTTCTAAAGATGGTTGAACATTCGGTTGGGGAAAGTCAAAGTATTTACCGAATGCCCCTAAAATTATACCTGTTCCTAGAAGCATTAGAACACTTGGTACTCTTGTTTTTTTTGCCAGTAGATTGAAAAGGTATGATACTATAACAATCGCTGCTAAAGCAATGAGAACAGAAGGTGTATTTATTAGATTACTCAAAGTTTATTTTTAGAATCAGCTTAAGAGAATTATATGACCTAATTCACATAGGATGCTCTATAAATTTAAGCATACTTTTAGAAAGATATTTCTAATTTTTTTTAAAATTAATCTTTCTCAACCGCAAGCTTTTTGGAGTTATCTCTACTAATTCGTCCGATTGAATATATTCCAAAGCTTCCTCCAAACTCAGTTTTATTGCAGGGGCAATTCGTACTTTATCATCTGTGCCAGCTGCGCGAACATTGGTTTGCTTTTTAGCTTTTGTAAGGTTCACGTCTAAATCACTTCCACGAGTATGTTCTCCACAAATTTGACCCGCATATATTTGTTCTCCCGGGTCAATAAAAAACCGACCCCTATCTTGAAGTCGGTCGATTGAATAAGCTATTGACATTCCTTGTTCCATTGAAACAAGAGATCCATTAGTTCGGCGAGGAAGATTTGGCTTCAGAGGCTGAAATTCAATAAATCTATGATTCATGATTGCTTCCCCAGATGTTGATGTTAATAGAGAATTCCTAAGACCAATTAACCCTCTTGAGGGAATATTAAATGTTAAGATCATTCTATCTCCCTTTGGAATCATATTTAATAATTCACCCTTTCTAACCGTAGCCATTTCTACAGCAGTCCCACTCATTGTTTCAGGTAAGTCAATTATAAGTTCTTCTATCGGTTCGCATTGAACGCCATTTATTTCTTTAATTATCACTTCAGGGTTTCCAATTTGTAACTCATAACCTTCTCTTCTCATGGTTTCAATAAGTACAGACAAATGGAGAACACCTCGTCCAAAAACTCTAAAAGTATCTGCAGAATCAGTAAGTTCCATCTTAAGAGCAAGATTTTTTTCTAATTCTTTTTCTAAACGATCTCTAAGATGTCTTGAGGTTACATACTTACCCTCTTTACCAAAGAAGGGGGAGTCATTTATCGTAAAAATCATGCTCATGGTAGGTTCATCGATATTTATCGGTGGTAATGNTTCTGGATTTTCAATATCCGCGATAGTGTCACCGATTTCAAATCCCTCGATTCCATTGATGGCACATATTTCTCCAACGTTTACTTGCTTAACTCTTATTTTTCCAAGCCCTTCAAAAACATATAATTCTTTAATTTTTGTTTTTATTTGTGAGTCATCACTTTTTATGAGGCACACAGGCATATTTTCATGGATTATCCCTCGATGTACACGCCCAATAGCCATTCGGCCCGTGTAAGAAGAATAGTCAAGAGAGGTAATTAGCATTTGAGGTGCCCCTGGATTTTTTGANGCCTCTGGGACATACTTAATAACCATATCTAATANTGGTTCTATTGAGTCATTTGGGATTTTCCAGTCATAACTCATCCAGTTTTGTTTTGCTGAACCGTAAACACATGGGAAGTCAAGTTGCTCCTCGGAGGCGTCTAGATTAAACATTAAATCAAAAATAGCTTCGTGAGCTGATTCTGGGTCACAATTGGGTTTATCTACTTTATTTACAACAACTATCGGTTTTAAGCCAATTTCAAGTGCTTTTTGTAAAACAAAACGAGTTTGAGGCATGGGTCCTTCAAAAGCGTCGACAAGCAGTAAAACTCCGTCTGCCATATTTAAAACGCGCTCAACCTCACCCCCGAAGTCAGCATGTCCAGGGGTATCAATGATATTTATTTTTACTTCTTTGTAATTGACACTNACATTTTTTGATAGAATAGTTATGCCTCTCTCTCTTTCNAGGTCATTANTATCNAAAATCAATTCACCNGTTTCTTGATTAGATCGGAATANTTGACAATAATGAAGAATCTTATCTACCAGAGTAGTTTTACCATGGTCAACGTGAGCAATAATTGCAATATTCTTAACTTTTGTCATAATCGGAGCACACAAATTTTTCGTGGCTGCGCAAAAGTACTCTTTATTAAACTAAATGTCTTTTTAATACCTCTAGGGCTTGATCAAAAATATATCTCAATACATTTAGTAAAGAGATTATCTAATTTTAAAGACGGAGTAAAACTAATATTAGCTACCCAAAAAAGTTTCTCTAAAATTTTCTGGATTATCAATAACCCCTTTGCGGGTTTTTAGTTTGATTTCTATGTTTCTAATTTTTGCTTTTTCCCAAAAGTCATCTAATATTTCTAGGACATCGTCATCTAAATAAATGGTATTTTCAATATCTAAATTCAGTAATGTGTTTNCAGGGATATTATCTAATTCTTTTAATATTGNTCCTTTATTAAAGAAAGTAACTTCTTCTGCAAAAGTCATTTTAATTTTACTCTTTCCATTGCTGTTATCTTCTTTGTGTAAAAAATGAGAGTTTTGGAAACTCTTAATAATTACAATGAAAACACCAACGATTAGACCTAGAGAAATTCCAAATAATAAGTTTGTAAATACGATGGNGATAACAGTGACAATAAAGGGTAAAAACTGCTTCCAACCTTTTTTTATCATTTCGGAAAACAATGATGGTTTTGCTAGTTTGTAACCAACTATTAAGAGGATTGCGGCTAGAACAGATAATGGGATTTTGTTTAAAATCGTTGGAATTATTAGTATCGAAATCAACAATAAAAAACCATGGATTATGCTCGACATTTTTGTCTTTCCACCAGATTGAATATTTGCAGAACTACGAACAATGACTTGGGTAATTGGTAAACCTCCGATTAGTCCTGAAATGATATTCCCAGAACCTTGAGCAAATAATTCTCTATTTGTTGGGGTCACACGTTTTTCAGGATCTAACTTGTCTGTAGCTTCAACACACAATAATGTTTCAAGACTTGCCACTAATGCAATTGTAAAACCTGTTATCCAAACNTGAATATTTGATATTGCTTGAAAGTTAGGTAAACTAAATTGAGCAAAAAATGATGAAGCATCACCGGGTACAGGCACACTGACTAAGTGGATAGATGAGATACCCCAAAGACTGTTTCCTGATGTAATAACGAAATAGATTATTCCAATAATCACTGCGACTAAAGGACCTTGAATAATTTGAAATATTTTTCCTTTTTTTGAAAGTATTGAACCCCAAACTAGTAAAATGGTTAACGAAATCAATCCAATTAACGAAGCGCCCGGATCTATATGGTTAAATGCAGTAAAAATTTCGGAAAAGGTATTTTCTCCATCAATTTGGAAGAATGCGAAGTCTCCTTCTGGATTCGAATCATAACCAAAAAAGTGTGGTATCTGCTTTAAAAATATTATAATTCCAATACCAGTAAGCATTCCTTTAATGACCGATGAGGGAAAATAATAAGCAATTATACCTAATCTTAAAATGCCAAATAACGTTTGGAGAACACCCCCAATGACTACAGCCATTAAAAAATTTTCATAACCTAATTCACCGATAGCAGAGAAAACTATTGCAGCAAGTCCAGCTGCAGGCCCGCTAACTCCGAGGGAGGAATTACTGACNGATCCTACTACAATCCCNCCTANNATTCCTGCNATTAAGCCTGAAAAAAGTGGNGCTCCACTTGCTAGAGCAATNCCTAAGCAAAGAGGAAGNGCTACNAANAAAACNACAATACTTGNNGGTATGTCAGANTTTAAATTNGAAANANTAANNGANTTNNTNATTTTNTCAAGTATTTCATTGAAAGTTTAGATTNTNTGTNACGNCANNGTTNNTTTTTTNTTNNAAACNNTGNTTTTNAGAAAATANTTATATGTAACTTTTTNATTATTNAANCANNAATATTTANCAATAATAATACCAAGNAGAATTTCANNAATCAAATAATTAAAAAAAACTCGAGATATAAATTGAATATCTGGATTAATTGATTTAAAAATTCGTGATAATAAAACTGATTTATGGCTTTATCAAGCGTGCTTTTTTTGCTACTTCCGACTTTTAGTGATGCTGATTCGATAGTTAATCTTGAAACAACTGTTGTGTCTGCTAACCGAACAGAGCAAAGCATCGAGAATACTACAGTATCAATTGATGTATTGCCTCAAAGATTACTTACATCAAAATCAAATTCAAGAATAGAACAAGTGATCCAAATGTCACCAGGAGTAACAATTCAAGATGGGCAAGCAAATATTCGTTCTGGCAGTGGTTGGAGCTTGGGGGCGGGCTCAAGGGTTTTGTTACTAGTAGACGACCTACCTGTATTAAGCCCCGATGCTGGCGGAGCAATTTGGAACGCGATGCCTATGGAGGCTATTGAACAAATTGAAATTGTCAAGGGTGCTGCATCTTCTCTTTACGGTAGCTCTGCTCTCAATGGTGTTATTCATTTAAGAACGTGGGAGCCTTCAGATGAGATGAGAATACGTGTAAATACAATGACAGAAATTTATGACCAAGCGAAAATAAATAGCTTGAATTGGTCAAACCAAGTGAGAGTCCAAGGAGCCATTCGATTTGCATATTCGGATAGTAGAGGAGAAAATAATAAGCATGGATGGGTTTTCCATGGTCAAGCATTAAATGATCAAGGGTTTCAATATCTTGTNGGAGATGAGTCTATTAGAGTTCATGGAAAATATAGATATAAGCCATCTAATAATTTTGAGATAGGTATTAATGCAAATGTTTGGTCATCTGACAGAAGCTCATCATTGATTTGGGAGGATTTTAGATTTGGTTATACGCCTTTAGATTCCTCGGCAACCGTAACCCAAAGTAACTTAGGTTCCATTAATGGGTATTTAAAGATTCGCAACGGACGTCTGCTGCAAACAATTAGGTCAAGGTGGCTTGGTTTTCAAAATATTTCCGGATTGGACACCAACAATTATGATAATTCGGCAAACACAGGACATTTAGAATATTTGCTTCAGTTATTTCAAAATAAAAATTGGACTTATACCTCAGGCCTGTTAATTTCATCGAACTCGATGGAGAGTCCACTTTTTTCTGGAAGTCACTCATCAGGGAATCAGGCAATATTTTTTCAAATGAATGGTAATTTTAAAAAGTTTGATTTTACCGGAGGAGCAAGGTGGGAAAATTATGGAATTGATGGACTGCAATCCAATAAACCGGTATTTAGATTTGGTGGTCATTATCAATTTTTAAAAGGGACTCACTTTAGAACTTCTTTTGCCCAAGGTTATAGATTTCCTTCGGTAGCAGAAATGTACTCATCCTCTTCTGCAGGAGAGTTGAAGGTTTTTCCAAACCCAAATATCAGACCGGAAAGTGGATGGACAGGAGAGGTTGGGTTTAAACAACTCTATAAGTTTAGAAATTTATTAAAAGGATATTTAGATGTGGCATTTTTCCAGACAAGATTTAACGAAATGATGGAGTTTACTTTTGGCAAATGGGACTCAGTCCCTAATGCCACGCTATCAAATTATGGCTTCACTTCACTTAATGTGGGTCCAACAAGAATTATGGGGATTGAAACAATTTTGGCAAATGAAATAAATTTCATGGGTTTTAAAATCCAAAGTTTTATAAGTCATACATATTCAAATCCAATTTCAATTAACCCTGATGTAGTTTATCAATATGATGTTGATGGAGAGGAAATGTCATACACAAGTACTTCATTGGACCCCAGTAGAAAAATGCTAAAGTATCGTTATCGAAATATCATTAAAGGCGATATGGAGATGATTTGGAAAAATTTTTCAGTGGGTCTTAGTCTCCGATACAATTCATTTATGGAAAATATTGATGCGATATTTACGGATCCTTTAATATCAATTTACGTTCCTGGAGTCCAAGATTCAAGATATTACATGAATAATGGCGACTTATTCTTTGATATTCGGGCGCAATATCGTATTAATAAGGATTGGAAAGCTCAAATAGGTATTTTGAATTTAATGAACCGTTTATCTAGTCCGAGGCCGGCATTACTTTCCAAGCCAAGAAGCTTCATGTTCCAAATAAGTTATGAGCTGAATTGAAAATGCTATTATATTTGCCACCCTGGGGGGTATAGCTCAGTTGGCTAGAGCGCTTGCATGGCATGCAAGAGGTCGTCGGTTCGACTCCGACTATCTCCACTAAAAAACCCACCTGTTTGAGTGGGTTTTTTATTCTTTTGTTATGATTATCATAAGTTGAGAATTAAAGGCTAAAATCAGGACTGATCCAATTTAGACAAGTATGATTTTGCGATTTTAAAATGGGATTCCTTTTTCTCAGGGGTCATTTTATCTAACATATTAACCATAAATTTCATTCGTATATTTTTATTAAATAATTCTCTATTTAAATCTATAAATCTCCAATACAAGCCATCCCAAATCTGTCTCCAATCCCCATCAGGAAAATCACTCATTTTTTTTAGATAATTGCTACTTGATATGTAAGGCTTTGAAGACATTAAACCTCCGTCAGCGAATTGACTCATCCCATAAACATTAGGTACCATAACCCAATCATAAGCATCGACATAATGTTCCATAAACCATCTATAAACTTCATCGGGATCAAATTCGCATAACATCATAAAGTTGCCAATTACCATAAGTCTTTCTATGTGGTGATTATAAGCTGTTTTTTGAACTTTTTTTATTGTAATATCCACGGGTAAAATCCCTGTAGTTCCATCATAAAAAGATGAAGGAATCTTCCTATTAAATCTGAAAAAGTTAGTGGTTCGTTCAACACTTCCTTTTACATTGTAAATCCCTCTAATAAATTCTCTCCAGCCGATGATTTGCCTTATAAATCCTTCAATTGAGTTTAAAGGATATTTATCTTGAAACAGCAAAACTTTATTTATGATTTGTTCAGGTGTAATTAATCCACAATTAAGAAGTGGGGATAAAACACTATGATTTAAAAAAAACTCATTTTGAACGATTGCATCCTCATAAGTGCCGAAATCCGACAATCTATTTTTTAGGAATAGTTCTAACCACTCATCTGCTAATTCATGATTATGCGGATAAATGGGTTTATCGGTAAATATTCCAGGATTGGATTTAAAATTTTTTTGAACATAGCTTGATGCTTCTTGAAATAAATGATCTACAGCTAATTCAGCAACTTTTGGAGGGGCTTTTTCTTTTGGATATTTTTTTCTATTCTCTGTATCAAAGCTCCATTTCCCTCCTACGGGACTATCTCCAGAATCTATTAAAATTTTTAATTTTTTTCTTTGACTTATATAGAAAGAGGTTTGATAGAATTTTTTCTTTTTTGAATCAAAAAATGTTTTTAAATCAAGAGATGAGTTTAAAAACATGGGACTTACAGTTTTGTGCAACTGAATTTTTTGATTTTTCGCTGTTTGACTGAGCCTTCTCTCTAGATAGTTATCATTTGTATCTATGTAGTTTATTTTTTGACAACCTTGTTTTTTTAAATAAGGAATTAATTTTCGTATGTCAGAATTTAAATCTGAAAAGTCCAAATAATTTACATTTTTGTTCTTTTTTAATAAAAACTCATGATAGAACTTCATGGAAGATCTATGTAAGATTAATTTCTGAACATGGAACTTGAAGTATTGAAAATATAAAGGTTCTTCAACTAAGTAAAACTCACCTTCTTTTTCAATGAGAGGGTTTTCCTTGAATAGTTGATGAGGAAAAACAATATTTATGGTATTCATTTAATCAAGTATAGATTGTTTTTTTATAACTTTTAATTAATAGTAAAGCGCTTATAATTGATGAAATAAAGTATAGTATGGACTCAAGAGTTCCATGCAGTAAAGATGAACCAATACCAAATAGAAGTGAATAAGCTGAAATTACAGCAAGAACCCATCTAAACAATAGAACACTTATTGAGGTAGTTTCATTTTTAAATACTTGTGATTTAAAATTTCCCCATTGTTTTGATTCTTTCGTGCAAAATAAAACGACTAACCATGAAAGGGTTGTCAAGCTTACAGTAAAAAAAAACGAATGAGGAAACTCAAGATGAAAAAAATATCTGGAAATAGCGTATCCAATGAATGGTGTTATAGTAGCTGTTATTTCTACCCAAGCATTAATCCTTCCCCAAAACCATCTTAAAATTAATACTAAGCCTAGTCCAGCACCACACTCCATGATAAATTTCCACACACCAGATATACTTTCTATTTGTGTAGAAACTAAAAGACTCAAAAGAGCTAAAATTAATAGAAGCCATCTGCTATTTTGAATGATGGCTTTATCTTTTGCAGGTTTCTTTTTTATTCGAAGCCAAACATCATTAATTAAATAAGACGCACCCCAATTTAATTGTGTCGAAATTGTGCTCATATAGGCGCTAAAGAAGGCTACTAACATTAAACCCATCCAACCTTTTGGTAGGTAGTGTTTCATAGCATATATATATCCAAATCTAGGATTAATCTCATAATTTATGGCTTCTGCAAGTCTTGGATTATTTACTGCAAACTTTCTTAGCCCTTCTCGAACGATTAAAACTTTAGTTGCATCTGAAAATTTACTTGGACTGGCTTCGCCCGAAAGCCATTTTGGTGAATATCCATCCATGGCTCTTACCTGTTGTAATTCTTTTTTTAGCTCAACTGGGGTATGGGTTTCAACATTAAAAAGTGACAATGCTGCTAAACCGACTAAAATCCATGGCCATGGCCTCAAAGCATAATGTGCAAAATTGAAAAGTAAAGTTGCTCCTATTGCGTGGGACTCATTTTTTGAGCTCATTATTCTTTGTGCAATATACCCCCCTCCACCAGGCTCCGCACCGGGATACCAGGTGCTCCACCACATCATTCCAAAGTATGCGAAAAATGCACCGATTCCAATTGTAAAACCATATGAATTATCGCTTGTAAATCGAGGGAAGAAGTTTATTTGATTTTCTGAAAGGGATGATTTTAATCCAGAAAGTCCGCCGACTTCTTCTGATTGAATAACAAATATGGCGAGGGCGATACTCCCTATCATGGCTATTATAAATTGCAGCGCATCCGTCACAACTACACCTAGTAGTCCTGAAAGAGCAGCATAAATAGCTACTAATAAGGTTATCAGGGTTGTTATTCCCAAAGAGTATTCATACGAAATGCCAAATAAACCCTCAAGAACGGATATCATCGCAAGATGAACCCATCCCAGAATTAAAATGTTGATAAAAAAACCAAGATAAATTGCACGAAATAGACGAAGGAAAAATGCAGGTTTACCCGAATACCTTAATTCAATTAATTCTGCTTCGGTTACAACACCTGCTTTTCGCCACAGAGGAGAAAATACAATTGATGTAAGCATTCCTCCAGCAAGTAAATTCCACCATATCCAATTACCAGAAACGCCATTCATACCTATTATTTCAGTAACTGCTAATGGAGTATCAGCAGCGAAAGTAGTTGCGACCATAGATAACCCTGCAAGAGCCCATGGAATATTTCTGCCTCCAAGAAAAAATCCTTCTAATGATTTTTTTGAACGCTGCCCAACCCAAATTCCTAAGGAAATAATTATTGCGAGTATTGCAAAAATTATTACAATATCAATTTTCTCTAGTTCGATAGAATTCACATTCAAAAGATACGTGAAGTTCATAATCTTTAATTAAATATTTTAAAACTATTTAAAGAAAAAAATCAACTTCGAGATAAGAATTTTTAACGTCGTATTTTTGATATAAATAGAAAAAAATGAATGTATTATTATTTGGTTCTGGGGGACGTGAATCTGCATTGGCATGGAAAATTTCTAAGAGTCAGTTATTAAAAAAGCTATACGTAGCTCCAGGTAACCCAGGGGTTATGAAATATGGGGATCAAATAGATTTAAATTGGAAGGATTTTGATAAAGTAAGAGAGTTTTGCATAAAATTTTCTATTGACATGGTTATCGTTGGGCCTGAAGACCCTTTAGTAAAAGGCTTAGCAGATTATTTTTCAGACACCAAAGCTTTATCTGAAATATACTTTATTGGCCCTAAGAAAAAAGGCGCAGGCCTCGAAGGGAGTAAAGATTTTTCAAAAAAATTTATGCAGCGTCACAGTATACCTACAGCAGATCATAAAACTTTCCGAAAAGATCAACTTTCAGAAGCTATTGAACATTTAAATGAGATTCATAAACCCTATGTTTTGAAGGCGGATGGCCTTGCGGGAGGAAAGGGTGTGGTAATTCATAATGATTTAAACCATGCAAAAGAGGAAGTCAAGGAAATGCTTCTTGATGAGAAGTTTGGAGAAGCTTCTTCAAAAGTTGTTGTAGAAGAATTTCTAGAAGGGATCGAGTTTTCCATATTTGTTTTAACGGATGGTAATGGGTATTTACTTCTTCCAGAAGCAAAAGATTATAAGCGAATAGGAGAGGGAGATAAAGGTTTGAACACAGGCGGAATGGGGGCGGTATCTCCAGTGCCATTTATATCCGAGTCAATTCTTAACGAAGTGAAGCATAAAATAATTGAACCCACTATTTTGGGTTTATCGAAAGATAAAATAGAATATGTGGGTTTTATTTTCTTTGGTCTTATTCATACTAAAAAGGGTGTTAAAGTCATAGAATATAATTGTCGAATGGGTGATCCAGAGACTGAGGCTGTTTTGCCTAGGATTGATGAGGACCTTCTGGAGATTTTAAAAGAGACAGCAGAAAAACGAATAATCACACGACCATTAAAGGTTAAAGAAGAGACTGCAATTACCGTCATGAAGGTCAGTAAAGGCTATCCTGGCAAATACATGAAAGGGATTGTAATAAAAGAGATTGATAAACAGAATCAAAAGGATACAATCGTATTTCAGGCAGGAACAAAGTTGATGGAAAATGAAATCGTCACTGATGGAGGCCGCGTTTTCTGTGTAACTGGACTTCATAAAGAGCCATCTGTGGCTAGAGATAAAGCATACAGCTCCTTGAAATCAATTGAATTTGAGGGAGAATACTACAGGGCAGATATTGGTAAAGATTTAGGGATTAAATAAAAAAGCCTTGCTTAAATTGAGCAAGGCTTTTTGTAATTTAAAGTAACTTGGAAATCATTCTTCTGAGTTAACTCGATTCATTCGTTTCTCTATTCTTTCTGCTTTTTCTTTTGACACGATCCAATTACTATCTAAATCGTATGCCTTAAGAAACATTTCTTTTGCTTTTTCGTATTCACCTGCTTCAATATAATAATCACCGTAAGAATCGTAACCATTTGGAACTTCGGCATTAGCTCTTGTGAAAATTTCAAAGTGCTTTTTTGCTTTTTCCATGTTTCCATCTGCCATGTACTTGTATCCAAGCATATTATTCACACCACCATGTTCAGGGAGTCTCCACCAAGCACGTTTTATAATGTCAATTGCAAGTTTATTATCCTCTAACCCCCAAGCATACCATACTCGAATCATTGGATCGTCTGGCGCGTGTAACATTGCTAATTCCAGCTCATGTTGTCCTACTTCTCGATCTCTAGTGTAAGATTTTATAAAGTGCTCTTCTGCTCTACTCGCATTTTCACATTTTGACAATGCCAACTCCATAACCTCTTTGAGTTTTAGATCATCTTGTTTCGCCCAATAATATTGCATTTGGCCCAAATGAGCAGTAGCCCATTCTGGGTCTTTTTCAACTAGTGTATCAGAGATGAATTTCGCCAATTCAAATTCTAAATTCATCATTGCATTGCGCATTTCATTGTATGCCGATAATCCACCCTCAATTTCGGTCGATGGCCAAAGGAAACCTTGGGCTAAATTTTGGTTATCAACTCCAATCCAACGCTGCCATTTTAGTTCTCCATTTTCTTTACCCACTATACCTGAAAAATTTCTATAGGTTGTAGTAACGCCATCAATGTAAAATCGGATGGTCCCAAAGACATTTGCATGGTTGCCCATTATATAAATGTCATGAATGTTTACTTTAATGGAATCTTCATAAAATGCGCTTCCATCTACACCTTCTGTACTATATTCATATGGAGTGCTTCTCCATACAGGGTTTGTCCAAGCTATAAGATCATTAGAAAGTCCATTTACAAATCCTTCAACGGCATCTTCATAACCTACTTGATTTTCAATATGATTAATTGTAAATTCTCGAACATCATCCTCAGACAATTCTGTACATGCGGTAAACGTAAAAACCAATAAACTTATTTGTATGATTTTCTTAATATTCATGTGTTTAAGTATTTTAATTTAGATCAGGTCTAAATATACTCAAATACTTGTTAGGTCAAACAGAAGAATTTATCTCCGTAAAATTCAAATTACTTTTCTCCCGCTTTCTGATGCTTTAACATCTCCAGCAACCAATATACCCCGAGACCTGCTATGATGGCCATGAAAAAGTAATTCATATTATTTCCCAGAATGGGTAAAATTTTAAAGGTTAGCTCGAAAAGCCCTCCTAGTATATTTTCAAAAAAAAATCGTAATGGCATATTGTACTGTTATTTTTGAACAAATTTAATGCATAACGTGCTACCAAAGAATCACATTTTTAGAAACTCTCACCCCGGAATTGCTGTTTTCCTTGTTTTTTGCACCGCAACTGGCACNGCTTTANTTAATTTTTTNAGACAAAAAAGTGCNTTTGATTTTAGTTTTGAATTTTGGATTGNACCGTTATCAATTGGTATAGCTTCTTGGTTAATCAATGTAATTCTTGTTTATCGTAGCCGCTATTTATCNTCTAATTATCTCCTAGGTTGGTCNTGGTGGTGTTTATTAGTCGCACTTNCAAATTCGCCTATTACCTGGAGAGAGGCTCTTCTAAGTGTTGGAGCGTCTGTATGGCTAGCAATTGCTTTTGAGCTTTTTGATGAGAGGAAGATTAGTTTGCGAACAAGATCGAATCTAGGCTTTTTTGCTGCATTTTTAGGGATATTGAACCCGNATCTTTTTTCTTTTNTTATTCCTTCAGTATTAGCTCCGTCAGTTGAATTTAAATTTAGCTTAAGATCAATTCTNCAAATATTTATTGCCTGGNTNCTACCCGNAAGCTTGTTCTTTGTTTTTGGATTAAGTTCATTAGACTTTCTCTTTTCTAGTATGGNNAAATCCTNTAAAAATATATTTTTTNATCTGCCATCAATAGGTGAATTGATTATTTTTTTCTGGGCAATATTTGCGTTCNTTCAAACAATTCGTGCTTTAATGAGCGCAAAAAAGGCAAAAAGGAGAGGCTTAATGTTAAGTTGGCTAGGGATAACTTATACTGTTTTATTATCGATTTTCATTAATGATTCTATTAGCTATGTTTCTTTATTAGCTGTTTTTTTTGGACCTCATTTAGTCAATTTGAAAGATTACATATCTCCAAAAAGATTGAGATATTTGTTAACGCCGAGCTTGTTAATCGGAGCGTTGTTTGAAGTTATTTTTTGACGGAGTGGATTTAGTCAAATAGAGCTTTTAGTTCAGTCGCTTCGTCTGGAATCATTTTCCCCGAGAGAATGAGTGCAAGTTGACGCCGCCTTAGCGCCCCAGCAAATCGTTCTTTTTCTATTTTGGTCTCCGGAATAAGCTCTGGAACACGTAAGGGGCTTCCATTATTGTCTACAGCAACAAAAGTATATATAGCTTCATTACATTTAGTCTTTTCNCCATTCCCCTGCTTGTCTTCAGTAAATACATCAATAAATATCTCCATCGATGATCTAAATGCCCTTGATACTTTCGCTTCAAGAGTGACAATCGAGCCCTGCGGTATGGCCTCTTTGAAAGAAACATGGTTCACTGTTGCTGTCACCACGATTTCTCGACAATGTCTATGTGCAGAAATTGCAGCACACCGATCCATCCAGCTAAGAAGCTGGCCACCGAATAAGTTATTAAGGTTATTAGTGTCGTTAGGTAATACAATCTCAGTCATTATTGATAGAGACGAGGCTGCTGTATTTTTTTTCATTGAGAATATATCCAAACGCCAGGAAATCTTTCGGCTAAACTTAGTTTTTTCGATTGTGCAGAGGCTTTATTTGTAAAGCTCAGTATGGAAACTTTAGTTAATTCACCCTCTTTTTTTATTAAAGAAGCGGGAAATCCATCTGACTTTAAACTCTTTGCAAGTCTCTCTGCATTATTAATATCTGCAAAAGCTCCTACGACAAGGGAAAAACTTTCAGTTTGTAATGACTTATCAGAATGAATTTTATTTTTTAGTGGGTTATTTTTCGATATCTTTTTTGAGTCTTCAATTTGAATATCTTGAGAAAAATTTTTTATGGTTTGAGCAGGTAAAATACTCGTATTTGAATTGTTGTTGGGGCTAAAATTCACCCATGATTTTATTTGATTTTGTATTGATTCCCAGTTAGGTTTGAAAGATGCATTTTGAATCATCTCTCTGTAATCATCCTTTGTTGTCCCAAGTGCTAGGAGGCTAACTATACCAACCATTACCGCTGCTGTCCTTGCTGGCCTCAGCCATCGCTCATTTCTTTTTCTATTTAGTATAGATTCTTTTTCAAAATTATATTTCGGTTCTTTCGAAATTGAGTTCCCAATACTTAGCGGATTGACTCTAAAAATTGGAAGTCCAAAAGCTTCAGGTAAAAAATTTGCTTCAACAGATGCTTGAAATACCCATTGGAGACCAGTTTTAGAGAAAGATCCTATTCCCTCAAGCCTTAGTCGCTTTCCTTGATTTAGTTCAGATTTCCAATTTCGTGTTGTCTCCTCAAGTATTTTGGTTGCAGAGTCATAAGTTAAGCCTTCATATCGGACCAGGTGATTTAATAAAACTTGACTTTTTTTTGATATTGGGGAAAAAGTCAGTCTTCTTGATGGAGGCAGGCAAAGCCCAGATTGAGATTGAATTTCTGCATCAAAACTTTGAACTTCGATTCTGCCAAAACCAGGAATGTCTATTGCATCTTCTTGAAAAAGAAGATGAAACAGGTGACGTTCAATATTGAAATTTAAGAATTCATNTGNTTATGAAAATACAGATTTCACNNANGCNNGAATACTTGNAGAGAAAGAGTTTTCAACAACAAGTTGTTTTAAAANTTTNNTTTTTTTGANCTAAAAAAGTTTTCTGTAACCGTGGCAATAGGGNACTCCTCCTTTTCGGTCATAATAATCTTGGTGATATGATTCTGCAGAGTAAAATACATCTGCAGGAAGGACTTCNGTTGCAATACTGAAACCTTTTGCTTCTAGAATTTGAATGAGGTCTTCTGCTATCTTTTTTTGAGATTCATCAAGGTAAAAAATTGCACTTTTATATTGCGGCCCGATGTCTGGGCCTTGTCCATTTTTTTGAGTTGGATCATGNGTTTCAAAAAATACCCTTAATATTTTTTCAAAATTTGTTTTTTCAATATCAAAAATGATTTCCGAGGCCTCATAATGACCAGTGCGTTTAGAACAAACTTGTTCATAAGTCGGATTTTCTACAAATCCCCCGGTATACCCAACTTGTGTGGATAGGACACCGTCGACTCTTTTTAAAAAATATTCGGTCCCCCAGAAACATCCACTTGCTAATATTGCTTTACTCATATTTTCTTTTGTTTTTACTTCAGAATTGATTTCGCTGGTCTGTGCATTACATGACATTATAAAAGCACAGAAAAGATATAAACTAAATATTCTTATCATAATTACATACCTATTTGGTTTCCGCTTTCTCTGCTGTAGGAGCCCGAATTGTATCGGCCCCGGCTTTTCTGGTCCATTTTTCCAAAATTATATTGTAATGTCAACCACGCGATTCTACTTTCCCTGAATCGCATAAAATCAATATCGATACGATCAGTATATTGAAGATATCGAAACTTTCTCGTATTAAAAATATCAGAAATTCTCGCGGAAAGTGAAAAGCGTTTTTTCATGAAATTTAATTTGTAGGCAGCATTAAAAAAATGGATTCCTTTTCGTAAACCTTGACCTGAAGGCCCCGCACCCCATTGAGAGTAACTAACTTGAAGTTGTTGATCTCTGAATGTTTGAATCATTAGATTACTCCGGCCTTGCCACCCGAAGCCACCTTGATTTAGGTTTGAAACGATATTTCTGCCGTTAATAATGGAGTAAAATGCATCGCCAGAGATTTGCATTCTAATATTCTTATTTAGCTTAACATTCATATTCGTGCTTAATCCATAATTGTCTCGTGAATTAAAATTTTCCCAAGATACCATGACGACTCCGTCTGGAAGAGGTTCTATGAAGCGAGACATCATATTTACCGTACGTTTATTGTAGAATGATCCAGAAATTGACCCCCAGCGCCCATATTGGACTGCACTAAAATCGAAAGAATGAGTGAATTCAGGATCTAATTCTGGATTTCCTTTTCTAAGACCCGAAGGATTGGAGTAATCAATATTTGGATTAAGGTTTCCTCCCCAGCGACCGTCAGGTCGATTGACTCTTAAGGAATAGCTAAATTGAAAATTAGTCCCTTTTTTTGGACTATATGTTAAGTAAGCACTTGGGAATAAACCTGGAATTACTCTATTAATATTGGAGGTGTCACTCGTTTTAATGTAGATAATAGCATGTTCATATCTTAAACCTAACTGCCCTTTCCATTTTTCAGAAAATGCATGNCCTAAAGTTACATACCCTGCATGTACTTGGTTTTTCAAATCAGTAATAAAACTTCGTAATGTATCATATTTTGAAGAACTGGATATACTAGATTCGAATTGATAAGCCTCCTGATTTTCAAAAGTATTTCGCCAATTGCTTCTTAAGCCGTAATCTATTTTTGTTTTATCACCAATAGGCCATTCTACATCAGTTTGAAAATTCGCTCTGAGGCCATTCCCTGTTACATTAAAATCCTCTTGGTATACTCCGTCATAAGTGAATGCTATTGGATAATTGGGACTAAGTTCAAATATAGAATTATCAATGTTATTGTCTGTGCTATTTGAAACTCGCAAATCTGCAGTCCATTTTTTTGTTTTTTCTTTAAATTTTCGCTCAAAACGAAATGACATATTTTGATTATTATCCGCAGATTTGTTAATGGTATTTTGCAATGCCCAAGAAGAATCTGAGTTATCAATAGATTTATTTTTGAAATTGGTGGAATCCCAGGAATTTCTTGATCCCTGACTAGTTCCAATCGAAAAACCCAATAAATATTTTTTTTGGACTTCCCAATCCAAACCAAACTGTGCATTATAATTTAAATCTTCGCGGTTAGAATTACTTCTTTCCTCATAGGAATAGCTGGTATCTATCATTTTATAGGTTCGATCGGTAGCTCCTCCCCCAAGCATGTTGCGATAGCTTGCTCCTATGTTGGTATTGATTCTAATTTGTCCTACTGGAATCGAAATGCTGCCTCCTAAATCATATTTATCTCTTGTCCCTACGCCAGCTTGTATAGATCCATTAAATGGCAGCTCTCGTCCTTTTTTAGTGACCAGGTTAATTATTCCACCAGTCCCTTGTGCATCAAATTTTGCTCCAGGATTTACAATAACTTCAACTCTTTCAATTGTTCCTGATGGAAGTCGATCAAAAGCATTCTGTCCCCGGTAGCCCATCATGGCGGCAGGCCTTCCATCGATTAGAATAGTCACATTTTCATCTCCTCTCAGCGCAACATTCCCATCTATATCTAGAGAAACATTGGGAACTTGTCTTAGAATATCTGTACCGGTCCCACTGGAAACTTGCAAATCGTCAGAAACATTATATACTTTACGATCAAGACCATTTAACATTGCTCCTCTCGAGATAACTTGCGCTTCTTGGAGTTCAATATCACCTCTAGAAATCTTGTAAATTAATAGTTTGTCTTCTGAGGAATTCTGGCCCGGCTTTTCTTTTGTTTCAATAATTTTCGTAAATGGAGAAAATCCAAATGCACGGATTGTTAGACGATACTTGCCTGCAGAAGGGACCAAAATATCAAAAATTCCTTTGTCTGAAGTTATGGATTTTAGGAGTGAATTACCTTTTTTGTTGTTATCAACAAGCATTAATGAAATTGCTGCTTCTCTTACAGGTTCTTCCTTTAAATTATCTACTACTAAGCCTTTAAAAGAGATTTGAGAATATGTATTCAAGGTTAAAATAAAAGCCAAAAGGCAGAAACAAGATTTAAAATTTTTCATAAATGGTGAATTTAATTATCTGCCGTTTTTTTAATTAATTTTTTTTCAATTAGCTTTTCAGCTATTTGAATCGCATTCAATGCAGCCCCTTTTCTGAGATTATCCGTTACAATCCATAAATTAATCGCTTTTATATGAGAATTATCTTTTCGAATCCGTCCAATAAATACATCATTTTTCCCTTGAGCGTAAATAGGCATAGGATAAGTATTTGCTTCAATAAAGTCTTGAATTTTTATTCCCGGGAATGAGCTCAGGGCTTTTCGAACTAAATCAATAGGTGGACAGTTCTCCCTAAATTCNANATTNACACTTTCNGAATGACCNCCTTCAACAGGAACNCTGACAGCAGTTGCCGAAACNAAAATATCATTATCATTCATGATNTTTTTCGTCTCNTNAGTGAGTTTCATTTCCTCTTTCGTGTAATCATTTTCTAGGAAAATATCACAATGNGGAATACAATTTTTATCAATTTGATAAGGGTATGCTGTTGANCCTTCGACATCGCCAATTCTTTCTCTATTTAACTGATCTAAGGCAATTTTCCCAGANCCTGTTACACTTTGNTATGTACTCACAATAACTCGAGAAACNNGATGNAATTCATGNAGAGGTTTTAATGCCATTACTAATTGAATNGTCGAGCAATTTGGATTTGCGATGATAAGCTTTTTTTCAGTCAGTTCATCTGAATTTATTTCCGGGACAATTAGAGGAATATTTGCATTCATGCGCCAGAATGAAGAGTTATCAATTACAAAACATCCTTGGTCTGCAAATTTTTGAGCAAATTTTTTTGAGACCTCGCTTCCAGCTGAAAATATCGCTAAATCTGGCTTTTTATTCAAAGCTTTTTCTATGGAAACGAGTTCGTAATCTTTATGGTTCCAATTAATTTNNTTTCCTTGAGATTTTGATGATGCNACAAGNACTANATCAGTAACTGGAAACATTCGCTCNAGAAGGATTTCTCTNATGACATTGCCNACCATACCAGTGGCTCCGATAATTGCTAAACGCATGAAACAGATTTTTACAAAAGTATCTAAAGAAATTAAGATTAAGGGAAAACATAATTCATGCCAATCATATACCGATTTATACCATTTCTCATGATTACCTTTGATCCATGAAATTTGGAGTTGTGACTTTTCCTGGATCGAATTGCGACCAAGATATGATTGATACCCTTNGCGATGGTCTTGGNTGCAATACGATATCGTTATGGCATAAAGATCNAGATCTNCAAGGTGTTGATATGGTAGTCCTNCCCGGAGGATTTTCTTATGGAGATTATCTNAGGTCAGGNGCGATAGCAAGTTATTCTCCGATAATGGAAGAAGTCAAAAGNCATGCGTCTAAAGGTGGATATGTTTTGGGCGTCTGTAATGGATTTCAAATCTTAACGGAAACTCAGCTCTTGAAAGGTGCNCTTTTACATAACTCATCNCATAAATTTATATGTAAAAATGTGCATTTAGGTGTTTCTTCAAAATCTTCTCCAATAACCCGAAGTCTTGAAGAAAAGNGCATATTCAAGATTCCTATTGCTCATGGAGAAGGAAGATTTTATTCTGATGATGAAACATTGAAGTCTCTGAATGATAATGGACAGGTAATGTTTCGTTACGTTGATAATTTTGGGAACCCATCTCATGAATCTAACCCTAATGGTTCCATTGAAAATATTGCCGGAATTTCAAATTACGAAGGCAATGTAATGGGAATGATGCCGCACCCAGAGAGAGCCTCTGATGAAAATTTATTGAATACGGACGGGTTAGCCCTTTTTCAAAGTATTTTAAATTCAAGAACTTAATTAATTACAATTTAATAAGCCGTTTACTTAGGGTTTTATTATGGTCTTTTCGTTCCACGATATAAACTCCCTTTGGAAATAAAGATATATCTATTTTTTCCCGGTCATACTTTGTAATAGCAATTTTTGTCTTTGAGAATAATACTTGACCTGATAAATTACTTATTTTTAGTTCGTAAGATTTAGAGGTGTTACTCAAGGATATGATTTCTATGGATCCATATGTTGGATTAGGAACAATTTTTAATCGATCTAAAACATATTCATTTATCGAGATAACACTAGCAGCTTGAGATGTTGGGAAACATGTATTTCCAAGCTTTAACCGAGCAAAGTACTGCCCAGGAATAGGTGCTACATACCATGATTTGTTGGCTCCAGGTATGGGTGCCTTATTATTATCAAGCCATTGAATTTCCCATCCTGTGGCAGCTTCAGGACAAAAAAGTGAGTCACCATTAAATTTTTGAATAGTGGGAATGGGAGGTGGGTTTTTAATTTCAAATGTATCAGATCTGGAAGCTGTACATCCATCAAAATTCGAATAAGTATATTTTAATTCGTGTTGTCCAACGCCTAGACTGGTTGGATTAATTTGAGTGGATAATATTCCATTTAAGTAGTAGTTTCCTCCATATGGATAACCACCATTAACATTGAAAGCCGGGTCATNCTTGCATAATTTTTCAGCGGGTAAGGTTAGAAATACATTCGGAGCTGCTAAAACCGTAATTTCTGAAGTTGCAGAATTTACACAGCCGTTATTGTTAGTGTAAGTATATGTAACAGTATAAATTCCTTGCCCCACAGATGTTGGGAAAAACTCGCCATTAATTACTCCTGTTCCAGAGAAAATCCCGCCAGATGGCGTTCCTTGAAGACTAAACTTAGGACTCCCCACACAAACAGAAGAATATGATCCTGCTTGAACAGTGGGAAGAGAAAGGATGTTGATGATTATTGGATTCGAAATAACCTTTGTGGGGGTTGCACAAATTTCTGATGAGTATACTTCACATCGAATGGTATCACCATTTTTAATATTGAATAGTTCAATGCTTGAGGAATTTATTCCATATGGTTGACTATTAATAGTCCATNTGTAGTTCGGATTATTACCGACATTAACAGAGGTTGAATAAAGCGTGACCGTATCACCAAGGCAAACACTATTCATGTTTGAATTTATACTTATTGAGGGTTGAGAATTATTTTGAATTATCAATTGATTTGAAGTTGAAATGGAATCACTACCTTGAGAATTAGTCACTATTAAGCTGAAAGATTTTGGCCCGGATGAGCTGTAGGTAACAGATGGATTTCTTAAATTACTACTACTCGGATTGCCTCCTGGAAAACTCCAATTGTGTGTCGCATTTTTTACTTTACCTGTAGAATAAAATTTCACNGGTTTNTTTATNCAAGCTAATGAGTCATTAAAAATTCTAGCAGTGGGTTGAGAAATAAATCCTGGGAGGCATCGAATTCGATCTAAGTAGAGATTATTTCCATTGGCACTGATTCCTTCAAATTTGAATTTAAGGGTTCCGCTATATCCCAATAGTGAAATAGTATCTGTCCTCCAATCATTTACATTTAGAGGGATGAATGCATTTAGCTGTTTTGGCCCGGTGGCGAAAGATCCACTAGCGTCATTGTAAAATTCCTGCAACAAAATCCATGTGACTCCGCAATCATCACTAACAAAAATATTCAGTGTGTCTGAGCTACTTCCAAGTTTTTGTCTATAGGCAACGTCAAAGACCAAGAGACTGTTGCTATCGAGAGAATAGCTTGGGGATATTAAAGCGTCTTTTTCCCCTAACTTATTGTAATTATATCCTTTATAGACTACGCAGCTACTATCTGACAAACTTCCATAGGGAGCAGCCTCCCAACCATTTCCAAAGTCTGGATTTTCTGTTTTCCACCGCCTTGGAATGGCATTATCAAACTCTTCTTCCGATGGTGTTTCAATACCGCCAGAGGAAATAAAATTTACTTTTACAATAGTATCTGATCCATATTTATTTCCTGATATTAATTGAACTGTATATTCATCTTGAGATTGTAAAACTAGATCAACCTCAGAGGAGTTGGCATTTGTGCTATTGGCGAATTGAAATGTCGAAGGAGAAATAGTCCAGTTCCAAAAAGAAGGTAGATTTGTGGATACATCTTTTAGTTTTATTGTCTCTCCAATTGAGCAAACATTTTCTGGAATAGCTATAAAATCTGATTTTGGCTTTGTCAAAAAGACACTTGCCAAAGGACTTTCCCAAACACCTCTTCCATAGGTGCCAACTCTAATAATACCCTCACTCATTAATATCTCAATATCGTTGACAATTGTATTGGGAATACCTTCATTAAATGGTATCCAGCTATTCATGCTGGCATCTCTGAAATAAATGCCAATATCAGTTCCTACATAGACTAGCCCATTACTATTTTTTTGATATGCAATACAGTTTATTGGAATATTTGGAAGTGAACTGCTTCTGTTATACCAGGAGCCNCCCGCATTGAAAGATTCATAAACTTTTGCATTTGAAATATAGGCAGACTTTGAAATATATACATGATCTGAATTCAAGGGGTCAACAGTTATGCCTGTAATGACATTACCACTCCCAATATTACTTGAAATCCATGTCCATGAGCTTCCTCCGTTTGAGGAGTAATAGAGTCTATTGTTGATACCTGCATATATAACATTGGGATCTCCAGGTGCTTCAGCTAAAACATCGATATTGTTAGAATTAAATATACTATTTGAGCTGGTTGCGCTAAAGCTAAAACCACCGTTAGTACTTTTCCATAATTTATCGAATCCTGCGTACAATGTATTGCTGGATATTCGGCTCGCTATGAAAGGAGTAACCCAATTTCCAGAACCCGATGGTGGAAGATTAAAAGACGCATTAAAATTATTACCACCATTAGTAGACTTATCAAAGTCACCATAGTAGATCGATCGATACATAATATTCGGATTGAGCTTATCTATGGCACAATCCATACCGTCACCACCACCAACTTTATTCCAGCCGTTGTCGTTTAAATGAGTCCCATTGTCTTGAGCCCCAGCAATAGTAAGTGAAGGGTCCGAATCTGTAGTTCCAATTTTGTAATATTGAGTAATAGCGAGTCCCTGATTTCTGCTGACCCAACTATTGTTTACTCCACCATTTGATGATTTATAAACTCCTCCATCGCAGCCAGCATACAATTCATTACTTCCAGGACGAAAAATTAAGCAGTGATGGTCAGCATGAACGAAAGATACACCACCCCCACCATACCAATGTCCACTTAGAGAAAAGCTGGATCCTCCATTATTAGATCGCCAAATATTCACCCCTCCTGTTAAAACGACATTTTTATTTTGGGGAGAAACGGCTATGGTTAAATCATACCAGGCTTGCCCCCCAGATCCGCTTCCAGTTGTACTCCAGTCTAATAAATTTGGACTAGCTCCATGTCTTTGAGACCAACTTAGACCCCCGTCTGTAGTTCTGTATATGCCATAAAGACCATTATTTGCTGCACCATAGATAGCGTATACATAATTGGTGTCATCAGGGGTTACGGCTAGCTCAACTCTTCGACCACTAGATGGAAGGCCATTGGTGATTTTTGTCCAAGTGGATCCAAAATCTGTTGACATCCAAATTTCTCCATTTGATGAAGTCCCTGCAAAAATTTTATTTGTTCCTGGAATTTGAACAATACATTGAAACGAGCCACCTTGAGTTACTGTCCATGAATCTCCAGCATCTATACTTTTATAGATTCCCGTTCGAGTGGAAGCTATGATAAAATTTGAACTGTCATGATGCATAATTAAACCCGTCACCCTATATGATTGTGAAACATTGAAACTTAAACCAGTTGCATCCCAAGTTTGACCTCCGTCAATAGATTTAAGCACACCTATTGAATATGTATCTCCACCATCACGATCTCCAGTTCCGATATACATCGTATTGGAGTTGTCAGGATCAATAAGGATAGCGCTTACCCCCAGATTAGGAAGTAAGTCAGTATTTGTTGTCCAGCTTGATCCATCATCTGTAGACTTCCATAATCCACCTGCAGGAGACCCCGCAAAAATTATATTATTATCAGTTGGATGAAATGCAATCGCATTGATTCTACCAATTCCATTCAGTGAATTACCATTCGTCGGTCCAACCAAAGACCAATTGCCTATTCCGGGTGAATGCGTTTGAGATGAAATTCCTTCTGCACTATTGAAGGCATTAAATAAATAATTTGAGGTATTTCTTTCGCCTGAAGGGAAAACTCTTGGCTCCATAAAGGCTTCCCATCTTTTGAATTGTTTCCAGCCTCTACCTTTTTCAATAGACTTACCGTTCCAATATTGTTCAAAAGCATCAACGACATCATAAAAATTTTCTTTGGGGTCATTCATTAGATCAACCCAATTTCTTTCTTTTGGACTTTGGGCCTTCAGGAAAGAAGATAAAATAAAGAAAATTAAGAAAACTAGTTTATGCATAAATTGGTTTTAGTACTTCATTTCAACAGAAATAAAAGTAAAAAGTTTAATCAGGCTGAGTCATAATCAAATGTATCAAGTTAGAAAATTCTATTATAAAATATGCTTAATTGATAGATCTTTTAATTGATCATTTGAAATTTCTGAAGGTGCTTGANTCATTAGGTCACGAGCAGAATTATTTTTTGGAAAAGCAATATAATCCCGAATCACCTCGTCCCCGCCNATCAGGGCTACTAATCGATCAAAACCTAGTGCAATNCCACCATGTGGAGGCGCACCAAATTCAAAGGCATCCATTAAGAAACCAAACTGATTTTTCGCATCTTCTTTACTAAACCCAAGTAACTTAAATATTTCTGTTTGTAGTTTTTTTTCATGAATCCGAATGGAACCTCCTCCAATTTCATTTCCATTTAAAACAAGGTCATAGGCATTTGCTCTTATTGCTCCTGGGTTTGAGCTCATGAGGTTTATATCTTCAGATTTAGGACTGGTGAACGGGTGGTGCTTGGCGACCCACCTTTTTTCATCTTCATCCCAATCTAAGAGAGGAAAATCAACAACCCAAAGAGGAGCAAATTCCTTAGGGTTTCTAAGGCCTAATGCCTCACCCAAATGCATTCTAAGATCACTCAAAGCTTTTCTAGTCTTTTGTTTTTCACCTGCTAGAATTAAAATGAGGTCACCCTTGCGGGCATCGAATTTTTTACCCCATTCTTCAAGCTGAGTATCGTTAAAAAATTTTTTTACGCTGGATGAAAAGGTGCCATTTTCATCGCATTTTGCCCAAATTAAACCAGACATACCGAGTTGGGGCTTCTTAACAAAATTTGTTAATTCATCTATTTGTTTTCTTGAATAATGAGCACAGCCTTTTACTTTAATCCCTACAATTAATTCAGAATTATCAAATAATCCAAAATTAAACCCTTTGACTATGTCATTCATTTCTACAAATGTCATATCAAACCTAATATCCGGTTTATCATTCCCATATTTTTTCATCGCCGTGTCATAAGTAATTCTTGGAATTTCATCGATTTTTGTGGAGTGAATTTCCTGAATTATATGTTTTAATAAACCTTCAAAAACTGTTAAGACATCTTCTTGTTCAACAAAAGACATTTCACAATCTATTTGGGTGAACTCAGGCTGACGGTCTGCTCTNAAATCTTCATCCCTAAAACATCGAACGATTTGATAATACCTATCTAGGCCNCCGACCATTAAAAGTTGTTTAAAAGTTTGTGGAGATTGAGGNAAGGCATAAAATTGACCAGGATTGACNCTTGAAGGCACAATAAAATCTCTNGCNCCTTCAGGGGTTGACTTGATTAGAAAAGGAGTCTCAACATCNAGGAAATTATTTGAGCTTAGGTAAGATCTTACAAGANTNCTAATTTGATCTCTTAATAATAANTTATCTCTTACACTTTTTCTTCTNAGGTCGAGATAACGATATTTCATTCTCAATTCCTCGCCTCCATCTGTATTTTCTTCAATTGTAAAAGGGGGAATTTTAGAATTACTCAGAATAGATATAGATGATACCATTATTTCAATATCACCAGTTTTAAGATCGGGATTTTTTTTCTCTCTTTCAACTACAGTCCCNTTAACNTGAATAACAGATTCTCGATTTAATAATCTCGCTTCAGTNATAATTTTNCTATCTNCCGTTTCATTAAAAGCNAATTGAGTTANCCCGTAACGATCTCNNAGGTCAATAAATGAAAGNCCNCCAAAATCTCNACTTGTTTGGACCCAGCCGCTCAAAGTAACTGATTGGTTTACGTTTGAAATATNTAATTCTCCACAGTTGTGAGTTCGGTACATAATAATATGTTTATTTTAACAAAGGTAGAAAAGCGAGCTCAGCTGCGTAGATTTATATCTATGGAATTTGATGATCTTTATTTTATGCGTCAAGCTATTNGTGAAGCAGTAAAAGCTTTTGAAGAAGATGAGGTGCCTGTTGGTGCTGTAATTGTCTCAAAAAATAAAATAATCGCTAGAGGNTATAANNGGACAGAGAGGCTGAAAGATGTTACTGCGCATGCAGAAATGCAAGCGATAACATCAGCTTCAAATTATCTTGGAGCAAAATATCTTAANGATTGCACCCTATACGTGACACTTGAGCCTTGNAGCATGTGTGCAGGAGCTATTTTNTGGTCNCAAATGGATAGAGTNGTNTATGGTGCAACTGATTTTAAAAGAGGNTTTAATGCCCTTGGGACTAATTTGCATCCAAAAACAAAAATATCAAAAGGTATTGAGGAAGAGATTTGCGCAGATTTATTATCAGATTTTTTTCGAAAAAAAAGAATCAAATAATTTTTAGAANTCATTTGGCANAAATTTTGAATTTCNNAANTAAATGTGTCTTAGTCACNTTTATGTGTTTAGGTTNAAAGGGTAGTCGGGGGGCTACCCTTTCTTTTTNATANTAGTNNAAATAAAATCAAAAATTATTTTAACATAATTTTCCAGCCTAATTTTACGAAATGATTTTANATTCTTTAAATACGGGCTTTTTTAAATTGGACGGAGGAGCTATGTTCGGAGTGGTACCNAAGGTTTTATGGGGNNAAACGAACCCTTCAGACGAAAAAAATCTTTGTACTTGGGCTATGCGATCACTATTAATTGAAGACGGTAATCGTCTCGTTCTTATTGATACGGGTATTGGTGCTAAACAAGATCACAATTTTTTTAGACATTATTATTTGCATGGAGATGACGAACTCGAAGGAAACTTAAAAAAAATGGGTTTTAAACCTGATGATATAACAGATGTTTTTTTAACTCACCTCCACTTTGATCATGTCGGTGGAGCAGTTAAAAGAACAGGAGATCATTTTATCCCAACGTTTAAAAATGCAAAATATTGGACGAATAGGCGGCATTGGGAATGGGCTACAAATCCAAATCCAAGAGAAAAGGCATCATTCTTATCTGAAAATATTTTACCTCTACGGGAAAGTGGTCAACTCAATTTTATTGAAGTGCCAGAAGAAAAAACTCGTATCAAAACAGATCTAGGGTTTGAAGCTTTTGTCGTTAATGGACATACAGATGCACAGATGTGCCCAATAATATCATATAAAGGAGAGACTATAGTTTTTATGGCAGATTTGCTCCCATCTGTTGGGCATATTCCTTTACCTTATGTAATGGGTTATGATACGCGACCGCTTCTCACTCTTGAAGAAAAGACTTCTATTCTAACTGAGGCGGCGAAAAATGGATATCGTCTTTTTTTGGAGCATGATCCATTATTTGAAACCTGCGTTCTAGAGGCCTCAGACAGAGGTCCTCGACTATCCTCGACAAGAAAATTAAATGATAAATAATGAATAAATTATACGTTTTAATAATTATTTGCGTTTTGAAAATTAATAATGTTCAAGCGCAAGAATATTGGCAGCAGGAAGTTAAATACAAAATTGATGTTGATTTAAATTCGCGAAATCATTCTTTAAAAGGAGATCTCTCTTTAACCTATACCAATAATAGCCCAGAGTATTTGAATGAGGTTTTTTATCATTTGTACTGGAATGCTTTTCAGCCAGGCAGCATGCTTTCAAACATGGCTAATATCCCCTCTTTATTCAAGGATAATGCTATTTCTGATAAAATTGAAAAATTGAAAAACGGTGAATGGGGTGAGCAAATAATTGAGGAGCTTACCATGAATGGAGAGGTTTTATCTTTTTACATAGATCAAACAATCCTCCATGCAAAATTACCGAAATCAATAAAACCCGGGGAGACAGTTACTTTCAAAATTAAATACACAACCAGAATCCCAAGGCTCGTCGAAAGAGGAGGAAGGAAGGGTCCTGAAGGTATTGACTATTCTTTTACGCAGTGGTATCCGAAAATTTGTGTCTTTGACAAGGATGGATGGCATCCTGATATTTATGTCGCTCGAGAATTTTATGGAGATTTTGGTACGTTCAATGTAAATATTACTGCAGATTCAGATTATTTAATAGGAGGATCAGGGGTTCTACAAAATGCTAATGAGATTGGTCATGGATATTCTGATAAAGTCACGAAACAGAAGAAAGAGAAAAGGCTTACATGGAATTTTGTTGCCAACAATGTTCATGATTTTTCATGGGTTGCTGATAAAAAATTTGTTCATGAAAGATCAAAAACAAGATCTGGAATTGACTTGCATTTCATCTACAAGAAAGATAAAAAGTCAAGTCGCTTTTTAAGTAAAGAGAAATTCAAAGAAGATGTAAAAAACTTCTTCACTTTTATGGAGAAAAAATTTGGTTCGTATGATTGGCCGCAGTTTACAATAATTCAGGGAGGTGAAGGAGCTATGGAGTATCCCATGGCCACCGTTATGCAAGTTCAAAGCAACTCATACGAGGGCCTTTTATCCACGGTAATACATGAGGCGTCTCACATGTGGTACTATGGCATGCTGGGTACTGATGAGCAACAATATTCTTGGATGGATGAGGGATTTACAAGCTTCGCAGAGGATGAGGCAATGAATTTCCTATTGGGGGAAAATATTTTGAATCCACACAATAACTATTTATCTAGGTTTTCGAAAGTAGCCACTGCTTCATGGATTGAACCTACGGCAACTCTTGCAAATTATTTTGATGGGAAATACCCGTACCAGCTTGCTGCATATATGAAGGGTTCGCTTTTCTTAGTTCAGCTGCGCGGTATTATTGGTGAAGAAGCATTTTGGTCAACCATGCTTCGATATAAAAGAGAATGGGCATTTAAGCACCCAATCCCTCGAGATTTTATCCGGATTGCAGAAAAAGAGTCGGGTATGATTTTAGATTGGTATTTGAATTTATGGATTCAAACTAATAAGTACTCTGACCCTTCTGTTGATTCTGTATATAGTGATGATAAGCTATTCACACGAGTCATTTTATCAAGAAACGGATCGTTACCGCTTCCTGTGGATTTGAAAGTTTTATTAAAATCTGGGTTAGAGGAAAATTATACAATTCCCCTTAGTTCTATGTTTGGTTACAAAAAAAATTATATTAATCTGGGGCCTTGGAATTATACTCAACGCTCAAGAGTTTTAAGCTTAAAGATCTCAATTAAGGACATTAAAAAAATAATTTTGGACCCTAACCACTGGATAGCAGATGTAAATAGAAAAAATAATGATTGGGAGAATAAAGATTAACGTCTTTTTTTCTTCGATTTTTTTGTTTTTTCTCCTTTTGCTTTGAACTTTGAGGTAATCCTGCCGGTCGATCGCTCAGAATTTAAAGGCGAATTTTCTCTTTTGGGTTTAATTTCAAATGGTTTTGATTCATGAAATTTTCCAAAGAATTGACCCTGATTTTTTTCTCTTGCAAAACCAAAGTCGATTGTTTTTTTTGAAAGATCAACAGCTTTTACAAAAATTCTTATTGTATCACCCAATGAATATATTTTCCCACTTCTTTCTCCCACAATTCGGTAATGCTCTTTCTCTAAAATATAATAATCATCTCTAAATTCTGCCAGCCTTAAAAGTCCCTCGCAGCCCATTTTTTCTATCTCTACGAAAACACCCCAATCCGTAACTCCTGAAATAATTCCTTCAAACTCCTCTCCGAGGTATTTATCCATGTATTTGGCTTGCATAAATTTTATGGAAGCTCTTTCTGCCTCATTTGCATTCTGCTCACGATTAGAGCAATAGTCGCATAATATATTATACTCCTCTTTGTTATGGGATTTTTGCCCATTCAAAAAATCTTGAAGTAACCGATGAACCATCATATCTGGATATCTGCGAATAGGTGAAGTGAAATGGGTATAGTCTTTAAAAGCTAAGCCATAATGACCGATGTTTTGGGTTGAATATATAGCCTTGGCCATGGTTCGTACAGTAAGTGTCTCTAGCATATTTGCCTCAGGTGTGCCTTTTACTGTTTGAAGCAAAGAATTAATGGATTTTCGTATGGCTTCAGTGCCCTGGGTAGCGAGATTATATCCAAGAGGCCTAACAAACTCAGAGAGAGAATCAAGTTTTTCTGGATCTGGGTGATCATGAACTCGATAAATCATGGTTTTCAAATTTTGTTTTCCATTGATTTCACGACCAATAATATTTGCAACATGCTGATTTGCAAGTAGCATAAATTCTTCAATTAACTTGTTTGAGTCTTTCGCAACTTTTAATGAGGCTCCAATGGGTTCATTATTTGAGTCTAATCTAAATTTTACTTCAGCACGATCAAAAGCTATGGCGCCATCTGCCATTCGTTTTTTTCGGAGGTTTTTAGCGATAAGATCCATCAACTGAATTTCTTCGCCGATAAAATCATCTTTCTCTCCACGAATGAGCATCTCCGCCTCCTCATATGTAAATCTTTTATTGGAGTGAATGACGGTCCGTCCAAACCATCTATCTCGAATATTACCTTTTGAATTGATTTGAAATAAGGCAGAAAAAGTAAACTTGTCTTCATTAGGCCTCAATGAACAGACCTTATTTGATAATATTTCAGGTAGCATCGGGACCACGCGATCAACGAGATATACAGATGTCGCTCGTTTTTGCGCCTCTTCCTCTAGTTTGCTTCCAGGTCTTACATAATGTGTGACATCGGCAATATGAATACCAATTTCATAGAATTCATTATCAATTTTTTGAATACTTAATGCGTCATCAAAATCTTTAGCATCGAAAGGGTCAATGGTAAATGTTTTAATTTTTCTTAGGTCACGCCTTTTGGATATCTCCTTTGGGTCAAGCTCTAATGAAATATTATTTGCTTCATTTTCCACTTCTGGTTCAAATGAATATGGAAGACCATAATCATTCAGAATGGCATGAATTTCGGTATCGTGATCACCTTTATTTCCTAATATTTCCTCAACTTTTCCTTGAGGGTTTTTTTCAGGGTTATCCCAAGAGAGAAGAGAAGCAACGACTATTTGACCATCTTTTCCACCATTTAATTTGTTATTCGGAATATAAAAATCGGGTCCTATTTTTCTTTTGTCGGTAATTAAAAAAGCATGGTTTTCAGAAACTTTTAGCTCCCCAACAAATTTGTCCCGTGATCGTTTTATTATTTCAATGATTTGTCCCTCTAATTTTCTATGCCCTTTTTGAGGATGAAGTAGAACTTTTACTTGATCTCCTCCAAGGGCTAAACCTAAGTTGTTTTCTCTAATAAATATATCTTCCTCTTCACCTCCTGGGACTACATATCCTGAACCGGAAGACGTCAACTGGAGTAATCCTTGAGTATGAATTTCATCTATTTTGTATTGAAAGGTTTCAGGATTGACCTCTTTGATCTTTTCAGATGATTTTAAAATATCTAATGATGCTTTAATCAATATTTTACCTGTTCTTTCGTACATCCCCATCTCTAAAGCAAGATCTGTTAAAGGGAATTGTGTAAATGGTCTTTTTTGAAGAAGTCGCAATATCCGTTGAGCCAATGAACTCGCATCCATTGAACGGTGCGCTTTATTTTTCTTTTTTTTGGGTCCTTTTTTAGACATGATCAAAGGTCGTATAATTTTCTCAAGACTAAATATTATTCTTTTGTGAGAATTAAATGGTGATCATTGAAGAAAGGCAAAATTATTTATGTGGCATAAATGTTGTTATTTTTGTCTTAAATACCATTTTACAAGGAACTTTATGAAAAAATTTGTTTACACTCTGTCATTACTTTGTTTCTTCGTTACTTCCAGTTTCGCTCAAGATGCTAATGCCGCGGAGTCTCAGGAATTAACAAAAAGAGAAAAAAGACAGTTAAAGAAAGAAACCAAAAAGAAAGAAAAAGAGCTTAAACGAGCAAAAAAAAACCAACCCACGATTAAAATTGGTGAAGTTCCGATTCAAGAAGAGGGAGATCCCCCCGGGATATCAGTTGATGCCAAGTTGAATCTTAGCGATGAGCCGAATGAGAATAAAAAAAACCCGGTAAAGATTCAAAGAGGAATGTCTCTTTCTTATGGTTTGATAAGCTTAATTGACTTATCTTCAGGTAGTCTAGCTTTTTCATCAGGAGGTTGGACACAGAATAGAGCTGGAACTTTTTTTGCCTCATCTGCACAATCTTGGGATATTTTCTACAATCAATACAGATTGGCAAAGTCTTCGTTCTGGCTCAGAACAGGGGCGTCAATTGAATGGAGTGTTTTAGATTTTGGAAGTAGTAATTATATCTCAACATTTGATCAATCTTCTGAGTCAGGAGTTGGAGTAACAGTTACTCAGGATGCATCAATAGACAGAAGAAGATCTCGTTTAGTTACCTCATATTTTGAAATCCCATTGGAATTAATTTTTAATGGAAGCAGAGATGGGGATCGAGGACTAACCGTTGGAATCGGCGGTTATTTGGGCTTAAGAACTCAAACTGCCCGTAAAATGCGTTTTGACGATCCTACTGGAGCTGGACCTGTAAACGAAGTAAGATATAATAGCTTTTACCAGAATCCTTTCATCTACGGACTTAGTGTAAGGCTTGGGTATGGAGATATTTTCGTTAAAGGCAAAGTGGCATTGATTCCTATGTTTCAACAAGACTTAATTAATCCCGTTCCATATCAGGCAGCATCAGTTACTCTAGGTATTGATCTTCTTTAAAATCAAGTCAAACTACCCCTTGATCTATCATGGCATCGGCAACTTTGACAAACCCAGCTAAATTCGCGCCTTTTACATAATCAATAGATCCATTTTCTTGTTTACCATACTTTACGCAAGATTCATGAACTTTTTTCATGATATTTTGAAGCTTTTCATCTACTTCTTTAGAACTCCAGCTTAATCTCAGGCTATTTTGAGACATTTCTAATCCTGATGTTGCAACACCCCCCGCATTGGATGCTTTACCGGGGCTAAACAAAATGCCTTTTAAATGAAATGCTTCAATAGCTTCAGGAGTTGATGGCATATTTGCACCTTCACAAACACATAATACTCCATTTTTAATTAAAGAATTAGCATCATCTTTTGTTAGTTCATTTTGTGTTGCACAGGGAAGTGCTATATGGCAGGGTATATTCCAAGGTGTTTTCCCTTTGTGAAATTCAGCTTTCGGATATTTCTTTAAATACTCTGAAATACGACCTCGTTTTATATTTTTTAGGTCTTTGATAAAATTCAATTTCTTTTTATCTATTCCTTCAGGGTCGAATATGTAACCGGACGAATCTGACATCGTGAGAACTTGCGCACCCAGTTCAATTGCTTTTTCAGCTGAATACTGGGCTACATTACCCGACCCGGAGATAACCACATTTTTNCCTTTTAAATTTTCATTTTTGGTTTTTAACATCTCTTGCGAAAAGTANACTACACCGTAACCAGTNGCNTCGGGGCGAATAAGTGAACCACCCCAATTCTTACCTTTTCCCGTAAGGACTCCAGTAAATTCATTTTTGATTCGCTTGTATTGTCCNAACATGTAACCTATTTCTCTACTACCGACTCCGATGTCTCCTGCGGGAATATCTGTATTTGGACCGATATGACGNGAGAGTTCGGTCATGAATGCCTGACAAAANCTCATTACTTCTGAGTCAGACTTTCCTTTTGGGTCAAAATTCGANCCTCCTTTTCCTCCACCTAGAGGAAGTGTGGTAAGGCTATTTTTAAATATCTGTTCAAACCCTAGGAATTTNAGTACACTNAGGTTTACTGATGGATGAAATCTTAACCCTCCTTTATATGGGCCTAAAGCACTATTAAATTGCACCCTAAAACCNCGATTTACTTCAATNCTTCCATCATCTCGNGTCCATGAAACTCGNAACATTAAAATCCTTTCGGCTTCCACAATACGTTCTAGTATCTTCGCATCTTTGTATTTTGGATTTTCTTCAATGAATGGGATCACNGATTCTGCGACTTCATAAANGGCTTGAATNAACTCAGGCTCATTTGGATTTTTGGATTGGATTTCGCTCATNAACGCCTTGATTTNCGTATCGAATTTCTGAGTCATAAGAAAGTAATTTTACAAAGGTATTTAACAAAGATATATCGAAATTTGCGTCATGCTAGATACACCGAACCAAGAAAAGACTCAATTATCAGAATTAGGCGAATTTGCCCTNATAAATCGTTTAACATCATCGATTAAATTATCGAATAAATCTACTTTAGAAGGCGTAGGTGATGATGCGGCAATAATTAATCATAGTGGATATGNGACTCTNGTTTCAAAGGATTTACTTGTTGAGGGAGTACACTTTGATCTGTCCTATGTGCCTNTAAAACATCTTGGNTATAAGGCTGTAGTGGTTAATATTTCCGATATATATGCTATGAACGGAATCCCGACGCANATAATAGNAGGGTTAGNAGTATCCAATAGATTTCCNGTTGAAGCTTTAGAGGAAATTTATGAGGGTATGTTATTGGCATGTAATAATTATAAGGTNGATTTAGTNGGAGGAGATACAACATCTAGTGCATCTGGAATGATGTTAAGCATAACNGCTATTGGCAAGGTGAAAAAAGGAAATGTGGTAAAAAGGTCAGGTGCCAAACCNAAGGATTTGCTTGTTGTATCTGGAGATCTAGGNTCNGCATANATGGGNCTTCAAGTATTGGAGCGTGAAAAAGCAGCATTTAAATCGAACCCAAACCTTCAGCCAGAGCTTCANGGGCACGAATATGTTTTGGAACGNCAATTAAAGCCAGAGGCAAGAAAGGATATTATTGAACTACTNAAAAATNTAAAAGTTAGCCCCACAAGTATGATTGATATTTCAGACGGTTTGAGTTCAGAAATNATGCACTTGTGTAAATCTTCAGATNTAGGATGCACAATCTATGAAGATAAAATCCCCATGGACCCTCAAATGATTCGTTTGGCAGAAGAATTNGGAATTAATCCAATTACCGCGGTGTTGAACGGTGGGGAGGATTATGAATTACTTTTTACGATTTCTTTGGGNGATTATGATAAAATAAAACACAATCCCAGTTTAACAGCGATTGGCCATATGACCGATTCAAAGCCAATTCAGCTAATTACNAATGCTGANCAAGCTATCGAGCTCGAGGCTCAAGGGTGGAAGGCATTTTAAGGGTNCGAATATCGAAATTTTAAATTTTAGCAAACCCAAATTCCGTCAACATGTTGACGTTAGATCCCATAAATTCTATTGACAAATTTGTTCGAAGTGTTACGGATGTCTCAAGNAGACCCATAACTTCATACTTGACAGTTGTTCCATCNGTATTGTTTAGGAATACAGAATCTGGAGCTGTTCCATTACCAGGCTTTGTAGACCATGTTCCTGAGCCAGACTCTTTGAATGGAAGATCTATTGTTGTACCTAAATTAGCGCTAATTACCGCATCNACNGAGTATGTTACAGAATTAGGGTCTTGTGTTAATGAAAAGCGNGAACTATCNGGGTTGATATAAGTGTCCTCGGCAACGACNGGCACAACTGAGCCAAGAATATCGACCGTGCCAGTTGCAGTNACCTTGTTNACCACCCAAACTCCTTCTANTTTGTCNCCCAANGTNGGTTCTTTTGCNCANGAGGCTAAAATCAATAATGACAAAGCTGTAATTACAATATTTTTTATTTTCATGATATTGAAGTTAGTTAATTTTATTTGGATGTAATTGATGCACCTAAAAATTCTCTATTCATTCTGGCTATATTTTCGATACTAATTCCTTTTGGGCATTCCACTTCGCATGCCCCTGTATTCGTGCAATTTCCAAATCCTTCCATGTCCATTTGTTTCACCATATTTAGTACACGTTCATTGGCCTCAATTTTACCTTGGGGAAGAAGAGATAGTTGACTCACTTTTGCAGATGTAAAAAGCATAGCTGAAGCGTTTTTACATGTCGCAACACATGCCCCACAGCCAATGCATGTAGCCGCATCAAACGCTGCATCTGCATCTTGTTTTTCAATTGGTGTAGCATTGGCATCTGGAAGGTTGCCAGAAGTGTTTACAGAAACGTATCCTCCTGCTTGAATGATTCTATCAAATGAGCTTCTATCTACCATTAAGTCTTTAATTACAGGGAAAGCTTTTGCTCNAAATGGCTCAATGGTTATGGTATCACCATCTTTAAANTCCCTCATATGAAGCTGACATGTTGTTACACCTCGNCCNGGNCCATGCGCTTCTCCATTAATGAACATTGAACACATTCCGCAAATTCCTTCTCGGCAATCATGATCAAAAACTACNGGATTTATATTTTGCGTNATTAATTGCTCATTNAGGANATCAATCATTTCTAGAAAAGACATATCNTTGGAGATACCACTTACTTGATAAGTTGCAATTTTTCCTTTTTCTTTNGGGCCATTTTGTCGCCAAACATTGATTGTAAAATTCATTTGTAAGAGCGGGTATTTAGTTCAACATTTTCGAATGAAAGTTCCTCTTTATGAAGTTTCGATTTTCCTGGATCATTTTCGGAAAATTCCCAAGCGGAAACAAAAGCAAATTCGTCATCTTTTCGGACGGCTTCACCTTCTTTCGATTGATATTCTTCCCGAAAATGACCCCCGCAAGATTCTTCTCGCGCTAGGGCATCCATACACATTAATTCTCCTAATTCAAGAAAATCTGCAACCCTTCCTGCTTTGTCGAGCTCGGGGTTCATTTCATTCATTTTACCTGTGACTTTAACTTCGGCATAGAACTTATCTCGTAGTGAACGAATATCGGCTATCGCTTTTTTTAANCCTTTTTCATTCCTAGCCATACCGCATTGAGACCACATTATTTTTCCTAAGTCTCTATGGAAAGACTCAACGGGAGTATTCCCATTGTTNTTAAGGAATCNCTCCATTCGTTTTCTGGCATTATTCTCAGCTTCTTCAAACTCTNGTAATTTGGTAGAGATTTTTCCCGTAACAATATCTTTTGATAAATAGGTTCCAATTGTATANGGAGCNACAAAGTAACCATCTGCTAANCCCTGCATAAGAGCAGAAGCTCCGAGTCGATTAGCCCCATGATCAGAAAAATTAGCTTCTCCTAATGCGAATAACCCAGGAACTGTTGTCATTAAATTGTAATCCACCCAAACGCCTCCCATCGTGTAATGAACAGCAGGATAAATCATCATGGGAGTTTTATATGGGTTTTGCGCGGTAATTTTTTCATACATCTGAAAAAGATTTCCATATTTTGATTCAATGACTCGTTCACCTAATTTTTTAATGTCTTCATCACTTGGGTTTTGAATTCCCCTAACATGTGCAGCTTCAGCCCCAAATCGCTCAATGGCAGATGAAAAGTCTAAATAAACGGCTTCTCCNGTCTTATTNACTCCAAAACCAGCATCGCATCGCTCTTTTGCTGCTCTTGATGCAACATCTCGGGGAACCAAATTCCCAAAAGCGGGGTACCTTCTCTCTAGATAGTAATCTCTTTCTTCTTCANGAAGATCTGTGGGTTTTATTTTTCCTTCTCTAATGGCTTTTGCATCCTCNATTTTTTTNGGAACCCAGATTCGTCCATCATTTCTTAAAGATTCTGACATTAAAGTCAGTTTCGATTGTGAATCTCCACTGACAGGAATGCAAGTAGGGTGAATCTGAGTGAAGCATGGGTTTGCCATAAACGCTCCTTTTTTATGAGCTTTCCAAGCTGCTGTGACATTTGATCCCATTGCATTTGTGCTTAAATAGAAAACATTTCCATATCCTCCTGTGCATAAAAGCACAGCATGTGCAGAATGACGCTCAAGTTGGCCAGTGACCAAATTTCGAGCTATGATTCCTCTGGACTTTCCATCTACAACAACAAGCTCTACCATTTCATGGCGGGATAAGAGCTCTACCCTACCCTTTGCAACTTGACGGGAGAGAGCTGAGTAAGCACCCAATAAAAGTTGTTGCCCAGTCTGTCCTTTAGCGTAAAACGTTCTGCTTACTTGAACCCCACCAAAGGACCTATTGTCTAGGAGTCCGCCATATTCTCTGGCAAATGGTACTCCTTGAGCAACACATTGGTCAATAATATTGGTACTTACTTCTGCAAGCCTGTGNACATTAGCCTCTCGGCTTCTATAATCTCCACCTTTTATAGTGTCATAGAACAGTCGAAACACAGAATCTCCATCATTCTGGTAATTTTTTGCAGCATTTATTCCTCCTTGTGCAGCTATTGAGTGTGCTCTTCTGGGAGAGTCCTGGAAACAAAAAGCTTTGACATTATAACCAAGTTCAGCCAATGAGGCTGCTGCTGAGCTNCCAGCTAATCCGGTTCCCACAACAATAACATCAATTTGCCTTTTNTTCGCAGGACTAACTAATGGAATCTTAGCTTTATGCTTTGTCCATTTTTCTGCTAATGAACCTTCAGGTATTTCCGATTTTAATTTTGACATCGATTAATTTAAAGGTTAGTTCAGGACAATAAAATATATAATGGAATACTAGCGAACGCCAATGAAATAATTANGGAAAAGCCTTTTCCGAATATTTCAATAAACGGNGTGTACTTNGCGTGATTAATACCTAGAGTTTGAAATGAACTTGCAAATCCGTGCCATAAATGAAAGCCTAAACCCATCATCGCAAATACATAAAAAATGGAGTACCAAGGTTGTTCAAATGCAGCAACAGTAATTGAGTACAAGTCTTTTAATTCTTTGCCATTGCTGTTAGTATAAACCGGAATATTTCCAAAGTGCATTTCGTACCAGAAGCTTTTCATGTGGATAATAAGAAAAACTAGAGTTAGGGTACCTAGTATCGCCATGTTTCGTGAGGACCATGATGCATTTGCTTTTCCGTTATATTGAACGTAGGAAGTCTCTCGCGCTTTTTTATTACTTCGAGCTAAAAGCAAACCATCNACGGAATGNAAGACTATGCTTAAATAAAGCCCNTAGCTGATTATTTTGATAAGGGGAAAATTTGTCATAAAATGAGCATAGCTGTTAAAGCTTTCTCTATCCTCCATTAAAAGCGGAAGATTTCCAAGCAAATGAACCACTAAAAAGGAGCATAAGAACAAACCAGTAAGAGCCATCCAATACTTTCTCACTAATGAAGATCGCACAAGCCCAATTGATATTGCCATAATTTGAGTAATTCTTAATTCGTATACAAAAGTAAGTCCAAAAGCGAAAAGAAAGTTCATGNTNAAAAGCATTTGAGCGATGAAGTTAAAAGGTCTTATATTCGTGAAATATGAAATACCATCGACTTAATAAACAGCTTTTCATTGATAATCGAGAACGATTTAAAAGTATGATGGANCCCAATTCTCTTGCTATTTTTCATTCTAATGACATTTACCCAACTAGTGCAGACGGAATAATGCCTTTTAAACAAGCCACAGATATTTTTTGGTTATCTGGTGTCGATCAAGAAGATTCAGTTTTAGTTATTTTCCCAGATGCAAAAAGAAATGAGGATAAAGAGCTCCTTTTTCTTACTGANACAAATGACTTAATTGCTGTCTGGGAAGGTGAAAAGCTTACGAAAANCGAGGCTTTNGAAGTAAGTGGAATTAAAACAGTCTATTGGTTAAGTGAATTCGATACAATNATGAAAAGTNTGATGAGTCAAACTGAAAATGTATACCTGCTTACCCAAGAGCATCTTAGAAGAAATACTCCTGTGCAAACTCGAGAAATGAGATTAAATGCTGAGCTTAGGATTATCTACCCTAATCATAATTATAAGCGATGTGCTCCCTATTTAAACAAATTAAGATCTGTGAAAACGGCTTTAGAAATTGAGGTTATGAAAATTGCTGCCGAAATTACTGCTGCTGGTTTCAATAGGGTTTTAAAATTTCTTAAACCGGACTGCTGGGAACATGAGATTGAAGCAGAATTCATTCATGAATTTGTTAAAAGACGATCAAGAGGTTTTGCCTATTCTCCCATCATTGGGAGTGGTTCAAACGCCTGTGTTTTGCATTATTTAGAAAACAATAAACAATGTATTTCAGGGGATTTGGTCTTGATTGATGTGGGTGCCGAATATGCGAATTATGCTTGTGATGTCACAAGATGTTTCCCTGTCAATGGTAAGTTTACTGATCGTCAAAGGGAGGTATATGAATCTGTTCTAAGAGTAGAAAAAGCTTCAATAGAGCTTTTGAAGCCTGGCGCCGTCTTGTCTGAGTACCATAAGCGAGTCGGCGATCTTATGACAAAAGAACTTATCAATCTGAACCTACTTACGCAAGAAGAAGTTGATAATCAAAATCCTTCATGGCCAGCATACAAGAAATATTTTATGCATGGAACATCTCACTATCTAGGCCTTGATGTTCACGATTATGGCTTGTGGGATGGCTCTCCGATGGAAGCCGGGATGGTTTTTACTTGTGAACCAGGGATCTATATACCAGAAGAAGGTATTGGAATAAGAATTGAAGATGATATATTAATTACATCTAATGGATATATTAATTTGACCAAAGAAATTCCTAAAGAAGTATCTGAAATAGAGGCAGCGATGAAAACTGGTTGATTAATTTCATGAAACAGTACTTTCGATCATTTTTTTATTTGCTAAGTCCAAGAGGTAGAAGATTTGTTCGCAGAATATTTTTTTCCCCATTGGATTTATATTTTTTTTTAAAAGGGAAGAAAACATATAATGGGATTGTCCTTCCATCACCTGGAGAAGTTTTTACCGGAGGAGGAGATTTTTTAGAGAATGGTCTCAAATACAAAAAATACTTTATTGAATTGGGAGGGCTAAAGGCAAAGGATCATGTTTTAGATATCGGGTCTGGCCTTGGGCGAATGGCAATACCTTTGACCAATTATCTTCATAAAAAAGCATCATATGAAGGGTTTGAAATTGTCAAAAGCGCAGTAGACGATTGTTCAAAACGAATCACTAACAAATTTCCAAATTTTTCGTTTCGACATGTTTGTATCGAGAATGATCTTTATGTAAAAAATGGAGCATGCGCATCAAAGTTTGTTTTTCCTTATGATCAAAATAATTTCGATTTTGCCTGGGCGTCGAGTGTTTTTACTCATTTAGAACCGGATGCAGTTATCAATTATTTAAAAGAAGCAAGACGGGTTATTCGTCCTGGAGGAAGATTTTTAGCAACATTTTTTCTGATGGATCAGGAGTCGATAATCACTTCTCAAAAATCAAAATATCCATTTAAGTTCAAAATTCACGATGCCTGGTATATGAGTAAAATTTCAAAGGGTGCAAATGTTGCCTATGAAGAAAAGAAGATTTTACAATGGGCTAATGATGCAGGATGGAAGAAAGCAAAGACATTTCATGGTAGTTGGTCCGGAAGAAAGGGAGCGACAACTGATTTTCAAGATATTATTATATTTAGTTGATTCAAATAATCCTTAAGTAACTTCATGAAATGAAAAGCAATTTAATTGGTAAAACCGCGCTTGTAGGAGGCAGCACTCAGGGAATTGGAAGGGCTGCGGCAAATTTGCTTTCGGAGAGGGGAGTTTCAATCGTTCTGTTGTCTCGGAATAAAGAAAAATTAGAAGAAACCCGACTTGAATTAGACACGAAATTGGGACAATCGCATGAAATTCTTGTTGCAGACTTTAGTGAGCCTTCGAACGTTAAGAGAGTTATTCAAGATTATTTAGATCAAGGAAAGATTATAAATATCATTGTGAATAATACTGGCGGTCCCCCCTCAGGTTCTATTATCAACTCTTCTGAAGAGGATTTTAATAATGCATTCAGAAATCATTTAATTAATAACCATAACCTCTCTCAATTATTGATTCCAGGTATGCGAGCCTCAGGTTACGGTAGAATAATAAATGTTGTTAGTACATCTGTAAAAGCTCCTTTGAACGGACTTGGAGTAAGTAATACTGTTAGGGCTGCTGTGGCAAATTGGTCAAAGACATTAGCTAACGAGCTGGCTCCAGATTCAATAACAGTAAATAATGTTTTGCCAGGCGCTACTTCAACTGAAAGGCTTAATGAAATTATTGTCCGAAAATCGTTGAACCAAGGCAGTAGCGAAGAAAAAATTAAAGAAGAAATGCGTGATGAAATTCCTATGCAAAGATTTGCAGAGCCTGAAGAAATTGCTCGTGCAATTGTATTTTTAGCATCTTCAGACGCTTCATATATAACGGGGATTAATTTACCCGTTGATGGGGGAAGAACTCCTAACCTTTAGGCTGATGAAAATAGCAAATTATATAGACGGTGTTTTTGTCGAACCCCAAAATGGTAAATACATAGATAACATTGATCCTTCTACAGGCAAAATCTATGGGGAAACACCTAGAAGTACAGAAGCTGATGTTACTCATGCTGTGGGATCCGCAAAAAAGGCTTTTCCAAGTTGGTCTCAATTATCAGCTTCGAAGAGGTCTTCCTTCTTATTAAAATTAGCGGATGAATTAGATGAAAAGTTAGAATATTTTGCAAAAGCAGAGTCAAAAGATAATGGGAAGCCATTGTCTTTAGCAAAAAAAGTTGATATCCCTCGCGCAATTGATAATTTTCGTTTTTTTGCAACAGCTATTTTACATGAAAACAGTGAGATTCACGATATGGGGACTAGTGGATTTAACTACACTCTCAGGCGCCCTTTGGGAGTTGTCGCATGTATTTCTCCTTGGAATCTGCCACTATATTTATTTACATGGAAAATTGCCCCTGCCTTAGCAGCTGGTAATACTGTTGTTGCAAAGCCTTCTGAAATTACCCCAGCAACTGCTTTTATTCTTTCTGAGTTAATAGATAAGGTTGGATTCCCGAAGGGAGTAATCAATATCATTCATGGCAAGGGCGAAGATGCAGGTCAGCCTCTTGTAAGTCACCCGGATGTATCACTAATATCTTTTACTGGTGGAACGACTACCGGTGAGAAAATAAATAGAATTGCAGCAGCTAATTTTAAGAAAATTAGTCTTGAGTTGGGTGGGAAGAATTCAAATGTTATTTTTTCAGATTGTGATTTTGATAAAATGATTCAAACAACGGTTAGGTCTTCTTTCTCAAACCAAGGACAAATTTGTCTATGTGGAAGTCGAATTTTAGTTGAGAGTAACTTATATACTCGCTTTTTAAAAGCATTTATTCAAGAAACAAAAAAATTGAAAATTGGCCCCCCGAAGGATCCAAAATCAGATTTAGGCTCTATCGTTTCTAAAGATCATAAGGAAAAGATTTTGTCGTATGTCGAATTAGCGAAAAAGGAAGGTGGTGAAGTTGAGTTTGGCGGTGAGTCAATTACTCTCGAGGGTGAGTACTCTGGAGGATTTTATATGAGTCCAACTATCATTTCCGGATTAGATATGTCTTGCCGGACAAATCAAGAAGAAATCTTTGGACCTTTAGTAACAGTTATGCCATTTAGTTCGGAAAACGAAGCTCTTCAGCTCGCAAATAATTCTAAATATGGCTTAGCAGCTACGGTTTGGACAAATGACTTAAAAAAAGCACATAGAATTGCAGATAATATTGCTGCAGGTATTATTTGGATAAATAGTTGGCTTGTAAGAGACTTAAGAACTCCTTTTGGTGGTGTCAAAGAAAGTGGCGTTGGGCGAGAGGGAGGTTATGAGTCCCTTCGTTTTTTCACTGAACCGAAGAATATATATGTGGATTTAAAATAAAAAACCCTGGTTTCCCAGGGTTTTCCGAGAGATTGGATCAACAAAATTTTTTGTTAACTCTTAATCACCTAAACACATTATCTCCCGTTATCATATTATGACCCAAAATGCGTGCCAAACTTCTTGCTTGAATTAAAATTTATACCCTATTGTAAATAAAAATTGAGAGTGTGAGTTGCTCAAGGGGATTCCATCTAAGACGCCAAAAGATTTATTAAAAGATGCATTGTAAGATATGTCCGCAGTTAATTTAAAAATATCTAAACCAACCCCTAGGCGGTACGCAAGTTTGAAACTATCAAAGCTTTCTTGAAAACCGTTATTCAATTCAAATATTCCATTTAACCCAGCCTGACCACGTATTAGTCGAAAGATTCTAAAGCCTGGAGAGATAGAAAGCATAATTTTCTGAGAATTTAAAGTTTGTGTTGTCGGAAGGCCTAAAGAGTCAGGAGGGCCTATTACCAATTTTGTTTCATTCGATGAGTATAGAGTTTCAAGAGCTAGATACTGGGTCTCACTGTGGTATTCACGTATTATAAATCCAACTTGCCAACCATTTAAGGCGTTTATATCAGAAACTAACTGACTTACTGATGCTAAAGCACTATCAAAACCCAGAGCTCCAGTATTTTGATTAATCCCAGCTTGGATATAAAATTTTAAACTTTCATTTTGAGCTTTCGATGCAAAGCTTAAAAATAGAAAAGCTGAAACCCATAAAATTTTCCCCTTTACAAATATTCTTTTGATAATTTTAAGCATACTTGAGGGTTACGAATTTCATGCCAAAAAGCAGTTTCTTATCTTAAGACTTTTAGTTTTAAATGAAAGTTTTCACCATTTTCTAGGATTAAGTTGAAACTATAAATCCCATTTGATAATTCAGAAACATCCATCAATTTACCATTTTGATCATTTGAAACCCAATCTGATTGTAAAACAACTTTTCCAGAGAGGTCTGAAACGTATATGAAACCATTAGAATTTGCTTTGGAATTAGAAACTTGAATCCAGTTTTTAGCAGGGTTTGGATAAGCCAAAAAATAATTTGTATCGTCTTCATTCAGAGTCAAGCCACTTTTTCTTAAAACTTTTGTTTCTAATAATAATACGTCACCATTTGGAGCATTATTTCCGTTGCCAAAAATCCCAGCAGTATATAAAACAACACTATCCGGTGCTAGTCCTGAATTCCATATAAAATCCCATGATTTTTCTCCTGAGCTCGGTGTATTACTTGTGCTGGTATGTGTTACAAAACTGGAACTTTTAATCTGGGTTGATCCTGAAACTTGAGTTAAAGATCCTTGGTGCTGCCCCAGGCTCTCTATTGAGGATTCAAATCCCATTTTTGCATCACTTGCTCCGTTGGATTTGGAGGTTATTGTAAAAGTGTAATCTGTATTTGGAATATATCCATCTGACGGAATATTTGAGCTCACGGATATTGTTTGGGTTGATGCAGAAGGTCCATTGTGACAATAGGAATTATAACAAGTATTGCTATTACTTTTTGGGGACCCAGTTTTTCCGGAAGGTGCCCCATTCTTATAGGTTAGAGCTGGAAATGAGAAAATAAGGATTGTGATAAGAAATAAAACTCTTGTTTTCATCGCGATAATTATTATTCAATATTTAATAAAACTAATGATTTAAAGAGAGTAATAATAATTTAAAACTGTTATTTTCGGAGTTCATGCATTGTAATTTCAGGCCAAATTCCAACTCTACCTGGAAATGCAAGATATCCAAAACCTCTATTTACATACAGGTTTCTTTGTGATTTTTCATCAAAATAGCTGCCTGCCCATCTTGGATATTTGAATTTTACTGGACTCCATTTTATCCATCCAGGGATTTCAATTCCAAATTGCATACCATGAGTGTGACCACTCAAAGTAAGTGGGATATTGGATTCATGATGAACAACTTCACCATCAAAATGAGTAGGGTCATGACTCAATAATATTTTTGGCGTTTTGAGGTCCAAGCCTTCAAGAGCAAGGTTAAGGTCTCCATATTTTGGAAATGGCGGATTCCCCCAATTTTCAACTCCAACAATATCTAGGGAGTTTCCATTTTTTTTTATGGTAGCATTCTGGTTTCTCAAAAGATTCCATCCTAGTTTTTCATGAATTTGGCACAGCTTGTTCAAGTTCTCTTTTTTCTTTTCAATATTTGGCCACTTGACATAATCTCCATAATCATGGTTTCCAAGAATACTATAGACTCCCATAGGAGCTTGAATTTCTTTAAATAAATTGACCCATGGTTCCATTTCGGAATATAGATTGTTTACTAAATCTCCCGTGAAAACGATGAGATCGGGTTTTTGTTCTTTAATTAATGCGACTCCAATTTGAACTTCTTCATAGCTAATAAAGCTTCCTGAGTGAATATCACTGATTTGAAGAATTTTAAATCCATTAAATCCATCAGGTAATCCGTTTATTATTACTGAATTATTCAGCACTCTATATTTTGATCGCCCACGAAATACTCCATGAAGGATGCCAAAAAATGGAATCGTAGCTAAACCCCAACTGATTAATCCAATAAACCGCCTCCTACTCGGCCATTCATTAGAAAACATTTTGTTTCCAGTACGATAAAAATCTTCTATCGTTCCAAGGAAAACAGGTATGAGTTTTGGAATGTAAAACAAAATGATATAAGCTGAAACAAACTGAGGTAAAATCCTTGATAAGGAAGAGTGTTCTTTTGGGCTGAAAAAAAAAAACTGAACAAAAAATTCCGATATATCCGACAACGTTAATAATCCAAAATAATTTCTCAAATTTTTCGCTTAAGTCTAAGGACTTAAATGTTTGAAAGGCATAAAAGTCGATAGCAAAAAATATTATCAATACAATAAGAAAAATGAATTTCATAGAGTTTAAATNAGCTTGCAAAAATGGTTATATTATTGATAACTCAATAGCACTAATTTCATCAATTAGCCACTTTATTTTTATTTAGTTAAAATTTACAAGAAAAAACAGCAACTATATTCGCACTATGTTTAAATTAAATTCATTTTTCTTGAAATCGCTATGGAAAGGTGGATTGCTTCTTTTAGCAATTTTGATAGGTGTTTTGACACTTATTTACACAGAGAGGTTTACAGATCAACTTCGGGCTCAAGAAAATGATCGAGTAAGGCTCTGGGGAGAGGCTATTTCTCTGATACTGACTTCAAATCCAAATTCTGATTTAACAATGGCGACTAGAATCATAGAGTTAAATACAAGTATTCCTCTGATTCTAACAGATGATCAAAATAGAATNCTCACCTATCGAAACCTTAATAGTAAGGATACATCTATTAATTTTCTGAGTAAAGAATTGAGTAAAATGATGGATTANTCCGACCCTATTANAGTAAATATCTCACCAGGAGTAGAGCAGTTCATTTANAGAGATGAATCTAGAAGTCTAAAAAGGCTGAGGTTTTTTCCAAAATTATTTCTCGGAATAACTAGNCTTTATTTATTTTTTGCATACTTAGCTTTTAGTCGATCGAGGAAATCTGAGCAGANTCTTGTTTGGAANGGAATGGCAAAAGAGACAGCTCATCAGCTTGGAACACCATTATCTGCATTATTTGGTTGGACGATGATACTTGAGGAAGAGGGAGTTAAATCCAAAGCTCTAAATGAGATTAAAAAAGATCTGTCAAGGCTTCAAATCGTTGCCGATCGTTTTTCAAAAATTGGATCAGAACCTACTTTTTCTAAAGTAGACATNATAGGTCTTCTAAATCAAAGTTCTGAATATATGCAAAAAAGAAGTTCAAAGAATCTAAAAATTAATATTAAGTCTGCTCATCAATTACCAAACTTAAAAGTTGAACCTGTTTTAATAGGTTGGGTTTTTGAGAATTTAATGCGAAATGCAATTGACGCCATGGATGGTAAAGGAGTATTATCCATATCCATTAGGGTTTTAGAGAAATCTATTTCTATCGATTTTGATGATAGCGGAAAAGGAATAAGTACAAAAGATCGTCGGAATATATTTAAACCAGGTTTCACAACAAAAAGTCGCGGATGGGGACTTGGCCTTTCTTTATCAAAACGTATTGTTGAAATAGTTCATGGCGGTAGGTTATACCTTTTAACGTCTCAATTAGACAAGGGTACCGTTTTTAGAATGGATTTGAAAATAATTTAATTGGGACTTTACATTCATATCCCATTTTGTCGCCAGGCATGTAATTATTGTGATTTTCATTTTTCCACTAATCTTAGAGGAATCGAAAATACTCTCAAAGCTATGGAGGCAGAAATTGATTTAAGATTCTTATCAGCCCCGATAGAACAGGATACATATTATTTTGGTGGAGGCACACCTTCTTTATTGCCAGCGAAGACAATTTCGTCTTTAGTTGATTCCGCAATGAAAAACGCTCCCCTAAAAAAAGGTGGTGAGTTTACCCTTGAAGTTAATCCAGAGGACGTAAATAATGAATCTTTATCGAATTGGAAGAAATTAGGAATTAATCGGTTGAGCATCGGAGTTCAGTCTTTTATTGATAATAAATTGAAATGGATGAACCGTTCACATAATTCAATCGAAGCATCAACATCAATATTAAGAGCGCAGGACGCAGGCTTTGAAAATATTAGTATTGATCTAATTTATGGAATACCGAGTTCGTCTTTAAGTGAGTGGCAATTCAACGTAAATAAAGCATTGGAAATGAAATTAGTTCATCTGTCTACTTATGCCTTAACAGTAGAAAGAAAGACCCAGCTTTTTTATGAAATAAAAAAAGGAGAATCTAAACCCCTTTGTGATGATAGAGCTGAAGAAGATTTTCNNTGGTNCAGANAATATTTANNTCAACAAGGATGGGATTGTTATGAAATCAGCAATTCTTGCTTACCAGAATGGAGATCCGTACATAATTCTAGATATTGGCTGAGGAAACCTTATTATGGGATTGGTCCTGGAGCTCATTCTTATGATGGAGGTTCTATCAGGCGATGGAATGTAAGTAATAACATTAAATATCAAAAATCAGTAGGGGTAAATAATTTATGGTACGAAGAAGAATTTCTGGAGAAAAGAGATATTATCAATGAGATAATTATGACTCAATTAAGAACTAGAGAAGGCTTGGATTCTAAAATATTAGGCGAATGGTCGAGTGATATAGAAAAGTGTTGGAGGCCTCATATAGATGCCGAAAGGTTGAAAAAAGATGAATATGGCTTTTGGAAGCTTTTGGATAAGGGATTGTTTTGGGCTGATAGAATTGCATCAGATGGATTTATACCTTAATTTAAGTACAGTGAAAAATCCAAAAATAATTCATGATTTAAGTACTTCAATAGAAGAAGGGCGGACCAGAGCTTGGTATATCCCTGGAATGAAAAGAGACCCTGTAAGAATAGATAAATGGATTGGCTCTGTGGGTATGGGTGGTGATGTCCGATCTATTTTTTTAATATAAATTTTAATCCACACGCTCATGGGAGTCATACTGAAACTCTCGGTCATGTTTGTCAAACTTGGCATCCAATCAATGGTGTCAGTATCCCATTTCTTCAGACTGCTCTTCTTATTACAGTTAATTATAAAGACTATGGTGAAAATGGGAAAATCATTGAATTAGATCAAATTGAGAAGGCTTGGAATCATTGGAGACCTTCCAATGATTTAACAGCATTGGTTGTTAGGTCAAATCCNAATTCAGCNGAAAAAAAGAATATGAATTTTTCATCTCAAGATGCTCCTTTTTTTTCTAAAGAGGTAGGNTATTTTCTAAGAAAAAAAGGGATTTTACATTGGTTGGTCGATCTGCCGAGTGTAGATAGAGAAGAAGATGGAGGTAAATTATTATCTCACAGGAGCTTTTGGGGGCTTAGCGAAGGGGAGAAAGTGCCTGGGCATGAAGCTAGATTGAACGCAACAATAACNGAACTTATTTACATAAATGATGATATAGAAGATGGATATTGGACACTTGCGATGCAAGTGNCATCGATAGCAAATGACGCTGCGCCATCACGTCCAACATTGATCCGATAAGCTTATTTTAAATCTTCCTCTTGGATCTTTATTCTTTATGTTTTTCTGACCTTACCTTTGTTAGTCTATGTGGGAAAAATTAGGACATTTCATACTTAAAAATCGAAAAGGTGTTTTGATTTTTTGGTTGCTCTATGTTCTATTCATGGGCGTTGTAGGTCGAAATGTTGATATAAGTTATCATTTTGCAAAAATGTTACCATCTGATGATTCGGTGTACACCACATACACCGAATTCCAAAAAGATTTTACTGGCTCAGGAAATTCAATTGTTTTAGGTGCTAAAGACAATGCATTTTTTACACCATCTGTNTTGAATGCCTGGCAAAATATGGCTGAAAGACTNGAGAAAGAGAATGAAGTAACAGGAGTATTCTCTCTTCACAATGCTGTTGACTTAACATTAGGTAATGCTNAGGATGCCAAAATGGAATCTCGTCCAATAATGGATGGAAAAATTGATAGTCCGAAAAAAGCTTTTAATATTCGTAATCATTATGAAGCTNTACCTATTTATCATGGCTTATTAAGTAGCCGTGACAATAAAACTCATTTAATGGCTGTTTCGATAACTGATAAAGCCAATTACAGTGAAATTATATACGACTTATTTGACAGAATACATATCGAAACAAAACGTTTTGAAAGGAGAACAGGCATCCCGATTGAGGTTTCTGGTTTGCCTTATTTGAGATTAAAAAATGCTCGTTCTATAAAAAGTGAGATCAACTTATTTATGGCTTTAACTGGCTTTGTCACAGTATTAATTATGCTCATTTTACTAAGAAGTCTCAGGGCAGCAATTATTGCATTGGTCGTAGTTGCATTTGGTGTTGTTGGTTCATTNGGAATAATGGGCTTGCTAGGATTTAAAATAACATTATTTTCGGCTCTTTTGCCCCCATTANTAATAGTCATAGTNGTTCCCAATTGTATTTTCTTCATTAATAAATANCATCAAGAATATTCAAAAGATAAAAAAGTTAAAGAGGCACTAATTCATACCGTAAAAAAAATTGGTGGTGTTGCTTTTTTAACAAATACAACTACNGCATTAGGTTTTGCCACATTTATTTTAACATCGAGTGATGCGCTTGTTCATTTCGGAGTTGCAGCAACAATNAATATTCTTGTTGTCTACATTCTTTCCTTAACAACAATTCCTGTTTTATACAGTTGGCTGTCTGAGCCAAAAGAGCGGCATTATAATCATTTGAGTCAAAAATGGATCACAAAATGGATTGAATGGCTAGTCCGAATATCACAANATCATAGAAAAAAAGTTTATTTGGGTTCATTCGTCATTTTAATTTTTGGACTTTTTGGAATGACTTTAATGAAGACGACAGGTAACCTGACGACAGATATTAATCCAACAGATCCTCTTGTTACCCAGATGAAATTTTTCGAAAGAGAAATGGGAGGAGTTATTCCTTTAGATATTGTGATTGACTCAAGAACTGAAAATGGAATTGAAAAATCNAAATTACTCAGAAGAGTTGACAAATTTCAATCTAGATTAGATACATTCCCCAATCTTTCTAGATCTCTTTCACTAGTGGATATGTTAAAATTTGGAAGGCAAGCATATTATGGTGGAGACCCTCTGTTTTATGCTTTACCTAACTCACAGGAGAGAGCATTAATATCAACTTCATTGCCTAATTTGAAAAGTGAAAATTTGGACTTTTTAACCACAGGATTTTCAGATTCAATAAATCAAAAAATGAGAATTTCAGTTCAAGTAAAAGATTTAGCTCGACCAGAGATGAGTCAGCTTGTGGGAAAAGTTCAAAATCTTGCGAATGACATTTTCAGTAAAAAAAATTATGATATCCAATATACCGGTGCGAGCGTGATATTTCTCAGAAGTACAAAATTTTTAATCAATAATCTGGTATTGAGTTTAATGCTTGCAATTGTCCTAATATCAATCATTATGGCGATCTTATTCAAGACCCCAAGAATGGTAGTTGTTGCAATCATTCCGAATTTATTACCTCTATTAATGACCGCAGGACTTATGGGCTGGTTTGGAATTCCAGTTAAACCATCCACTGTTCTTATTTTTTCGATTTCCTTCGGAATTTCAATAGATGACACTTTACATTATCTTGCTCGCTACCGTCAGGAGTTAATTGGAAATGATCATAATATATCCAATGCAGCAATCACTGCTATAAGAGAAACAGGAATTAGTATGTTTTACACCAGTATAGTTCTATTTTCAGGCTTTTTCATATTCTTAGCATCAGATTTTGGTGGAACCCAGGCTCTTGGTCTCTTAGTTTCGATTACTTTAGTATTTGCGATGTTTTCCAATTTAATATTATTACCGAGTCTTTTAATATCTCTAGATAAGGTAATGACAGGATCAGAAATGGAAAATATATTAATTGATTTAGCTGAAGACGAATGAAAGGTATAATACTTGCCGGTGGCTCAGGGACAAGACTTCATCCACTAACTAAAATCATGAGCAAGCAATTAATGCCTGTATATGATAAGCCAATGATATTTTACCCTCTCTCAACATTGATGGAGGCGGGTATTCGAGAAATATTAATTATCACGACAGCGGAGGATTTACCGTTATTTGAAAAACTTCTTGGAGATGGTAAAAAATTAGGTTGTTTATTTTCATATGAAATTCAAAAAGAGCCAAAGGGTCTTGCTCAAGCATTTTTGATCGGGAAAAAATTTATTGGAAATGACCGTGTTGCTTTAATTCTCGGAGATAACATATTTTTTGGGGGAGGAATGAAGTCAATCCTGAAAGATGCTAAAGAAAAAAAAGGTGCAGTAATTTTTGCATACGAAGTGAGTGATCCCGAAAGATATGGAGTTGTTGATTTTGATAAAAATGGGAATGCTGTTTCTATAGAGGAAAAACCAATGAATCCAAAAAGTAATTATGCTGTTCCTGGTCTTTATTTTTATGATAATGATGTCATTGAATTTGCAACAAAACTTAAACCGAGTTCAAGAGGTGAGTATGAGATAACAGATATCAACAAGAATTACTTGGAAAATCAAAATTTAAGTGTAAAAGTTTTGGAAAAAGGTACTCAATGGCTCGATACTGGGACCTTCGATAGTTTACTGGAGGCAGGTAATTTCGTTCAAATTATGGCGAGAAGAAAGGGAATCAAAGTTGCTTGTATTGAAGAGGTGGCATTTAGAATGGGCTATATAAATGCAAAAGAGCTCTTGGAGTTATCTAAGCCTCTAATGAAAAGCGGTTATGGAATGTATTTAAGAGGACTCATTGAATGAATTCATTAGATCGTCTTCGTAAACTTTATCTTGATTCATTAGATCAGGGTTTTAGTGAGCCTGAGTGGAATAGACATCCGGATGAACTATATGCACCACAGCGATATATTCTAGGTTTAGGTGGTAAAAGAATTAGACCAATATTAGCTCTCATGGCGGCTGAGGCTAATGGTTGTGATGCGAGCGTTGCTTTGCCAGTTGCTCACTCCGTAGAAAGATTTCATAATTTCTCACTTATTCATGACGATATAATGGATAAAGCTAAGATTCGGAGAGGTAAAAAAACTGTGCATGAAAATTGGGATTTGAATACAGGAATACTATCTGGAGATGCCCTCCTGGTCATGGCATACAAATCTTTATTACAATCCCCAGATGAACATTTTTCAGAGCTGTTAAAATCATTTAATCAAACTGCGCTTGAAGTTTGTGAGGGTCAGCAAATGGATATGAGCTTTGAAAAAATTGATAATATAGAAGAAGGGCAGTATTTGCACATGATTAGGAATAAAACAGCTGTTTTATTGGGATGTTCATTAGAGATGGGTTCTATAATTTCCGGTGGATCAAGAGTTATCTCTAGAGCTCTATATAATTTTGGTGTTGAATTAGGATTAAGTTTTCAAATTCATGATGACCTTCTTGATGCTTATGGTTCAACTAAGACTATCGGCAAGAATGTTGGAGCAGATATACTTGCTAAAAAGAAAACTTTACTTTGGATACATTTTTCAAAAAATAACCCAGGCAAATTAGATTCTATTTTTGATTTGCAATCAAACGAAATAGTTCAGAAAATATTATCAGAGATGAAATTAAGTGGAACTCTTGATTATGTTCAGAAGCAGAGGCGAAATCATTTTGATAATGCTATTAAATCTTTGAAAGAAATTGAAGAGGTCTGTGAGGTTTCAGACTTAAGAAATTTTGCAAATTGGATTTATGAGAGAAAATTTTAATTTTTTTGATAAAATACATGCATGAATAATACATGAGGAAAACTAATTGCAGATAGAAAGATAAAGAAATAAGCCAGGCCTTCTTCTGGGTTTAGTTTCAATACGCATATTGATATCAGGTATAAAAGAATTGCTCCTAAATTAAAGGGAAGAGCCTCCTTGAACATTTTAAAATTGGACTTTTGTAATTTGGACTTTAAATCTTTCCACCCAATTCTACTATGTTGAAAAACAAAATAGAGGCCAAAGGTCAAGAGGAGGCTTTCATAGTTAGATAAAAAAAGGAAAATTAATATTACTAGCCATTCAATATGTCTTTTAACAAGTGCATAGACTAATGGAATAATTAATATTGAATTCCCTATTAGTTGATAATGAATTTTGGAATTTTCAACTAACTCGATACCGAGTATTGACAATATTTTTCGAAATTCATCAAAGTGAATTAAGAATAAAGAGCTAAGCAAAATAATACCCCAGACAAAAGAGATAAAATTTGATCTAATATTCCAATTTTGAGTTTCAGCTTGCCCAAAATGCCATGCAGAGTATAGGATAAAAAATAATAGAGCAATTAATGGTGCGTAAATCCAAATCAACAAAATTATCAGCATCAGAGAGAGATATGCGAGAATAAATTTAAAAGTGATCTTGTTGCTGCCATTTGGGAATACTCCAATTAAGTGATCTAGAGCGCCATGAGGTATTCCAATGAATAGCAAACCTAATGCAATAACAACTAGGTTACTTTGAGATAGATTTAACAAATCACTGGATGATCGGGTTTGATCTACTAAAAGGTAAAAAACCATTAATATTGGAATCATGGTTTTTTTTATTTTCCAATAAAACCAAAACAATGCAGATTTAATAAATGTCCATATTTGTAGTTTTAGAAACATGGACATTTCCTCTAAAATGGAAGTTTTTTCATCAAGAAATTTTAAGATAAAACCTGAAGATTTTATCTTAAATAATCTTTCAAAGATTAGCTTTCCTTTTAATGGCCAGATTGTCAGAATAATTAATAATAATTGATCGTAAATAAGAAATCTTTTATTTACTCTTACTTTTCTTGACTTTAACTGTCCATTCTTACATATCAATTTCGAATGATTGTACATATTTTTAAAAGCATATCCAGTGCTTGGTTTTACATTCCCCGCTCGAGTTCCAATATTGACAATCTTTTCATCAGATTTTTGTTCGGGTAATATTGAGCTCATTGGAATTATTCCTTTTTCCGATTCTATGATTTGGTATGGTCCAAAATATTTTTCAATAAAATCATTAAGAGTATTTTTTGCTTCATCTTGATTTATGAGTTTTTTCCCAAATCGAGTTAATTCTATTAGGGCAGTTTTTTGGGAGTATGGTAAAATATATACAAATTGAGTAGCCCCTTCCTGAGGCACTCGAAAGTCCATCATATGATATACATCAGTTTCTAGTTGGTATTCACTTAGTTCAACTTTTAAGCCGAAAAATGATTGCGAAATATTAAACTTATCATCTTTTAGGTTTCTCAAATCTGGAGGTCGGCTATCAAAAACCCATTCAGCAGAATAGTTATTTTCAGATGTCTCAATGTTAAGTGAATTAGCACTTTCAACCCTTAATACTTTTTCCCTTTTATGTTCAATTTTATGTTCTAGACACAGCTTTTTCGCCCAATCATACAAGTCGCTACTATTTATATGAAAGTATTCAATGGGTTTAATTGATGAACTTTTATTATTGTTAATTCTAATTTTATTCCATCGATGGGATATAAGAGATTCGTAATCTTGATAAATGTTATCAAGTTTATTCGCCCAAAAACAAAATGTTTTATCATTTTCAGTTTTTTCACTGGGTTCTAAAATCAAGATTTTTTTATCGTTAAGCAAAAATTGCTTTGACATCTCTATCAAAAGAATGCATGTGCTGGCTCCCCAGCCAGCAAAAATTATATCGTAATTATTGTTTTTATTAGACAAAATTTTTTATTCTAATTCAGGCAATATAATACAATTAAAAATGATTTTTTTTCTTTTTACTATTCAATTTATGTAATTAAATGTCCTTCTTTAGAAAGGATTAAATTGACGTAATTTTGAAAGAGCTATTAAAACAGTTTTATGGATCGCTTTTCTTTTTTAGGGACATCGCATATCGGCTTTATTGAGGATCTTTATAAAGAGTATCTCTCTGATCCTGATTCTATTGAACCTTCATGGAGAGCTTTTTTTCAAGGTTACGATTTTTCAAAATCTGATTTTAGTGATCTGCTAGAAGATCAGACAGTGCTTCCCGATGAGGTAAGAAAAGAATTTTCAGTTCTGAATTTAGTTCATGGATATAGGACCCGAGGGCATTTATTTACTCAGACAAATCCAGTAAGAACAAGAAGAAAGTACAGTCCTGATTTATCACTGAAAAATTTTGGATTAAATGATTCAGATTTAGAATTAAAGTTTCAAGCAGCATCGGAACTCGGCCTTAAGTCCCCTGCGAGTTTAAGAGATATAATTAATCATCTCGAAAACACATATTGTCGCTCTATCGGCGTGGAGTATATGTATGTAAGAGAGCCAGATGTAATTTCTTGGATTCAAAAGTTTATACAGTCCAATGAAAATGCTCCCATTTTAGATTCTAATGACAGATTATACATTCTGCACAAGTTGAATGAGGCAATTGCATTTGAGAGTTTTTTAAATACAAAGTTTGTTGGACAAAAGAGGTTTTCAATTGAAGGTGCGGAAAATTTAATTCCAGGATTGGATTTTTTGCTTCAAAAAGCTGCTGAAATCGGGGTTGAAGAAGTTGTTTTGGGTATGGCGCACCGGGGAAGGTTAAATGTTTTGACAAATCTGTTTGGAAAGCCAGCTTCTGAGATTTTTTCCGAATTTGAAGGTAAACAATTCGAGGAAGCGGATTTTGATGGAGATGTCAAGTATCATCTTGGTTATACAGCAGAAAGGGAGTTGGATAATGGTAAAAAATTGAAATTAAATATTGCTCCAAACCCTTCTCATCTTGAAGCAGTGGATCCGATAGTTGCTGGAATTTCAAGAGCAAAAAGTCGCTCAAGTTATCCTGAGGATCCAAGTAAAGTTTTACCAATTATGATTCATGGTGATGCTGCGATATCGGGTCAAGGAGTTGTATACGAGGTAATTCAAATGGAAAGATTATCTGGTTATGGAACAGAAGGAACCATTCATGTTGTAGTTAATAATCAAGTCGGTTTCACAACTAATTTCATTGATGGTCGTTCGTCAACCTATTGTACCGATGTAGCGAAAGTAGTATTAGCTCCAGTTTTGCATGTCAACGGTGACGATACTGAAGCAGTTATTCACGCCATGCGTTTTGCAATTGAGTATCGTCAGAAATGGAAACGGGACGTATTTATTGATTTACTTTGTTACAGAAAGTATGGACATAATGAAGGTGATGAGCCCAGGTTTACTCAACCTTTGCTTTACAAAACAATTTCGAAGCATCCGAATCCAAGAAAAATATATTTTGACAAACTTCTTGCCACTGGAGAAGTAGATTCAAATTTGATACTTGAGATGGAATCTGAATTTAAGTCTATGTTAGAAGGCTTATTCGATGATTCAAAAAAGATTGAAAAAAATAAAATTGTTCCATTTATGTTAGACGAATGGAATGATTATTCGGGGGCAAAAAAAATAGACATTCATAATATTCCAGATACATCAATTTCAAAAGATCGTTTGAGTGCAGTAGCAAAAACACTTACAGCTTTGCCTCCAGGCAAGAAATTCTTCAAAAAAATAACTCGTTTAATTGGAGATAGAAAGAAGATGGCTTTCGAAAAAAATGCATTAGACTGGGGAATGGCTGAAATGATGGCCTATGGAACATTACTTCAAGATGGGTTTAATATTCGTATCTCTGGTGAGGATGTAGAGAGAGGAACTTTTTCACATCGCCATGCAATTATTAAAATTGAAGACTCAGAAGAAGAGGTTTGTTTACTAGATAATATACCAGAATCAAAGGGTCGTTTCGCAATCTACAATTCACACTTATCAGAATATGCTGTTTTGGGTTTTGATTATGGATATGCAATGGCAAGTCCAGATACTTTAGTGATTTGGGAAGCTCAATTTGGAGATTTTTCAAATGGAGCCCAAATAATTATTGATCAATTTATAGCTGCTGCTGAGGATAAATGGAAAGTACAAAATGGTTTGGTCTTATTACTTCCTCATGGCTATGAAGGTCAGGGAGCGGAACATTCGTCAGCGCGATTGGAGCGATTTCTTCAACTGTGCGCTCAACAAAATATGTTTGTTTGCAATCCAACGACACCTGCTAATCATTTTCATTTGCTTCGTCGACAAATGCTCCAAAAGTTCAGAAAGCCATTAGTGATTATGAGTCCTAAAAGTCTATTAAGACATCCATTAGCAGTATCTAAAATGGAGGAATTAGGTGAAGGTAAATTCCTCCCTGTTATTCCGGATTTCATAGATGAGAGAAAAGTGAAAAAAGTTGTGTTCTGCTCTGGGAAAATATATTATGAGCTTTTAGAGGAGAGAAATCGAATCAATGACGAAGAGACTGGAATTATTCGATTGGAACAATTATACCCGCTTCCTAAAAAAGAAATGGATAGGCAGTTAAGTAAGTACAATAAAAAAGTAAAATTGATTTGGACTCAGGAGGAACCTGCAAATATGGGAGCATGGACTTATTTAAGAGTAAAAACTGATTATCCATTTGAATGTATATCTCCAAAGGTCTCTGCTTCAACGGCTCCAGGTTCAAAACAAGCTGCTGAGCAAGTACAAAAAAAATTAATAATTCAAACATTTGAAAGTTAACATTTGATTATATGATACTTGAAATGAAAGTGCCTTCACCGGGCGAATCAATTAGTGAAGTAGAGATTGCGGAATGGTTGGTAGAAACCGGAGATTATGTCGAAAAAGATCAAGCGATAGCTGAGGTTGACTCGGATAAAGCTACTTTGGAGCTCCCTGCAGAAGTGAGTGGGACCATTGAAATTCTATATGAACCCGGTGATGTTATTGGAGTAGGTGAGGTAGTTTGTAAAATTGATACATCAGCTGATGCCCCTGCAAAAGGCGATAAACCAATAAAAGAACCGCTCCCTTCATCAAATAAAATAGACATCACACCTTCAAAAGAATCTTATGCAACAGGCTCACCTAGCCCAGCTGCAAAAAAGATCCTTGGTGAGAAAGGTATTCTTGCATCATCGATTCAAGGAACTGGAAAAGACGGAAGAATAACGAAAAATGATGCCATAAATGCAAAGGCGTCTATGGGTTCCTCGATAGGTAAAGAGCGAACTCAAAACCGGGAAAGGATGAGTTCGTTGCGACGAAAATTAGCAAAGAGGCTAGTTTCAGTAAAGAATGAGACAGCCATGCTTACAACTTTCAATGAAGTTGACATGAAACCAATAATGGATTTAAGAAAAAAGTATAAAGAGACTTTTGCTAAAAAACATGATGTTGGTCTGGGCTTTATGAGCTTTTTTACCCTTGCTGTTGTCCGGGCCTTAAAAGAATTCCGAAATGTCGCAAGCATGATTGATGGTGACGACATGGTGAGCTTTGATTCTATGGATATCTCTGTAGCAGTAAGTGGACCGAAGGGGCTTATGGTTCCTGTGGTTCGAAATGCAGATCAATTGGGATTTGCGGGAATTGAGTCTCAAATAAAGAGTTTAGCAATTAAAGTTCGTGATGGAAAAATCACAATCGATGAAATGACAGGTGGATGTTTTACAATTACAAATGGTGGTGTATTTGGCTCTATGCTTAGCACTCCCATAATTAATCCACCTCAGTCGGCGATTCTTGGAATGCACAATATTGTTGAAAGGCCTATTGCCGTTAATGGTAAAATTGTTATTCGTCCAATTATGTATGTGGCTATGAGTTATGATCACAGAATTATTGATGGAAAGGAATCGGTAGGTACATTGGTGGCAATCAAAGAAGCTCTTGAAAATCCAATTGACATTTTAATGCAAGGAGATGTGAAAAAGGGTTTGGATTTATAAATCTTGGAAAGTTTTGATTGATACTCACACTCATTTAGACAGCACCAAATTTTCAGATGACATAGATGAAGTGATAAAAAGAGCTGTATCTGTTGGAGTCAAAAAAATGTATTTGCCAAATGTTGACGACAATAGTCTAGTGAGGATGAGAAATCTTCAAAAAAGATATCCGAATTATATAGAACTCATGCTAGGTTTACACCCTTGCGATATAAACAGCGATTGGGAAAAAGTAATTGATCGTTATGATAAAATTTGGAAAAAAAACCCATCAGCTTTTGTTGCTGTAGGAGAAATAGGGTTGGATTTATATTGGGATAAATCTAATATTGATAAACAGATTCTAGCTCTGAATCGTCAGTTGAACTGGTGTCTGGAGTATGACAAGCCTTTTAGTATGCATGTTAGAGACGCATGGGAGCCAATGATGAAGGTATTAAGAGATAGAAAAAGTAGTCAATTAAGAGGAGTCCTACATTGTTTTACAGGCTCCTTGGAAATCGCTAATGAGCTTATTGACATGGGGCACTATCTGGGAATTGGAGGTGTTACAACATTTAAAAACTCCAATTTAATCAAGGTTATTTCTGAAATAGGCCTGAGCCACATTGTATTGGAGACGGATAGCCCCTATCTAGCACCTGTTCCCCATCGAGGAAAGAGAAATGAAAGTTCTTATTTATTTGATATTGCTCTTTATTTATCTCGAGTATTGGGTCATACAATTGAACATATCAAACAGGTCACATCCGAAAATGCAAATCATATATTTAAAAAGTGAAACTTTTACTTATATATACAGGAGGAACGATAGGGATGATTCAAAGTCCAGATGGTGATTTGTCACCGTTCGATTTTGATGAGGTTATAAGGCAAGTTCCGGAAATAAAACAAATGGATTGTGAAATTGACACAATTCAAGCCTGGAATCCATTAGATTCTAGTGATATAAACCACAATCATTGGATTAAACTTGCTAATATTCTAAATGATAATAGGAGCTCCTATAATTCATTTGTGATATTGCATGGAACTGATACAATGGCCTATACAGCTTCGGCTTTGAGTTTTATTTTAATGAATTTTTCAAAACCCATTATTTTAACGGGAAGCCAATTGCCAATAGGTGTTTTAAGAAGTGATGGGCGCGAGAATCTAATCACATCCATTGAACTGGCTATGACCAAGCGGGGGGATAACACTCCAGCAATCCAAGAAATATGTGTTTATTTTGAATATAAATTGTTTCGCGGGAATAGAGTTTTCAAGAGAAGTTCTCAAGCATTTGAAGCATTTTCGAGTCCGAATTATCCAATTTTAGCGGATGTGGGAGTCCATATTGATGTCCACGAGGAATACACCCTTAGTCCAGAGAAAAATTATTTTTTTGAGCCCGAAATGGATTCTCATATCGCCGTTTTAAAGTTCTTTCCAGGAATCGATGAGGCCTTTTTAAGAAATACAATTCTTAATTCTGGCAGAAATGCAATTATTCTTCAAACTTATGGAAGTGGCAATGTTCCAAAACTTGATTTCTTATCCGATATTTTGGATGAAGCTCGCGATAAAGGTGTATTAATTATTAATACTTCTCAATGTCCCGGCGGTGGAGTTTCTCAACCAGCATATGCAGCTTCTAGGATGTTGCGCCATTCAGGAGTTCTATCTGCTGGAGATATGACTCTGGAAGCTACCATAACAAAAACAATGTGGTTATTGGGTCGTCGAAAACAAGGAAAGGTATTTGAGCAACTATTCTTGGAAAACTTAGTTGGTGAGAGAACCATTTGACTTTTAAAAATTCACGAAATCATAAAAGAATTAAATGTTCAATTACTAAGAAGATGAAATCATTAAATACGGAATTGAAAATCACGGATGAAATTCAAAATTCCATTAATGCGATATTGAGAATAGCGGTTTCTGATGAACGAAAAAAGGTTTTAGAACCATTGGTCAATTATATTAAAAATAAAATTGAACTTCAAGACAAAATATATTTAAATTTTATTTGCACTCATAATTCTCGAAGAAGCCAGTTTTCTCAAATTTGGGCCGATACAGCTTCAATTTTTTATAATATTTCAATAGAATCTTTTTCAGGAGGATTAGAGATTACTGAACTAAACGAACAAGTTTTAATTTCTTTAAAGAATTGTGGATTTTTTATTGAGCGAGAAAAAATATATAATTCAGGGCATGAAATTTTCATGTTTTCAACGCTTCAATCACTCAGGATGTTTTCAAAATTATACAATGATCCGATTAACCCTAAAGATAAATTTGCTGCTATAATGACATGTTCACATGCAGATAAGAATTGTCCAATTATCTCAGGGGCTGAAATACGAATTCCTATTATGTATGATGATCCAAAATTATTTGACAACACTCCTGAAAAAGCATCTAAATATCATGAATGCTGTTTACAAATTGCAAGTGAAATGTTTTACCTATTTTCTCAAGTAAAAATTTTAATTAATGAATAAAAAATTATCATTTCTTAACCAATACCTTAATCTATGGATCCTTTTAGCTATGGTTTTTGGAGTGCTTTTTGGCTATTATTTTCCATCGTCATCTTCCTTCACTAGCTCTTTTACATTGCTTTAACATTGTAAGTGTAGATTTACACAATAATTGACAATAAAAATGGACAATATATTTTTCTTAATTATGATCGCTCTTGCATCTCTGGCAGTGCTTGATTTAGTTGTGGGTGTAAGTAATGATGCTGTTAATTTCCTGAATTCAGCGATTGGTTCAAAGGTTATGTCTTTCAGAAACATTATGATAATTGCCAGCTTGGGAGTATTGGTAGGCGCAGTTTTTTCAAGTGGTATGATGGAAGTTGCAAGAAAAGGAATTTTTGTTCCATCACAGTTTTATTTTGATGAGATTATGTTCATTTTTATGGCAGTGATGATTGGAGATATCCTTTTGCTTGATTTCTTTAATACACTTGGATTGCCCACCTCCACGACGGTATCCATCGTTTTTAATCTTTTAGGTGCGGCGGTTGCTATGGCTTTGATTAAAATAGGGCTATCAGACACAGAAACAATAGATAATATTGTCAATTATATTAATACTGAAAAGGCAAAGCAGATAATATTAGGTATTTTACTATCTGTGTTTATTTCATTTAGTGTTGGAATCCTTGTTCAATGGGTTTCAAGATTGATTTTTAGTTTTCAATATGAGAAAAAAGTTAAGAATTTTGGGTTCGTATTTGCGGGTATTTGCCTAACGGCAATTGGTTATTTTATTTTTTATAAAGGGCTGAAAGGAACCCCCTTTTATGGAGACATTAAAGAATTCTTAGTAGGTAATTTTTTAATGTTAATGCTCCTCATGTTCACTTTTTGGACATTACTAATGTTTGTTTTAGACAGACTTTTCAAAATTCACGTTTTAAAAATAGTAATAGGTGTAGGTACATTTAGTTTAGCATTGGCTTTTGCGGGTAATGATCTTGTAAATTTCATTGGAGTGCCTATGGCGGGCTATCATAGTTATGAGGCATGGGTGGCATCGGGAATACCAGCATCTGAGTTTTCAATGGAAATTCTATCTAAAAAAATACCAACGGAATCAGGATTACTAGCTCTAGCAGGTTTAATTATGGTAGTGACACTTGCCATTTCTAAGAAGGCTCGCACTGTCGTAGACACTTCAATCGACCTTTCACGTCAAAGAGATGGTAGTGAACGTTTTGAACCTAATGTTGTTTCTAAAATTATCGTTAAAGGTTCAACTAGGCTTGTTAATGCAGTAAATTCAATACTACCTGCAAGTTTGCACACTAAAATTTCCAATAGTTTTCAAATTCCTGTCATTGACATATCTGAAGCTAAAGCACAAGAACTTCCAGCTTTTGATATGATACGAGCCTCGATAAATCTTTCTGTTGCTGGAATATTAATATCTATTGCAACAAGTATGAAATTGCCGTTATCCACAACTTATGTGACTTTTATGGTAGCAATGGGAACTTCTTTAGCTGATAGGGCATGGGGAAGAGAAAGTGCAGTTTACAGAGTAGCTGGAGTTATTAATGTCATTGGTGGATGGTTTTTGACTGCTTTTAGTGCTTTTGTTTTTGCAGGCGTTTTAACATATTTGATTTATATTGGCAGAGGTCCAGCAATAGCCATACTACTTCTTATTGCTCTTGTTTTGATTATCAGAAATTACCTAACTCATAAAAAGAATTTGAGTGTTCAATCTGATCATGGATCACTGCAAAAATCTGAAAGTCATACGGTACAAGGTATAATTGAGGAAAGTGCTGATAATTTGGCTAAATCTATGTACCTCACCTCTAAAACTTTTGAAGGAGTACTTTACGGATTGGATACTCAAGATGGTACACATTTAAAGAAAACCCTTAAAAAAGTAACAAAATTTGAAGGTGAAGTAGAAGATCTAAGAAATCACCTCTTTTATTTCATAAAAAATCTTGATGATACAAGTGTTAGGGGAAGTAACTTTTATATAATGGTATTAGCAAATTTGACAGATATTGTTCAGTCTTTGGAATTTTTATCAAAAAAGAGCTTTAAACATGTTGACAATAATCACAGTCAACTGAGCAAAGGGCAAATGAAGGATTTAAAAGAAATACAGTCCAATTTTTCTGATTTACTTCTAATGATTGAAAAAGCATTTCTTTATAAAGAGTTTGGAGATTTAGGAAAGAGTATTGAACAAGGGGACTCAGTTTTGGATTTAATTAAAAGTAAAATTGATAGTCAAATTGCACGAACTCGTAAAGAAGCAATTAGCCCTAAGAACACAACTCTCTGTTTCAATCTTTTACTCGAATTAAAAGATTTAGTGAAAGCTGTAATGAACTTGGTCGATGAGTATTATTCAAGCAGTTCAAATACTTAAACTCGATAGTTTTATCATTGATTAGTACAAGTCTTGAACTTTCTTTTTTGATTATATTTGCCCGCTGCAAAAGCTGGAGAGGTGTCCGAGTGGCTTAAGGAGCACGCTTGGAAAGCGTGTGTATGGGAAACTGTACCGAGGGTTCGAATCCCTCTCTCTCCGCAAGTAATCATTAAGAGATTACATTAAAATATCCCAAACTGGAGTTTTGGGTATTTTCTTAAAACTTAGTATCAAAACATAACTCTTTAGGGTTAATCTATCTCTAAGATTACACTTATCGGGCAGTGGTCGCTAAGCATATCTTTTTGAACCATCTGCTCGCCAGATTTTGGAAAGTAGTGAACGAGTTCGCTCTTGAATTTTTGAAGCTTTGAGGCTTGAGGTCCCATTAGAATGTGATCTATTGGTGCTGGATATTTGGGATGACAACCTTTTAAGTCTTGCATGCTGTTATTAAGGATAATACGCTCTCCATCTATTTCATTAAGAACTGACCAGAATTTGTTATTTTTTACTGTTAGTCTATGATTAAAATCGCCGAGTATAATAAATTTTCTTTTCTCTTGAATGTGGTTCTCGATCCATGCATCCAAAATTGGGACTTGTTTTTCTAATACCTCACAAGCAATCCTATCTGATAGACTGTAGTCGTTTACAAAGCAGCCACTTTTTAAATGTATACCCATCACATCAATCGTATCCTTCGAGCCGATTAGGCGTATCACAACTCCGTAACGTAGACCATTTCTATCTAAAGCGAGTTCTTTATAGCTGCCTAGGTCTTGGAAGACTATTCCCTTTCGGATGGCAATGGCTACGCGCTGCTGTGTGCTTTTTTGACTATTCCCACGACACGTGTATGCTGAGCTGCTTGGACGCTCAGATAGAATAATTGTCCAATCTGATTCAGGAAAGACCCTAGAAACTGCCGCCACATTTTCTACCTCTTGTAGCGATACAATATCGGCTTGAAGTGATTCTGTGAAATCTTTGAGTTTAGTATAATCTGAATCATAGCGAGGTATGCATCCAGTACCATTATGTTCAGCTAAGTGTTCCATGTTCCAAGTGACAAATCTGAGTTCCTTAGATTGAGCCTGGACATCGCCTATAGAAAAATTAAACAGGTAGAAAAAAACGCATAGAGATAGAATAAAGCTTCTTTTCATAACAGGATATTTACTTTTTTTAAAATTAGCCTAGAATAGTTGAATTTTGTTAAAATTTTAGGCTCTCTTTTTTTATTTTGAAACAACCCACGGATATAATTTTTCAATAGAAGATAGGCATCTTAATTTAGGCTTCTTTATGAATTCAAAAAGACATTTTTTACTTCATCCTGTAGTTTGGCTGGCGGCCCTTGGATATTTTGTGGATATTTATGACTTATTATTATTTAGTATCATTCGAATTCCATCATTAAATGATCTAGGAGTAGTTGATCCAACGGGAACAGGCTTACTTATACTCAATACGCAAATGTTTGGACTGCTTCTTGGCGGGATTCTTTGGGGTGTCCTTGGAGATAAATTGGGTCGTACCAGAGTACTATTTTTTTCAATCGCTCTTTATTCAATTGGAAATTTACTTAATGGTTTTGTTCAAACAGGAACACAATATGCCATAATTCGCTTTATTGCGGGCGTGGGTCTCGCAGGAGAGTTAGGCGCTGGTATTACATTGGTTTCCGAATTACTTCCAAAAAATAAGAGAGGACTTGGAACTTCTTTAGTGGCAGGATTTGGTTTGACTGGTGCTGTTTTTGCCTTTTTTATAGCTCAATGGTTCCCTTGGCGCATTTGTTATTTTATCGGAGGAGGAATGGGCTTATTATTATTAACCCTGCGTATGAGTGTTTTTGAAAGCACTTTATATAAAAAGTTAGCATCAAAAAATCATGTAACTAAAGGTAATTTTTTAATGCTTTTTAATAAAAAAGAGCGATTCATGAGATACGTGAGAAGTATTTTAATCGGATTACCTACTTGGTTCGTAGTTGGAATATTAATTTCATTTTCTCCAGAGTTTGCTTATCATCTTGGCATTGAACAATCAATAGACCCCGGCAAGGGTATTATGATTAGTTATGCTGCAATTGCTGTAGGTGATGTTGCCATAGGCCTTTTATCGAATCGCTTGGGATCGCGAAAAAAAGCGCTTCATATATTCTATATAATCACAATTGCCGGTATGATAGTATTTTTCACTGCGACTACCCCTTGGCAACTTTATCTCTCTACAGGAATAATGGGTTTTGGCACAGGTTTTTGGGCTGTTTTTGTAACTATTGGGGCAGAAAATTTTGGAACGAATTTGAGAGCAACTGCAGCGACAACTATTCCCAACATGGTAAGAGGGTCTTTGAATATAATTTCTGCAATATTTTTGTTCTTTTCCAATCAACTTTCATACGTTAATGGTGGTATTGTTACAGGAGTAATTGTTATGTTAGTTACATATTGGGCAATTGCAGGACTTCAAGAAACATTTGATCGAGATCTTGATTTCCTTGAGGAATAGAAAATTATGAATCAACATTTCATTTAAAAAAATCGATTATTAGATATCATTGGGTCATTGGTGCTACAGGATTTGTCGGGAAGCATTTAGTTCATGAGCTTTTAGATCGGTATCAAAATGATCCTCTGGTTCAAATTGTCGCTGTCGGCCATCAGCGGATAGATCCTATTGTAATGGAAAAAACTCATTTTTTAATGATGCCATTGGAATTCATCAGTATTATTTGTTTTCATGCCCTTGGTGTTATTACAAGAATTTAAAAGCAGTAAGAAGGCTAAGCTTCCAATAAGAAGGCTAAGCTTCCAAAATAAATAATAGTCTTCATCTTTTAATACTTAAAGTTTTGTTAATATAAACTTAACATCTTAGTTATTTGAAATATCCATATTTCGACTGTAAATCTGGGTGCTGTTTGAATGTTAAACGCCTTACTAAATCCAGTTTTATGGCCTTGGGGAGACCCAAGGCTTTTTTATACTCTCTATTTCTGATCGTCTTCGAAATAAAATATTTTTATATCTGCGGTATCATTGAGATAATTAATTTTCCCAATTTCAATTCGATTTATTTTTAGNCCCGTTCTTTCCTCTAGATTTAATTTNAGTTCNGNNTTATTCANAGATTTAATNAGTTCAATCTGTTCAAATAAAATTATTTTTNGNGATTCATTTCGCAAAAGGAAAACATACTCAATTAAATATGTGAGCAGGCAAGCAGATACATTTATNAATATAAGTTCTGCAATTGAGATTTTGTTTGACGCCAAAGAATTAATGACACTTAATCCAATTACTATAAATAAATAGGTCATTTCTTTAATTTCAATGGTGTTTGTCCGATATCTAATGATACCAAAAATNGCAAACAAACCTAGCCCCATTCCGGTATCAATATCTAGTTTTTTTAATCCAAAGCAGAGAAAAAAAGTCATGAATCCAATGAGAAAATATGTAAATAGATAGTCTTTTCTTTTGGNCTTGGGGTAATATAGATATCTAATTACTACNATTAAGAACAATAGATTAATGGATAACCTTAAGATTAGGGTATAAAAGTCAGAGTCAAACCAAGTTATGTTCATTTTTCAATTTCTTTAATTTTCATTAGAACACTTTTAAATCTGTTATTTTTTAAACTTTTATTATCGTCAAGAAGAATTCTTCCGATAATATATTTACTAATATTTGTTCGGCGTAGATTCATCGCTTTCATTTTTTTATAAAAAGGACTATCTCTTTGAATTTTATTTTGTTTGATTTCAGCTACAACAAATTCATGCGTTGTAACTGTATTTTTTTTATCGAAAAATTGAATATTAATATCTATCGTTATTCTCTCTGCAGTCAGCAGTGATACCAATGTTATTCTGTCATAAGAGGTCTTAATTGTTTTTCTCAGGTTTTTAGTTGGTAGAGAAAAATCATTTAAAAATTTTGTTTGATTATCTGANAAATCCTCAGCCCATTTAGTGCTTGAAATTCGATTTTTATTTGTCCGTCCATCCCTCTTTTCTTTCACTTCCAAGAAAGTCATATTGGAATCTACATATTTTCGATGCCTTACTTTAAATCTGGGATTTTTCCCTGAATGATGATCGTTATAAAATCGATTTTCTTTATCGTCAAGGTATAGGCTTTCATAGGAGTGAATATTTTTCCCTTTAATATTGAGGACTCGATAATATTTATTTAAATTTTTTAAAACTTCATTAAGTGTTAGTAAAGGAAATATAAATTTTGAATCAAACCGGCTCATGAGCTTAACACTATCCATTTCCTTTAAGGAAATTGGACTAAATTGTTCCAAAACAGAATTTAAACTCATACGCGCAAGTTAATTCTTCAAATTCAATTTCTTTGATAATTGGTTTAAATCAATTTTGAAATTTAACATTAAAATATTTAAGGATTCTTGCAGAGAAGGCCTGAACTCTGTTTGATATGAATATTTTAGCCTTGCACTGTAGATTTTATTTAAATNATATTCTATTCCAAGAGTATGTCTATTTTTTCCTATGTAAATTGGTGAATTCTCTTCTAGGGAAAAAAATAATTCGGAGCCAGCTGTAGCTCTCATTTTTTTTGATACTGTATATTCAATAACACCTCTGGAACGAATATATGTTCTTTTAAATGTTGGGTTGCCAATACCAGAATAAAAACCACGATTTTTTCTCTGTGCTCTGATGCGATATTTTAATTTGAACTCACCATACTTAATTAATCTGCCAGATACATCAAAATGAAATCTGTCAGCCACGTCCTCAAAGTCTTCCTTTAAACCATCATTGAAAATTGTTGAATCCAAAAATGAAAGGTTAGAGTGTCTGGTGCCTAACGCTATCTTGAAGCGTTTATTAACAGAGTATTTAATTATAAAATCATGATAGCTCTTTCTGGCCCCATTGTCATTTGATCTATTTCCAATTTCATATTTAAGATCAATTGTGTTAAACATTTCATAGTTTAGGTTAAGATCAATCCACAGGTTATTCGAAATGTTTTGAGCTTGAATTAAAAAAGAGTTTATCAATATGAAAAGTAATGATAGGTAAATTTTTCCAGTGTTATGGTAAAACGATAAATTCATATTCTTTAATATAAAGAAAACTCAGTATAATGAACTATTAGCATTTTGTTATAACTCGTTTGATTTCATTCATGAAAGATTCAAATATCTCTCGGATTTGATCATTTTTAAACCCTGTTCCAGGATCAAAATTTTCTTTGAAATTAGGTAAAGTCATGGTGCCAATTATTTCACCTCCATGTCTTGGGAATCTTTCAATTGCAGCATTTAAAACAGTTCTACCACCTCTTTTACCTGGAGCAGTCGAAAGAAGAATTAATTTTTTCCCTTCAAACATTTTCAATGTGTGAACAGACGCCCAATCGAATAAATTTTTGAATCCAGCTGTGTAGGAGCCGTTGTATTCCGCAAAAGAAATAACCAAAAGGTCTGCTGAATTTAATTTTGAAATAAATGATCCCACTGCCTTTGGTATACCATTTTTCTCTCGTTCAACTGTATAAACAGGCAAGTCAAAATCATTTAAATCTAAAACTTCAGATGACTCTTTTGATATCTGGAGAGCGACAAATCGAGCCCATTCCTTATTTATTGAATCTCTTGAATATGATGCTCCAAATGCTATGATTTTCATATTTATTTTTTATTAATGAGGGTTTTATGGCATTAATTTTTTGGTTTCGTAAAAGCACCCCCTGAGCCAGAAGAGTCACTTCCCCAGTAGGAAGTATCATTCTCTTTTCTCGAATTGTTTTTTTCTATGCCTGAAACAGCATGTGACTTTTTTTCATGATACTTTTTTTGACTTTGCACTTTCTTAAGTTTATTTTTTTTAAATCTCTGTTCATTAGAACTGTTTCTTTTTGACTTTTGAACTCTTTTTCCCTTCCCTGCATTTGATTGAGGTTGGAATTCGTGATTTATTTCAATTTCAATTTCTTTTTTTATGAGCTTTTGAATATCAGATAAGTATTTGCGCTCTTCAGTATCAACAAAAGACCAAGCAATACCGCTATTTCCAGCTCTTCCAGTCCTTCCTATTCTATGAACATAGGTTTCCGGGATATTTGGAATATCATAATTAATCACATGAGATAAATCNTCAATATCAATTCCNCNNGCAGCAATNTCTGTNGCAACAAGTACTCTNGTAATTCTTTTTTTAAAGTTATCTAAAGCATTTTGNCGNGCATTTTGACTCTTATTNCCNTGAATTGCTTGNGCGGTAATNTTNTTTTTCGTNAGGTCTTTTACTACNCGGTTNGCCCCNTGTTTTGTTCTTGTNAAAACTAANNCAGNANNGATANCNNNTTTATCATNNTTTAANAGNGATTTCANAAGCAATTGTTTTGATTTTTGATCAACAAAAAATACTTTTTGATTTACTTTTTCGGCAGTTGCAGATACAGGTGCCACTGATATTCGAATGGGATCTTTGAGTAAGAAATTACTTAGGCTCAATACTTCTTTTGGCATAGTCGCTGAAAAAAGTAAAGTCTGTCTTTTGCTAGGGATCTTTGAAAATATTTTTTTCACATCATGAATAAATCCCATGTCTAGCATTCTGTCCGCCTCATCTAAGACAAAGTGTTCAATTCTACTTAGGTTAACGTATCCCTGATTCATCAGGTCTAATAGTCTACCTGGTGTAGCAGTTATTATATCAACACCACGTCTCAATGCGTCGGTTTGCTGTTTTTGTCCGACTCCGCCAAATATTACGGAATGAAATACTTTTGTTTGGCTTCCATAATGAGAAATGTTCTCATGAATCTGAATAGCCAGTTCTCTAGTAGGAGTTAAAATTAAAACTCGTATAAGTCTCTTATTTTTATCCTTTAGAACTGGTAGAATCTGTTGGAGGATAGGTAAGGTAAATGCAGCTGTTTTGCCAGTACCAGTTTGTGCTGTGCCTAATATGTCTTTACCTTCGAGTGCAGGCGGTATGGCTTTGATTTGAATTGGGGTTGGCTTCTTGTAGCCCTGCTTTGCCAAGGCATCTAAAAGAGGTGAAGCAAGTCCTAAGTTTATGAAGTCTTTCAAGGAAACAAATATAGGTCATTACAAACTCATATATGTCTTTGATCAAGCGAAAAGCGTTTAGATTAAACCGATAAAAAATATTTATTCTTCCTCTTTTTGGCTCGATTTTTAACGCTTAACTTTGAAAAATTATTCACAATCAAAAATCAAAAATTCAAATGAGTAAGGTCGGTAAAAAATTCCCAGATATTTCTGTAAATGCTATGAATGAAATGGGTGACACTTTTAAAATAAATGTGTTACAAGAGGCATTAGAAAATAAAAAGAAGATCATTTTATTTTGGTACCCAAAGGATTTTACGTTTGTTTGCCCCACTGAGATACACGCTTTTCAATCAAAGCTCTCAGAGTTTGAAAAACGCAACACGATGGTAATTGGAGCGAGTTGTGATACCCCGGAGGTGCATTTCGCTTGGCTAAGCACTCCAAAAGACAATGGTGGTATTGAAGGTGTAACATTTCCTTTGATTGCTGATTCGACTCGACACCTCTCGGAGACTCTTGATATACTGGATACAGAATATGTAGGTACCGAGGAGAATTATTCAATTGAAGGAGATAACGTGAGTTATCGTGCTACTTTTTTGATTGATGAAGAAGGCACAATTTTTCATGAATCTGTAAATGTTATGCCACTTGGTCGGAATGTAGACGAATACCTTCGACTTATTGATGGCTATGCCCACAACCAGAAACATGGTGAGGTATGTCCTGCTAACTGGGAAGAAGGAAAAGAAGCTATGAGTGAATCTCGCGAGAGTGTAGCTAATTACTTAAGTAAGCATTAGAATTTATTATGATTGAACTGAAAGAAGATAACTTAGGAGAGGTTTTGTCAAAGACTGATAAAGTTTTGGTTCAATATGGCGCAGGATGGTGCGGGAATTGCCGAATCATGAAGCCAAAATTCAAAAAATTTGCAGCTGAAAATCTCAATGCTTCGTTTTACTATATTGATGCCGAAAAGCTTCCCAATTCAAGGCAATATGCTGATGTTAGTAATTTACCGACTTTTGCTGCTTTTGAAAAGGGTAAAATCATAGGGCAAGTTCAAACGAATAAATTGCAGGTTTTAAAGGATTTTGTAGATGAAGTTGCCTCTAATTAGAACTTTATCTGAAAAATTTGATGAAGATTATCTATTTGAAACAGTAGAAGTTCTAGAGGTGATTTCTGAAATTCCATCTTTAAAGGATGAAGAAATAGAGGTTATAGGGGAGCTTATTTCCAATACTTTAGGGGCCATAGAAGTGATTGGAATAATTAGGGACAGTAAAGGGGCGAAAGATGCCAAAGCTGCATCAGCTGAATTTATGAAGCGAGTTCTCGGTAGTATTGACAAATAATATAATTTACTGTTGTCAAATCTTTTTAATAATTAATTTATAATTTAAACCGGATGTTTGGATGGTTCAAAGGGAAAACTGAAGAAGAGAAGTTAACTATTAGATATAAAGCTCTTCTTCAAGAGTCGTACGATTTGTCTACAACTGACCGTGCTGCTTCAGATATTAAAAGAGCGGAAGCAGAGGAGTTAGGAAAGAAAATTGAGGAACTTCGAAAGGATAAATAAGGGTTCAGATAATGAAAAAAAAACTCAATGGATCTAGAGTTGTAGTTTATTGCGCTTCCTCGGCAAAAACAAATAAGGGGTATTTGAAGCAAGCGGAGTATTTAGCCGAGGGTTTTATTGAAAAAAATGTTAAACTGGTTTTCGGAGGAGGTAAAACGGGATTGATGGGACACTTGGCATCTAAAATACTTGCCTCTGACGGTCAAGTTCAGGGGGTGATGCCTAATTTCTTGAAAGATATCGAACTAAATCACCCTCTGGTTGAAGATTTTATTTTTGTTGAAACCATGTCAGAGCGAAAGAAGCTTTTGATGAAAGACACTGAGGGAGTAATCGCTCTTCCTGGGGGCTGTGGAACTCTGGAAGAGTTATTAGAGGTGATAACGTTAAAAAGATTAGGTCGGTATCTAAAACCCATAATCATTGTAAATTATGATGGTTTTTATGATTCTTTAATAGAATTATTGTCAAAAATGGTAAAAGAGAACTTTATGCGATCTGAACACCTTTCCCTATGGACGGTTGTTTCGAGTTCAAAAGATGCTTTAAGTGCGATTGAAAGCACTAAAGATTGGGGATCCAATGCTTTAAAGATTGCAACTTATAAAAATTAGTTTTTCGAATAAAGGTCAATTCTATTCGATGAGGATAAAATTGAATCGCGGCATGATGTTTGTCCAATTTTGATTACTTGTTTGTGATGATCATTGTATTTACTACTTTTGTCCATCTTCGTTTAAAAACGTTTAATTAAATTATTTTGAATCCAATGAAAAAGGTTCTCAATTTTATCCTGATAGCAGGATTTCTATTTACACAAAAAGTTGTTGCTCAAGAAGCTACAGAAACATCACAAGTCTCAACAGAATTAGTGTCAGTTGATTCGAGTATGGCTTCTGAAACAGATTCTACTTCAGCAGCTACAGACTCTACTTTAGCAGTCGCTGACTCCACAGCTTTAAATTCACTAGATGAAACTTCATCTGAGGAGGTAGCCTTACCTGATGACCCCAGTTTCACTCAAGTTCTCAAAAAGTACTTTATTGATGGTGGACCTTTTTTCATGTCATTTGTTCTTTTAGCTTTGATATTAGGATTAGCTCTCGTAATAGAGAGAATAATTTATCTAGCTTTATCTACAACGAATAGTGATCAGTTACTTGAAGACGTTGAGAGTGCCTTAAATTCTGAAGGGGTGGATGCTGCAAAAGAAGTTTGTAGGAATTCAACAGGTCCAGTTGCTACAATTTTTTACGAAGGATTGGATAAAATGGATGAAGGAATTGAAATGGTTGACAAAGCAATCGTTTCCGTTGGTTCTGTTGAGAACGGCAAATTAGAAAGAAATGTTTCATGGATTTCCCTTTTTATTGCCTTAGCTCCGATGTTAGGTTTCATGGGAACTGTTATTGGAATGATAGGTGCATTTGATGCTATTGAAGCAGCAGGAGATATTTCTCCATCCTTAGTTGCTGGTGGTATTAAAGTGGCTTTACTTACAACCGTATTTGGATTGATTGTCGCTATGATTTTACAAGTCTTCTATAATCTTATAATTGCCATGATGGATAACATCGTAAATAAGATGGAAGATGCATCAATTCACTTCTTAGACGTCGTTGCTGCTTTTAAAGCAAAGAAAAAGTAAAAAATATTAAACTGCTATGAAAAACCCTCGACTTATAGCGCTTGGTGCAGCTGGTTTAGCTGGCTTACTAGGTATTGTCCCAACTCTTGGAATTTGGTTTTCGGAAAGTGCGGGTCTAATTAATTCAGCAATTATTATAACATTAGTTCTAATTATTGCTGCTACGCTTTTAGCCCTGGCAAGTTCTATAAATGGTTTGTTAATTAATCCAAAGGGTTTAAGAGGCGCTGCTTATGGGTTCGGTGGACTTTTATTAATATTTATCACGAGCTATGTTTTTGCAGATGGTTCGGATTATCTTTTCTACAATGATGTGGATGAATCCACTACGAAATGGGTAGCTACAGGACTTAATGCTTTTTACATAGCTTTTTCCTTGGCAATTGCGGCAGTGATTTATTCTTCTGTTTCTAGAATCCGAAAATAATTATTGCCATATGGGCAGAAAAAAACGTTCAACTCCAGAAATTAATGCGGGCTCAATGGCAGATATTGCTTTTTTGCTTTTGATTTTCTTTTTGGTTACAACGACTATGGATGTCGATAAAGGACTAATGGTAAAACTAGCACCATGGACAGATGAGCCACCGCCAGAAGATAATAAGATTAAGGAAAAAAATATTTTTGTTGTTCTAGTAAACTCAAATGATCAGTTATTGGTTGAAGACGATTACTTGTCAATTGATCAACTACGTGAAGCAGCAAAAGACTTTATCGATAATAATGGAGACGGATCTTGCCCTGAATGCAATGGGATCAGAAGTTTAGCGAGTTCAGATAATCCTCAAAAAGCGATAATATCCCTCCAAAATGATAGAGGTACTAGTTATCAAATGTTTGTGAAAGTTCGAAATGAAATTCTTGGAGCATATTCGGAGTTGCGTAATGATTTGTCAGAAAGAAAGTATGGTAAAGCATTTATTACCTTGAATGATGAAGATAGGTCTGAAATTGTAAGCGTTTATCCCCAGTTTATTTCCGAAGCAGAACCCGTAAGTATTGGTAAATAATGGCATTAATTCGTAAGAAAAAATCAAAAGAGACTCCTCCGGTATCAACGGCTTCATTGCCGGATATTGTGTTTATGCTGCTTTTCTTTTTTATGGTTACTACGACGATGCGAGAAGTTACTCTTCTAGTTCGATTAAAGAAGCCCAAAGCAACAGAGATGCAGAAATTAGACCGAAAAGATTTAACAACATATATATACATGGGGGCCCCTAAAAACCCTGAGCTTTACGGATCGGAACCGAGAATTCAGCTTGACGATCAATTGGGCAGCATCGGTGATATTCAATCTTTTGTCATTTTAAAAAGGGAAGAAATTAATGAGGCTGAACGACCCAAGTTCACAGTTTCAATTAAGGCTGATATTGATGTTAAAATGGGCTTAATCTCTGACTTGAAACAAGAGTTGAGAAAAGCTCAAGCTTTAAAAATTAGCTATTCAACAAACCCAGCAGCTTCACCAGAAGAGCTTTACAAGACTTACTAGTCGATCTCTCTAAATTGTTTTTCGGGTTTTAACCATTTTAATAATTATGGCTAATGCAATTGAGCAAGAGATTATTACCAATGCATAATTTGTTTGAGTAGATGCTATTGTACCATAATTTCCTGGGCCAGATGATAAAGTCCAAAAATATGTTAAACCATTATGTAGTGCATGGGCGAGAACAGAAACCCATAACCGACCTGAAACCCAATAGATGAGTCCTAAAACACCTCCAGCTATTAGTAAAAAAGGTAGTTGAACGATATTAAGGTGACCTAAAGCAAAAGCGAATGCACCAATCAATATGGCTTGACCAGGCTTGAGGCTTTGATGCAAAAATCGCTGTATAGTTCCTCTAAAAAAAACCTCCTCAGAAAGAGCGGCAAATATTACAAAAACAATAAATGAGAATAGGGTATCTCCAATATGTTCAAAAAATATCATTTTTTCAATAAGTTGTGCATTCGCGTTATATTGTTCAAATATTCCTTTCAACAATGGAATTTGTTGTCCCCAGTTGTTCCAAATTGAGGATAAATAATCCATAAAAGGGAGTAGCAGGGGCAATAATATTATTGTAAGGAGTGTATTTATCCAACCCCAATTCGGTTTTTCAAGAGTATTTATTTTATGAATTTTCCAGCGGTTAATCATAATTAAACCTGGGACTAAGAACATCAACAAGGACCCAATACACTGATAAAGAAGGAGTGCTCGTCCTGCGCTCTCTTCAGGCCTTTCTAATATCTCAGTTACGGACATTCCAGAAAAACCAAATAGTTTTAATGCGCTTGGAGCAAAAAATATTGCAGCAAATGATCCACCTAGTGTTATTACTAAAAAGAAAAATGGTTCTTTGCGGTTTTTATAGACATTCATGGGAAAGGATTATTTTTGCCAAAAATCGGAATAATGATTCGAATATCAGATATTGAATTAGGAGATTTTCCTTTACTACTTGCTCCTATGGAAGATGTTAGCGATCCTCCGTTTCGTGCCTTGTGTAAGAAAAATGGGGCAGATTTAATGTATACTGAGTTTATTTCATCAGAAGGTCTTATCCGAGATGCTTCTAAATCAGTTCAGAAACTAGATATTTTTGAATATGAAAGACCGATTGGAATTCAGATTTTCGGTGCGGAAATTCAAAGCATGCGTGAGGCTGCAGAAATATGCGAAAACGCCAATCCGGATATTATAGATATTAATTATGGTTGTCCGGTCAAAAAAGTGACATGTAAGGGGGCTGGGGCTGGGATCTTGAGAGATATTCCAAAAATGGTAAGTATGACAGCTGAAATAGTGAAAGCTGTGAATAAACCTGTTACAGTAAAGACACGTCTAGGTTGGGATTCTGATTCAAAATATATTGTTGAAGTTGCTGAAAGGTTGCAGGATGTCGGAATTAAAGCTATTAGCATTCACGGGAGGACAAGAAAGCAAATGTATAAGGGTGATGCTGATTGGTCTCTCATTGGAGATGTAAAGAATAATTCTCGAATGCATATTCCAGTTTTTGGCAATGGTGATATTAATTCACCGGAAAAGGTTATTCATGCAAGAAATAAATATGGTGTAGATGGGGTTATGATTGGTCGTGCGGCAATTGGATATCCTTGGATTTTTAATGAGATAAAACACTTTATGAAAACAGGTTATCATGCGCCTTCACCAACTTTAATTGACCGAGTCGATGCAGCGAGAGAGCATTTAGAGCTATCCATAAAATGGAAAGGAGAGGCTTTAGCAATTGTAGAAACTCGTAGGCATTATGCTAATTATTTTAGGGACTTCCCTTCTTTCAAAGATTACCGTATGCGGCTGGTTACCAGCAATGACATTCAAGACATTATGAACACATTTGATGAAATTCTGACTAAATATGCTCCTGTTTTTGCTTTTTAGTTAGGCTTTTTCCCTGAGTTTTAAGGTGTCTATTGATACCTTTTTAGACGCAATAAAACTCAATGCCGTTCCTATTGCGATTACAAAAACACAAACTTCTATGCTCTGCAATAGAGAAAATTGAACAGGGTAAGCTTCAATAATATAACCCTCGCCTAATTTTATAAGTCCAAATCGTGTTTGAATTCCAACAGCTAATAGAGAAATCAAAAATCCAATTGTTGCGCCAAGAACGCTAATCCAAGTACCGTTCCAAAAAAAACTTTGTTGAATTTTATTTTTTGGGAAACCTAATGCCGATAATATAGCAGATTGAGGTTCTCTTTCTAAGCCAGTCAAAATTATGGAGGAATAGAGACCTAAAGAAGCTAAAAGAACTATAAAACCTAAGATGGCAGATGTAATTAGGCCTTCACTTTCCATGACTCGAAAAATAGCTTTTTCCTGATCTTTTGGACCTTTAATAATGTATGGAAAGTCTTTTAATAACGCTCTAATTTCCTCTGCTGCATAATCCATTTGAATCGCTTCTTTCCTGCTATTCCATATCTGTATCGATGTCCATCGATGGTCCTTTCCCCAGCCGTGAAGGCTATTTAAAAAAACTAAAACATTTGTATTGTCAATTTTTGAATTTGTTTGAAATATTCCATATGGACTGAGAGATTTTTTATTTAATAATGGTTCCATCCCAATAAAACCCATTTCTGGATTTTGGGGCCAATACAATTGAATAGTTTCTAATCCATTTAGATCACTAAACCCAAGCTGCCTGGCTACTCCTGATCCAAGCCAAATAGATTCTCTCACTGGTTCAGTTGATAATTTCGAGGTTAGGGAGTCAAGCCAAATAAAAGATTCTAGATTTTGAAAAGGGATTCCCTTTATATCTACCAAAATTTCGTTTTGGGAAGTTTGAATTACAGCTTTTTGCTCCAAAACAGGGAACCAATCAAAATGGGTGTCGTTTAATTTATTTATTAAACTACTATCAGGTAAAAAGCGTCCTCCATCCTCAGAGAAAATCTCAGCTGATGGATGTATGTCTTCAAATGAGCTTTTAATTAATTTTTCAAGACCATTAAATGCGGATAAGACAATAATCATTGCGGCTGTACCCACAGATATCCCTGCTGTGGCAGCTCTAGTGACTCCATTTGATAATCGACGTCCGAAAAGATAGCGCCAACCTAGTTTAATTGGATGACCTACATTCATTTTATTGGGTTATCGCCACCTTCGCGCAGTATTTTATCAATATTAGCCTCATATTCTAAAGAATCATCCAAATGATAATACAACGAGGGGATTATTCGCAATTGATTTTTGACTTGCTTGGCTAATTCACCCCTGAGGCGGGGAGCATGATTTTTCACAAAGTCTAAAACTTCATCAGCTTTATTAGTGGGAAAGACACTTAGATAGCAACGAACTAAGCCTAAATCTGGACTGACCCTGACTTTACTCACGGTGATTATTGTCCCATGGAAATGATTAGAGGCTTCTCTCCTAAATATTTCAGCCATGTCTCGTTGAAGAACACTAGCTATTTTTCTTTGGCGTTTACTTTCCATGAGACAAAAGTACGAAGTACCTTCATTGCTAACCGAATCACACTCAGTCGTACTTTCGTGATATGAATTCTTTTTACAGAGTACTTAAGTTTGGTAAGGAAAAAAGTTCTGCAATTTGGGCAGCAATTATTTTTTACATCCTTTACACCTTATTTCAACTCGCTGGTATAGGGATGATTATACCGGTAATGGATATTATTTTGAATAATGGTTCGCAATTTGAGATAAATCAAGTTCAAAATTTTGAATTAAAACATTTGCAGCTATGGATTAATGATACTGTAAGCCATGGAATTAATTTATACGGTCCTCTGGGAGTTCTATGGAGGGCATGTCTTATTTCATTTGTAATTTTTTTAATGAAGAACATTTTTAGGTATGCTGCTCTCTGGCAAATGGCTTTTTTACGGGGAGGGATCACCTCGAAATTGCGTTATGAATTACATAGCAAAATCTTAAGAATATCGCCAGGTAAGTTATCTGAAAACAGAAAAGGTGATCTTTTGTCACGATCCTCGTCCGATATAACTGAAATTGAATATGCTGTTCTTGCAAGTTTAGAAATTTTGGTTCGTGAACCTCTGGTGATTTTGGGTTCTTTAGTAATATTATTTTCAATGAGCCCATCATTAACAATTTTTGTTCTTGCTGTGGGCTCTTTAGCTGCAATTTTACTTCAATTGGTCAGTAAAAAACTAAAAAGAAAATCCAATATTGCTCAAAGTAAGTTGGGTCAAGTTATTAGTGCTTTAGATGAGAGTATTTCGGGTCTTAGAGTTGTTCAGGCTTACCAAGCTGAGGAGAGGCAAAAGCATCATTTTGAAACCAATAATAATGTAGCGAAAAAGACTCAAATTAGTGTGTTCCATCGCCGTGATTTGGCAAGCCCAATCAGCGAAGTAATAGGTATAACTACTCTGCTTTTGATATTATTATTTGGTGGTTCCCAGTCTTTAAGTGGAGTTGGCATGAACGGAGCCGCTTTAATCGGCTTTTCTTTGTTTTTTTATCAATTGATCCCATCGTTTAAGTCGATTTCGAATGGACTTTATAATGTTCAGAAAGGAAGTGCGGCAGCAGAGAGAATATTTGAAATTTTAAATAGAGAAGAAGATATTATGGATCCCCCAAAAATCATAAAAGACCATAATTTGAAAAATAGAATTAGCTCTATTGAATGGGACAGAGTTAGTCTAAAATATCCTGATTCAAATAATTTTGCATTGGATAATTTTTCAGCATCGATACAAGAAGGAGAAACGATAGCTTTAGTGGGACCATCTGGAGGTGGAAAGACGAGCCTGATTAATTTATTGATTCGAGCGATAGACCCTTCCAAGGGTTGTGTCCGTTTGAATGGAATACCTGTTTGGCACGAATATGAGGAATCATGGTCTTTAAATGAAGTGCGTTCAGCATTCTCTCTTGTTACGCAAGATTCGATAATATTTCATACAACCGTAAGTGAAAACATCTCTCTAGGAGATCCTTACCCAGATAAAAAGAGAGTCCGCGAAGCTGCAATTTTTTCTCAAGCAAAAGATTTTATTGAGGAATTACCTGGGGGGTTTGATTGTGTATTAAATGAAGGCGGCTCTTCTTTGTCAGGTGGTCAAAAGCAGCGGATAGCATTGGCTAGAGCTATATACCGCGATTCTAATGTTCTATTATTGGACGAGGCAACAAGTGCTTTGGATGCTGAAAATGAATCAAAAATTCAAAAAGCCTTAGATGCTGCCTCTATCAACCGAACAACCATAATAATTGCTCATCGTCTGGCAACTATTCAAAAGGCAGATCGTATTTTAGTATTGGATCATGGGAAGTTGATTGAGTCTGGAAGTCATAGTGAATTGATATCAAAAGAAGGTCTTTATTCAAAACTTGTAAAGAATCAATCCTTTAAAGTTTAGTATTATTATGGAGAGTGTATTTCAGAGAATTGAACATATTGGAATAGCTGTAAATGATATAGATTCTGCAGAGATCTTATATTCTAAAATTCTAAATTCTAAGCCTTATAAGCGCGAAGAGGTGGAAAGCCAAGGGGTTCTGACTTCTTTTTTTCAGGTTGGGGATAATAAGATAGAACTCCTTCAAGCAATGAGTCTGGAATCTCCAATTTCGAGGTTTATCTCCAAAAAAGGAGAGGGTATACATCACATTGCATACTTAGTTTCGGATATATCATGGGAAATGAAACGCTTATCTAAATCAGGATTTTCTCTCATTGACGAAAAACCCCTAAAAGGAGCTGATAACATGTGGGTTGCTTTTTTACATCCAAAGACTACAGGAGGCACCTTAATAGAACTTTGTCAGCCAATTCCTTTGAAATAAGCATAATTACTCTTATGAAAGCAGTTTCTTATTTAGGGAAAATATCGTTCGGAAATTCTGCTTTTAATTCATCTGATAAATTTAACCATTCGTTATCTAGTAAATTTTCAACTCTCTTTGTAGCTGATTCAGTTTTTTCAAGCCATAAATCATGAATTGACATTATGTTTGGAGTTGGTTTACCACTCATTTGCCATAGATATGATTTAAATTGTCTATCAGTGTATGTCCAGGTCTCAGGCTGCTCAAAATAACCTCTTTTAATATCATTTTTACCAAATAATTTAATTCGCTCATCTTCAATTTTCTTTTTAAATGCTTTAATCTTTTTTAGCGAATTTTTAAAAAGGGAAGTGTCATTTTTTGTTCGCAGCTTTAGTAGCTTCTCAAAAGCTTCTATTGATTCTTTAACTTCATATAAACGTGTGACAACTTCTGTCAATGCTTTTGTAGGCTTGTGGAGACTTCTTCTAAATAAAATTCCGGAATCCCATTCCCCGTCGTCTAAAATTCTTCTTGGATCATCTACGACTTTAATCATTGTAGAGTCGGAGCCGCCATCAAAACTAAATCTCACTTTATATGTACCAGGCTTTACCAAAGCCCCACGGGGATCACTTTTATTGTTTTTCTTATTTATTTTACCAAATCTTGGCCCGCGAACACCTCGTTCACATAGGTCCCAGATAAATGAATATAATCCAGCATCAGAGGAGTCTAATTCTCGTTCGATATGTCTTAAAGAAGCTCCTGACGAATCATAAATGTCAATTTTAAGTGGCTTTTTTACTTTGTCAGGAAGGTCACTCAAGTATACTCGCATCCTGGCTCCAGCAGGCCTATTTTCTCCTTTAAAAGCTGCATCTCCTTGAAATCTAATACCATCGCTTACCATAAACTCAGCATGGACAGCTTCAGGACTGTCAAATGCAGTTACACTTGTTGTGTTTAGATTCCCTTTGGCTATCTCTCGAAGAGGTCGTAAATCGTCTAATACCCATGCCGCTCGTCCAAAAGTTCCGAGAATTAAATCAGACTCTCTTTCTTGGATGGCCATATCCTGAATGGGCATAGTGGGAAGACCTTTCCATTTTTGCCAACTCTTTCCATAGTTCGTGCTTATCCATAAGCCCGTCTCAGTGCCTAGATAAAGTAAATCTTCTATTTCTGGATCCTGCAGCATACTCAAGCAATGTCCGCTTATTGAGCTCTTTTCTAAAAGGTTTTTCCATGATTTCCCATAATTGGTTGTGCGGAATAAATAAGGTTTCCAATCATTTTGACGGTAATTATTAACTACGGCAAATGCCTCTGCTGAATTGTGTTTAGATGCTTGAATTTGGGCTACCCAACTTCCTTTTGGAAAACCTTTAATTTTCGTAATTGTATTAATCCAACTTTTACCGAAGTCCTTAGATACTTGGATATTGCCATCATCGGTACCTACCCATAAAACACCTTTTTTTTTCGTTGATGGAGCAATACTGATAATACATGTATGGTTTTCTGCTCCTGTCACATCAGGAGTTAGACCTCCGGATTCTAAGGACCTTTGTTTTTCTGGATCATTCGTTGTCAAATCCTTAGATATTATTTCCCAATTCTTGCCTTGATCATTGCTGTAGTGAACGAACTGCGAGCCATAATAAATAGCATCTTGGTTAAAGGGATCTTGCGCAATGGGTGCATTCCAATGCCATCTTAAAGTCTCCCCTTTTGGGTGGACGGGCTTAATCAGTTCAACGCCACCTGTTCGAGTATCAATTCTTGCAAGATATCCCTCTTGAGCCATTGCATATACTACTCTTTGATCACTAGGGTGAGGCAGAACGTCAAAGCCATCACCAAAATACAACTCTTGCCATTCGCCATTGCCTATACCTGTTCCTACCCATGAATATGCAGGTCCTTTCCAACTACCATTATCTTGCATTCCACCATAAACATTGTAAGGTTTTTGATTATCGACATTTATATGATAGAACTGCGCTACTGGGAGGTTTTCGACAAAACGCCATGAGTCTCCTCCATCCCAAGTAATGTTTACACCACCATCATTTCCTTCAATCATATGCCCTGGTCGATTGGGGTCCATCCAAAGAGCTTGATGGTCGGGATGTATTTTATAGTAAGGGGCAATAACACGCCATGACTTTCCACCATCATCGCTCTTTGTCATAATGCTCCATAATGAGTAGATAGTATTTTCATTAAATGGATCTACATGTATGTCAGAATAATAAAATGGACGATTTCCTATATTCTCATCTTCACTGACTAGGCTCCAATTAAACCCCCCATCTTTACTCGTATACAAACCATTCTTTTCTTTGTTTTCAATTAGAGCATAAACAGTTTTTGAATTACTTTTTGCCACGGCAATTCCAATTCGACCAAGTTCTCCTTTTGGAAGACCTTCATTCTCTGTAATTTTTTTCCAATTTTCTCCTCCATCAAGAGTCATGTAAAGTCCAGAGCCTTTCCCTCCACTTTTGAAAAACCACGGCCACCTTCTGTACTCCCACATTGCGCAGAATAATTTATTCGGATTCGCAGGATCCATAACTAGGTCAGCTGCTCCAGTAAGATTATTATTAAACAAGATTTTTTTCCATGTTTTTCCTCCATTAGTGGTTTTATAGACACCTCTCTCGTTTGTCTCTCCCCAAGCCACTCCAAAAGCAGCTGCGTATACAATATCAGAGTTTCTTGGATCAATAACTATTTTATGGATATGCTTAGTCTCTTTTAAACCAACAAATTCGAAGCTTTCACCTCCATCAATACTTTTAAATAAGCCGGCACCGCTTGATTGAGAATTTCTTGGATTTCCTTCCCCCGTTCCAACCCATATAATATCTGAGTTATTAGGATCTAGCTTGACAACACCAATGCCAGCAGTTGGCTGGTCATCCCAAATTGAATTCCAACTTTGACCTGCATTAAGACTTCTCCATAAACCTCCTGAGGCACTTCCAGCATATATAATGTTGTTTGTTGACGGATCCACATCGATCGAGGTAATCCTTCCAGACATTCCTGCTGGCCCAATGTTTCTGAAGGAAAGTCCTTCTAAAATTTTATTATCAATTTGTGAGAAAGCAAAAAACGGAATAAACGTCGCTATAAAAAAGGTAGTGAGTTTAATATTCATAAATAGTTATAATTAATCAGATAATATTTGTAAAGCTATTGTGAAACACGATATTTTCTTGGGGTGGTTCCGAACCTTTTCTTGAAAGCGGCGATGAAATGGCTTGGATTTGTATAACCAATTTTAAAAGCTACATCATTAACAGAATCACTCCCATGCTCTAACATTCTTCTTGCATTATTTAATTTTGTATCCATCACATAGTTGTGAACGGTGGTACCATAGACTTGTTTAAATCCTAGATTCAACCTGTAGGTGTTTAAACCAGTTTTTTCTGAAAGCTTTTTTAGAGTCGGAGGTTTTTTCCATTCATCAGATATTATTGATTTCGCTTGATGAATTTTTTGCACAGTTTCCTCATCTTTAAGAAAAGGGCATGCAACGGTATCTACCTCGGAAACATTAAAGTAAAGAGCCAGAATTTCCAGTACGCGTCCCAAGTTTGCTACTTTTTGAGCATTGTGACTTAGGCGTTTATGAAAAAGACTGTCCAAAAGAAATCTCATGTTTGAGTCAACGGACTTTTGATCGTAAATCGGCCTATTCAAAGCAATTCCGCTTAAAAATGGAAGGTTATTCGATCCAATTAAATCTTCATCGTCCAAAAAAAGTGAATGTATACGTTCCAGAGAAATGGAGATTCCTGCTAATCGATGATTTTTCGGAAATTTAGCAATAGAATGAATTTCATTTGCTGGATTATAAATAAAGAAACTCTGTCCTTCTGGCATGGGTCTCATATACATTGGGCCAAATTGAAAAGAAACCTCCCCATCCATCCCAAATAAAAGAAAAATTTCATTGACATATAATTTGATAGATATGGGTGATTCAAACTCTCGTTTATCGATTAATAGGAGTTTTATTCCATCATTAATTTCAATAAAAGATTCTGTTACATTCTCTTCAAACTGAGGCATTTTTATTTTTCTTTAGGTTTTCAAATGTAGCTTAGGAAATTGCTATAACTAGTGTATGGGTAATTTTTAATCCCTACTTTTTTTTTTTTTTTTTGGGCATAATATGCTGTGAGGTAATCATACTTTTGTAAACGTATGAAACGTTTAAAAGTTTACCGTCAGGTTTTAAAGAATGAAGGATGGTCTGGTTTAGTAAAAAAGTCAGGTAAGCCGGTTGCAATCGGTTTATTTTTATTTTTTTTATTGAAAGGTCTTGGATGGTTATTTCTTCTTTATGGAGGTTTTGAACTGTTCTTCTGAGATTTTTTTCTTATCGCCTTATTAACTTCTTAGTACTTACTTTTGCAATCCTTATCAAAAGCTCAATTGCTTTTGGGCTCGTAGCTCAGTGGTTAGAGCAGGGGACTCATAATCCCTTGGTCGGGGGTTCAAATCCCTCCGGGCCCACAAAAGCTCCTCTATTTAGAGGAGCTTTTTAAGTTTTGGAAGCTACTTTATAATTCTGATATTTGATTTTCTTTTTTGATTTAGATTATGAACATTGAAACTTTACGATTCCCTGTTGGAAGATTTTCATTAAAATCCGAAGTCTCGGATGATGATATTGATTCATGTCTGATATCATTATCCGATATGCCAAATAAACTCCAGGCAGTAATTGATAACACTCAGGATGAATTTCTTCAATCACCATATAGACCAGAAGGATGGACCCGTAATCAAGTGATTCATCATTTAGCTGATAGTCACCTAAATTCATATTCAAGATGTAAAATGGCCTTTACTGAAAGCCTGCCCCAGGTAAAACCTTACAGTCAAAATGCATGGGCTTTATTGGAGGATGCTGGAGATATTAATATCGGTGCATCTATGGATATTTTGCATGGAGTTCATTATCGTTGGAACCGATTTTGGGAATCTTTGAATAAAAAGGATTTTGAAAAAATGTATTTTCATCCAGAACTTGATAGGGGAGTGCCGCTATCGGAAGTCCTACAATATTTTGCTTGGCATGGAGATCATCATATTGGTCATGTTCGATCTACTTGGAAAAGTTAAATAGCTTAATATATTTATCTCATAGCTATGATTAAGAATCCTCTCTTTTGTCTGATTTTTATTTTTCAATATGCTCTTTTTGGGCAAAGTGAAATAAGTCTGAAGCCTATTCCCCCTTCACCTAATTATGGAGAAATTTCCTCTTGGGCTGGTCATCCGGAAATAGATGACCCCACGGATAATGTATATAAAAGCAGTAAGCGAATTGATAGAGATAATCGAGAGTCCTATGGCGATCTGAAGGGATCAATACCAACATTCTTTGTTTATCCAACTATTTATTTTGAAGGAAAAATTTGGAATGCGAACATATTTAATGCGAAATACAGGAATGATACCAGGCTTGCGCTAGCTTTTCAGGCTTCTTTGTTTAATGACCTGGGACCAATTTGGGCACCTCATTACCGTCAGATGATGTATGAAGGTTATCTCGTAAAATCTATTTCAGAGCAAGAAAAGGCGAAAATTGCATTTGATACAGCCTATTCCGATGTCTTACGTGCTTTTAAGTTTTTCTTAAAAGAAAATCCAGAGGGAAATTTCATTTTAGCGGGCCACAGTCAAGGGACCCAACATTTAAAGCACTTGATTAAAGATTATTTAATGTCAGATCGAGAATTGACAGATAGACTGTTAGTTGCTTTTTTAGTTGGGGGATGGGTTGGTGCCGACGAAATGGGAGATTTGCCTATTTGCGAAGCCCCTGAGGATATAAATTGTTGGGTTTCGTGGAGAAGTTGTGGTCGAAATTTTAAACGAAAACCATTTGGAGATCACATCAGAGTTATTAATCCTTTATCTTGGAGTTCAGACAATGAGAGTGTAAAGAGAAATCTTCATAAAGGGTCCATGTATTTAAACGGAAAGAGAATTTTAAATAGAGGACTAAGTACTAAAATTGATGATGGTTTATTAAGAATTCAAAATCTCAAAGGTCCTGTAGGGTGGTTCCTGATATGGGACGATTACCATCGAGCAGACTATAATCTCTTTTGGTTTAATATTAGAGAAAATATTTATCGAAGAGCTTGGAAAAGTCAAATTAATGATTAAGGTAAATGTTTCTTTTTATTTATGAAACGAGTAAATAAAATCTTTAATACCATTTCCGTTATTCAATGTACATTTGCAGCCCATATAGGGCAATTAGCTCAGTTGGTTTAGAGCATCGCCTTGACAGGGCGGGGGTCACAGGTTCGAATCCTGTATTGCCCACCAAAAATAAACCCACTCAAATGAGTGGGTTTTTATGTAAATAAGNTTAAACTTTTAAAAAGATAAAATTGTTTAAGATTTAATCATATTCTAAATTAAAAACATGAGTAAATATTCAGTTTTACATAGAGCAAATACCCGTGGGAGCCAGGACCATGGATGGCTAAAAGTGAATCACACATTTAGTTTTGCTAACTACTATAATCCAAATAGAATGCATTTTGGAGTTTTAAGAGTATTAAATGATGATTCTATAGCTGGGGGCAAGGGTTTTGGAACTCACCCTCATGAAAATATGGAGATTATTACCATACCTCTGGAGGGTGCATTAGCTCATAAAGACAATATGGGAAATGGAACAATTATTAGAAAAGGAGACATNCAGGTGATGAGCGCAGGTACAGGAATAACTCATAGTGAATTCAATTCAAATGAGGATCATGCGGTGAAAGTATTGCAAATATGGCTCTTCCCAAATAAAAAGAATGTGACTCCTCGTTATGATCAACTTTCGCTTCAGAATATTAAGGTTAAAAATGAATTTTATCAGATTTTATCTCCGAATCAAAATGACCAGGGTGTATGGATTTATCAAAATTCGTGGTTCAGTTTGGCTGAATTTGATTATGACAAAGNGGTTAATTATAATTTGAATTTAACTTCAAATGGTGTTTATATTTTTGTTATTGAAGGTCAAATCAAAGTTGGAAAAGAGTCATTAGAAAAACGTGATGGATTCGGTATTTGGAATACGGAAAACATAAATATATCAGCTTTAAAAGGCACTAAAATTCTCTTAATGGAAGTGCCCATGTCAGTTTAATAGTTTACTCTTCTGATTTGTTCAATTCTTTTTATTCTCTTACATTTCAACCATCTATGGTTTCAATATGGCTAAGAATTTCTTGGATTTTAATTTTTTCCTTCAGTCTATTACTATTTTCTTGTTCTAAACACTCCGATAACTGTCAAATCGATACTTATGAAAATGCTCCTCAAATCGAATGGTTTAATTCTTATTCAGGCTCAGAGGAGGAATCTCACGGTCATTTTATTTTGTCTTGTTCAGATGGCGGTTTTTTGCAAATAGGTGAAACAGGATTTATCCCAAATTCGGCAAGAATAATTGTAGTAAAAACAGATAGTCAAGGGGAGCTAGAATGGAAAAAAGAGTTTGCTGAGGGTAATCATAACCTTGGTAATAGTGCTATTGAAACACCAAACGGATTCTTAATTGCTGGTGGTCTGAACCAAAATAGTACAATTATTAAACTTGATAAAAATAATGGGAATACTATTTTCAAAAAAATATATAATAACGGAGGTAATAATGCAATCGAGCATATTGCTCTTACTGTAAATGGTATGTTAGCTGTTGGCTACAACAATGCTCAAGATGAATTAAACACTTTTTTTACTGAAGGACAAGGTTATATGATGTTCTTAGATAGCTCTGGGAATAAATTATCAGGTATAAACATTAATAATTATATGGCTCATGCTTATCGGGTAATACCATACAATAATCATTTTTATATATCTGGCCTTACTGAAGATGCTAATGATTTTGCGATAATGAAGATTGATATATCCGGGAATATTATATGGAGCCGTGATTTTGGAGGATTGAATTCAGATCATTGTTTTGGTCTAGATATAAATCAAAACGGCGCAATTTTTTTAACGGGTCACACTCTATCGGGAACTGCAAATTGGGATACTTATACCATGAAATTAGATACTAATGGTAATCAGTTGTGGGAGCAAAAAAAAGGTAACCCAAGAGGGTTTTCGCCAGATTTTATTCATGATGAGGCATGGGGAATAAAATCAACAAGCGATGGGGGATGTATAGTCGTTGCGGGAACAGGTGATGAATATCAAAGTTATAATGTAACCTGTATTGAGAACGGGGATAATTCAAATATCTGGCACGTTTATCTTTTGAAATATGGAGCTTCGGGGTTGTTAGAGTGGCAAAAGACATATTCTGGAGGCACGGAAATAGATTGGGCTGGCGAGGATATCGATCTTACATCCGATGGTGGAGCCATTGTAGCAGTAGATGATGGTCAAATGGGATTTTTAAAAATTGAGCCCTTCTAATAATTTTTTGTTTGCCTATTTTGCTTCGATAGGCGATTACTAAACAATCCTCTGTGAACAAGAATAAAGTTATCCATGCAATCTCTGGCCCTCGAAATATAAGTACTGCTCTGATGTACTCATTTGCTCAGCGTCCCAATTGCGAAGTGATTGATGAGCCCTTTTATGCGGCTTACCTCAAAAAAAAAGACCTAAATCATCCTGGAAAGACGAAAACCTTAAAATTGTACCCAAATTCTTTCGGGGGAGCTATTCAGAGGGTTCAGCAGTTTATTTCATCCTCAGAAGCAAAGGAGGTATATATAAAAAATATGGCTCAGCACATGGTGGATGCTAGTTGGGATTGGGCTCAAGAAGCTATTCATATTTTTTGGATCAGGCATCCCCGAAAAGTGATTCGTTCCTTTTCAAAAGTTCTTCCAGAGGTAAGTCTTTCAGATATTGGAATTGAAGAGCAAGTAAATCAATGGAAGGGTATTCAAAAATTTTCTGGGCCTAAAATTATTGTTAATAGCGATGAGATGTTAAATGAACCTGAAAAAACTTTTCCCATTATTTGTGACGCTATTGGGATTCCTTTTTTCAAGGAAATGCTTCGTTGGCCGCAAGGTAGAAAAGAATATGATGGAGCTTGGTGGCCATATTGGTATTCTAATGTTCACAAAAGTTCTTATTTCAAGAAAGGTTCAATACTGGGAGATCCCTTGGGAAAAAAATATTCCAAAATTGAGACAGAAGCCCTTGAATACTATACTGAATTGTATCATCAGCGACTTGTTTTATAAACTGAAAGAAAACTAATTATATATAATTTTGATGTCACAAAAAATATCGGGATTATGTTGAACTCCGTATCTAGTAATTTTATGAATTAAATATATTTTATGCTACAAAAATATGACGACCGAAATGCTTCAATTAAGGTATGGGTAAAAGATAAATTGGTGGATCGGAAAAATGCGATGATCTCAGTATTTGACTCATCAGTTCAAGGGGGAGATGCGGTTTGGGAAGGAATTCGAGTTTATTCCCAAGGAGTCTTTTGCTTAGATCGCCACCTTGATAGATTAGAGGACTCAGCTAGGGCAATGGCTTTTTCAGATGTGCCGACAAGGGATTTTATAAAAAATGCAATTTTTGCGACTTTACGATCAAATGAAATGAAAGACCAGGTTCATATCAGGTTAACTCTCACTAGAGGTGAAAAAATAACATCAGGAATGGATCCAAGACTGAATACTTCAGGATCTACATTAATTGTTTTAGCAGAATGGAAGCCTCCGGTTTATGATAATGATAAGGGTATAAAAATTATTACTTCAACTATTCGTAGGAATAGCCCCATGAATTTAGATTCAAAAATTCATCATAATAATTTGATAAACAATATTCTTGCTAAGATTCAGGCAAATCACGCAAATGCTGATGATGCTTTAATGTTAGATAATTATGGTTTCATTGCGGAGATGAATGGCACCAATATTTTTTTGGTAAAGGATAATATTCTTATCACACCATTACCTGACGCTTGCCTTCACGGTATAACTAGGGCATTAATTATTGAAATTGCAAAAGATCTAGGTATTGTTGTTCAAGAGAGAAATATTAGCTTGACAGAGCTGTATTCATCTGATGAAGCTTTTGGAACGGGCTCAATGGGCGAACTGACCCCTATTTATGAAGTAGATGGGCGCAAGATAATTGATCGTAGAAAAAATAATATTACTTCAACTTTATCTGCTTCATTTCAAAAGTTAGCAATCGATTATTGTACTCAATTTTAATTATGAAAAATCTATTATTCCCCCGAGTTTTACCTGTTGGCAAAGGATTTATTCAAGAATTTATTTTTTTTCTGTTTCGTTTTCACGTAGGATATACCATGGCAATAGATGCGGGGTTAGGAAAAGTAAAAGAGTTTCCTGTTTCTCAAAAATTTATTGATAGCTTAACCAAAGCTGATTGGTATTTCCCAGATTTTTTGGCAATTCTTGCGGGATGGGGAGAGGTGATTGGTGGAATTCTTATAGCTCTTGGACTTCTAGGCCGCATCGGAGGGATAATTGTTGCAATCATAATGATTGTAGCTGCTTTTATAAAACATGACACACTTTTTCTTTTTGAAATGGATACTGCTCAATTATACCTGTTTTGCACAATCTTGATTATAACTTTTGGTAATGGCAGGTTCTCACTGGACTTTATTTTCAGAAAAAAGTAAAAATGAATAGATTTAAAAATTCAATCTACAATTTTAAAGCAAGGTCTCTTCTTTTCTCACGATAGTGCTACGGATAGATTCAATTTGATCAGTTAATTTTTTCAGATATCGATCACGTTTGCCTTGTCCAACAGCTCCTACGAGTTCTGACCTTTTTAGAAAGTTATCAAGCCAATTCTTTGTTTGGATATTAAAAGCAGCATTACTTGTTTCAATAAAATTGAAAGTATTAAAGCTCAAAAATGTATGAGAATTATTTTGTCCAGTTATATGAACGGCATTATTCCCAACAGATAAATCGCTGATGTACCAGTTAAACCTGGCGCCAGATGGTTCTTTTGTTACTGGATTGATTTTTTTCCCATAGTCTGATTGAACTCGCATAATTTCTAAAATATCTTCGAGTTCATTAAGTATATCTAGAGCATCTTTTTCTTTATTTATCATACCTGTCTCCCAACAATATTGTAGTTGTTTTAAAGTGGCTACATAGCTAGAGTTAGTCCAGATTTCAGTCGATGGTATTCTCGAGTAACTTCTAATTACCTCCAAATCTTTTTTCAGTTTTTCTTCAGGAATTATAAACTCATCAAAAGTGACGGCTGCCATTTCAGGTAAGCCCAGGATATTCCTGCCCCAAACATAAGATTTTAGCTTCAAAAGTGATGGAGAGTTGTAAATATAAAATAATGGAAAATCTAGAGCAAAATAGAACATATGGGCATTTTCTCCATAATTTTCAAAACGTAACATCCTGTCCATTATTCGGTTTGAATGTGCTTGATAATCTTCGAGATTATTTATGGGGATTCCTGCATCAAAATCTACTCGCTTTAAGGCATCTATCCCCGCGCTATCTAGAGAAAGTCCAAAATGGTCAGCTAACTTAAACGCTTCTTCATAAGTTAGAGCTGTTTCTCCCCGAAGGCGTCGGTATGTGGAGTCATTTCCAATACCTAAAACAACACTTAAAGTTTCAACCGCATTAATATGCTCAGGAATTCTCTGCTGAATAAGTTTAAGAAATTCTACTTGCTTACTGAACATTGTTAATGATAAAAAAGATATTCTTCTTAAAGTTAATACTAGATTCCATCTTTATTGATAATCTTAAATTTAAGAGATCATACCTGCAGCTACTGTTGATCCTGAGGTTTCATCGATGAGGATAAAAGATCCTGTTACTCTATTTTTAGTGTAGGAATCATAAACGATGCTTTTGGTGGTTTTAATNCTTACTTTTCCTATCCCATTTGGNACGAGNCCNTCATTTGANGGCTCGAAATCCAGGGAATGAATATTCAAAACACCGCTAACTTCTTGGATCATGCATTTTACTTCATTTGTACCTTGTCGCAACGAGTATTTTGAACCNTGCCTTTGTCTTTCATTATCTAGCCAACAAATCGTTGCATCAAAAATGGTTTCAATGTTTAGTGAATTTTTATTCGCAAGGGTGTCTCCTCGACTTATATCTATGTCATCATTTAGTTCGATAGCTATACTTTGGCCATAGTAAGCCTTATTTATTAAAACATCTCCACAATAAATTGATTTAACTGTACTTGAATTTTGTGATGGAAGAGCTACTATTGTGTCACCTTGAGAAATTGTGCCTGAGGAGACCCTTCCACTATAACCTCTGTAATCATGGTATTTGTCTAAATGCGGTCTTATTACTGATTGAATGGGCATTCGGAATTCTTGTAAATACCTTGAATCATCAATTTCGATGGTTTCTAAATGGTTAAGTAGTGTGTGCCCTTTATACCAGGACATATTTTCACTTTTTTCAACAACATTATCTCCTAAAAGCGCTGATATTGGTATAAAATTAACTGATTCTATATTTGATGAATCCATAATCTTTTTAAAGTCGGAAACAACGTTATCAAATATCTTTTTTTCAAAGTCAACTAAGTCCATTTTATTGATACATACCAGTAGTGAAGGTATACCCAGAAGCCCTGCAATAAAACTATGTCTTCTTGTTTGTTCAACTACTCCATGACGAGCATCGATAATTATTAGCGCAGCATCTGCCGTTGAAGCCCCGGTGACCATATTTCTAGTGTATTGAATATGGCCAGGTGTATCAGCTATAATGAATTTTCTTTTCGGAGTTGAAAAATATCGGTATGCAACATCAATTGTAATTCCCTGCTCTCTTTCATCTTTCAAGCCATCAGTCAATAAGCTGAAATCAATTGTATCTAAGCCTTTACGGTGGCTAGTTTTTTCCACAGATTCCATTTGATCAATAAATACACTTTTTGAGTCGAAAAGGAGACGACCTATAAGTGTTGATTTTCCATCATCTACTGATCCAGCAGTAGTAAATCTTAATAAATTCATAATTGATATGTGAAGTTTTTATTGATATTAAATTTAAAAATACCCTTCTTTTTTTCTCTCCTCCATAGAGTTTTCGCTGCGCTTATCATCCTCTCGATTTCCACGCTCGGTATGTCTTGATGTTTCTATTTCGTGTATAACATCATTAAGTTTTGTTGCCTCTGACTCTATTCCACCAGTAATTGTGATGTCTCCCAGAGTTCGGAATCTCACCATTTTTTCCTGAGGGACCTCTGTGGATTTTAAGTTGATAAATGAACTAACGGGCAACCAAGAGTCGTTGCGCCAAATCACTTTTCTTTTTTTTTGCAAAATAAAGTTCCGGTAATTCAATTTTTTCACGTCGGATATAATGCCATATATCCATTTCGGTCCAATTAGAAATTGGGAAAACTCTAAAATGCTCTCCTTGCAATTTTTTTCCATTGAAGAGATTCCAGAGTTCAGGTCTTTGATTTTTTGGATCCCACTGCCCAAAATCATCTCGATGACTGAAAAACCGTTCTTTCGCTCGTGCTTTTTCTTCATCTCTTCGTGCTCCACCCATTAAACAGTCAAACTTATTTAGTTCTATTGTTTCAAGTAGGGTTGTTGTTTGAAGACGGTTTCTATTTCCCATGGACCCTAATTCTTCTTTTACACTTCCTTTATTGATCGAATCTTGAACTAGTCCAATAATTAATTGTGTATTCATTTTTTTAACGAATGCGTCTCGGAATTTAATTGCTTCTGGGAAGTTGTGTCCAGTATCAATATGAACCAGTGGGAAAGGTATATTGGCTGGAAAGAATGCCTTTTTAGCTAAATGACTCATTACAATAGAGTCCTTGCCCCCAGAAAAAAGAATCCCTGGGTTTTCAAATTGAGCATATACCTCTCTAATTACATAAATTGCTTCTGATTCTAATTCGTCAAGGTGGTTAAGCATGATTTTTTGATAAATATGATATAATTTTTTTGGTACAATTCTCAATATTAGTGGTTTCAGTATTCACAGTAATTGATGGGAATTCTGGAGTTTCAAATGGAGACGTCACTCCGGTAAAATCTGAAATAATTCCTTCTCGGGCTTTTAAATATAATCCTTTGATATCACGGGACTCGCATACGCTCAGTGGACATTCGACATAGATTTCGATAAATCTATTTTTACCTATTATTCGAGAAGCTTCTTCTCTATCAGATTTAAAAGGACTCACAAATGCCGAAAGAACAATAAGTCCGGAGTCAGCCACGAGATTTGCTACATGAGAAACTCTTCTGATATTTTCTTTTCGATCTTCGGGACTAAAAGTTAAATCGTTGCTGAGTCCATGTCTTAGGTTGTCTCCATCAAGTAATAACGTATGTTTTTTCTTTTTATGAAGAAAAATTTCTACGGAATTTGCCAAAGTGCTTTTTCCGCTTCCACTTAAACCGGTGAACCATAAAACCAATCCTTTTTGATCCAATAATTTCTCTCTATCGAGTCTATTAATTTTATAATTCTGTTTAAAAATATTCTGATTCATTATTTAATAATCAATTAAGCTATTATCTCTGAGGGGTTGCAAATATATTAAATCCTACTAAATTAGTAGGATTTAATATATTTTACTTTTTTAATCACTTTATAATCTTGGAACGTGAGAAAAAACGGCTAATTTCACATTATGATCAAAAACCTTTTTAAAATATCAGATATATGGATTCTACTAGGGTTTCTGGTTATCTATATCGCTGTTTTTGATACAAAAATCGATGTAGGTGGAGATAATGCGGGATACTATATTCTGGGTAAGTCAATTAGTAGTGGTTTGGGTTACACGGATATACATCTACCAAATGCGAACCCTGCGAATCATTTCCCTCCAGGATACCCAATAATACTTTCAGTATTTATGAATTTTTCTGATGATTTTGTTTTTTTGAAAATCATCAATGGATTATTTTTTTTCTTCTCTCTATTAATGCTTCAAAGGATTTTTGAGAGAATGGCAGTTAGCAAAAGCCTTTCCGTTTTAGCTATAATTTTTACAATTATTAATGCCCACATACTAAGATCTTCAATGATATTGATGAGCGAAATTCCATTTTTATTTTTTTCGCTTTCATCTCTGACTTGTTTAATAAAATGGAATGATCAGGGTAATCTTTTTTGGAGGTCGAAATGGTTTTGGTTTATGATTGTTTTATGCGCTATATCTTATCATATAAGAACTGCAGGGATAGCCCTTATCATTGGGGTTTGTTTGTTTATGATTTTTGAAAAAAAATGGTCTGGGGCGTTCGTTTTTGTTTTAAGCTTTTTGGGCTTATCTGTTCCATGGTTTTATAGAGGTGTAAAACTTGGAGGAAATTCTTATTTAACACAAATAGTTCAAGTTAATCCCTACCGACCTGAGGAAGGTTTGTTAAATTTTTCTGGTTGGTTAGATAGAATTTCCAATAACCTTTTTAGGTATGTGAATCAGGAAATACCTAATGGATTGTTTCCAAATTTTGATATTGTATACAGTTCAGAGGAACCTAAGGGTTATTTTATTTATGGCCTTATATTGATCTTTTTTATTTTTATTGGTACTATAAAAATGCCTAGGCTTAGAATGATGTGGCTGGGGTATTTAACTTCCTCTGTTTCAATTTTGCTTTTATGGCCATCGGTTTGGTTTGGTGTTAGATTTATGCTCCCGCTGATGCCTTTTTTGTTTTTGGCTATGGTAGTCGGACTAAGTAATTCAATGAATTTTATTCAAAGAAAATATCTAGGTCAAATTCGCATGAATTCTAGCTATTTAATAATGTTAGTCTGTTTTCTTCCATTAACTCAATTAGCGATAATGAGATCGGAAAGTAAATCTAATTTGCCTCTTGAATATTCTAACTATTTTAATATGAGTAGATATGTTAAATCAAGTATCCCTGAAAATTCCATTGTTTGCACTGTTAAGCCGTCTTTGTTTTACCTCTACTCCTCCACAAAAAGCTCCAGGATCCCATCAATAATTGAGACAGAAAAATTTATTCACCGTCTAGAAGATTTGGGCATTACTCATGTTATTATTGATCAGCTTGGCTATTCTTCTGTAGGGAGATACTTAATGCCTGCAATTGAGGAATTTCCTCAACGATTTAATTTAATCATGCAATTACCCAATCCAGATACTTATTTATTAGAGTTTGTGAGGAAAGACTCAGAGCCTTAGTTAATTTGTATTAACCCATTTAACTCTATATTTCCCTCCATTGTTGTCCGTGAAAATAACATAATGCAAACCATTAGATAATTCATCAATTATAATTGGCTCAGTTTTGCTGTCATAGCTATATATTATTTCCCCAATAGCATTTAAAATTAAAATTTTTCCGGGATTATTTGTCTTAATTATTGCGTTATTATTACTGGGACTTGGGTAAACTTGAACAACCCGTTTAGGCAATAATTCAGTCTTATTTATGGAATAACTAAGATTCAAATTATCAATATATACATTATTACCTCCTCCACTAAACATTTCAATCTTAATCATTAATGAATTTTCTGAAATAAGACTATTCAAATTTATAGTAGTCTCCATCCAATCGTTACTTGATGGAACATAAATGCTGTTTGGATATAAATTTGAAATACCTAATTGAAACGTTGGTAGCACTTTTCTTAAAATCCAATTTTTCCCGCAATCTGTGCTGGTATATATTTTTAACTTATCACTATTGTTTGATTGTTTTCTTGCAAATGCATGATTAAACTTTAATTGGAGTGTATTCGGGTTATTTAATTTAATGGGTCCCGCAACAAGTGCGTCTCCATCAACGCCAGCAGGAATATTAAAGTTCTCCAAGTAATAGGAATACAGACCCTGTTTAGATGCTTGAGATGTTCGTTCCCATTTTATATTATCACCATTATCCATTCTCGCCCAGATTTCGTTGGGTATAGGCTTTTCCATTGTCGCAGAAAAAAATGGAGAATAAGAGATGCCGCCATTGGGTCTAACTGTTATGAGTTTAGAATATTGTTTTGTGCTTTGACCATATGAGTTTTGTATTTCTAATTTAACATCATATACTCCGGGGTTATTTAATGTTATTAATGGGCTCCCATTTACAATATGCTGTTGATTTGCATTGTTCTGATCGGAGATTGTGTAATGAAAGCTAGGGGTGATCCCAAATGAACAATTTTCAGTTATTTGGATTTGTTCTCCAGAACAGATCAATTGTTTACTCACCGTGAAGTCTGCAACTGGAATACAATTAATGGATGCTGAAGGACTGATTCCAGTAATAATATGATTAGATGCAGTAGTTAAATTACCTCTTAAGTAGGAAATGTTAAGGACTGCTTTAGCCCTTTGTTTTTGATTGAGTGTGAAAGTGTTTCTGCAATTATCATCTGTGTAATCCATATAATTTTCAACCATATCGGGTAGGTCTGGGTTTTCAAATGTGCATGAATTTTGATTAATATTACAGCCGGTATTTGAATTTGCAACTGGAGGAGTATCAGGACAATTATCACCCCCCGAGCATCCATTTTGAAATGTGTGTTTCAAATTTAAAAAATGACCAACTTCATGAGTAAGAGTTCGAAATCGACTTCCTTGAGAGGTTCCTATACTTCCAAAGTTTGCGTGCCTGATTACAATGCCATCATCTGTCGCTGGAATATTGTTATAGGGGAATGCTGAATATCCTCTTATAATGGAACCAGGCCCAAGAGATGATCCAGGAATATTAATACTTCGGACAACCCAAATATTCATATATTTTTTNTTATCCCAGTTTATTATAGACTTGACATTATCATTGGCATTTAGACTTAAATTACTCTGAGTTCTTGTTATCCCATTTGTACAATACCCATTGGGGTCTTTTTTTGCAAGAACAAATTCAACTTCCATATCAGCTGCCACAGAACTAAAAATGCTTCGAAGATTTGAGGCATCAGAGTTTGTTCTTCTAGAATCTTCGTTTAATATTTGAATTGCATCAAAAACTTGGGCATCACTGATGTTATCATTTTGGTTGGAGTAGATAATATGAACTACTACTGGAATTTTTTGGACTTGTTCGGCATTCGCACTAGAGGTATTGAAAATGAAATCCTGTATGAGATTTTCGGAATCCATTAATTTTTGCGTTAATTCTGGATTTCGGGCTACTTTATTTGCTATGTTTTCATCAGTAGCACACTGCAAAATATTTTGAGCTATTAGACTTGTTTGGTAGCTATTCAAAAATAATATTGCTAAAAGAATGCAATTTTTTTTCATATTCATGAAATTCATTTTAGTTTGTATGCAATATACTTTTTTTAGATGGTTGCAAGAAGCTTGGCATATTGCAATAATTATGTTTATCTTCGCAGCCCCAAAATAATTGCTCAGAAGTGGATACAATTAGTTACAAAACAATTTCTGCCAACAAGGCAACTGCAAATAAATCGTGGATTATCATAGATTGTGATGGTAAATCCCTTGGTCGTGTGGCCTCGTTGATTGCTGTTCGCCTAAGAGGTAAACATAAAACCAATTTTACCCCACATGTAGACTGTGGTGACAATGTAGTCGTTATAAACGCATCAAAAGTTTCTTTATCAGGTTCAAAGATGGACACGAAACAATATGTGAGATATACGGGATATCCCTCTGGACAGCGCTTTAGTACTCCCTCCCAAGAAATGGCTAAGGTCCCAGAAAGGGTTTTAGAACAAGCTGTTCGAGGAATGTTACCGAAAAACCGCCTTGGTCGTGCTTTATTTAGGAACATGTATGTTTTTGCGGGTAATGAACATTCGCATGAAGCTCAAAAACCAGTATCAATTAACGCATAACATTTTTTTATGTCCACAACACATGCTATCGGCCGAAGAAAAACCTCTATTGCAAGAGTTTATCTTAAAAAAGGGAAAGGAAAGGTTTTAGTAAATAACCGTGATTTGTCAAATTATTTTGCAACGGCTATGCTACAATACAAAGTGAATCAGCCTTTTGCTCTAACTGATACTTTAGGAAAGTATGACGTTAAAGTATCAGTTGTTGGTGGTGGTATGACAGGCCAAGCGGAAGCTATTAGGTTAGGAATATCAAGAGCATTATCAATTTTGAACCCTGATTTTAGAGCAAATCTGAAACCAGATGGTTTAATGACAAGAGATCCTCGTATGGTTGAGCGTAAGAAATTTGGCCAGAAAAAGGCTCGTAAACGTTTCCAATTCTCTAAGCGTTAATTCGTTTGAGTTTTTGGTTTAGTATCCAAACTGTTCAGACCGCTTCGGCGCTACTAGATGGTTGTTTTTTTTAGTGAATGTAAACCCAAATAAAAATGGCAAATACGCCCGAAATTCAAAAATTACTTGATGCTGGTGTCCACTTCGGACACCTAACACGAAAGTGGAATCCAAATATGGCTCCTTATATATTTATGGAACGCAATGGTATCCATATCATCGACCTTCAGAAGACCCAGNAAAAAATGAAAATAGCCTCCGATGCTCTTTCCAAAATTGCAAGCTCAGGAAGAAAAATTCTTTTTGTGGCAACAAAAAAACAGGGTAAAGAAATCGTAGCTGAAGCCGCTAAGTCCTTAAACATGCCATATATTACTGAGAGATGGCCAGGAGGTATGTTAACGAATTTTGTTACCATAAGAAAGGCGATAAAGAAGATGACAAATATTGATAAAATGAAAGAGGACGGCCGCTTTATGACTCTTTCAAAAAGAGAGCGCCTTCAAGTTGATCGTCAGCGTGCAAAATTGGAAAAGAACTTGGGTTCAATTTCTGACATGAGTAGACTTCCGGCAGCTTTATTTGTTGTTGACATCTTACGTGAGCACATTGCAGTTGAAGAGGCACGCACATTAGGTATTCCTGTTTTTGCATTGGTAGATACAAATTCCAACCCTCAATTAGTTGATTATGTAATTCCTTCAAATGACGATGCTCAAAAATCGATTTCCCTTGTAATGGAATATATTTCAATTGGGGTCAAAGATGCTCTTGCTCAGCGTAAAGTTGAAAAAGAAAAAGCCGGTCAAGAAAAATTAGATAAAGCTTCAGCTAAATTGGGCGAGGATGTCAAAAAAGAATCTTCATCAGAAAAAGAGGCTGAATGAATTCCATTAAAATTATCTTCTTCTGTTAATTAAATCAACACATTTAAAATATATAAAATGGCTATAACTGCTGCAGACGTAAATAAGCTCCGAAAGGCAACTGGAGCTGGTATGATGGATTGTAAAAAAGCATTGACTGAAGCTGATGGGAATTTTGAAGAAGCTATTGATGTTTTAAGAAAGCGGGGACAAAAAGTCGCTGCAAAACGGGCAGATCGAGATGCTACTGAAGGTGCAGTGATCTCTCTGACAAATACAGGTGCCACAAAAGGGGTCATTGTAAGCTTGAATTGTGAAACGGATTTTGTTGCTAAGAATGAGAGTTTTATTTCACTAGCTCAGAGTTTAGCGGATATTGCACTCAACTATTTCCCTGTTGATAGAAATGCGCTTTTGGAATTAAAATTTGATTCAGGACTGACTGTTGCAGAGAAGTTAACTGAACAAACTGGAGTAATAGGAGAAAAGCTGGAGCTTACATTTTATGAAAAACTAGAAGGTGATTGCGTTTCTGCATATATTCATGCCGGAAATAAGTTAGCTACTTTGGCATCTTTGAATGTAAATTCTCCTGATGCGGCCAAAAACATTGCTATGCAAGTGGCAGCCATGAATCCAGTCGCTTTGAATAAAGATTTTGTGCCTGCTGATGTTATTGAGCGTGAACTTGAGGTTGCTAGGGAGCAAATTCGTCAAGAAGGGAAACCAGAGGAAATGGTCGACAGAATTGCTCAAGGAAAATTAGGCAAGTTTTTTAAAGAGAACACTTTAGTTGGGCAAGTGTATATAAAAGATAATAAGCAGACTGTAGAGGCTTATGTGAAAAGTGTAGCAGAAGGTGCAGAGGTTACTGGTTATCGAAGAGTAGGTTTAGGCGTCTAAAACAAATTTTATGAAAATTTAAATGAAGCCGTATGGAGGAGATATCTTTCATACGGCTTTTTCATAGCTAATGATCCAATTTCAATCCTATCTTTGAAGGAATACATTGTTATGAAATATAAAAGAATACTTCTAAAACTCAGCGGTGAGGCTCTAATGGGAGAAAAACCATTTGGACTTGATTCCGCTAGGATAGCTCAGTATGCTGAAGAAATTAAAGCTGTAATTGCTGAAGGTATAGAAATGGGTATAGTAATTGGCGGAGGAAATATTTTCCGAGGATTAAGTCCTGCAGGTCAGGATATGGATCGCGTGCAAGCTGATCATATGGGTATGTTGGCAACAGTTATAAACGGTCTAGCATTGCAATCTTCTCTTGAATCATCAGGCGTGCAAACAAGATTATCCTCTGCTATTGAAATGGATAAAATATGTGAACCATTTATTCGTAGAAGAGCTATTCGACATTTAGAAAAAGGAAGGGTAGTAATATTTGCCGCAGGAACAGGGAATCCATATTTCACAACGGATACGGGTGCAACTCTCCGCGCAATTGAAATCGAAGCGGATGTTATTTTGAAAGGCACGCGTGTAGATGGAATTTATGACTCCGACCCTGAAAAAAATTCTGCTGCAAAAAAGTATGAAAAAATTTCTTTCCAAGAAGTTTTGAATAAAGGTTTGAACGTAATGGATATGACAGCGTTTACATTGAGTAAAGAAAATAAATTGCCAATTGTAGTCTTTGACATGAATAAACCGGGAAATCTGATAAAAATAATCAAAGGTGATGATGTTGGTACATTAGTTACTCAATAGGTTTAAAGCAATGATATGGAAGAGGAAATTGAAATCTTATTAATGACTTTAGAGGAAGATATGGGGAAATCTGTTTCTTTTTTAGATAAAGCATTGTTGAAATTAAGAGCTGGTCGAGCGAATCCTGCGATGTTGGAGGGTGTCAATATTGAATATTATGGAAGTGTCGTAAAGCTCTCACAGGTAGCTAATATTTCCACTCCTGATGCTCGCACAATTTTTGTACAGCCATTTGAAAAGCAAATGATCGAAGAGGTAGAGAAGGCTATTTTGAATGCAAATATTGGACTTAACCCTCAAAATAATGGAGAAATAGTGATATTAAACATTCCTCCACTCACAGAGGAACGAAGAAAAGAATTAGTTCGCTTGGCAAAATCAGAGGGAGAAGAAGCGAAAGTTGGGGTTCGAGCTGTTAGAAAATCTGGCATGGACGAAGTCAAAAAAATGGAAAAAAATGGTCTAAGTGAGGATAATTGCAAGACGCTAGAAGCAGACATTCAGAAAATAGTTGAATCCTTTAATGAAACCATTGAAAATAAGGTCTTGCAAAAAGAGACAGACATCATGAAAGTATAATTTTTTTTGAGGGATGAAGAGCATTGAAGAGGAGGTACAACAAAAAAAATGGCATAATGATCAGCATAAGGCAGTGATAAACATATTATTTACTTATCACGTTTTCAAAGAAAACATGTCTTCTCTTCTAAAACCATATAAAATTAGCTTTCAGCAATACAATGTTCTGAGAATATTACGTGCCTCTCACCCAAAGGGTATATCCTCAGTTTTTATTCAAAACAAATTAATTGATAGAAAGAGTGATGTTTCCCGTTTGATCAACCGAATTGAAAAACTAGGACTAATTGAAAGACGTCAGAATAGAGAGGATAAGCGAATTTCGGAAATTTATTTAACCTTGAGAGGGTTAGAGCTTTTGGGTCAAATAAGAGTAATTGATAAGTTTTATAAAGACAAAATGCCACAGAAATTATCAGACGAAGATGCTCAATTATTATCTGCTCTGCTAGATAAATCCCGTATGTGATTTAATAATCCNTTAGTTGATGGATCATGAGTTTCATCGATACCAGCCCCTTGAATTTCAGGCAAAATCGTCTTAGCCATTTCTTTTCCTAATTCAACCCCCCATTGATCATAGCTAAAAATGTTCCAAATAACTCCTTGATAAAATATTTTGTGTTCATAAAGGGAAATTAGTGCTCCTAAAGAAAATGGATTCATTTTATTGAATATTAAGGAAGATGATGGTTGGTTCCCTTCAAATTTTCTGAATGGAGAATCTGCATTTTTTCTACCTAATGCCAATGCTTTTGTTTGTGCTAGAAAGTTACTTAGAAGTTTTTCATGATTATCCTTGTATGGATGTTTTATAAAAATACTTGCTATAAAATCTGTTGGAATTAGCTCTGTTCCTTGATGGATTAGTTGATAAAATGCATGCTGCCCGTTTGTTCCGGGTTCTCCCCAAATTATTGGGCCTGTGGAATAGTTAACATGATTCCCATCTCTGTCCATGGACTTGCCATTACTTTCCATATCTGCTTGCTGCAAATATGCAGGAAAACGATCTAAATTTTGGTCATAAGGTAGGACTGCATATGTGGTGGCATTTAAAAAATTTCGATACCAAATACCTAACGCTGCCATTATTTGAGGGATATTCTCTTTGAAAGGCTTTTCTCTGGTATGCTTATCAACTAGGTTTGCTCCATTTAGGAATTTCTTGAAATTATCTGAGCCGATAGATATACAAAGAGCCATACCAATAGTACTCCAAATAGAATATCTTCCACCTACCCAATCCCAAAATCTGAATATATTTTCTTTTTTTATTCCAAATTTTGAAACATTTTCATGGTTTGTACTAATTGCAATAAAATGTTTCTTAATCGAATCAACGTCTCCCATATTTTGAATCATCCATTTTTTTGCCACTTCTGCATTAGTCATCGTTTCCTGAGTAGTAAAAGTCTTAGATGCGACGATGAATAGTGTCTCTTGTGGATCAACTTGAAGAAGACATTCGTTCAAGTCAGAGCCATCAATATTTGAGACAAAGTAAAATTTTAATCCTTTTTTAGAATAAGGTTTAAGAGCATTAACAGCCATTTTAGGACCTAGGTCAGAACCTCCAATACCAATGTTAACAATATTTTTAAATTTTTTTCCAGTATAGCCATGAATAGAGCCATTTCGAACTTTTTCAGCAAACTTGTACATTCTTTGAGTTTCGATTTTTGAAATCTCTCGAACATCTTGCCCCTCTATTATTAATGGCTCAATGTCTGGGTCTCTTAAGACTGAATGTAAAACTGATCGGTCTTCTGTTACATTTATTTTACCACCACTAAGCTGGTCTTCCAATGAGCTCTGAACTTTGCATTCATTAAATAGATCTTCTAAAAGTTTGACTGTTTTTTCATTTATGCGATGTTTTGAAAAGTCAAAAAGTAATACACTTTTAATTTTCACATGCATTGTGCTAAACCTATTATCATCTTTCATCCAATCTCTTAAATGTATCTTTTCGATATCCTTGCGGTGTTCTAAAAGTGCTTTCCAGGCTTTTGTTTTCGTTGGATTAATTGAGTACATGTGTTATAAATAATTATTTTCTCGTTTTTGAAAAATTATTTTTCATACCAGGAGCTATATAAGATATAATTTTTTGCAATTCTATTGATTTCGTTTTTCGAGAGTTCTGGATTTATATCTTTAATTTTTTTTGCTGGTATGCCAGCAAAAACTGAACCTTCGGCAACAAACGTTCCTTGCGTCAATACAGACCCAGCCGCAATAATACTATTGGATTCAACGATACAACCATCCATAACAACACTACCCATTCCAATCAAAACGTTATCGTGGATCTTACATCCATGGATAATGGCGTTATGACCAATACTAACATGATTTCCAATAGTTGTTGAGTATTTTTTATAGGTGCAGTGCACCACTACATTATCTTGAATATTTACACAACGTCCAATTTTTATGGAATTGACATCACCTCGAATTACAGCATTAAACCAAATTGAACATTCATTTCCCATTAAAACCTCACCAACAATAGTCGCTGAAGGCGCTATAAAGCAGTCTTCAGGAATATTAGGGGTGTTACCATTTAAATTTAAAATTGTTGCCATTTATTATGATACATAAAGATTATCTCTCATAATTTTCTTTTTTTAAACTGGGATGACATCTTCAATTAAAGTTGGAAGCATTCGTTGTAAAATACTTTTTATTCCTGATTGTAATGTGAGGGTGCTGCTGGGGCAGCCAGAACATGCTCCTTGAAGTTGGACATTCACTATTTTGTTTTTATAACTGACAAAAGATATATTCCCTCCATCTTGTTGCACGGCTGGCTTTACATATTCCTCTAAAATATCAACAATACGCTCTTCTATCTCACTCATTTTCTTGGGACTTTCTATCTTTTTTGCTTTATCAAGGACTTCCTTAACATCAATAGAAACAGTTTTTTCAATTACTGGCTGACCAGACTGAAGAAATTCTAAAACTAATTCTCTAATCTCCGAGGTAACAGTTTCCCATTCAACTACATTGTATTTGTTTACGGCTACAAAATTGCTCGAGATAAAAACTTCTTTTACAAATGGGAAATGGAATAATTTTTTTGCTAGAGGAGAGTTTCGCGCTTCTTCAATATTATGATATTCAACATGTTCTAAGTCAATCATTCGCTTGTTTGAAACAAACTTCATTACAGCTGGGTTCGGCGTCATTTCAGCATAAATACTTACCGGTATGCGGTCTTTTTCCATTACGTAAAGGTATTGAATACGTTTCTCTTTGCACAGCAGATTAATGGTATTTTTGTTAGTTACGGAAATACTCTTAAAAATAAATATGATGCTTGAAGTATTAATCTATTATGTTTTAATCAATCTCTGGAGTTCAATTATTACATGGAAGTTTTTTGAATCTGCAGGAAGGGCTTCGTGGGAAGCATGGGTTCCAGTTTATCGTACAATAATTCTATTGAAAATCGTGGAAAGACCTCGCTGGTGGTCAATATTATGCTATATCCCAGTAATTGACAACGTGATGTCTATTATTTTATCTTATGAATTACTTCATGTTTTTGGATTCAGAGATAATAAACATATATTCCTAACAGTCCCATCTGCTGGGATTTATATGGGTTATCTGAATTATTCAAAAGAGTTGAAGGTATTTCCCCGGGATAATCAAGCAATTCGTCGAAAATTGCCTTTAGTTTGGAATCATATCTTTTTTGCTATTGTGGCAGCAGGTGCGGTTCGTATGACAACTTTTGAGGCTTACAATATACCTACAGGTTCTATGGAAAAGTCATTAATGGTCGGGGACTATTTATTTGTAAGCAAACTTCATTACGGATTAAGAATTCCAAATACTCCTTTAAGTATTCCTCTGATGCACAATCTTATCCCTTATACTGATGTACCGAGTTATTTCAATTGGGTGAAGTTTCCCTACTTGAGATTACCCGCATTTAGCTCTATTAAGAAAGGGGATGCTGTGGTATTCAATGTACCGGTAGATCCTGGAAGGCCAGTTGATAAAAAGGATAACTACGTAAAGCGTTGCGTGGCTACTCCTGGCGATACAATTTCAATTATCGATCGTAAGATTTTAATAAACAATATATTCCAAGAATTTCCAGAGAGAGCCAATCCTCAATGGAGTTATTATGTAAAAACGAATGGGCGAGGCTTTAATCCTCGTCAATTGAAACGAGATTTTGATATAAATTATTTGGATAACCGGATAGTTTCAAATCAAAATTTGAGTGATGTTATTCAAGTAACCAGTAATGAATATATTGTTACTATTTCAACGGATGCACTCCCTAGATTTCAGGGTCAAAATAATATTGACACTGTCATTTGTTTGAATACGCCTGGAGATAATATTTTTTCAGAGGGGACACCGGAAGCGATAAAATGGTATAACGAAAATTATATCAGACCTATGCTGACATATCCAAATCCTGATGGACATAACGACACTATTTTTTTTAAATGGTCTAGAGATAACTATGGCCCTTTTTGGGTTCCAAAAGCTGGTCAGGTTATGGATTTGAATTATGAGAATGTTTTAAAATATGGAAGAGCAATAAATGTTTATGAAGGCCACGAATTAATCATTGAAGGAGATGAATATTTTATAGATGGAGAGCCATCATCTTCATATACGTTTTCATTAGATTATTACTGGATGATGGGAGATAATCGACATAATTCATGGGATAGTCGTTATTGGGGTTTAGTACCCGAGGATCATATATTAGGAAAACCTGTTTTTATTTTTATGTCTAAAGATGGTTTTGTTGACGGATTCTTGAATTCAATTAGAAAAGAGCGTTTATTTACTGTAATTCACGGTAGAGGCGAACCAACTAGTTATTTTATTCCTTTTCTGATAATGCTTGTCTCTTACTTTGTTTGGGAAAGGCTTAGAAAGAGCAAAAAGAAAAATTATTGATGCGGAGGATTATAATATTATCAATATTCCTGATCTCTCAAGCTCTATTTGGGCAATTGGATAGTTTGGTTAATACATATTCCTCGAACGGTTCGAAACTCGTTGAAGATTCAATATTCAGAATTGATTCGATTATAAATCAGAAATTCTCTATTTATAAAAATTTAGACATCGATTCTGTGCAGATAAAGTCTATTTTATCTGAAACTGAGGAAAAATGGTATCAACTTTCTGAATATCAGTTATTACGATTAATATTAATTTCAAATAAATATAAATGGCCTAGTGATAGCCTCATAAAAATTATCCATGGCAAACAGTCGGGATATTTCCGAGATTCCTTAATACTTTGGTTAGAGGAAGGTGGAATAGCAGGAGATGAGAGAAAGAGAATGAAATTAATAGAGTCGAATCAGTATCAAATTATAACCGAGGCATATAATTATTTTGGAAATATTAGTGAAATTGATCTTTCTTTGAGGTGGTACGCAATTGTTATTTCAGATGAGGGAATCACTAAGATATTTAATGTTAACCCTCAAATAATCTTAAGTCAATTCCCACTGAATCCAGGGGAATTAGAATTTGATATAAGGCATAATAGGGATTTTGGAAGTCATTTTTTATTCGGCTGTCCTATTGCAATTGATACAGGTTATATTGGTGTAAATGATCCCAGTATTCCCTCATTTTATCCAGGTAAAAGTTTTACGTTTTTTCAAAATAATAATGCTGACAGACTCACACTTAATGCAATGGGAGCCGTCTTATCTAATGGTATTTGTGGCAGTATTGAAAATTATTCATTAATTGTTACTATTAGCCCAGACGGAGAGGAGAATAATGATCTTTCTCAGGATATTGGACCAAGCTTAGTCGACACTATAAATAATTGTGTCCCTGAACTTTTTTGGTATGGTGATTTATTGGGAGATAAAATTTCAGATGCTCTTTTTCTTCAAAAAATAGATAATGGATTAAGGCTTATACTTTTTTTATCTGACCCTTCCCCTCAAGATAAAATTTGGATAAAATCAGCAGAATGGATTTTGAGTAATAAACCTTTGAAAGAAGAATCTTTATCATATTAGCAATTTTAAATTATAGATATGTCAATAAAAAGAAATAAAAACGTCGATGAAATAAAAATGCTGATTGCAGAGACAAATAGACGTCTGGGAATAATTCATAAAGGCGGTGGTAAAAAAAAATTAGAAAAGCTCTCTAGTCAAGGGAAATTAAGCGCACGCGAAAGGGTGAAATTGCTTTTAGATTTAAATACTCGTTCTTTTGAAATCGGTGCATTTTCAGCGGAAGGTATGTATGAAAATTATGGAGGAGCTCCCGCTGCGGGAGTGGTGGTTGTAATGGGAAAAGTAAGAGACCGCATGTGCATAATAGTTGCTAATGATCCTACCGTAAAGGCAGGGGCATGGTTTCCAATGACGGCTAAAAAAAATCTTCGTGCCCAGGAATTGGCGATGGAAAACAGAATACCAATTCTTTATTTAGTGGATTCAGCAGGCGTATTCTTGCCCATGCAAGATGAAATATTTCCTGATAAAGAGCACTTTGGAAGGATTTTTAGAAATAATGCCGTTATGAGTAGCCATGGTATTCCTCAATTATCGGCAGTAATGGGTCCCTGTGTGGCCGGTGGTGCCTATTTACCAATAATGAGTGACGAGTCCATTATTGTTGAGGAAACAGGAAGTATTTTTTTAGCAGGCAGCTATCTGGTGAAGGCAGCTATCGGTGAAGATATTGATAATGAAACTTTAGGTGGTGCAATATCTCAAACACAGATATCAGGTGTTATTGATCATAAGGTGAAAAACGATGAGGAAGCAATATCAACCTTACGCGGGATTGTGGACAAGTTGGGCGAAACATCCAAAGCAGGTTTTAGCAGAAATGCATCATTAGATCCTTTGAATCAAGACAAACTGTATGAACGAATTCCATCAGGGTCTGAGCAATATTCAATGCATTCTTTATTGGAATGTATCGTAGATGCAAATTCTTTTATAGAATACAAAAAAGATTTTGGAAAAACATTGATCACTGCATATGCTCGAATAGATGGCTGGTCAGTTGGGATAGTTGCAAATGACCGTCAAATAATAAAAAATGCAAAAGGCGAGATGCAAATTGGAGGTGTGATTTACTCAGACTCAGCAGACAAGGGAGCCCGTTTTATTGCAAATTGTAATCAAAAAAACATACCACTGGTATTTTTTCAGGATGTCACGGGTTTCATGGTTGGATCAAAAGCAGAACATGGNGGTATAATAAAAGACGGAGCTAAGCTAGTGAATGCGGTTGCAAATTCCGTTGTACCAAAATTCACAATTATTGTTGGTCACTCTTTTGGAGCTGGAAATTACGCAATGTGTGGAAAAGCCTACGATCCACGACTTATCGTGGCATGGCCAACAGCTAAAATAGCTGTGATGGGGGGAGATCAGGCAGCAAAAGTTCTTCTTCAAATCGAAAAATCTCGATCTAAAGAATTGTCTGCTGAAGATGAAAAAACTATGTTGGCGAATATTCATAAGAAATATAAAAAACATATGTCACCTTATTATGCAGCATCGCAGATGTGGGTTGATTCTGTTATAGACCCTGCTGATACTCGATCGGTAATATCTCAAGGAATAGAAGCTGCTAATAACGCGCCTATTCAAAGACCATACAATCCAGGAATTCTGCAGACTTAAAAAAGTCAATAATTATTTTTTAATACTGAATTTATGTTAATTTGATTCGTATTAATATAATCTCAAAATGCCTTGTATTACCTTTAGGAGATGAAATCCTTGTGGACTTTAAACTCTTATTTTTGGAAGTATAAATGGCTTTTATTAAGTGGGATTTTTTTTGTTGTTTTATCAGCAAGCTTCTCAGTTTATCCCGCTATCTATGTAAGGGAGGCTTTTGATCAGGTTGCTAATGCAATTTCAAATGAATCAAGTAAGCTAAACACAGGCTTGCGAAAATCTTTAATAAGATACGGATTGCTCATTCTTGCGATGAGTATATTAAAAGGTTTTTTTACTTTTTTGATGCGCCAAACATTAATTGTAATGTCAAGGCATATTGAATACGATTTAAAAAATGATATCTATGATCACTATCAAAAGTTGGATAGTTCGTTTTTGAAAAATAATAGCACCGGGGATTTAATGAATAGAATTTCGGAAGATGTGAGCAAAGTTCGAATGTATCTGGGCCCTTCTTTGATGTATACTATTAATACTGCTTTTGCTGCCATTATTACTCTTGTTTTTATGTTTTCAGTGGATTTAAAGCTTTCTCTTTTAACACTGGCTCCAATGCCGATTTTAGTTTGGAGTATTTATAAAGTCTCAGGCTTAATAAATCGTAGAAGTCACGAATTACAGGAACAGCAGTCAGCTATAAGCACATTGGCTCAAGAAACTTTTTCTGGTTTAAGGGTTTTGAAATCCTTTGGCCTGGAAAAAGAACAAACTGAGCGTTATGCGATTAGTGCTAATACTTCATTTAAAAAAAATGAACGATTATACCGAGTAAACGCTTTGTTTATGCCCTTACTTCTTCTTTTAGTAGGATTGAGCACCCTTATTGCTGTTTGGATTGGGGGTGAAGGAGTTATTGGAGGAAGACTCAGCCCAGGAGTTATTGCAGAATTTATTTATTATGTTAACCTTTTGACATGGCCTGTAGCAAGTATTGGCTGGGTAATGAGTATGGTTCAAAGAGCAGAGGCTTCAATGGAGAGAATTAATGATTTTTTAAAAACAAAACCTAAAATTAGGGATCATGAAAATGTCGTCCATCCAGATGAAATTCGTGGATTTATAAATTTCAAAAATGTTTCGTTCATATATCCTGAAAATGGTAAAAAAGCCATTATTGATTTGAATCTGAAAATAAAAGCTGGAGAGACAATTGTTATTGTTGGAAAAACAGGCTCGGGTAAAACCACTTTTGCATCACTGATGAATCGTATGATAGAACCCACAGAAGGAGAGATTTTTATTGATGACATTGAAATAAAAAATATATCACTTAAGAAACTTCGTAGTCAAATAGGAACAGTCCCACAAGATCCATTTTTGTTTAGCGATAGTATAGCCGATAATATTTCATTCGGATGTCATGAGGCTTCATTAGATCAGGTTAAATTTTTTGCTGATTTAGCCAGTCTTTCTTCAGATATAAGTGGGTTTTCAGAAGGCTATGATACTCTTGTTGGCGAGCGTGGAGTTACGCTATCAGGTGGTCAAAAACAACGGCTCAGCATTGCAAGAGCATTGATCAAGAAACCTAGAATTGTATTGTTTGATGATGCATTAAGTGCCGTAGATACAGATACTGAGTCAAAAATTCTTTCAGCTTTAAAAAGTGAATTGGAAACAGTGACTACCATAATTATAACACAAAGACTCAGTGCTGTTCATTTAGCAGATAGAATATTAGTATTTGATAAGGGTCATATGGTTCAGCAAGGGAATCATTCAGAGCTATTGAATTCAAAGGGTATTTATTCTGATTTATATCGATTGCAAAATCCCGAAACATGGAACCTTTGAGAATACATAGTAACCTTCTTAATGGTATTTTGGAAATCTTAAAAGAGTCTTTTAGCTCAAAGATTTATGCTCACAGGATTATAGAAAATCAACTCAAATCAAAAAAAAAATGGGGCTCAAGGGACAGAGCATTTGTTGCAAAACATTCATACGAAATGATACGCTGGTGGAGGTTGTTATGGTTTTTAAAAGGTGAGGAGTCAAGCTTATCAAAAGATAAATTAAATGAACTTTTCGAAGTTTACCGGAGTTGGGCTATTGAGGAGACTCTTAGTACTCCAAAAGATCTATCTATAGGTATTGCTCAGAGTTATGCACCGTGGTTTGATAAAATTGCCGAAAAAGAATTGGGAAAAGAATGGGTATCTATTTCTCAGGCTTTAAACCAAGAGGCGAATGTTATTCTTAGAGCAAATACTTTGAAAACAACCAAGGATGAGTTATTAAAAATTTTATCAGCGGAAGGGATCGAATCAAGGGAAACTCAAATTTCTGCAGAGGCTATTGTGCTAAAAAAAAGAAAGAATTTAAAAAATCTAACTAGTTTTAAATCTGGACTTTTTGAAATTCAAGATGGTGGATCTCAACTCATACCTAATTTTCTTAATCCTGTTGAAGGGGATAAAATTATAGATTGTTGCTCAGGTGCAGGAGGTAAGGCTTTATCTCTGGCGGCAAAGATTAATAATAGGGGCGAAATATTATGTATTGACACTAATAGAAAAAAACTTAAAGAGCTTGAATCTCGGGCAAATCGTGCCGGTGTCACTTGTATAAAAACACTTCATTATAAGGATAAAAAAGACCTACAGAAAATTTCAAATTGGTCATCTAAATTGTTATTAGACGTCCCTTGTAGCGGGACAGGAGTAATTCGTAGAGATGTGGATATTAAATGGAAATTGAACTCAAAAATTTTAGCAGATACCATTCAATTACAGCAAGAAATTTTAGATACCTATTCGTCTTTGTTAAAGCCAGGTGGAATTCTTATTTATGCCACGTGCAGCATCCTTCCCTCAGAAAATGAGGATCAGATTTATAAGTTTTTGAATCGAAATAAGACTGTATTTGAATTACAAGAACAAAAAAGATTATCGCCTGTTAATAAGGACTCTGATGGTTATTATGTTGCGGTATTAAAAAAAATAAAAGATTGAATATGATTACCGAGTCAGACTCATTTTATGAGAATTTAGAGATTATGAATACGAATTCGTTATTGATTAATATAAATAATGAAGATCATAAAGTATCAGGAGCGGTAAAAAAAGAAATTCCCAAAATTGAATTGTTAGTTGATGCAGTTTTTAAAAAAATGTTAGAAGGTGGTAGGCTATTTTATATTGGCTCAGGCACTTCAGGAAGACTAGGGATATTAGATGCATCAGAGTGCCCGCCAACTTTTGGAGTTGATCATGGTTTGGTTCATGGAATAATTGCTGGTGGAGACCAAGCAATTCGAAAGGCTGTTGAAAATGCTGAAGATGACCTAAATCAAGCATGGATTGATTTAGAAAATTGTAAAGTGAATAAATATGATTCAGTAATTGGTCTCGCTGCTAGTGGCAAAACACCATATGTATTGGGAGGATTAAAGGCTGCTAAGAATTTTGGATGTTTGACGGCATGCATAGTTTGTAATGAAGATTCGCCAATATCAAAACAGGTAGATCATCCAATAGAAATTACTGTTGGGCCGGAATTTCTGACTGGAAGTACAAGAATGAAGTCTGGGACTGCCCAAAAAATGGTATTGAATATGCTATCCACATCTTTAATGATAAAACTTGGTCATGTTGAAGGTAATATGATGATTGACATGCAATTGACAAATGAAAAGCTTTTAAAAAGAGGTGTAAAAATGCTCAATAAATTGGAGGGAATTAATGAAAAAGACTCTCTGGAGCTCTTAAAAAAAAATGGAAGTGTTCGTAAGGCTCTAATAGAATGGAAAAAAAAGTAGTTCGAATTATCGGTTCAGGGATCGCTGGAATCGCTGCCTCAATAAGATTAGCAAAAAAAGGATTTGAGGTCCATGTGCATGAGAGCAACGAATACCCCGGTGGTAAGCTTAGTCAAATCAAATTAGGTAAATATCGATTTGATGCGGGCCCAAGTTTATTTACGCTACCTCAAAATGTTGATGAATTATTTGAATTATGTGGTGAGAACCCGAGAGAATATTTTAATTATATAAAGAAAGATGAATCGTGTCGGTATTTTTGGGAAGATGGGAAGTCGTTGACTGCATATTCTGACATAGATAAGTTTACAAGAGAAGCCGAAACGAAGCTAGGGGAGTCCGGTGAAGCAATTCGATCACATTTAAAACTAGCTAAAAAACAGTATGAGTCTACTTCTGAATTCTTTTTGAAGAGGTCTCTACATAGGCTGAAGACATATTTAAGATTCTCCATCTTTAGAACTATTCTAGCAATTCCCTCTTTAAAATTATTCTCCTCGATGCACAGTGTGCATAGCCGACGATTTAGAACCGCTCATATGATTCAGATTTTTGATAGGTATGCTACTTTTAATGGATCTAGTCCTTTTCGCGCGCCTGGAACTCTATGTATGATACCTCATTTAGAATTTGGTTTTGGAACATTTCTTCCTGAAAAAGGTATGATTGATATAACAAATAGCCTGGTTAATCTTGCCACACGTCAGGGAGTTAACTTTCATTTCAATGAAAAGGTATTGAAGATAATATCAGATAGAAAAGAGGCTCAAGGTATTATTGTTAAAAGAGGGAATAAAGAACTTGTTTTTAGCTCGGATATTGTCGTAAGCAACATGGATATTACCCCAACTTATCAAAAATTACTTCCTCATTTAAAAGAGCCCGTTAAAATTTTGACACAAGAACGGAGTTCTTCAGCGCTAATTTTTTATTGGGGTATAAAATCGAATTTTCCAGAATTGGATTTACACAACATTTTATTTAGTAAAGACTATAAAGAGGAATTCGATAGCTTATTTAAATCGTATAATCTCTCATCTGACCCAACCGTTTATATCAATATCACATCAAAGAACATAATACAAGATGCCCCTAAGAATTCAGAAAATTGGTTTGTTATGATAAATGTTCCTAGCGATTGTGGCCAAGATTGGAAATCAATTAGGTTGCGGGCGAAAAATTTGATCTTAGATAAAATTAAAAGAATATTAGGGCATGATATTTCTTCATTGATTGAATGCGAAGAATATCTTGATCCAATTAAAATACAGTCTAAAACCAGCAGTGAGAAAGGCTCTTTGTATGGATCCAGTAGCAATTCTGCATTTTCGGCTTTCTTAAGACACCCTAATCAAAGAGCTTTAAGGAATCTTTATTTTTGTGGAGGTTCGGCTCATCCTGGAGGGGGAATCCCTTTATGTTTACTTAGTGCAAAAATTGTCTCAGATGCTATTTGATTCCCAAATATTTTCTTCTTCAAAATTAATGCCAGCACCAAAGAATATTTTTCCAATTTTTTTGAAAGTAGGGGTAATATCAGAAACAGTAAAGTGGTAATTAATTGAAGAATTATCTTTCTTTAATAATTCCATTTTTTTTAACTCAATCTCTAGATGTTCTGCTACAATTGAAGGTGTCCTTAAAAGTTTTACCCGACTTTTCAATTGTTTGCTAATTTGAGAGGCGATCAATGGATAATGAGTACATGCAAGAACAAGATGGTGCACATCATTTACTTCTGACTTGTCTAAGTAGTATTTAATTAATGATTCTGTGATATTACCTTTTAATTGATTTTCCTCTATTAAGGGAACTAATAATGGAGTCGCAGTGCTTCGAACCTTTGCATTAGGTAATGATTTTTTCAGTTTTTTCTGGTAAACATTTGAATTAATTGTAGCTCTAGTTCCCCAAATTCCTATGTTTTGAGATTTACATTTTTCAAGTTCTTGGATGATTGGATCAATAACATTAAATACCGGTATATCAAGCTTTTCGGAGAGGAACTCATATGCTATTGCAGATGCTGAATTACATGCAATAACAATAATTTTTGCCCCTTTTTTAATTAAATGATTAGCAATCTCAAGGGAGAATTTTCTTATCGAATCTGGAGATTTTTCTCCGTATGGCAAGTGTGCCGTATCCCCGAAGTATAGAATATCTTCTTTAGGTAGTCTTCTGGCTATTGCCCTCGCGACTGTTAACCCACCAACTCCTGAGTCAAACAGTCCAATAGGACCGTTTGAAGAGTTCATTAAAATCCTAATTTTTCTTTAACAGCAGATTTTAAATTCGTTCCGCCTTTTGAATAAATTACCATTCCTTTACTTTGAGAAGCATCTAGAACATAATTCAGTTTCATGCTTTGAGCCACTTCGTCAATTGCATTTTGCAGTTTTTCTAGCACAGGAGTAATTAATTCGATTTCCTTTGCTTGAAGTTGCTGCTGCGCACTTTGCATATACTCTTGAATGTTGTTGTATGCCTCTTGCAGCCTGGATTGCTCTTGGCGCTGTCTCAATTCGGTCCATGTGCCCGCATTCGCCTGTAATGTTTGAGCTCCTTTTTCTAATTCTGCATTCATTTCCTTTGCTTCCGCTTCAAACTTAGCCTGTTCTGCCTGAAGAGTTGTCATAACTGCTTTATAATCAGGCATTTCAACTAATAAGCTATCAACATTTATATGGCCAACCCCATTTTGAGCAAAGGTTGGTATAATGGAAATTGCCAGAATGGCGGAAAGTATAATAGATTTTTTCATAATGTAAAAGTAGTAATTCAGTAACCAAGTTGTTTAAGAATATCAGAAGTAATATCATTCGATTCATTTGCATATACAACACTTAAGGATGAACCTTTATCAAAAACAAAGTCAAGTTTCTTTTTGCGAGCTATTTCTTTTATTGCACCTGCGATAAGAGCTTGGATAGGAGATACCATTTCTTCTCTTTTCTTAAATAACAAACCTTCTGGGCCAAAATATTTAATTTGTTTTATTCTTGCCGAGTCATCTAAAGCTTTAATCGCTTTTTCTCTTTCGGATATCATTTCAGGTGTCAAAAGGACTTTTTCCACTTCTAGTTGATTCTTTTGCTCGCTGACACTTGCAAATAACGCCGCTATTTCATCTTCCCATTTAATACTTAGTCTACTTATTTCTAGCTTAGATTGCTTGTATTCAGGGATAGAGTTTAGAATTTTGTGAGTGTCAACATATGCAAGTCTTTGTCCATAACCTGATGAGGTTAATAAAAGTACAATTACTATAATAAGATTTCTAATCATTGTATTAAAATTGCTGACCTAGAACAAAGTGAGTTTGCCATCCAGAGGGTCCTGATGTTCCTGGAAGGTTATCGTAACCGTATGCAAGGTCTACACCTAACAGTCCAAACATTGGCATAAATATCCTTAAACCAACTCCGTTAGAACGTTTTAATTCAAAAGGCCTGTAGTCTGCAAAATTGTCATAATTATTACCAGCTTCCGCAAAGGCAAGAACAAATATTTGAGCCTGAGGATTCGGCGATAAAAGATACCGAAGTTCTGTTGTGAATTTGTTGTATAATGCACCGCCTCCATCAGGAGTTAAACTAAAGTTGGTATACCCCCTTAAACCAATAACCTCTCGTCCATCAAGAACAAAATTCTGAAGGCCGTCTCCGCCTAAATAATATCTTTCAAATGGAGGAAGACCATAGTCTTTATTATAGGAACCGAGAAACCCAAATTCAGAATATGATTTGATAACAAAATTTTTGGCTATCTGGGCATAATAATCTCCCGTAAATTTCCATTTATGGTATTCGATAAATCGAAATTTTTCAGTAGGTGAGAGTTTAGAGTAATCTCTTCCATCTAATAGTGATACAGGAGGTGTCGCTTCTAATGTAAACCCAATACTAGAGCCTCGGGTTGGGAATATTGGTAGATCTCTATTGTCTCTTCTTAGGTTGAAAGTATAGGCTACAGAATTCGCAATGCCATTGGTAAAACTGGCACCAACAAGGGGATAGTTATTTATATTAAATCTTCGGTATTCGAATGATTGAAAAAGTGTAAAATAATCATCAGGCCATTTTAATCTTCTAGCTTGTCCAAGTGTTACTCCGGTAATTCCAATTTTTTGAGCTAAAGAGTCAACTGTTTGCTGACCACTGTAATTCATGGTATTATGATAAGCAGAGAAAGTCACAGAATTTGGTTTCTTCCCTCCCCACCATGGTTCCGTAAAACTGAAATTATATGAGCTATAGAAAGTTCCGTTAGTCTGTGCTCTTATCGTTATATTTTGACCGTCTCCAGTTGGTAATGGTTGCCAAGCACGTTTATTGAAAATATTTCTAGCAGAAAAATTATTAAAATTTAATCCCAATGTTCCTACTACGGTAAATCGCCCCCAGCCTCCTTGGAGTTCTAATTGGCTCGTCGATTGTTCAACTACTGTATATTCTAAGTCTACTGTTCCAGTAATAGGATCGGGTATCGGGACAGGTGTTATCTGTCGTGGATCAAAGTAGCCAAGTTGTCCAAGCTCTCTTACAGTTCTCATGATATCTGATTTTGAAAATAAGTCACCCGGTCGAGTTCTTATTTCTCTATAAATCACGTGATCATTAGTTCTTTCATTACCATTTACAATTACTTTTCTCACTGTCGCTTGTTTGCCTTCCCTGATTCGAATCTCTAAATCAATAGAGTCTTTTTCAACTTTAACTTCAACCGGTATTACATTGGCGAATAAATATCCATTGTTTAAGTATAGAGAAGAAATGTCATTTCCATCTGGATCCCCATTCACTCTTGAATAAAGCGCTTTGGAATTGAAACGATCACCAGCTTTTATTTTCAATATGCTTTGAAGAATTTCTGTGCTGTATTTACTATTCCCATAAAATGAAACTGATTTATAATGATACGGTCGCCCTTCTTGAATTTCAAATTCAATGATTAATTTATTCTCTGGGGTTTTATAAAAAGTATCAGATTTTATGCGCATATCTCTGAACCCCGCCTCATTATATGCTTCGACTATAAGACTCTTGTCACTTTCTAGTTTTTCCTTTAAAAGTTTTGATATACCGAATATATTCCACCATCGATAACGATGGGTATCATCCATTACTTTTCGTAATTTCTTATCGGAAATAGACTTGTTCCCTTTGAAGACAATCTCTTCGATTTTCAATCGCTCTCCAGGATTGACATCAATTTTCAAGATTACAGCATCCAAAAGAGAGCTGTCTTGAAACGAAGTGATTTCAGCATCAGCCTCCAAAAAGCCCTTCTCGATAAAATATTTTTTTATTGCATTGGAAGATGTAATTAATAAATTTTTTGAAACTACTTTACCTCTCTTTAGGTCAAGTAGTTCTCTTATTGCATCTTGCTTTGCTTTTTTTATTCCAGTAAAATAGAACTTACTCAATTTGGGTAAAGTTTTTAGTCGAAATTCCAGGTAAACTACCCTTTCAATTTTTTTGGTTATGTATAGTTGCACATCATCAAATAATTCCTGTTCCCATAGGTTTCGAACTGCCTTTGCAACTTTATCTGAAGGGAATTGCACTTTATCTCCTACATTTAGTCCTGATAAAAGACTCACCATTGTCGGATCTAGCTGATCAGCACCTTTTATTTGAATTGAACCAATTTCATAATCTGTATCTGGTTGGATTTCTATTGGCGAGTTTAAAGAGAGTCCAACATCCCCATAAGTTTGTGATAAAATCAATGTTGGACACCCAAGGTAAAATAAAGCAAAAGCTATAGCGATGAATTTATTCATTTACTCAATATTGTTTTACAATTTGCTCACTTGTCATACCCAATCTACGTTGGCGATTATTAAATTCTAATATTGCCTCTTCAAAATGCTCATCAGAAAAATCAGGCCAAAGTACGTTAAGGAAAATTAATTCGGTATAACTTATTTGCCAGAGTAAAAAATTGGAAATTCTTTTTTCACCACTGGTTCGTATTAAAAGTTCTGGATCTGGTATTTTAGACGTACTAAGTTCATCAGAGAACATATTTTCGTTAATCTCATCAATACTAATTTCTCCAGTTATTATTTTTTTTGCAATCTTTTTTGTTGCACTTGTAATTTCTTGTCTCGAGCTATAGCTAAGTGCCAATGTTAATGTCATTTTGTTATTCGAGGCAGTAGCTAATATTGCTTCATCTAGTTCTGTTCTGCATTTTTTTGGAAGATTTTCTTTATTTCCTATTGCATTCAACCGAATTCCATTTTCTTGCAATGTTTGAACTTCATTATTTAAGCTTGATACCAGAATCGACATTAAGGCATCAACTTCGGTTTTAGGCCGTCTCCAATTTTCTTGAGAAAATGCATATACTGTTAAAAATTTTATACCAATTTTCGAAGCATATTTAGCTGCATTTCTTAAAGCATCAACTCCAACCTCATGACCGCGAATGCGAGTTTTGAAGCCTTGATTTTTAGCCCAGCGACCATTTCCATCCATTATAATTGCTATATGACTGGGAACAAGATTTTTCATTTGTGAAGAAATTTAGCACATTGTTCCATGAAAGCCTCAATATGGATGCCAAATTTAAGGCTCAAGGCAAAATAGGAATCGTTATTTTGTGGATTTCCGCGAGGTGTACCTGTTTCGAATAAAGTATTGCTTGGGTTTGAGAAATAACTGGCTATTTCTCCTTTTTCTATTTCTAAAAGCCCCGCATCTGCATATAGGTTATGCGTATCATCAAGGTAATCAGTGGATGTAAGAGTCCACATTGCTTCAATACTAAATACCCAAAGACTGTTTAATTGCGCTCTCCAGCCAATTCCAAATGGTAAAGTCCAGGCTCTTTTACTGTAAAGGGGCTCCGAATTTAAAATTGTTCCTTGTCCCTCTGTGCCAAGAGGTTGAAGCTCTAACCACTCACCTTGATAATTCCCCATTGGATTAAATGATATTAGACCAATACCACCGAAAATATATGGTGTTTGTTGAAAATTATAAGAGGGTATTAATTGAGAAAAGTAATCTATTTCTACCCTTGCGTTAAAAGCTTGGTAAGGGGTTTGAATAGCAATGTTTCTCTCTACTTTCTCCGAGAAAGAAGATAATGAGTCATCTCCATGCAATATTCCTTGGCTAAACCCCAGGTGAAAAGCATAGTGAGGATGTTTTTGAATTCGGTAATTCAGATTTCCAGCGCCATCCAATAATTGCAATTTATTAACCCCGATGTCTCCTATTAATTGATGGAGTTGATATCCAACAGATATTTCTTGAGATATCTGACCTTTGAGAATCAGGGGCAGAAATAAAATTAATATCGTTGTGCTTAGAAAGTTTCTATCTAACATAATTAGGCTTGCAAAGATATGAATTCAATCAATTTAGTTTCGTCTATCTTGTCCCCAAAGAAGCTTGTTCCTTAAGGTAGAAGAGAAATCGGAAAACTCAGTTCTAACCAATTTAAAACGGTAATTTGATTTTTTTATTGTTAGCTCAGTTTCACACTCCAGTGTAAATACTCTTGAGTCGAGTGAAGCAAGATAATTACCTTCTCTAGCTTCAATTTTAAGTGTAATTGTGTCCGTATTGGGAATTACAAGAGGCCGTACAGTCAAATTATGTGGTGCTATTGGGGTAATTATGAAATTGTTTGATCCAGGTAATAGGATCGGTCCGCTGCAACTCAAATTATACCCGGTAGATCCAGTAGGAGTTGAGATAAGTAAACCGTCAGCCCAATAAGTGTTGAGGAAGTTGCCATTTAAATAAACGTGAACTGAAATCATGCTAGTTGTCCCTTTTCTGCTAACTGCAATTTCATTCAATGCAAAATTAGGGTCAATAATTTCATCAGAGCTCGTCTGAGCCTCAAGAACATTTCTTTCATCAATGGTATAATCTCCTTTGAGTATTGACTTTAGAGCCATAGGGGCTTCATCTCTGGTAATATTTGCTAAAAAACCTAGTCTACCTGTGTTTAATCCTATTATTGGTATATCTGTTCCTTCAACAAGAGTAGTAGCGTCTAAAAATGTACCATCTCCTCCGATTACCAACAAGAAGTCTGGTTGTGACTTCAAAATATCTTCACGACTTTTAAACTCTGGAAAATTCCAATTCAGGCCCCAATGTTCGTTGATTCGAGTTTGAAATCTTTCATAAATAAATATGGAGCATCCTTCTTGTACTAAAGAATCTATGGTTCTCTCAATAAATGTCTGAACTTCGTTAGGAATACGTTTTCCAAAGATTACAATTTTTTTCATTTATTCGATACTCAAAAAATGACTTAGATGCTCAAGTTTTTTTTCAAACTCCATTGCTCTCGACCCTTTGGGATAGTAACCTTTGATATCACAACCGAGCCTTTCAAGTGTTTTGAGGGTTTGATTAGGGTCTAATTGATTAATCCGTATATAATTCAAGTACCGATGTATATCCTCAATAAAATCTACCGAAAAAGTCAGGACTCGTATATTTTCTAACTCTAAAGAATGTATTAATTCTGAGGAAACTGGCTTATTATCCGAACAGTAAAACCAAATGCTGGATCCTGGCTCTTTAAAACTATATATCGAAGCTATGTTTTTGATGATATCATTTAAGGTGACTATTCCAAGAAACTCATTTTCATCGCAAACTGCAATAAAGTCAAGATCATAATTTTCTATTATTGAAAGNGCATCAATTATATTAGAATCTATTTGCAAAATTGCAGGTTTAAGGAGTTCTGCGTCTTTTCCTCGAAAACCTTTGTAAACATTATCTTCTATAATAGGTTTATATTCTCTCATGGGATGAGATAAATCGTCACGAATTTTGCTTCTTAAACTATTCAATTGAAAATTTTGATTTTCCTTAATGATAAATTTATGCCATTCCATAACTAATGCGAAGTTAGCCAAAAGAGGGGATTTTAGACTTATTAAGACTTATTTTCTGAAATTGATTGAATAGTTTAATTTATGCTTGTTTTACCTTTGTTTTTATGTTAAAAAAACCCACAAGGCTTTCTGTAAATATTAATAAGATTGCAACGCTTCGTAATGCTAGAGGCGGTGATATCCCCAATGTATGTCTTGCTGCAAAATATTGTCAGGAATTTGGTGCTCAAGGTATAACCGTTCATCCCCGTCCTGATGAACGTCACATAAGATACTCGGATGCCAAAGCACTAAGAGAAGTAGTAAAAACTGAATATAATATAGAAGGGTACCCTAATAAGTCTTTTATTGATTTAGTTATTGAATGTAAGCCGGATCAGGTGACTTTGGTCCCTGATAGTCCAGATGTTTTGACAAGTAATTCTGGGTGGGATACCATCTCTAATTATGATTTTTTAAAGGATGTCATTAAAGAGTTGAGTGAAAAAAACATTCGTTCATCAATTTTTATCGAATGTGATAATCAAAAAATCGAGTTTGCAGCCAAAATTGGCGCAGATCGGATAGAGCTTTACACTGAGAATTATTCTAAAGAATATCAATTGAATAAGCAGGCTTCTGTTATTCCATATGTCAATGCCAGTAAAGTCGCAATGGAAAATGGTTTGGGAGTAAATGCTGGTCATGATTTAGATTTAAATAATTTAGAATTTTTTGCAAAATCTGTAAACGGATTATTAGAGGTTAGCATTGGGCATGCGTTAATCTCAGATGCTATTTATATGGGTTTAGAAAATTCAGTCCAACGATATTTATACCAATTGGAATTAGCAAATAAATGGAAATCGAAAAATTCTTGAATAATGAGGGAGGTTGAGCTGCATTCTAAGATTATTGGAGAAGAAGGGCNNCCTTTGGTTGTTTTACATGGATTATTTGGTATGGGTGACAATTGGGCTTCTCATGCCCGAAAGTGGTCGAATATGGGATTCCAAGTTCATTTGATAGACCTTAGAAATCATGGCCGATCACCTCATATGAGTTCTCATTCTTATTCAGATATGGTAGAGGATTTAAAATTGTATTTTGAGAATAAATTTCACGATAAATCTTCAGTTAAATGGATTGGTCATAGTATGGGTGGTAAGGCTTTAATGCAATTTGCATGTAAGTACCCNAAATATGTCGAGAAGATGGTAATTGTAGATATTGGACCTAAACATTATCCTGTTCAATATTCGGAAATCCTCGAGGCAATGAATTCTCTGGATTTTAATCAATTGTCAAGTAGAGCAGAAGCAGATCGAGCTTTAGAANAACAGATTTTGGATTGGGGNTTGAGACAATTCATTTTGAAGAACCTCGAATGGAAAGCTGATAAAAAATTGGGGTGGAAGCTTAATCTAAAAATCATCGAATCACAAATTAGTCGAATAGGCGAGGAGTTGGCTTTTGAGAGCCACTTTTCTGGGCCCGTTTTGTTTATCCGAGGAATGAATAGTCAATATATTTTAGATGATGATTGGCTAAACATTATGCAGATTTTCCCCATGGCAAATTTAGATAGTATATCTGGTGCAGGTCATTGGGTACACTCTGAAAATCCATCGGAATTTCAAGATTCCGTGAATGACTTTTTATTGATTTAAATTCCGATGAAATGGTAGTCAAGGACTATTTTATATATGCTGTCGTTATTGTTGAATTTAAACTGCTGAGATTCAATAGAGGGCTGTTTTAAATAATTTCTAACATTATTTGAAAACCCGTAGGGTTCTTTTGGCTGGCCAAAAAAACCTTTATCAAGTGTTTTATTCAGATTAAGGTCGAGATAAAATGACGCAGAGTATATTCCAAACTCCGGAACTTGCAGTTCACATAGCTGCTTTCTGTTTTTGAAAGGAACCACTTCTTGAAGAATTATAAGTCCATTCTTATCTTTCANGGAGATCATCCAGTTTCCTTTTTTTAGAATTTCTCCTGAACTAGGTTTCGCAATTTCTAGTTCAAACTTTAATGATTGCGATTGTGCCTTAAACGAGATCCAATTAAAGCTTAAAAAAAATGAAAGAAGACTGAATTTTAGGGTATTGGTCATTAAAATTAATTTAGTTTTAATGAAGATGAAATTACCTCATTAAAACTAAACTACCTCTCTCGTCTAGGCGGACAGATTCAGACCCGCTAGGGACATTATAATTGGCTTGAAGTTGCCATAGATAGACTCCTTCTTTTACTTGTCGTCCATTGTATTCGCCATCCCATGATTCATTTGGATCGATACTTTCAAAAACAAGTCTACCATATCTATCAAAAATTCTTAAGTGATAAGTGATTGGGCTGCAATCATTTTGAATAATTACACGAAACTCATCATTCGTATTATCTCTATTTGGGGAGAAAGCATTAGGGTAAAAAATCCCACATTCGTTCATCTCGTTTGGATTGGATTGGCCATTTGCTGTTAACCCTAACCCAAGAATTAAAAATAAGAGTGTAATTGTTCTCATTGACACAAATTTAGTTAAAATTCTTTTTTACTAATCTTNAGTTCAAGATTTAGAGCGATTCATTGAACGAACGATCTAACTGACTGAATGAACGGTTTGTATCCGGCTCTTCTTCCCAAATAAATTCGTATTCAGTTTCTTCTTTTTTATCTCTTTTCTTGTTATTAAAAAGGCTTTTTAAATCCTCACCCTGTTTTTTCCAATCATTTTTAATATTCAATTTTACATCTTCACCTATTTTTTTGGTATCAATACTGAATTTTAAATTTTCCGGGTACCCAGTCATTCTTAGGGGTATCCATACTTTTTCTTGATTATTTTTTTCTTGTATAAAATCGTCTAATCTTTTAGAACGGATTGTTTTTTTATTACCCATAAGCTCTCTGAGTTGCATTTGAATCAAAAAGTTCATTTTCCCATCAAAGCCGTTTGTCCCCTCAACTTTGAGAGTAAGTGCGCTATTTTCTAGAGTCATTTCAGGAATAATGATCATTTTGTTGGCTATTCGAACTCGGTTTGTGAATTCGCCAAATTTAATATTTGATAACTTTTCCACTTCTGTAAATCTCCTGAGGGCATCAAGTGTTTTGAAATTTGTTAGATTACCATCGTTCACTTTGAATTCAATATCTGCAAGAANATTTTCATATAATATGTCGAACTTCCGATTGAAATCAATCCTTATTTCTCCGTTTGCATTGAGATTACCGGATAAATTTTTATCCGTGAGTTCATTTTGATTAAAATTTTGAAATGACTGAAAAATTCCTTTTAAACTAGTATTTTTTACTAACCCGTTAATTCTGAGTTGTCCTCCGCTCTCTTTGAAAGGTCGCCATTCAACTATACTTGATATAGTACCTCCCGATTGGCGTATAAAAAAATCATTAGTTTTGGCGTTATACCCTTTCCCTTTAACTAGGCATCGAGCCTCAGTTCCTAAAAAATTTTTGAAGCTGACCCTATCGGTAGCAATTGTAAGAGCATAATTGGAATTAAATTCAGGACCATCATTTCCAGTGAAATCGGCTTCCCAAATTTTCCACTTCTTTAGCTCTTCTATATTCCACTCGTCTCCCGTGATTTGGAGCTCATAGCTTTCATCAAAGTCATTTAATACATTTTTTATGACGCCTTTAACCTTTGCTTTGGAATTTTGAGTTTGAATGACTCCGCTGATGATATTCAAATTATAATCATCNAATTCAATATTTAAATTTGAAAGTTGGGTTGTTTGATTTGCTCCTTCAATCTCCAAATCAGCATCAGGGATAAGAAGATTTCCTTTCCATTTACCTCCCCAAAAGACTTTCTTTTTGAGCTCATCAATATTTTTAAAATCATTATTCCAATATATTTCTCCAAACAATTTTCCTTTACTTCCTTCCCATGTCTTGTATTCAAGCCAATGCATTAAATCCATCCACTGAGAGTCAAATTTTATATCGGCTTTACATTTTGGTTGTTTAAAGTTTTCTAGGCTAAGGTTCCCCTGGAATTTCGAACCCCTCGATTCCAATGATATGTCTTCAAATCGTAACAAAGAGGTCTCAAATGAATTTAACTTTCCATTGCTGTAGATGATTTGGGTATTCATATTATCCGCAATAAAATAGGAATCATTAATATTTAAGTAGCCATTGGTCCAATTCCCTTTTGCATTTATAGATGTGCCTGAAAAATTAGAAATAGCATTAATATTTAGGTCAAGATTACCATCTAGGTATAGATCCCTTGATGAGGGAATGAATTCTTTGGGTAGCAATTGAATCACTTTACCCATATCTAAATTTTTTGCACTCGCTGACCACACCCCATCGTCTTCATTAATATTTCCNGAAAGTTGAAGTTGCCATTCATTGAGTTTAAGTTGGCCATTTTTTACTTCAATATTTTTTGAAGTTGAATTGGAATAAAAATCTGATGATCCAGAGATAAAAACAGACTGCTTATTCCAATTTGGCACATAGACTTCCCATCTTGCCGTTGCGTTGATCGCATCTTTTTCCAATAAGCCTGATAATTTTATTCTTTTGGCAATAAAGTGATAATCTAAGGATGACATTTTTCGACTTTCAATATTTATCTCTGTATTCATAATTGTCAATCCTTCAAGATGAAGATATGAGTTTGAATTTGTTGATATCGGCTTTAGGATCGAATAATTATTTTCTCCATTCGAATTCCATTTCAGATTAAGCTTTCCTTCATAAGCAGATATTTTTTTTATTATGGTTTCTCCTTTTAAAATGGAAAGGATACCAAATTCGATATACAGATTTTTACAAAATAAAAGGGTGTCTTCTTCGAGAGTCCCATATACAAGAACATCATCAAGCTTGAGGGAAATATTCGGGAACTTATGCATGAAATTCATGTGTAAGTTTTGCGCTGATACAGGAGCATTTAGTTGTTCGTTAACAACGAATAAGAGTTTATCTCGAAGTGGATCTGAATTTATTTTGAGATAGCTCAGAATAATTATAAGCCCAATTAATAATGTACTTACAATAACACCTAAAATAATAAAACCCCTTCGCATGATTTACAGCATTTTTAGAAAGGATAAATCTTTTGAATTAAGCATTCGGTATTGACCGCGATTCAGTCCTTTTTTGGTCAATCCGGCAAATGAGCTACGATCTAACTTAGAAACTTCATACCCTAAGGCGGAAAACATTCTTCTGACAATTCTATTTTTACCAATATGAATTTCAACCCCTAAAGTGTATTTATCATTTTCTTTTACAAATTCGATATAATCTACTTTAGCCATTCCATCTTCTAGTTCAATGCCTTTTCTAAGCTTCATTAGATCGCTATTGTGAAATGGCTTATCTAAAGTCACCATATATACTTTTTTCGCTCCATCACTGGGATGTGTCAGTTTCTTTGCTAAAGAGCCATCATTAGTAAGTAGCAGTACTCCTGTTGTTGCGCGATCCAGACGGCCAACTGGATAAATTCTCTCAGGACAGGCATTTGATACTAAATCCATCACTGTCTTTCTTGCTCTGTCATCATCAACTGTGGTAATAAAACCTTTAGGTTTATTGAGTAGAACATAAACCTTTTTTTCAGACCTTAAAAGCTCCCCTCCGTAACGTACCTCATCGTTACTTTTTACTTTGGTTCCAAGCTCCGTTACAACTTTACCATTAATAGTTATTAATCCGTCACTTATGAGCTTATCGGCTTCTCTTCTTGAACATATTCCTGCATGAGCAATAAAACGATTCAAACGCATCAATCCATTTTTAGGGGCATGCTCCTCAGCAGTTTTGAATTTTAAGTTTCCTGCAGGCTTAAAAGAGCTGAATTTATTTTTATTTGGATTACTTTCTTTAATTGGCTTTGAGGACCATCTTTTATTTTCTTCTTCCCGGCTTCCACTTCGTTCCTTGAATTCATTATTACGTTTGAATTTATGAGAACTGCCCCCGTTTTTATTATAACGGTCTGAAGTTTTAGAATTGTGTCGAGAGTGCTGATTTTTCATCAGTATAATAATTTCTTCGAAGGTAATGAATTAGAAATTTGAAGCGTATGAATACTCCTCTATTCCATATTTATTTTGAACACTTAGAGAACAGGTGCTAAGCGGGAACCAGAATCATTTACTTCAAGTTCATATGTATTACCCGTGATAAAAGCCTCGTTATCGGACTCATGACCAAAAGGAAGGTCTATTGCTAGGGGTATGTTTTTTGGAAAATTTTCTTTAATTATTTCATAAGGTTCTTGACCAAATTTTTCGGCGTTGTCTTTTATGTCAGAAAAGCTTCCCATAGCTATACCGATAACTTTGTCCAGGGCCCCTGCGCGCTTTAAAGCAATTATCATTCTGTCTATATGATATTTGTATTCATCGAGATCCTCAAGTGCCAATATACACCCGTCGAGTTTCGGAAAACTATCAGACCCTAAAAGGCTGTAAAGGACAGAAAGATTACCTCCTTTGAGCTTGCCCAAGGTTTTCCCATTGACATTTTTTGGATGCCTTTTAGCTTTTAATTCATCTGCATTCCCTTTCAGAATCTTACTTAAGCTTATAAGACTTTTATTTTTTAGCATAGGTATTTGAATAGGCATCCAACTGTGAATGCCCATTATGTTTTCCTTAGATATATGACTTAAAAAAATAGTGAAATCACTAAAGCCTATGATCCATTTAGGGTTTTGTTTAAAACTCTCCCAATTAATGTAGTCTACTATTTTCACTGCTCCATACCCTCCGCGAATAGCCCAGATGGCATGAACTTTTGGATTTGAGATTGACCAATTAAAATCATCTGCTCTTTGTTTATCCGTGCCGCCAAATTGATTCTTTTTTATTCCCAGGTTTGGAGCCGGGTAGGGAACCCACCCATTTTGCTTTATCCAATCTTTTGCTAATTGAACGATAGATGGATCTGCGTGCCTTGATGGGGCGATGAGAGCAATCCCAGAACCTGGATCTAAAAAAGGTGGTATAATTGTTCTTGCCATAGGAGGATGCAAGGTACACCCGTTTGTACTTTTGTAATCAATGAAGCCTTTTAAGAGAACCACAGTAACGGCAGCTTTACCTTATGCTAATGGACCGATTCATATCGGTCATCTTGCTGGTTGCTATTTGCCTGCAGATATCTATGTGAGATATTTAAGGATGTGTGAAAAGGAGGTCTCTTTTGTTTGTGGTTCCGATGAACATGGCATGGCAATTACTATGAAGGCTCGTAATGAGAATGTACCCCCTGAGGTAATTGTAGATCGATATCATAAAATGATGAAAGAGGCCCTAGATAATTTTGGGGTTAGTTTTGACATTTACTCAAGGACTTCATCAGAGAAACATGCCGAGGTTGCGAGCTCTTTTTTTAAAAAACTTTATGAAAAAGGAACTTTTGAAGTACGAGAAACGGAACAGTACTATGATCCTGAAGCTAAGCAGTTTCTGGCGGATAGATATATAACAGGTGATTGTCCTAAATGCAAAAGTGCCGATGCTTACGGAGATCAATGTGAGCAATGCGGTACGACTTTGAACCCAATGGATTTGATAAATCCTAAATCCACTCTTTCAAATGCTACTCCAATACTGAAAAGAACCAAAAATTGGTTTTTGCCTTTGGATAAACTAGCTCCTAAGATCAGATCTTATGTAGAGTCACATCCAAAATGGAAGGCCCACGTAATCGGGCAATGTAAGTCATGGCTGGATTCAGGTGATGGTCTGCAGCCACGAAGTATGACGCGAGATTTGGACTGGGGGGTGTCTGTTCCCCTCGAAGAGGCCGAAGGTAAAGTTTTATATGTTTGGTTTGATGCTCCTTTAGGTTATATAACTGCTACTCAGGAACTTCATGATGAAAATTGGGAAAAATGGTGGAAGGATAGTGAAACTAGGTTAGTCCACTTTATTGGAAAAGATAATATTGTTTTTCATTCCATTATATTTCCTGCATTGCTAATGGAGCACGGAGAATATATCTTGCCAGAAGATATTCCTGCAAATGAATTTTTGAATTTAGAAGGGGAGAAGCTATCTACATCAAAAAACTGGGCGGTATGGCTTCATGAGTATTTAAAAGAATTCCCNAACAAACAGGACTCTTTGAGGTATACTCTGTGCTCAACAATGCCTGAAGCAAAAGATAATGACTTTACCTGGTCAGATTTTCAGTTGAGAAACAATTCTGAGCTTNCCTCAATTTTAGGCAACCTTGTAAATAGGGTGATGGTTTTAAATCATAAGTATTATGATGGGACAGTCCAAGAATTAGGGAATTTAGACGTAGACAAGAATTTATTGAATTCCATAAGAAACCAAAGAGATAAGATTTCTAAATCTTTAGATAATTATAAGTTTCGAGAGGGGTTAGCTGAGGCCATGAATCTCGCGAGGTTGGGAAACAAGTACCTTGCTGATGAAGAGCCCTGGAAAAAGATTAAAACAGATCCAGATCGGGCATCTCAAATAATGGGTACTGCTACTCAATTGATTGCCGCAATTTCCGGTATTATTGATCCATTTATGCCATTTACTGGAGAAAAAATGCGGACCATGTTAGGAGTGGAATCCATTAAATGGAATGATTTAGATGGCAGGGCTCTGGTAATNCCTGGCTCACAAGTTGGAAAAACTGAATTGCTTTTTGATAAAGTTGAAGACCATGAAATTGAAACGCAAAAGGCGAAATTGAAAAAATAAAATTTCAAGTTTAAGGCCCCGTAGTTCAACGGATAGAATAGAAGTTTCCTAAACTTTAGATAGCAGTTCGATTCTGCTCGGGGCTACCACAAGGGAATAGTTCAATATATATTTTACTATTCCCATTTTTTATGATCCAGGGTGAATTGGATAAATAAATCATTGAAATGAAAAAGCCGCTCCAATTCGGAGCGGCTTTTTTTAAATAATCGTTGGTATTAACGCTGAACTGCTACTCGCATTGTACGTGTTCCCTCTTCAGCTGTCAAACGAACCATGTAGACTCCAGAAGCAAGATCACTCAAATCGATACTGAGATCACTTGAACCAGCATCCCATTTTGTTGCTTGCAACAGCTGACCTTGCAGGCCAATGATACTAACCTCAACTTCACCAGATAAGTTGCTTCTTTCCAAAGTAAAGGCTCCAGCAGTCGGATTCGGATAAAGGCTAATACTTCCTAGCGCTTCGTCTATACTTACCGCACAGTCATAGCATTTTGAGAAACATACCGCAGCGAAGACAGTGTCGGCAGAACCTAGCGTTGATAAGCGATTATAACCTCCTAGGCCATCACTTACTCCACAAGCCGAGAGATCACCGCTGGCTTCAACACCTGCCCAATCAATACCGTTGATAAATTTGTATTGTAAGCTTTCTCCTGTAGCTGAACCAAATGTGATTGAGTATATTCCATCACCGTCTGGGTCAAGCATCTCAGATGCCATTGGATCCCAATTTTGCCATGTGCCTGCTACATGAATACCATTTGTATCGATAGCTCCGTTTGCAACCTCCCATGCCATATTTACATTGAGCGTAACATCAATTACACAATCATCACACTCGCCCCAACATACAACAGGAAGAGTAGTGTCTGCAGCAGGAACTGTTAGTATACGATTCACAAATTGACCACTTTGAATCACACAAGAACTTTGATTGCTCAAAGACTCCTGGATAGTCCATCCGTCAGCTGAATATTTAAATTCCACAGTGTCTCCAACAGGAAGGGTGATAGACACATCCCATACATTATCACCATCTGCATCACTCATCGCATCACAGTTTCCACACCAGTTATTAAATGTTCCATTCAATTCAGGAGTTGTAAACGAACTAGTGACTTTATTCATATTTACTTGGAAAGTAACTTCTGAAGTTTGAATACAATTGATAGTGAATACGGTAGAGTCCCATGAGCCTCCGGTGAATCCTGCAGCTACTGTTCCTCCGTAATTGAATGCTCCTCCATTAGAGGTGTCAAGCTTTGCAACATTATTAAGACCCCACGGGCATAATATGTCTACTGTGTAGTAACCAACAGGGTTATTCATACCATCACCATATGAGTCTTCAATTCTGAATTCATATGTTCCCGCATCTGGTAGGCATATTGTATCCACATATTTTGTAGCAGAGGCATTATATGGGAATACATAGTTAAGTGGACCTCTTGATGCCATTACATTTCCTGTGTTCACGTCAACAATCTCCCAGGAAATTTCGTCACCATAAACATCAGTAAGAACTTCTACTCGCACGTCTGTGCATGGAGCTAATGCACCATCAAGTTCCACATTATCTACAGCCCAGAACCAACCCCAGGCCCCACCTTGATCATCATAGCGGAATCGTACTTGAAAGTCTGCGTTCTGATAAGCAGATACATCTATAGTCTCATGAACAGGATTACTCCACCCTCCTACAGTTGCAGTGGTGTAAGCAGCGACTTGAATCCAGGCGCTTCCGTCATAAACTTCTACATATCCTGCAGACCCAGTAAATGGTCTCCAGTAATGATCAAACTCAACAGTTAATGTATCGTAACCGACTGCATTAAATACTGGAGAAACTAATTTCACATTTGTTGCAGCTGCTGATGAACCTGCTCCATCATCATCGACAAAGGCGAATTTAGTACCATTTAGGTTGGATGATGTTTGATAGTTATTAATAAACTCCCACGTAGAACCTCCGGGGTCTAATACACTCCATGTGCAAGGCAAACCATTATTGAAGTCTTCCAGGTAGGGAAGAGCTGTTGATGGAACATTACCATAAATGGCTGAAGCTGTTGCCACAGGTCCAGTACAACCTTCAGTTATAATCCAGTCATAGGCATAGTAAACTCTCGAGTTTGTGCTTCCAAATTGAACCGAGTCAATACTTGCAACGTTAGCAACAGTATATGGGTAAGCACCTCCTGTAGTCGCTCGGTGAAGTTGTCCAGGTGTGCCGGAGACAAAATCAAAATTGATATAATACGTTCCTGGTGTAATAGCAAGACCTACATAAACTTGGTGAGTGCCCGCTGCAGGTAAATTAATTGTGTCAGATAGCTGAAGCTCATTCCCGGAATGACCGGAGGCTTTACTTCCTCCTCCTTCAGATATTCTCACTTGGAAATCTACAAGACCATTAGATATTACGCTAATGGAATCTAATACAAATGCCTGACTCGCAGAGAACCACATTCCATTTGTATAGTTTCCGAACCCTCCTGTCAATGTCGTCGGAGGTCCAAAAGCATGGGGTGCTACAAGATTATTTGCTGTGAATACCGAGGCATAGTAATCGGTATTTGCAGTAATAATAGGAGTTGTGAAGCTATTTCCAGAACTTAAAACTTCTGAAGATGAATTCATCCAAAGTACCGTATTTGCGGGATTTGTATTTGATGAGTTGAAAGTGACTTCTGAGGGGCCACAAGTTGTCTCAGAAGGAACAGTTATACTGTCTGTTATGGGACATGTAGCCGGACAGCTTACTAAGAAGGTTGCAAATACTTGACCGACAGAGGCAGTAGTTCCATCATTTGAAGAGCTTCCGGGCTCATTATAAATGGTATCTCCCAACGCACTTAAGAGTGTGAAATCCATCTCGTAGAAAAAGCTTCCCGGAGCTTTACAAACCAGCCTGGCGGAATCTCCATCACAGAGTTGACCAAATACCGAAACTGGACCTGCTCCACTTGCAAGGCTCGCTTCACCCATCTCTATCCATTGTCCATTCAAAGCATTTTTTTGTTCCAATGAAATAATACCGCCATTCCATCCGTCTCCCCATGCGTCTTTCATGATAAACTCATGAGCGCAACGTGAGATTGGATCACAAAGCTCAGTGCCGAAATCAATTATATCTGACCACGCACTTGTGTCACCTACTGAGCATATCTCTCTCACTTTAGCATTGTAAATTGTACCTGATAATAAACCATTTAAGGTCTTTGAAGTTCCAGTGCCTGAGACGAAGGTGTAATTAACAGAGCCTTGGGTATTATAACGAAGTTGGTATCCTATGGCTCCGGAGTTGTATGAAGACCATGATAAATCTGCAGAACTGGCTGTGAGATTCGTAGCAGATAAGCTAGTTACTCCAAAGCAAGAAAGTGGAGTGTATTCATCAGCTCCAATATCAGGATTTGTCAGAGATCGAGTATCTCCATCAAAATCTGTGGCTAACCCTAAAGGGGTACCTGCACTATCTGCGAGAGTTCCTGCAGTATGAATGTCGTTGGCGCTCACAAAAATGGGATCGCCAAAGAATGAATTAGAGTCTTGACCACCGCTCAATGTATTCCATCCAGAAATAGTACTAGAGCCTGTTCCCAGCACTCCATAAGCCATCACCGTAGATGAATTTCCAAAATATATATTGTGATCCGAGGTAAAGAATGTTCCTGGGGCAGCAGCTGTTTCAGCATGTATAGCAGACCCTGAGGCGTAATTACTAAAGATATTATTTTGAATTTTATTATTCACTGGGTCAAATTGAGTAGCACTTGTCGAAGCACCCAAATACATATTACCTCCAAATAGAGGATGGCCTGAATTGAGAACAACCGTATTGTGATTGACATTTAAATTTGCACAGTGATACAAGTATATTCCTCTGTGTTGTGAATTCGAAGTAACATTTCCAATTAAAATCATATTATTTCGAACTTGACCGTTTTTAGTGGTATCTATATTGATATTTGTGAACTCCATTCCAGTTGCAGTAACTGATGAAGTACCAACATGCACAATTTCATTGTTTTCGATCATAATATCACGAAATGTATTTCCTGTTAAAGAGTCTGGATTTCCTCTCAAATAAATACCTCGATAATGGGTGGTGATGTCATTGTTTTTCACTTCAGCAAATAATGGAAAAGCGAGGTTGGTAGGATTGGTATATACATTCAAGCCATTTTCTGCGTTTCGAATAATATTATCATTAAAAACTAGACCAAAAGAAACCCAATTAACACTATTATTTAATGCTTGATACCAAAGAATATTCGATGTTAGTCCAGATTTGTGGAATTCGTTATTGGTCACTTCAACATACTTGGCCCAATTCACATCAAGCCCTGCATCTGTGGCATAAATTATATTATCCTTTATAAATAGAGAATCTGCTCCATCTTGATAAGTGCCTCCTCCTATAGAAATTGCTCTAGAAAAATTGTTGATATTATTGTCTATCATTTTTATGGTCCCTTTGGGTCTTGATGTGCCGGCACCACTATTCATTCTATGATTCCAACTGGTGCTATTGCCTGCTGAACCATTCATAGTATTTCCTTCAAGAGTCCAGTTGGTAATTGGTCCGAGAGAATAGAATACTGTTCCATAGGTGGGACTCAAAGTATTGAATGTTATATTTTTAAATCTTATATAATCACAACCATTAAGAACAACTAGATAGTTGTCACTTGCTATGACTGCGGAATCTTGGATTACGGCTTGACTCGTGTTTGAAGGGTCCGATTGAAAGGTCACCGAATTGGTGGACGATGCACCGGGTATTGAATCCACTGTAAATTGCCCATATGTGCCATCTTTTATATTGATAGTAACAGGTCCATTCACCCCATTTTGGGCTAATGCCGTTACAGCGGCTGGTATTGAGTTGTAGTTACCAGATCCCGACAGGTCAACAGAATAGGTGCCTGACATCGGAGTTTGCGCTGAAAGGGTCAAGCTGGTAATAAAAAGGGCTGATAGGAGTAAGAGCTTTTTGGTAAGGTCCTTCATATTGAGGTGTTTAGGTTGAAATTGTAGCGCCTAGGCACTCGGGGGTTATTATTGATTGTAAATAATTGTAGGTCTAAAAATAATATGAAAAATTCTAAACTCAGCTATAAAAATGAGGTTTAACACAATGATAATATAGTTGTTTTATTAAACAACTATATAAATACACTATTTTACGAACAAATCCGTCGGCGCTGGTTTCTTAGACCTTTTGCAAACAGATGGTTTACGAAAATCTAATTTTTTTTAGATCAAAGTTTAATAGTCCGAATTTTTGATCGTGTCAATCACTCCATTTATTAACTCATTTGGGATAGGTAGAGAAAGTGTATAATGTTCTATTTTCCAGGTTTCTCCATCCTTAACCATTACTCCATTTCCCCGAGTTCGGCCCATATGCTTTGAGTCTAGTTTTTCATCAAACCAAGCTACATTATTTTTTATGCTAATATTTCTCCCTTTCTGAGGTACAAAAGTCCAAGCAGATTTTCTTTTGAAGTATTCGCGACTCCAATTTTTGAATTCTGTTTTGGTCCATCTCTCGTTATCATCAGTCCCTTGAAAAATACTATTATCATTTGCAATAATATTGAAGTAAGTAACCGAGTCTGCATTACTGGCCGCAAGATGCCATGAATCGATAATTTCATTTATTAGTGCTTTTTCGAGATCATCATCAACGGAATTTGAGAAGTAATCTTGATTCAAGTCACATGAAACAGAGAAAAGAAAAATAAATACTGAAACTGCCTGTTTTATAATGTTCATATTTCTAAGGTACTAACTACTTTTAATGCAAGAATTTATTTTTCATGAAAAATCCTCCAGTTTTTATTCTTGGAAGCCACAAGTCAGGTACTAGTCTATTGCGCTCGCTACTTGATAGTCACCCTGAGTTATATGTAATCCCGTTTGAAACTCATTTCATGGCATCTCTTGGCCGATGGGTTCAATATTCATATCGCCGTCAGACGCCTAATGAAAATTTTGAATTTTCCGAAATACTCCTTGAAACTCTCAAAAAATATTCAAATTCTAAGGATCGACAGACTGATGTTGTCCTATCCAATATTCTTGATTTAAAAAATGCTACTGATATTCTTGAAAAAGAAAAGGGAATTAAGTCACCAAAAGACGCTTTGCAGTTAATTAGAGACTTGATGCCTTTATTATTACCTGAGTTGGGAGATGCCAGGGGTAAACGAGTCGTTGAGAAGTCTGTTGAGCATGCGGAAATGGCCATGGAACTTTATCATTGCTTCCCTGATGCTCACTTTATTCATATCGTTAAAAATCCTTACGCAAACTTTGTTGCCTTGAGAAAATTTAAATCAAAAGATCAAGGTTATCCGCTCATAAACAAGGTATATGACTCCCTGGAAAATGGCTATTTTTTTCTTGATAAGAATAAAAAAATTATCCCGAATTATAAAGTGCTGCGTTATGAAGATTTGGCTCGAGATCCAAAACAAATTATGACTGAAGTTTCAGATTTTTTAGATATCAAATTTGATAAAAATATGCTTGAGCCTACTGTTTTGAGTAAACCCTGGTCTGGGAATAGTGCTTATGGATCAATCAATGGTATAAGTTCAAAATATATAGATAATTGGAAAAATGAGATTCATCCTAATGAAGCCAATCTTGTAACAAAAAACCTTTCACATGTTTTACAAAGTTTTGGCTATGAAAAGCAGACAATACTTAAAGGGAGGTGGAGGCCTGCGAAGGGGGAATCTTTAATTAGATTTCTCTATAATCGCTTTTACTCTTTTTACTTGCGATAATTATCCTTAATTGGATTTCTCATTTTGTTTTTTCATCTCAGATATGAGTTCTTCAGCTTCAGATAGCTTCGATTGCAGTGATAAATGACTTTTATGCAGGTCATCACCGCGTTGTTTCTCCTTTTTCAATTCCATCATCAATTTTTGCACTTTTTGATCTTTTGACATGATTATCTTTTGATCGCTGTACTGTGTGAAAAAACTATATCCTGCGTAACAAACAATTCCAGCAATAGCACCAAGCCGAAAGTTGGATTGCATATTTTCCAATGCTGGTATAAAGATGGAGGCAATATAGCCTATTAAAAGCACCCCTCCCAAAAGAAGTAATATTCGTTCAATCGTATTGCTATTCATCTGTTTTAATTATTTGACTGTGAAAGTAATCAATTTGTTGCGGAAGTATTTGTAGTTTTCCACATTCACAAATAAAAATATTGATGAAAAATGTGCAAAAATGGTCTTGGGCAGTTGCTATTGCTGGATTTTTATTTGGTTTCGATACGGTTGTAATATCTGGTGCTAATGAGCCAATTCGTAATCTTTGGAATACTTCATCATGGTTTCATGGTACGTTCATTATGTCCATGGCATTATGGGGGACCGTACTAGGATCTTTATTTGGCGGAAGATTTATTGATAAGTACGGTCGAAAGCCGATTTTAGTAATTATTGGAGGCCTATATCTACTTTCAGCTATTGGCAGTGCCATTGCCTGGGATCCCTATTCTTTCAGCTTTTTTCGCTTTATTGGAGGTATTGGGGTAGGTGCCTCATCCGTTGCTGCTCCGGCATATATTTCAGAAATATCGTCATCTAAAAATCGCGGTCGTCTTGTTGCATTATACCAGTTTAATATTGTTTTTGGAATACTTATGGCATTTTTATCAAATTTTTTACTCAACGACTTTGGGGGGGTAAATGATTGGAGGTTTATGCTTGGAGTGGAGGCAATACCTGCGATGATCTATACTCTTTTCGTGTTAACAATTCCTGAAAGTCCAAGATGGCTTTTGACTAAAAAGGGTGATATGGACGCTGCGAGTAAAATATTAAAAGAACTAATGAATGCCCAACTATTAAATGAAACACTTGAAGCAATTCAGTTAGAAATTCAAAGTGAGGGAAGAGGAAAAGGAGAAAATTTCTTCTCAAAGAGGTTCCGGTTTCCAATATTACTCGCATTCTTATTATCTATGTTTAATCAGCTCTCAGGAATTAATTTTATTTTATACTATGCCCCATCTATATTGGAAAAAGCGGGATTTGCGACATCAGGTTCTCTTTTAAGCTCTGTTTCTATCGGAGGGGTTAATCTGTTATTTACATTTATAGGTCTATACCTCATTGATAGGGCTGGAAGAAGAACTTTAATGTACATTGGGTCAATAGGTTATATCATCTCGCTAGTGCTTGTGGCTTACGGTTTTTACAGTGATGCTTCTGCGTATTTCAATCTAAGTTTCATATTACTATTTATTGCCTCTCATGCTGTAGGTCAAGGAGCTGTAATCTGGGTATTTATATCAGAAATTTTCCCCAATTCTGTTCGGGGGATCGGACAGTCATGGGGTACAGGTACGCATTGGGTCTTCGCAGCTCTAATAACTTTAATGGGGCCAGTGCTAATGGAAATTTATCCTGAAGGATATCAGATATTCATAATTTTTGCAATATGCATGATTGTTCAATTATTGTTCACGCATTTTATCATGCCGGAGACAAAAGGTAAATCTTTAGAAGAGCTAAAGTCTCTTTTGGAGGAAAATTAAAAAAGTTTTAATCCTCTACAATTTCTGCTTCACCAAGATCCTCATCTTGCTGTGAGATATTGCCCTGAAATTGGTTATTTACTTCACCAATTTTTTTATTTATGAATCTTTTAAAAGCCCAAAAGCCGATAAGTAACATAAAATTAAAGCTCACATAAATCCAAAATATGGTCAAAAGAAAAGGAAAATCATCTTTTAAGGCATATGCTGCAATCGCAAAGATTATTGTCTTAAAAATTAAATTTGGAACTCTTGATTTTAGATTAAAAACTCTTCTGTTGAAACCGATATGATTCTTTGCCATGATGCAAATGTATTTACTCTAAAAGGAATATTTTTATTTTAGACTTAATTATCATAATTCTTTGCTTTTGAGTTTATTATAAATAATCATTGCTTCATTTAAAATTTCAGCTGAATATTTTTCTTTGACTTCTTTGCGCTGAAGGTAAGGTTTTGACTCTATAACAAGTGGGCTATTAAATTTTTTAAGAATCTTATTCAAAATGAAATTCGGGTTTTCACAATAGGTTTCGTAGCATATAAAATATGTATTCTCATCTTTAATTTTTTCGGCGTGCCGGTAAAAATTTATCCAGTTTTTTAGCCAATAGTTGAGTGTGCTTTTGTCACCATCAAGTTTGCTTTTATCAAGATTGAAATATTTATGATTCAAGCCAAATTCATGATGAACCAACCAATTCATATATTTTATAATGAAAGGATCTTTCTCCTGCTCGCTAGAAAAATTATTGTGCATTTGATAAAGTGAAAATGCATGAGAGAGTGGGTCTCGAAACAAAAGTAGGAATATAAAATTCTTGTTAAAATTTCGAAGAGATTCATATCTCAAAAGCATATTGTTGTTCTTAGCTAAATAATACCTTTTTGGGCTTGCTGAAATCAGCCCTTGATATCTTAAATAAAGTTCATAGCTCTCTTCGGATAGGGTATGTTTTACGAGGCTTGAACTTGTTATAAACGAATCTTTTAGTATGGATTTAAAAAAGTATTCTTCCAGGGCTTCATTTGAATTTTCATTCACAAAAATCCCATCTCCATGTCTCCTTTCTTTTCTTTTCTTTCCAGAAGGCCTGTAAACCTTCGCCCATGTTTTGGGACTAAGTAGAAATGGCATATTCGAATAGGATAGTGAGTCAAATATTTGATTTTTTGATAGTGCATTCATCATACTGGTTGTTCCAGACCTTGCTAGGCCACTGACTATCAAAAATTTTTCTTTTTTTTCTGATCTCGAAGAATATTTTTTTATTTCTCGTTTAAGAAGTCGAAGTCCTAAATTCGGATTATCTAAAATTAACTTATGAAATAATTGACTAACCTCACTATATGAACTGGAGTTTTTTATGGGGATGAAAAATGGAATACTGGCGCCAATGGAAAATGCTATTATACTGGGATCATTTTTATTTAAATCAATGGAGAGTATTAACTCAAGAAAATATATCCAAATCAAAAAAATAGTGATACAAACAAAAATTAATACAAACACTTTTATCAAAAGCATTATTAATTCCTTAGTGTTTTTTTGGACTCGAATTAACTTTTCATCATCATCTTCAGTTTTCAGTATATCATCTAAAAGGCCTACGCTTGCTAATGCAAGTGAATAGAAATTATTTCGATTTAAACGAAGAAAGTATAAAGCAATAAACCCCGAAGATCCCCAAATAAATGCTTCAGACATCTTTTATTTTTTAAAAAACCGCTTTGCTTTTAAGTAAATAATGAATCCTAGGGAAAATATAACAATTGCCCCAATGAGAAACATTAAAATTAGGCTTCCTACACCCAATCCAGGGCCAATATATAAGAATTGCGATATCATATTATTTTTTAATTATTCTCGTCCAATTTGATAGATGGTGGTAGCCTGGATATTTTGACTTCAAAACATTCTTGTAAAGAACGCTATCATTCTTAAGAATCCATATTAAGCTGCTATTCTGTTCTTCAATAAAAAAAGAACCATCTACTAACTTTTCACATAAACCTTCAGTAAATGAATAGATTTCATTTTTTGTTATTGCCTTTTCTTGTTCCTTTGAAAATGATTCATTATTAAAATGATAAATCAAAACCTCAGAATAAAAAGGGCCGACATTTAAGGTTTTTTCATTTTTTGATGTATCCTTGGTTTTTTGCCATTTCGTGTGTGTATTGTTGTTAAAAATACTTATCGTGCTATCATTTATAATATCAATATCATGTTGAGACTGAAATGGCCCCTCGATCACTTTTACAATTTTATTTGTCGTTGGGCGGTACAAGAAAACTGTTGAGATATTCTTGCAACTGATAAATAAATCACCTTTATTAAAATATTTACTCGTTTTTAAAACAGGTTGTACATCATTAATATGCAAAGGGTCTGATGCATCTGAACTTTTTAGGAGAATATATTCTAGCTTATTGTCTAGAAGTATTTGGCTTAAGGATCGATGAAATAGAATCATCCCATCTTGATAATCTAAACATGTTATAGAATTATCGATATAGGGAATACTTCGATTATCAACTCTTAATCGTCCATCATATTTAGCCTCGCCAACATTCAATGACGGGTAGGTGCAAAGCCAGACATTATTGTTGTGATCTTTATTTATTGAATGGTGTGAGATTATTTTTTTTTGCTTCCAAATCTCTTTGCTGGATTCATCAATACAAAAAACACCCGGTATTCCAATAGTTGCATAGACAATGGAATTATCATGATATAAAAGAGGGTTTAAAACTCTTCTATGCGGATTGTCTAGGTTTTCTATTTCCCAATTCTTTGAAATAGAGTCCGTGCGCAGATTCTTTAACTGAACAATTCTTGATGTATTTGATTTTGAAAAAGAGACTAGTACAAACACATCATTTTTAAGATGATTAATGGGCTGGAAACTTTCAGGGGTGGCTACAAATGTTTCAGGTAAATTCTGAACTTGCTCCACTGCTCTTGAAAACTTGTCTGGAAATGAACTCCATTTTATTATTGCCTTATCAAAGCTTTTACCAAGGAGTTCACTATTATTATTTGCTTCCTTTATAATCCAGGCAAAAGCTGATAAGAATGCTAATACCAATACAATATTGGAAACAAGAATAAAGATTTTTTTCATCAAAATAATTTCTATTCAAAGTTAGAAGCTAATTGAATAATAAAAAGATAATATTGTCTACTTGCTTTCTATACTTAACGGGTTACTAGAATATTTCTATTTTGAAAAATAGTGTTTGATTTCTGTCTGTTAGAGCCGCATGATAAATCCCTGGACTTAAATCTAAGTTTAGTTTTTTCTCATCTTTTCCTGCTGACCAATTCCCTTGATAAATAACTTTTGCATCACTTGAATAAATAATAAGTTCAGATTCATTATTTGCATCGCTTCGGATTAATTTAAAATCCCCATGGTTAGGGTTTGGAATAACTTTTAATTTCAGAATTATATCATTTTCATCAAGATCAATTCCAGATACAGTGAAACAAGAAGATGTATCTGAACATCCATTTTGAGTAACTATAACAGCATATATGCCATTTGTCGTTGGAGTGAATATCGAACTCATCTGTCCTGGAACAATTGCCATCGTACTGCAGTCTATCCATAGGAATGTTGCCGAAGTTGCCTGAGCAGTAAGTGTTGTTCCATTTTGGACTACCGAGGTATTGACAGTGATAATCGTAAGGTTAAGCGTTACCGTTGAATCACATCCGTTACTTCCTGTTAAAACATAAGTTGGTGATGATGTTGAAGATGTATATGTCACACCATCAATCCATTGATGACTCGAACACGCAGTTATAATATCAGTCCCCGCTGTAGTTTGATTGCTAATGGTTAGATTCAAACTTACAACAGAATCACATCCGTGAATATTTGTGAGTGTAACACTAGGTGATGATGTCGAAGAGGTGTAATTGATACCATCAATCCATGTGTAACTTCCGCAAGCGTTGACTGTCTGCGTTACAGCATCTGGCTGATTTAGAATAAGATTTAATGTAATTACCGAGTCGCATCCATTTGCTTGGGTCAAAGCATATTGAGGAGAGGATGTACTTGAGGTATATGTTACGCCATCGATCCAAGTGTATGCCATAGCACATGTATCTATGGTTTGGGTTACATAGGACGCACAATTCGGAATTCCTGTAACAGATATATTATCTAGGTAAAAGTTGTTTCCATATCCATTGACGGAAACAAACTTAATTTGAACTCCGCTAATGCCTGAATAATTATCTAGACTGACTGAAGGGCACGAAGCCAGGGATGAATTGGTACACCAATCTGCCGAAGTTGCTGGTGTCCAATTGCTATTATTATATAATCCTGTCCTCCAGTTTGGAGTCCCTCCGTCGCCAAAAGCAGCTGCTAAATTCCAACTTTGTCCACAATCCGAGGACACATATATCTTCAAGGAATCCTTGTAAGTTGCATTGTAACCACGATATGCATATTCGAAATCTAATTCAATTAATGTATCTCCTGAGAAATTCAGTATTGGAGATATGAGTTCATCGATTTGCCCAACTGAGTTGTAATTAAAGTGATTTAATCGCATAGCCTTATCTCCAGGGCTATTTCCAGCCACTGTAACATGTTCCCAAGTCACTCCATTGTCAGGATTATTAATAGTCCATTTGGAAAAACCTGCTTCAAAATCCTCATTATAAGGCAAGGAGTTGCCTCCAATTTCTAGAGCGTTGTTATAAGTTGAATCATTCGACCCATATTGATTTGTTACTGTAAGTTTAACGGAATAACTCCCACCAGAATTGAATATGACAAAAGGAGATTGACTGGTATCAGTTGTTCCATTTATATATACCGCATTATTTGGGGTTATCTGCCAGCTCCATGATGTTGGAGATCCACTACTTTGATCAATCAACTGGACCGTATCCGCTAAGGAGCATGTATTACTTGGTTCAATGGTAAATTGAACAGCTGGTGGGTTAGGCATTGAATTATATGTGGGACTTTGCCAAACACCTCGGCCATAAGTTCCTATTCTCAGGATATCTTTTGACCCCAATAATTCTAAATCATTGACAATTACATTAGGTAAGTTATCATTAAAAGAAACCCATCCTGAAGTTGTCGCATCACGAAAGTATACGCCAATATCTGTACCCACATAGATGCCATTAGAATTTCCACCTTCAAACTGAGCGCAATTAGCAGGGACTGCAGGGAGGCCGCTTGATATATTTGTCCATTGCTGTCCTCCATTGGTAGATTCAAAAACTTTATTTGAGTTGTTATAACCCGAGCAGGAAATAACTACATGTAATGGATCTGCATCATCGATGTCCACTCCTAAAATACTGTATTGAGGGGATAAATTTCCATTATTTGATCGATCGATCCAGGTGCTACCACCGTTGGTAGAAAGAAATATTCTTCGATTTATTAAGGCGTATATATAACTACTATTCGAGGGGGCAATTTCAAATTCATCAATATTGGAATTCCCACTAATATTGTTTGATGATGTTGCTGACCATGAAATGCCGGCATTTGTACTTTTCCAGATTTTCTTGAAGCCTGCATAAATAGTATTTGAAGTATTTGGGTCACATTTGAATGGAGTGACCCAGTTTCCACTTCCAGCAGGACTTAGATTCGTATTAATAGAGCTAAAGTTATTTCCACCATTGGTGCTTTTGTAGAATTCCCCGTAGTAAATGGAAGCATATAGAGTATTGTTTGTATTGGGATCTACATCATTATCCATTCCATCTCCACCCACAACTCGATTCCAATTTGTAGTTGAGGTTCTTAGATGCGTTCCATTATCTTGAGATCCGCCTATTAATAAAGTGGTGTCTGTTTGGCTTTGACTGATTTTATAATATTGAGTGATATTCATTCCATCGTTCAGTGCTGTCCAGGAAGACCCACCATTTGAAGTTTTATAAACTCCTCCATCGGTTCCGAGATAGAATTCAGAGGAGTTTGGCCGAAAGCCTGCATGGTGGTGATCTGCATGAACATATGGCAATCCATTTGCTCCATACCAATGCGCGTTAATTGACCATGATGACCCACCATTAGTGCTTTTCCAAATGTTTACCCCACCAACATATATTGTATTTGAATTATTTGGATCTACGGCAAGGGTTAGGTCATACCAGGATTGTCCGCCAGTTCCCGAACCATTAGCTTCCCAACCTAAAATATTGGGACTTGTGCTTTTCTGAGTCCAGGTATTACCATAGTTTGAACTTGAATATAAACCGTAGAACCCACTGTTTGAAGCTCCATAAACAGCATAGATTTTATTCGGCGAGCTCGGACTTACAGCAACTTCAACTCGATTGATTCCTGAAGAAGGCAATCCTAAGTTTACCAAAGACCAGCTTGACCCTCCATTGGTGCTTCGATATACTGTCGCTGAACCTCCTGTAGTTCCTGCAAATAGTGTATCAGAGCCACCATTTACCATTGACAGAGAATTAAAAGGTCCAGATTGTTTGAGACTAAAACTAACTCCATAGTTTGTGCTTTGGTACATTCCGTCTCGAGTAGCAACAATGATAATATTTGAGCTTTTGGGGTGGACTAAAACGCGAGTAACTCTTTTTCCAGATGAAACCGAATAGCTGAGTCCTGTCGATCCCCAAGTCACTCCTCCGTCTGTAGATTTCATAAGCCCAAAGCTGTATGTGTCTCCTGCGTCACGGTCTCCTGTAGCAAGATACATGGTATCCGGGTTATTGGGGTCTATGGCTAAATCACTAACACCTATATTCGTTAAATCATCAGTAAAAGTTTGCCATGATATTCCATCGTTATAGCTAACCCAAAGTCCGCCAGAAGGTGCACCGGCAAAAATGGTATCATGATTCGTAGGATGAAAAGCGACGTGATTTATTCTTCCAATACCATTGCTGTTCGATGACCCTGGTGCATCGAATGGCCCCATGGGCGACCAATTGCCAAAATTTTGGGTAACTAAGTTTTGCTGATTCACTGCATTATACCAAAGTGCAGGATGCGGTCGATTACCATCAATATCTACTCGAGGCTCCATAAAATTTTGCCATCGCTTAAATTGCTTCCATCCGTGACCTTTTTGATATGGCTTACCTCTATATTCATCTTCAAAAACATTAACAACGTTATTGAAGTTGATAGTGTAATCTTGCATTCCATCAATCCAAGAATTATTTGGCTCACTTTGGGCATAAGTATAGCCAGTGGTGAAAAAAATAGTTATGATAAGTAGAAATAGTGAATAAGGGTTTTTCATATCAGAAGAAATTAATAATCAAGGAGATAGTCTTTTATAAATCTACAAAATGATTTACCTTCAGCAATAATGAGGGTTTTAGTAATTAGTCGTTATACAAACTTGGTTAGGCATAGATCGGAGGCTGAAGTTTTTATAGGTCTAGCCAAATTGGGAGTCTTAATAACTATAATGACAAATTCAGACTCCCCTTTCAAAAACATTTTCAGAGAAGCAGGGATAAAAGTAATCCCTCACCATCCAGAAAGTAGATTCTCTTACCGGAGTGTCGCTCCAATAAGAAAAGAGTTATCGAATGAAGATTATGACATATTACATTTATTTAATTCGAAGTCAATTCCTGCAGGGATTAGGGCTGCTAGCGGTATCAATGTGAAAATTATAACTTACCGGGGTGCGAAAGGCCCTTATTGGCACGATTTATCGGCCTATTTTTCCCATTTTCATCCAAAAGTGAATGCGGTTATTTGCATTAGTGATTATGTCAAGTCCTCACTTGTAAAACAGCGAGTGATAAATTCAGATAAGCTTCACGTAATTAAAAAAGGTGTAGATATAAATTGGTTCCATCCGATAAATAAATTCGAGTATGCGTTTAAGAGCATCAATCCCAATTGCAAAATCATCACCTGCGTTGCTCACTTAAGGCCGGTAAAAGGCGTTGATTATTTAATTCAAGCTACTCAGATTTTAGAAGAATTCGATGACTTGCATTTTGTATTTATTGGAAAGGGTACAGATACAAATCAATTTCACCAAAAAATAAGCAAATTATCCAATAGTTCTCGCCTTCACGGTATCGGAGATGTTGAGGATATTCGACCACATATTAAAGCCTGTGATATTTATGTTCAACCCTCAATATCAGAAGGGTTGGCAAAAACATTAATTGAGGCAATGGCATATTCAAAACCGATAATTGCAACGTGCAGCGGTGGCCCTCAAGAAATTATTAAAGACGAGGTTTCAGGTAAAATAGTTCCTGTTAAAGACCCTAAAGCCATTGCAAAAGCTATTAAAGAGTTAAATGGCGACTATAAGTATGCGAATAAGTTAGGTGAATCTGCCAATATATTCTTGTTAAGAGAATTAAAAATCGAATCGACCATAAAAAAAACTTTAGAGGTCTATAAAACAATTTTAAAAGTTAGTCAAGGCTAACTTTTATTATATTCGCTTAAAAACTTCTTTGGAAAAAATAGAGAAAGTAATTTTATCTTTGGGCCATCTGAGCCAAGAACATTTTTCGCAGGAATCAAGTTACTATAGTTGGATATAATTTAATTAAACACAAAAAACATTTTTTACCTTGAAAATTCCGCCACAATTTCAATTAACCCCATACTATTCCGATGAATACTTAATAGATGGTGATTTAAGAAAATGGCACGGGAAAACGTCAAAGGTTTTTTCATCGATACAATCAAAAAATAACAAAGACGAGATAATTCCAACATTTTTGGGTTCTGTTCCAGATATTGATTCTAAAACAGCTTTAGAAGCTGCTTCAGCAGCGCAGAAAGCCTATGATAGAGGCAAAGGGTTATGGCCCACTATGAAAGTTTCTCAAAGAATTAAATGTTTAGAAACTTTCATTGAAAAAATGAAACCTCATCGGGATGAAGTGGCTCTTCTTCTGATGTGGGAAATCTGTAAAAACAAATCTGACTCTTACAAAGAGTTTGATAGAACAATTGATTATATCAATGATACCATTGAGGCATATAAAAATTTAGATCGTAAGGGAGCTAATTTCCAACATGAAGGAGGCGTTTTAGCACATATTAGAAGAGGCCCATTGGGGGTGGTATTATGTCTGGGACCTTATAATTATCCTTTGAATGAAACTTTCTCTTTATTGATTCCGGCAATAATAATGGGGAACACCACAATTTTTAAGCCAGCAAAACAAGGTGTTTTACTTATCACTCCTTTGCTGAAGGCATTTAAGGATAGTTTTCCTCCTGGTGTCGTAAATATACTCTTCGGAAGGGGAAGAAATATCGCTGGACCGATAATGAAAACTGGAATTATAGATGTTCTTGCATTGATCGGCCATAGTTCTTCTGCAGTTTCACTTCAAGATTTGCATCCCAATAAGAATAGATTGAGATTGATTCTAGGGCTAGAAGCGAAAAACCCAGGAATAGTTCTACCAGATGCAGATCTAGACCATACTATACAAGAATGTATTTCAGGAACATTATCTTATAACGGTCAAAGGTGCACAGCACTAAAGATATTATACATTCACGAGTCTATAGTTGAAGAATTTAACCTCCGGTTTTCAAAAGCTGTCGATGAGTTGAAATATGGGATGCCTTGGGAAGATACATTTTTGACACCACTCCCAGAACCTTCGAAGCCTGCTTACATTCAAACCTTATTAAAAGATGCAATAGACCATGGTGCAAAAATTATTAATGAAAAAGGTGGTCAGCAATTAAAAAATTATTCTTACCCAGCTGTAGTATATCCTGTAAATGATAAAATGCAACTTTTTCATGAAGAACAGTTTGGTCCCATAATTCCAATAGTTTCTTTCAAAAATATTGATGAGCCCTTGAATGATATGTCAACTTCAAATTTTGGTCAACAGGTGAGTTTATTCGGTAAAAATGTTGATGAAATAGGACCTTTAATTGATTCTTTAGCGAACCTAGTCTGCAGAGTTAACCTTAACTCTGCCTGTCAACGAGGACCCGATGTGTATCCTTTTACTGGGAGAAAAAATTCAGCAGTTGGAACCTTAAGCGTATACGATGCTCTAAGATCATTTTCAATTCGAACATTTCTTGCAGCAAAATCAAATAGCGGGAATAAAGAGATAATTGAAAAATTGCTCGATTCCAAGTCGTCTAATTTTATCACCACTGAATATTTGCTTTAGTCCTTGGTTTCTTTTTTTCTGAATCAAAAAAATATACTGACTAAAAATGCAGCAGAAATTGGAAGAAAAAGAAAAGACTCACCGATAAAAAATACCGATGAGTCTCCTTTAGTAGAAATTCTGGAGAAAAGGTCAAAGTTCAATTTGAATGACTAAATAAACGATCTTTAAGTTAAATTTCAATTATCAAATAAGTCCAATAGCCTCAATAGCGCGTCATTGAATTAAATAAAGCATACTTTCCATTTTATAATTGGTAACAGGTCATGGCAGATAAAAACTCGGAAATTGAGATTTATATTCCTCAGTCATTGAAGGGCATCGTAGATATGATAGCTCAGCATAAATCCGATACTCCGTGTCATTTTTTGGCATTACCTAATTCAAAGGTTGAACTGCTGTTTCTTTTAGAGGGAAGCCAATTGGAAAGATTTTACATCGATAAAAATAAAAGCCAATTTCTACCAAACGATTCAAGCCAGTTTGTTATTGCTCTTTCCAGTCAAACAAGGCCTGTTGAGGCTAGGTATAAAAGCCTTAATGCAATAAACGTATTGATGAATCCTGTCGCCGCGATGGCAATCTTAGAAATTCCAGCATCAGAAATTAAGGACCTACATTTTGAACCTACTACTTTGGGTAATCTAAATCAGTTGCAAGATACTTTGAACAATCTTCCAACGTTTCAACACCGTGCACAATACTTAGAAAAATTCCTGTTGGCAAGGTTAAAGGCCTCAAGATATTCA
>NHBT01000013.1 GCA_002167805.1 Owenweeksia sp. TMED14 | reverse complement strand
TGACACATTGAATTTTGGTAACTACCAAGAAGATTAATTCTGAAAAGCTAACTTTGAGATAATATTAACCAGTCACTTTGGTTAAATTATTTTGGTTAACGCAGTATCTAAAGAGTTAAAAGATTAAGCAAAAAGCCCTGCACAAGGCAAGGCTTTTTTGTGACTCCGATAGGATTCAAACCTATGACCGTCTGATCCGAAGTCAGATGCTCTATTCAGCTGAGCTACGGAGCCATTAACTGAACCGCGAATTTATGATATAAAAACATGAGTTTGATAACGATTTGTCTTTATTAACTTAGTCGAACAATAAAATTCAATTAAAATGAAGAAAACAAGTCAGTTTATTTCCACTTATTACCCAATAATTTTTGCATTTATGTGCATGATGTACTCTATTGGGCTGGGTTTGATGGGAAGATTAGAGGAAGCCCAATATTCTGCACATTGGCCTGGAACTATTTTATTATTCGCAATTGCAATTAGACAAAGGAGAAATCCGGTAATTAAATAACCCATGAATAATGGTATTTTTTTAGTAGGATTCCTGATTTTTTCATGCTATTTGTTTTTTTTAATAAAAAATATTTTCAACGAATTTCAATCAAATAATAAAAAAAACCTTTTATACAAGAAGCTATGAATATAGAAATGTTTATTGTCGGATTTGTAATCTTTTCGGGCTATTTATATTTCCTGATTTGGAATATCATCACTCAGAACAGAAAACAAAGAGAATCAAACTATCCAGACGTAGAAGATGATTCTGTCGACTATGATGGAATGGGGAATTATGGTCGATTCCCAGAAAAAGAAATGAAAAAGAGAAAATAATTACGAAATAAAAAGTAACCTCTTTTGGGGTTCTTTTTTATAAAATATATCTAAAAAGCTTCACCAATAAAAAAATAAACTCCACTACCCTCACGAGTAAATGCGATATCTATTCGAGTATAAATATCCTTTTGTGGAAAAATAAGATATCTCAGACCGAAGCCTCCAGTGGGTAGAAAACTGCCCATATTAAAACTATTTTGTTGACTGAATACTTGTCCAGTTGCTGCAAATAAACTCGCCCCCCACCTACTCGAAAAATCAAAAGGTAAAATCCGATACTCAATTTGCCCAGCAATGAGATTATTATCTCTATATCGACCCAAATAATAACCCCTCATTAAACTTTCACCACCCATAAGTGACAACATATTAAATGGTACGTCTCCATTGGTAAATTGACCATATAGTTGAGCAGCAAATACAGTATTTGATTTAATAGGTTTATAGAACCTATTATCAAAAAGATAAGTGAACATATTATGATTACCTAATAACCTGTCAGAATAATTTAGAAATGCCCATTCACTGTATATTCCCTTTCTTGGATTCATGGCGTTATGAATGTTATCATAAAGGATCCCTAATCCGAGTCCCATGTTTGTAGAACCCATTTTCCCAACTTCTGGCATCGCATACCCCGGAGATACCTGTTCATATTGAACATTTGTTAGACGTTGAAAATCCCATTCAATTCCAATATATAGCGAGGGCAAGAACTCACGTAGCAACCTTTCTCTAAATAAAGTATATTCACCATCAATCCTTGAAGTATATTCAGAGGGACTATTCGGTCCAATTCCATAATAAAATAAAGGAAAGCTTTGATATCTGGCTCTCCCGTAGAGAAACCATTTATTTCTATCTGAGTAGACAGCATGATCAAGCCAAATGCCGTATTGATCCTCCAGAGTGTAAAATGTAAACGCTTTTATTTCACTTAGCCTATTGTTTAGATCTCTATTTGCCGAATAGATTAACAAACTAGATAGACCCACTTCCCAACGAGTTTCAGGCGAATAAGCTAATGTTGGATAATTTATAAGCTTTGGAGCAGAGGGGTCTGAGGAATCATTAAGGATACGATCAAAATAATTCCTAAAAAGAAAATCATTAAACTGTTTTTTAACCTGAGCATTAAGACTCAAATTAAACCCTAGTATCGCAAGAAATAGATACTTTATCATTCCATGTTTTATCAAAAATAAAGATACGAGCCTTTTGAAGTGAAAAATTATTAAAGGTTAAGCAAAAAGCCCCGCATTTCTACGAGGCTTTTTAGGGTGGAAGATGGGTCTCGAACCCACGACCTCCTGAACCACAATCAGGCGCTCTAACCAACTGAGCTACAACCACCATTATGGTCGGCAAATATAATGCGAAGAATAACGGTTGCAATGTATAATCTTGGATAGCGAAAAAATAATCTTAGTTTTATTCCATATAACTTTCAAATCGTTTTAACAAAACTTTAATGCGAATCATTCATTTGGTCAGAATGTGGCCGACTAAAGAAGACCCACAACATGGAAGCTTCATAGAGGCATATGTCCGCGCATCAAAAAATACAGGAAATGAAACAATAGTTGTCATTCTTGGGAAAAAGCCTATTGACAGCGATAAAGAATCAATAATTTATAACGCTTCAAGAAAAGGCCCATTGGGCTGGGTTCAAAAATATAAATCTGTAAAATCAGCATTAAAAACCATAGGAAGCTGTGATATATTGCATATTCACGGAGGATCATGGGATACCGCTTACATTTTAATAAAGTTAAAATTTCACTTTGGAAATCAAATAAAATTTGCAGTTACAGAGCATCAGAGCCATTGGTTTAAAAGACCTCCAATCGGGGCAAAACTAACTGCACTGATCTCAGACTTAAGAAGTGCCGTCTCGCCAGCACTAAAAGAAAAGATAGAAAAATTTGGCAATGTTAGATACATTCCCAATATTCTTAAGGAACCAAGTTTTAAAAATTCGCATTCCAAAAAAATAAACACAAAAACCAACCGTAATTTTCTTTTTGTCGGGGATATAATAGATAAAACTAAGGGAATATCTGGTATTCTAGACGCTTGGGCAGTACACTCTCTCAGTTTTAGTGAAGATATTCTGACTCTTGTTGGTGATGGAAAAGATACGAAGAGCCTTAAGAATAAATATAGACTTCTTAAGAATGTTATTTGGAAAGGTAGAAAAGATCAAAGTCAAGTCCATGAAGAGATGTGGTCTCATGACATATTAATTGTCAATAGCAAAATAGAGACCTTCAGTATGGTCATCGGTGAGGCACTTGAGCGAGGATTAAAAGTTATATCGACTCCATGTATCGGCCCTCAATCTGTTTATACAGATATAGATACTCTGATATTCAGAAAAACATTTTTTTCCAAAGAGTTGATTCAATTAATGAAAGAAATAAAAGCAAGCTATAAACCCAAAACATTTCATGAATTTCGAGAAGAGTCAGTATCAAAAAGTCTTGAAAATTGGTATTCAAGCTAGCTGCGGTTGTAAACCTAGCAGAGATCGGTTATTCGAGAAACACCCAGACGTCTCTCAGCTACAAAACCCTCTGCATAGTCAACTCCGATAGCCCTTCCCCATTCAGATGACCGAGCAGAAATTGAGTCATAAAATTCTTTCGAAGAAATTACAGTCTCTGGCTCTTTGCTGTTGGGATCATAAAACTGAGAAGAATGTGCTTCTATAGCTTTCATTTTGGTCAAAAAATAGTCTGATATATCAACATTAAAATCTGGAGTAATTTCGTAAAATTGTATATAATGGTATATATTTTGGGGACGAAAAGGTCTTTGCTTTTTTTCATTCCATGTGGTAGAAATTTTCTCTAATCCAGACTTAAAGCAAGAATCGATAACTAATCTACTGGCCGCTATATGGTCTGGGTGCCTGTCATTTGGAGCGGTACAAAGCACAATTTTGGGCCTTAGCTGTCGAATATAAGAGATTATAGACAACTGAGATTCACGATTATTTTCAACCCATCCGTCTGCAAATTTCAAATTAAAACGATTTTTGACTGACAGAATTTTTTGAGCTTTTTTAGATTCATTCGCCCTAACTTCAGCCGTCCCCCTGGTTCCTAACTCGCCTTGGGTTAGGTCAATGATAGTGACAGAATCTCCAAGAGCGGTATGTTTTGCTATTGTTCCACCGCAACCTAGTTCTACATCATCTGGATGAGCACCAAAAGCGAGAATATCAGTTTCTAAATTCATTTACCTAGGGCAAAGTTTTTAATACCCGATGAGTTTGGAGAAGTTGTAGGTAAAAATGAACCACTCCATTTCCCGTTTTCATCGATTAAGAATTTGTGGAAATTCCATAAAACTTTTGCGTTTTTAACTCCGTTAAGGCTTTTATTCATTAACCACTTGTAGATTGGGCTGGTTTTAATTTTTACTTTTTCCATTAATTGGAAGGTAACTCCATAATTCTTTGAGCAAAATGATTCAATTTCCTTGAGAGATCCTGATTCTTGTGCTCCAAAGTCATTACATGGAAACCCAATTATCACAAATTCATCGTGATCTGATTCATCCCATAATTTTTGTAATGAATTGTATTGATAAGTAAACCCACAAGCGGAGGCGGTATTGACAATTAATACACGTTTACCCTTTAGTTTATCAAAATTCAACATGTCTCCATTTATTGTTCGGGCAGAAAGATCATAAAAATTTTTTACCTCATCCATTGGCTGGGCAATAGATTGGGTACATGAAAGAAAAGTGGAGGTAGCTATTAAAATTGCGATTAATATTTTTTTTCTCATTTTTCATAAAAATTTCGACAAAAAAGTCGTTAAAAGTTAAACAAATAAATCTTAAAAAAGTTTTAGATATAGAAGACGTTACCTTTGTTGCAGTGATTAGAGTTAAAGCAATTAAAACAATATTTTCCTGGGATTGGGAGCTGGATTACCGAAGAAGCTCAGGATGGTTCGTATCTGTACTTTTTTGCGCCATCGTCACATTTTTGGCATCAATACTTACAAATCGACCATCACCAAACACCTGGTTGGCGTTAATTTGGATGAATTTAATATTTAGCAGCATACAAATAGCTGGAAGAACTTTTTTCCAAGAGGACGGCAAGTACTTTTATATTGACCAATTAGTTAACTCCACAGAACTTTTAATTGGTAAAAGTATAACCACAGCCTTGAGCACATTATTTATATCTATTTTAAGCTTTGGACTCTTTTATCTCTGGATTGGATTGCCAAATTCTGAGGAAAATCTTACTTCTTTGATCCCTTTGACATTGTCAATCGGGCTCGGATCTATTGCAATGTCGTGTACGCTATGTTTTACATCAGCAATCTCTTCAAAAGTAAACGGAAACGCTGGCTTAATGTCAATACTCAGTATCCCACTTTTATTACCCACATTATTAGTTTCACTAAGAGCAAGTAAACTAGCTCTAATTGGTGAATCAATCAAAGAAATTTATCCATTATGGTTTGGAGAAATAGCACTTTGCGCGCTCTCCTTGGCTCTTGGTGCTATTCTATTTCCTTACCTTTGGCGCTCCTAATGAAGGCTTGGAAATACACAGGTATAATTTTAGTCGCATATTCGCTTTATGCTGGCTTAATGTTAGATGTCCCAAGGTTAGTGATTTTAAATGAAACCATAAGGAATTTATATTTTCATGTTCCTATGTGGTTCACAATGATTGTGCTTTTATTGAACTCGGTAATTTTGAGCATTCGTTTTTTGCAATCTGGACAAGATGGCCTCAAAGTAAATTTAATTTTCGATCTCAAGGCAAAAAATTTTGCTGAAGTTGCAATGATGTTTTCATTACTAGGCCTATTCACTGGAATGGTTTGGGCAAAGGCAACATGGGGAACATTCTGGACTGCAGACCCGAAGCTAAATGGAACAGCTGTCACACTTTTAATTTATACAGCATACTTTATTCTTCGCAATAGCATAGAGGATATAGAGAAAAAAGCTCGTATTTCATCGATTTACAATGTTTTTGCCTTTGTATTAATGATAGTTTTCATAGGTATTTTACCTCGTATGACTGAGTCTTTGCACCCAGGTAATGGTGGCAATCCGGGTTTTTCGAATTATGATTTGGATAGTGGAATGAGAATGATATTCTATCCTGCTATAATTGGATGGATTTTGGTAGGGTTTTGGATCAGCTCATTAAGAAATCGAATAGAAATTTTAAAAAATAAAAAATGATTTTTTCACAAATAGCAACCAGAACTGTTGATATGGCAGATATTTTTAGAGCTGATGGCAAGATATATGTAGTATTAGTAGTTCTCGGAATAATATTTGGAGGATTGACTTTATACCTGATTTACCTTGATCGAAAAATAAGCCGACTCGAAAGAGATCAAAAAAAATGAAAAGAACGCAAATAATATTGCTTTTGGTGATCGCCCTTATGATTGGAGCCTTACTCGTAACCCTAGAGGATGCCAGTGTATATGCAACTTTCGACATTGCAGATAAACAAACTCCAGAAACAGTAACCGTTGTAGCAAAATTAGATTTAGAAAATCCAATAGAGTTTGACCCTAAAACNACTTTATTGACTTTTAANGCTATCGATAAAAATGGTAGGTCAAAAAATGTTATTTATAACCAGCCAAAACCAATGGATTTTGAGCGCTCAGANGAAATAACAATAACTGGANACTCTNCATCAGATTATTTTGTAGCNGAAGANATATTGATGAAATGCCCATCAAAATATATAGATGANAAGGGNATAGANACATCTTTGATTTACTCAATAAATTCATAAATAAATGGACTACATCGGAGAGCATAGTCTATTTGCTTTTTTAGGCAGGGCCTCAGTTGCACTGGCTTTTTCGGGATCTGTAGCAACTTTTGTTTTTTACAGTCTATACTATATGGGTTCCAAAAAAGAAAAAAACAAGCATCTCTCAGGGCTAAAATCAGCAGGAAGATTGAGCTTTCTATTACATTCAATAGGTGTAATTGGAACGATTTCAATACTATTTGTTGCGCTATTTAATCACTGGTTTGAATTTGATTACGTCTGGAGACACAGCTCATTGGAAATGCCAATGAAATACATAGCATCATGTTTTTGGGAGGGTCAAGAAGGTAGTTTTTTACTCTGGACAACATGGCATATGATTCTGGGATGGGTATTAATAGGGACTGCAAGAAAATGGGAATTTGGAACATTAATGCTGCTTGCTATGGTTCAAATGTTTTTGACTTCAATGCTCCTAGGAATTTATATAGGTGATATAAAAATNGGCTCTTCTCCTTTTATATTGATTCGCGAACTTTCAGAGAACGTAGGGCTCCCATGGACAGAGATGAAAGATTATTTGATAAGATTNCCATCACTTAGAAACGGGCANGGACTAAACCCATTATTACAGAATTATTGGATGGTAATACACCCACCTACTCTTTTTCTAGGATTTGCATCTGTGACAATACCGTTTTTATTTGCCATTACAGGTATTTTAGAAAAAAGATATATTGATTGGGTTATCCCTGCATTACCGTGGACCTTTTTCGGAATATCAATATTAGGCACGGGAATTTTAATGGGAGGTGCATGGGCCTATGAAGCTCTTAGCTTCGGCGGGTTCTGGGCATGGGACCCTGTAGAAAACTCCAGTCTTGTTCCATGGCTTACCCTGGTAGCAGCTGGTCACCTAATGATGATTGTTAAGCATAAAAAATCAGCTCCTACCACAGCATTATTCCTTACAATCTTTTCTTTTCTTTTAATTCTATATTCAACATTTCTTACAAGATCTGGAATTCTTGGTGACACTTCCGTTCATGCTTTTGTTGATTTAGGATTAAATAGCCAATTGATTATTTTCTTAGGTTATTTTTCTTTAGGATCATTATTTATTTTTTTATGGCACTGGAAAAAATATCCGAAAAGCCCATCGGAAGATGCCTTTAACTCCAGAGAGTTTTGGATGTTTATAGGGTCCTTAACTTTACTTTTATCAGCAGTCCAAATCATATTTAGTACAAGCATACCGGTTTTTAATAAGATAATCGGTCCAGAGGGTCTAATCCCCATCCTTGAAAACCCTATGGCTCCTCCAGTAGATGCTGCAAAGCACTTTAATAGCCTTCAAATACCTTTTGCATTAGTAATTACACTATTAATGGCATTTGTTCCGTTCTTGCGCTGGAGAGAGACTCCAAATGCTCTCATAAAAAGAATTTTACCCTCAGCACTTATATCGATAGCTTTTAGNGCTTTNTGCATATGGGGNCTTGAACTCNATGAACCTCTATANGCGGCTTTATTAGTNGTATCTATTTTTGGGGTTTTGAGNAATGCNGATTATTGGCTGCGTATTTTACGTGGGAGGTGGACGACAGGAGGTATGGCTATGGCTCATTTAGGCTTTACTCTTGTTCTATTAGGTGCATTNATAAGCAATGGNAAAAAAGAGGCGATTAGCACTAATGCGAGTTTCATTCACGAAGATTTTCCCGCCAACGAGAACATACTTTTACCTATGGGTGATACTGTCTCTATGTATCCATATTATGTTTCATGGCAGGGTGAAAAGATAGAAGGCCATAATAGGGTTTTTGATATTGACTTTTTTGANGCCGATGAATTCTCTTCATGGGAAGATTTNGAAAAACCNGTNCTAANNANATCATTTACTCTCAACCCTTTTATTCAAATCAATGATAGAATGGGTAATGTTCGAGAGCCAAGCACAAAGCATTTTTGGAATCGAGATATCTACACNTATATAAGNTATGCAGACCTCAGACCCTTGGATGAAAAAAANGGTGAATGGTCAGATCCAACAGAAGCAGTCCTATCNACAGGTGANGAGGTCTTTTTATTTCANAAATATTTACTTTATTGCGATACNTTATTCGTAGAAAATGCATCTGTGAATAATAAATCCGGTGAAATTGATTTTTTAGATTTAAACCTGAAATTGATTCTAAAATCTATGGACGGAGAAAAGACTTTAGTTAACCTCCCTTATCACCTAGATGGCGACNGAGTAAAAAAATCAGAAATTATTCTTGATGAAAAGGAAATTAAATTTCAATTCGATGGCGTAGCCAGTGCCGAAGGGAAATTTAATATAACTGCATGGGAAAAGAAAAATGAAGAACCCCCATTTGTTTTAATGCAAGCATTTATATTTCCTTACATTAATTTACTATGGCTTGGAGCTATTCTTATGGGTATTGGAACACTGTTGGCGGTATGGAAAAGAGTATATCGAGCACTAAATCAACCCCAGAAATAATGCCGAGTTGGATCATTTTTGGAAGAGGTGCATTAGGAAATGCATTAAAAGCAAGAATTGGAGATAATGGCCTTCAGGTGTCAGCAAGGGAATGGCTTGATAATCCAACTGGTTTCTCGTCGCAAACAAAAGCATTATTCCTTGCAATTCCAGATGATGCAATTATTTTCTCGGTAAAGAAAATAATGAAGCAAAACATTACGATTCCAATCTTTCATTGTTCAGGTGTTACACCACTATCTGATATTTCCTTTTATCCTAATTCTGGAATATGGTATCCTATGCAATCTTTTAAAAGCAATAGTATTTCATGGACGGACATACCCGTATTTTGGGAGACCAAGAATAGCTTCCTAAAAACTGTTTTAGAAATGTTTCACAAGGATCTAAGAATACCCAATGGTTTGATTTGTACGAGTCAAATGCGAAGCAAATATCATTTAGGAGCCGTCTTCGCCAATAACTTTATGAATCATCAAATCGGACTCATAAAAGAATATTGTTATATCAATGGCATAGAAGTTAATTTTTTTAATAATATGATCTTAAAAACCATAAAAAATGCTTTAGAGGGAAAGCCATTTGAAATTCAGACCGGGCCTGCTTATAGGGGAGATAAAGCGACCATTGAAAAACATTTAGAGATGCTACCCAGTGATATGCGCAAGATCTATAAATCCATCAGTGATAACATTGCAGAAATTAAATTAAAAGAAAATGAATTATAAATTGATCTTGAAAGAAATTACAACATTTGTTTTTGATGTTGATGGTGTCTTAACTGATGGAACCGTTACGGTTTTACCCAATGAGGAGCCAATAAGAGTTTTTAATGCGAAAGATGGCTATGCCCTCCAATTAGCAGTAAAAAAAGGCTATAATGTAGCCATAATAACAGGAGGCAAATCCATGGCAGTAAAACAAAGACTGGAATCACTGGGAATTAAAGACATATGGATTGGTGCATCAAACAAAATTGATGCTCTTGAGGACCTTATAACGATGCACAATCTGAAATTAGAGAATATTGCCTACATGGGTGATGACATTCCTGATTATGATATTCTGAGTAAAGTAGGCTTATCAACTTGCCCAAAAGACGCTGTACCAGAAATAAGATCAATAAGTAAATACGTATCATATAAAAACGGAGGAAATGGTTGCGCACGGGATTTAATTGAACAAGTTTTGAAAATTCATGGAAACTGGATGGGTAAAGAAGATCGAAAATGGTAGAATCTAGTCGAATATTCAATCTAAATGGGAAATTGGTTCTAGGGTCTAAATCACCAAGGCGAAATGAGTTACTCAAGATCTTAAATATTCCATTTTCCGTAAGAGCTTCAGAAGTTGATGAAATTGCACCATCAAATTTAGATGATATCGACACAGTTTCTTGGATTGCAAGACAGAAATCCGATGCTTTATTAAGCTCAATTAAATTAGACGAAATATTGCTTACCGCAGATACTGAAGTATGGATGGACGAGAATCGTTTTGGCAAACCCACAGGAATCGATGAATGCGTTAAAATGCTCTTGAAACTAAATGGACGCGAACATCGAGTTATTTCGTCTGTTTGGGCCACCGATGGAAAAATATGGAAGAATTCGTCCCAATTAACAAAGGTCACATTTGAGAAATTACCAAAAACATGGATCAAATGGTATGCTCAAAATTATAAACCATTTGATAAAGCTGGAGGATATGGCGTTCAAGAATGGATAGGTCATATTGGGATTAAGCAGATTGAGGGATCTTTTGACAATGTAAAAGGATTGCCCTTAAACTCTGTACTAGAGGTATTGAAACCATGGTTGAGATCTTAGATTATTTAACATAAAAATCTTTATCTTTTCAAAATGTCCAAACAACCTTCTCTATTCTATTCTATTCTTCCTGTAATTTTTTTAGTTGGGGCTTTATTTATAAATATTCAAATATTCGGGGACAGCAGTTTAGATGGAAGCAATCAATTAATCCTACTTTTTGCTGCCGGTTTTACAGCATTTCTGGGCAGGTTAAAGGGGGTAAAAACAGATAAACTCTGGAAGGGTGTTCAGAATACTGTTCAAGACAGCACAAAGGCAATTATTATTCTCCTGATGGTGGGAGCTTTAACGGGAAGTTGGATGGTATCAGGAATAATTCCAACACTAATAATTTTTGGCTTAAAAATACTTACTCCATCAATTTTTTTACCTGCAACAGTCATAGTTTGTTCATTAATAAGTTTAGCGACTGGATCTTCTTGGGGCACCACTGCGACAATTGGTGTAGCTCTCATGGGAGTGGGTCAATCTTTAGGTTTTTCTCCAGCATGGGTTGCGGGTGCTGTCATCTCAGGTGCCTATTTTGGAGACAAAATGTCCCCTATGTCGGACACCACCAATTTAGCTTCAGCAATGGCGGGAGCAGAACTGACTAAACATATAAAATATTTATTCTTAACTAGTGGTCCATCAATAATCATAACATTAATTATTTTTACTTTTATTGGACTTGGTTTTCATAGCGCAGTGCAATTATCAGATATAAATAATCTATCAAGTGAATTATCAAATCGATTTTACATAAGTAGTTGGCTCTTATTAATTCCCTTGTTAAGTATTAGCCTAATATCATTTAAAATGGACCCAGTTGCTGCCATGGGAATTGGCTCTCTAATGGGATCTATGGCTGCTTTTTTCTTTCAACCGGATATTATAAACGAAATCGGTGGTAGCTCAGGTTTCGAAGGATCCTACAAGGGAATAATTCAAAGTTTATATGGCTCAGTTAATATTGAGATGAAAAATCCTTTACTTGATTCCCTCATTCAAACGAAGGGGATGAAAGGAATGTTAGGAACCATATGGTTAGTTGTTTGTGCCTTAACTTTTGGTGGTGTTTTAGAGGCTTCAAATTTTTTAAGAACAATAACTGAAGCATTTCTAGCATTTGGAAATGGTGCTGCATCACTAATTGCCTCGGTCCTTGTAACCTGTGGATTTATCAATATCACTGCAGCAGATCAATATCTGGCAATTGTAGTTCCAGGAAGAATGTATAGGACCGCATTTAAAAAAAGAAATCTTGCTCCTGAAAATCTGTCCAGAGCACTAGAGGATAGTGGAACGGTGACCTCCGTGCTTATACCCTGGAATACATGTGGAGCCTACCAATCCGCAACGCTAGGAGTAGCTACAGGGGATTATTTTATTTACTGTTTTTTCAATTGGCTCAGCCCGATTATCAATCTATCCTTGGCATTAAGCGGTATCAGAATTAAGAAAATCAAGGAATAAATAAACTCTACACAAATTTTTAATGCGCAGATCATTGTTTTTATCCTTACTTGAAAAAATATAAATTAGCAATATTATTATAACTCCAAGATCATGAAATATCTTTTAATACCTCTATTTATTTTAATTATAACCACTAGCTGCGATAGATTAACCAACAGAGATAGAGTAGCTTGTTGTTGTACGGAGGAGTATGATCCGGTATGTGTAGAAAGAAGAGGCATCCAAATAGAATACGATAACACCTGCTATGCTTTATGCGACGGTTATACGACAGCTGATTTTGTCACTTGTGTGCCTTAATAGAAAGTATTAGCCTTTTGTCATAGTAAAGATTCAAAATATGACAATCAAAATAGTCTAATTTTAGACATATGAAAGTTCTCAGCATTGTAATACCGGCATTTAACGAGGAGTCTACTATTCAGAAAATTTTAGATAAAATTAAAAATGTAGAATTACCTCAAGATTGGGGTAAGGAAATTGTTGTTATCAATGATAATAGCAACGACAAGACTGAGGAGCTAATACTTTCATATATGAAGCAAAATGTAGAGATGATTATTTCTTATGATTATCATAAAGTTAATCGAGGGAAAGGAGCGGCTCTACACACGGGTATTTCCAAAGCAACTGGAGATTATATAATAATTCAAGATGCTGATTTAGAATATAACCCAGAAGAGTATAACGATATGCTTCGTCCTATTGTCAATGGTCATGCAGATGTCGTCTACGGTTCAAGATTTCTCGGCGGTAAACCTCACAGAATTTTATTTTTTTGGCATTCTATTGGAAATAAATTTTTAACATTTTTATCTAATATGTTTACCAATCTGAATCTAACAGATATGGAAACTTGCTACAAATTATTTCGAAGAGACCTCATTCAATCGCTTGTTTTAAGGGAAAATCGTTTTGGATTTGAACCTGAAGTAACAGCAAAAATATCAAGAATAAAAAATATCCGTATTTATGAAGTGGGCATTAGTTATTACGGAAGAACTTTCGAAGAGGGTAAAAAAATAAACTGGAAAGATGGACTACATGCAATTTACTGCATACTTAAATACGGGATGCTGAGAATAAGATAAATTCAAAAAAAAGATCTGCCTTTCGAGCAGATCTTTTTTCATGAGAATCAATATTAAGAGTTTTATTCCTCTTCTTTGACCTCTTCAAATTCTACATCTGTAACGTCGTCATCTGAGCTACCTTCCGAAGGCTTTCCACTTTGCCCTCCTTCAGCCTCACCTTGAGAAGCACCTTCTTGAGCTTTATACATCTCTTCAGATGCATTTTTCCAAGCTTCATTTATTGTTTCCATAGCAGAATCAATAGCACTTAACTCTTTACTGGCATGGGCTTTTTTCAAATTTTCTAAAGCCTCATCAATTGCCGGCTTTTTATCTCCAAGTTTGTCACCAAATTCAGTCAATTGCTTTTCAGTTTGAAAAATCATCTGATCTGCAGCATTCAACTTATCCACTTGTTCTTTGGCATCTTTATCTGATTCCGCGTTAGCTTCAGCCTCTTGCTTCATTTTTTCAATTTCCTCGGAGCTTAGGCCTGAGGAAGCTTCAATACGAATCTTCTGTTCTTTCCCAGTCGCTTTATCCTTTGCACTTACATTTAGTATACCATTGGCATCTATGTCAAAAGTCACTTCAACTTGAGGAGTACCTCTTGGCGCTGGTGGAATACCATCTAGATGAAACCGACCTATAGTTTTATTATCCTTAGCCATTGGCCGTTCTCCCTGAAGAATGTGTATTTCTACACTTGGCTGGTTATCACTTGCCGTCGAAAAAACTTCGGATTTCTTTGAAGGAATCGTAGTATTTGCCTCTATTAATTTCGTCATAACCGAGCCCATAGTTTCGATACCAAGAGAAAGAGGTGTTACATCTAAGAGAAGAACATCTTTCACATCGCCCGCTAGGACTCCTCCTTGAATAGCAGCACCAATGGCAACAACTTCATCGGGATTCACACCTTTATTGGGCTCTTTTCCAAAAAACTTATTAACTGCCTCTTGAATTGCAGGAATCCGGGTTGACCCCCCAACTAATATTACATCATCAATATCACTAACATTTAAACCTGCATTTTTTAGAGCAGATTTACATGGAGCAATTGTTCTTTCAATAAGATCTGAGGCCAGGCGCTGGAATTCCGCACGAGTTAAACTTTTAACTATATGCTTTGGACCACTATCAGTAGCAGTTATATACGGAAGGTTAATTTCTGTGGTGTTAGCGCTTGATAGTTCGATTTTTGCTTTTTCTGCAGCTTCTTTCAATCTCTGAAGAGCCATTGGATCTTTTCTCAAGTCTGTGCCCTCAGCTTCCTTAAAACCGTCAGCCAACCAATTAATAATCCTGTCATCAAAATCATCCCCTCCAAGGTGAGTATCTCCATCCGTTGACTTAACCTCAAAAACACCATCTCCTAGTTCCAAAATAGATACATCATGAGTTCCCCCACCACAATCAAAGACAACTAACTTCATGTCTTTATTCATTTTATCTATTCCGTATGCCAAAGCTGCTGCTGTTGGCTCATTGATAATTCTTTCAACCTTGAGTCCAGCAATTTCTCCCGCTTCCTTGGTTGCCTGACGTTGAGAATCATTAAAATAGGCTGGAACCGTAATCACAGCCTCTGAAACATCTGTTCCAAGATAATCTTCAGCTGTCTTTTTCATTTTCTGAAGAATCATTGCTGAAAGTTCCTGAGGAGTATACATTCTATCATCAATCTTAACCCTGGGAGTGTCGTTGTCTCCTTTGGAGATTTCATAAGGAACTCTTTTAATCTCTTTCGAGATTTTCGAGTACGACTCTCCCATGAATCGTTTAATTGAAAATATTGTCTTTGTGGGATTAGTTATTGCCTGCCTTTTTGCGGGATCTCCAACTTTTCTCTCACCGTCTTCTACGAAACCTATTATTGAAGGAGTTGTTCTTTTACCTTCTGAATTGGGAATTACAACTGCCTCGTTTCCTTCCATTACGGAAACACACGAATTCGTTGTTCCCAAATCTATTCCTATAATTTTACCCATGTCGATTATTTTTTCGCTTATAACGCTGGTTAATTCAAATCGTTATATGACAATCTCTATACCAAGCCTCCAGCTAAGACAAATTGTCAGTTACATGTCAGTGTATCAAGGAAACTCGCCTTGGCAAACCTAAGTGGGCATGTCAATTTGCCAAAAATTAAACTATCCAGAGAAGCTGAGGTTAAACCAATATTAGGCCGCTCTAAACTGACTCTACTTGCGAAAATGCCTGCACCATTTTCAACATTTGAATAAAATGGGGGATCCTGAAGGATTGTATTTGATGGTTGAGAAACTGAAATATATGTTGCGAGATCATCAGACCCAGCTGATAAATGAACATTGAATCCTCGAAAAAACCTAATATAGCCCGGGGCTTGAGGAATCTTTTCTGATAAAAACGTATAAAAGGCCTCGTAACTCAAAGAATTACTTAAATAACTACCTCCATTTAGAGAACTTCCAATAGTGTAAGGAAGGTTATACCTAACTGAATGTCGTGTGGAATCCATTTGACTCCCCTCTGGCATCTCCATGTACAAAAAATCTACATAACCCTGATATATGCGGGCATTTACAGCCTGGTAAAATTGAATCTCGGCACCTTTGCTTGAGGTGAAACTAAATCGTTGAGTCCCTTGAAAGTTTGGTCGTTTAATTCTAAACTCTTTAACCATCGGAGTTTCAGCACTAGCAAAAGAGGGAGAATTTAAATCTGTTTTAAGTAATATCTTGTAAGACCAATCCAATCGCTTTTCATTTGAGATGAAATCCGGAATAACTATCCTGTATAATCTATGACCTTGAGTTGTAAATAATCCTGAATCTTTAGGAATATCAGTCGTTTGATTAAGGGCTTTAGTCCAAAATAAATCACCATTTTCCTTAAAAGCCTGTAGCTGAACAATTAAATCAGAGTAATATAGACTATCCGGATTATTCAAACCCCCATTTGGACCATCTTGGCCTAAATAAGCCTTTCCAATACGAACATATTGAGTATCCGAGTTTGGGTTTAATGTACCATATATAATGGGTATATTCTCATATGGCGATGTAACAACAAGCGTATTATCGCATGAAGAGGCCAAAAACAAGATCGAACAAAAAATAAAAATTTCTCTTAATTTCATTGTTGTAAAGATACCACGACTTGCCGTTGTACTTTTGATTCAAAGTCCATAAAATGTCAAAAGAGAAGAAATCATATAAAAAAGTCACCACCAATAGCCTTTTTGAGATGAAACAGAAAGGTGAATCTATAACAATGCTAACATCATATGACTTTAGTCTTGCGAGATTAGTGGATAAATCTGGCATAGATGTTATTCTTGTTGGAGATTCTGCAAGTAATGTTATGGCTGGCCATGAGACTACACTACCAATTACATTGGAACATATGATATATCATGCATCTAGTGTTATTCGAGCAGTAGAAAGAGCGCTTGTCGTAGTTGATCTTCCTTTCGGTAGTTATCAAGGTAATCCGCAGGAAGCTTTATACTCATCTATAAGAATAATGAAAGAATCTGGGGGCCATGCTGTAAAACTAGAAGGAGGTTCTGAAATTGTTGAAACAATTAAACGAATTGTAAGTTCTGGAATACCTGTAATGGGGCACTTAGGACTTACTCCTCAGAGTATATATAAATTTGGAACATATGCAGTCAGAGCCAAAGAAAAGGAAGAAGCTAATCAGCTAATTGAAGATGCAAAATCTCTTGAAAAAGCGGGTTGTTTTGCCATAGTTCTAGAAAAAATACCAGCTTCTTTGGCAAAAAAAGTCAGTGATTCAGTAAAAATTCCAACCATAGGAATTGGCGCTGGACCCAATGTGGGTGGTCAAGTACTAGTTTTGCATGACATGCTGGGAATGAACACTGAGTTTAATCCAAGGTTCTTAAGACGCTATTTAAATCTTGAGGAGTTAATCCCAAATGCAATAATGGATTATATCAATGACGTAAAATCAGGATCATTTCCAAGTGAAAAAGAAAGTTACTAGTGATTTAAAGCATCCTACTATTTTACTTGAGGATAATCATCTACTAATTGTAAATAAACCCTCTGGACTACTTGTTCAGGGTGATCAATCAGGAGATTGGACACTAAAAGATTGGGCAGAAAAAGATGTAGCAAAACGTTTTAATAAACCAGGAAAGGCATTTATTGGACTTCCCCACCGATTGGATAGACCAAGCTCTGGCATAGTAATCTTAGCAAAAACCTCAAAATCTTTGACTAGAGTCAGTCAATTATTCGCAGAAAGAGCAATAAAAAAGACATACTGGGCTATTGTTGAGGGTAAGCCTAAGAATAATGTATCACGCCTTGTCAATTCCCTATGGAAGGATCCCAAACAAAAAAAAAGTTTCATTTCAACGAAAAAAGAGGCAAAAGAAGCAATACTCAAATATGAAGTCATCTCAGCCGGAGAGAGATACAGTTTACTCGAAATAATTCTAGAGACTGGGAGGCATCACCAAATTAGATGTCAACTCAGTACTATTGGGCATCCAATCAAAGGAGACCTTAAATACGGAGCAAAAAGATCAAACAAAAATGGCTCCATTTCTCTCCATGCACAAAAAATATCATTTAAACATCCGGTTAAATCTAATTCAATAACTCTAACAGCCCCGCCTCCAAATGAAAGTCTATGGATTCAGTTAAGTGAAAAAATCGAAAAAGACAATTTTCATCAATAATTCTAACATGAAAAGAAAAATATTTAAATGGAATAGCTTGAGTTTTTTGAGTAGTAGTCTAATCTCTTGGATAGTGCCTATGAGCCAGAGCGCTCAACTTATTGCCAGAGGGATTATTCTTGACTGGCTTCTCATCATCATTGTTCATGGCGCCGCTTTATTTGGTTTTTCAAAATTATTTAATTCTGAAAAATGCCTTGAAGAAAACTAAACCAATTAATAGGGATCTACGTCAATATGAATTTTTACAGACCTAAAGTCTGAACTAAAATAGATTGAATTATTAATTTTTCTGAGTTTTTCTTTCATCATAGGGAGCGATTTACCATTTTGGAATTTCATCCATATATGTTGAAGATGGAAATTTTTTATACGAGATACTGCGGGTTTTTCAGGCCCCAGAACTCCGCCTCCAAAACTCCTAACTAACTTCTCTGCGAGAAATTTAGCTGCATCTTCGACTATAACTTCCTTTGAATGACGTAATTCAATTTTTACCATTTTTACAAAAGGTGGATAATGATAGAGTCTCCGGTCCTCCAAAATGCTTTTAGCCATAATGTCATAAGCTCCTTTTTGAACAGCCAGTAGAACTGGATGTTCCGGAGCTACTGTTTGAATAATAACATGACCTTGATTTTGTCTCCTTCCAGTTCTACCTGCAACTTGAGAAAATAATTGAAAAGCACGCTCATGAGATCTAAAGTCAGGCATTTGTAGAGCGTTATCAGCGTCAAGAATTATAGCAATCGATAATCCGGATATATCTATTCCTTTCCCAATCATTTGAGTCCCCACAAGGATATCCACTTTTCCTGTCTCAAGCCATTCGATAAAATGCGACATTGATTTCTTTTTTCGAGCAGAATCTGAATCTATTCTTAAAATATTAGCATCAGGAAAAATTTCATCTAAGCTCTCTTCAATTCTTTCAGTACCAATACCTCTTAATTTCCATGCAGAGCCTTGACATGAAGGACATTTTTTGGACGGCTTTCTTGAATTTCCGCAATAATGACACTTTAACAATTTACTTTCTTTGTGAAACGTAACGGCAACATCACATTCTGAGCATGGCTCAGTCCATCCACATGACATACATGTTCGATAGGGCGAATAACCTCGTCGATTTTGAAATACTAAAGCTTGTTGATTTTTGCCTAAAACTCTTTCAATTAATTCAGCGGCTGGCAAAGACAAAGGGCCCTTCATCATCTTCATTGATTTATACTTTATCAATGATAACATTTCAATTTTTGGTGGTTNNGAANNNCCAAAACGTTCTTTNAANTCNACTTTAAAGTATTTCAATTGATTTGCNTTATGANATGATTCNANGCTCGGAGTNGCAGANCCNAGGACAATNCNACACTTTATTTTTTTTGATATCCANACTGCTACATCCCGAGCATGATACCTTGGAGAGGGTTCATATTGTTTGTATGAAGTCTCATGCTCCTCGTCAACCACTATTANACCTACATGATTTAATGGAAGAAAAATTCCNGATCGAGCAGCTAAAATAAGCCTTGGTCCAGTTTCTGGATTNAATAAAGACTGCCAAACATCTCTTCTTTCACTTTCAGACGCCTNACTATGNTATACTGATACTAAATCTCNACCCAAAGACTTCTCNATTCTTTTGTATAATTGAGCAGTAAGAGCGATTTCTGGCACAAGTAAAAGAGCATGTTTNCCACTTTTAAGAATGTCATCCGCTAATTTTAAATAAATCTCTGTCTTACCACTACCTGTCTCACCCTTTAATAGTACTGGCTTTCCNATTGAAAANCCTTTTTTAATGCTACTAAAAGCATCCAACTGAGAGTCCGATAGATCGATTTTTTCACCCTCGGNAATTGCCTCAATAAGNGNATGACGCATACTTTTCTTTAAGAAACCTTTTTCTTTTAAAGCATTNAGTTGAANAGCTTTTACTGAGGAATATTCNAGTAAAANATCTTGAGAAATCCATGGATAATATTCTGAATCCATATCTAATTGATTCGAACAAATTTGAAAGTAGGATAATAACGCCTCAGATTGAAGTTTTGCTCTATTCAGTTGTGAAAAAACTTCTGATATTTTTCCTGAATCACTTTTTTTCGCATACCACCGCCAGTGTGCGACTGATCCATCACCCAATGTGTAAGGACCACTATCAGATTCTTTTAATTTAAAAAATGCAGGTAGAGCAGACTGCATTACCTCACCAATAGGGCATAAATAATAATCAGAAATCCAATTCCATAGATTAATTTGCTGAATTTGAATTCTGGGATAATCATCTAAGACTCTCAGAATTGGCTTACAATCAAAATCCGGTCTATTTTCTTGAATTTTTTGTATTACGCCCATTAAACAGTTCTGTCTGCCAAATGAGACATGTACTCGTAACCCAGGAATAGGTTCTAATGACTCATTCCAAAAATATGTAAATGTAGAATGAACGGGAACAGGGAGAATAACTTCAACCCACATATTCCTAAGATAATGCCTTCACTAAATCCAGCAAATANNGACTGATAGCCACATTATGTTTAATNGCTTTTTCAATAGGAATNTGTACAAGTTTTCCAGCTTTAATACCAATCATTTCACGATTTCTACCTTGCTTTAATGCCAATAAAGCTCCATGACCCATTCTACTCGCTAAAATTCGATCAAAACCGTTTGGTTTTCCGCCNCGCTGAATGTGACCGAGAACCGTAACCTTTGTCTCCCAATTAGGAAACTGTTCTTGTACTTTCTTTGCAACTTCATANGCNCCACCTTCAGAATCTCCTTCAGCAACAATAATGATTCCTGATCGTCTTTTTTTCTTAAAGTCCGTTTTTAAATAATTAACAAGTTGATTCAAATCTGTAGGAGTCTCTGGAATTAGTATTCCTTCAGCACCAGCTGCTATTCCTGTTCTCAAGGCAATTAAACCTGCATCACGTCCCATGACCTCAACAAAAAACAATCGATTATGCGATGCCGCTGTATCTCGAATATTATCCACAGCATCTAATGCAGTATCCACAGCTGTCTGATAACCAATGGTNTAGTCAGTCCCAAAAAGATCATTATCAATTGTCCCGGGGCAAACTATAACCGGTATATCATGTTCAATTGATAATAAATTAGCTCCAGTAAATGAACCATCTCCACCAATAACAATCATCCCATCTAATCCATGAGATCGAATAACTTTCGATGCGCGAAGTCTGCCATCAAGGGTTTTGAAATCTGAACTTCTTGCAGTTTTTAAGAATGTACCTCCACGATGAATAATATTCCTTACATCATAGCGAGTAAGTTCCNTAGAGTCATTCTCAATTAAACCTTCATAACCTCTGTAAAAACCCAAAACCTTAATATCATTTAAAACAGCCGTCCTAACCGCCGCTCGAATACAGGCATTCATCCCAGGAGCATCGCCTCCCGATGTTAATATTCCTATTTTTTTCATTGAGTATAAATATCGAACTCTTGCCACATACAATCCAAATCTCCATTTTGAAAAGCTATTTGTCGCTTGGATTTCATTTGTAATGCCTTAGAAGCTTTTGCGCTTGGGACTACAATCCAGGCAGTCCAACCCTTATAGGCCTTCCTTAAATGTTCCCCGATTCTTTGATAAGTTAATTCGATATCTGAATCAATTCTTCGGCCATAAGGTGGATTAATCACAAGAAGCCCTCTTTTTTTTGGCGGATCAGATAACATAAAATCTTTTTCGGACCATGAAATTCTATCTTCTACAAGAGCTAATTCCGAATTTGATTTTGAAATTCTTACAGAACCAGAATCTATATCAGAGGCAAATATTTCATTGGGAGATTCACTAATTTTTTTTAAGGCAGAAACATGAATCAATGCATGTAATTCTTTATCGTAGTCCAACCAATTCATAAATCCAAATGAATCCCTGTAAATCCCTGCTGGAATATGATCTGCGATGATAGAGGCTTCTATAGGAAAAGTACCTGAACCACACATGGGATCATATAAAGGGCGGTCTCCCCGGTATCCAGTAAGGCGAAGTAACCCATTTGCCAGAACTTCACTCATTGGAGCAATAGTCATTTCTTTTCGATAACCTCGGCGATGCAGAGAATCCCCCGATGAATCAAAACTAATTGTGCAATGTCTTTTATTCAAATGAAGTTCAATTCTAATTTGCGGGAATTCGCGATCTACAGATGGCCGTTTCCCTATTTTAGAGCGGAATCGATCAACAATACCATCTTTTAAAACCAAAGCTGCATAACCAGTGTGATCAAATTTTGGATGAGTTCCAGATGCATAAACAGCAAAAGTCTTATCAGGATGAAACCATTTTTCCCAAGGAATTTTTTGAGCAGCGACAAGAAGGTCTTCAGATCGATGAACTTCAACAAATTTAATTGGGCGAAGTATTCTTACCGCAGACCCAATACAAATATTTGCTTTGTAAAGGAATCCAAGATCTCCTTTAAATCTAACAGCACGAGTCATCATCTGAATATCTCTTGCTCCTAATTTTAGCAACTCCTCTCTTAAAACATCTTCAAGCCCCTTTAAGGTTTTTGCAATAAAAATTTCATCTGAATTCGTGATAGTAGACATTTAGTCTCTCCTTTTAAAATTATCTTCGGATAGAACCTTTTCCTCATTATTATCAGAATAATAATTGAGGCTACTCGATATTTCTAATAGCCCTTTAGATATAGGAAATTCGGAATAGTATTTAGATCCTAAAAGAGTATCACCTGCATACATAAACTCTATTACTGAATCTTTTAGTCTTTTAACTCCTTTGTGTTTTTCTCTTAAATTCTGAGATAAATCTATCCCTATTCTGAAGTTCCCAGTTCTCAATGATACCAATTCATATTCAATAGAGAAAAACCGCTCATCAAAAATTTCTACAGTATCCAACTTTAGTTTTAAAACCCCGAATTC
>NHBT01000012.1 GCA_002167805.1 Owenweeksia sp. TMED14 | reverse complement strand
AAACATTTGATTTTTAAAAATATTATTGGTTTTTATGAGTTTCTATAAAAATTATTGTAAAGACATCGAAGAACGAAGTGTTCAAGGGCTTAAACCCAAGCCCATTGACGATGCGGATTTATTAATAGAAATAATAAAAGATATTAAAGATGTAAAAAGCTCTTTGAGAAAAAAATCATTGGACTTTTTTGTCTATAATGTTTTACCAGGAACAACAAGTGCAGCAAGGGTAAAAGCTAATTTTTTAAAAGAGATTATTCTTGGTAAACATATAGTAGAAGATATTAATATCACATTTGCTTTTGAGTTATTATCACATATGAAAGGTGGGCCCTCGGTTGAGGTTTTAATTGATCTCTCTCTTAAGAAAGATTTGGATATCCAGAGAAAAGCTGCTGATGTTTTAAAAACTCAATTTTTCTTGTATGATGACGATATGAATCGTCTAAAGAAAGCATATGAAAATGGCAATAATATCGCAAAAGAGGTTTTAGAAAGTTATGCTAATGCTGAGTTTTTCACCAAACTTCCCGATATAGATGAGGAAATAAAAATTGTCACTTATGTTGCAGGAGAGGGTGACATATCTACAGATTTGTTGTCTCCTGGCAGTGATGCTCACTCGAGGTCAGATAGAGAGTTGCATGGTAAATGTATGTTTGAACATAACACTGAAAAACAAAACGAGCTTTTACTTCTTCAAGAGAAATATCCTGATCGACGGGTAATGTTAATCGCGGAAAAAGGGACAATGGGTGTAGGTTCCTCAAGAATGTCAGGAGTCAATAATGTAGCGCTTTGGATTGGTAAGCAGGCAAGTCCTTATGTGCCTTTTATAAATTACGCCCCAATAGTAGCCGGGACAAATGGTATTTCTCCAATTTTCTTAACAACCGTGGATGTAACAGGAGGTATTGGTATTGATCTGAAAAATTGGGTTAAGAAAAAATATCCTAATGGGTCTGTAGTACTTGATGAAGATGGAGAAGCAATTTTGGAAGAGGTTTACTCGATTAAAACAGGTACTGAACTTACCATAAACACAAAAGAAAAAAAGTTGTTTAAAGGTGATTTAGAGCTTTGTGATATTTCTTCTTCATTCACGCCTCAGAAACTTGAATTTATGCGGGCGGGAGGATCATATGCAATTGTTTTCGGAAAGAAGCTTCAAACATTTGCTTCAAAAACTCTCGGGATTAAATCTCCAGAAGTATTTGCGTCATCTAAAGAGGTTTCAAACGATGGACAAGGTTTGACCGCTGTAGAAAAAATCTTCAATAAAAATGCAGTTGGGTTAAGCTCAAATAAAATCTTGCATGCCGGTTCTGATGTCCGTTTAGAGGTTAACATTGTGGGTTCTCAAGACACTACTGGCCTAATGACCTCTCAAGAGCTGGAAATGATGGCAGCCACTAAAATTTCCCCTATTATTGACGGTGCGTATCAATCTGGATGTCATACAGCTTCAGTTTGGGATAGGAAAGCTCAGGAGAACATCCCAAGGTTGATGAAGTTTATGCATGATTTTGGTTTGATTACTGCTCGTGATCCTGAAAACGAGTATTTTCCATTGACAGATGTAATTCATAAAGTTTTAAATGATATTACCATTGACGATTGGGCAATAATTATTGGTGGTGATTCTCATACAAGAATGTCAAAAGGGGTGGCATTTGGCGCAGATTCGGGAACTGTCGCTCTTGCCCTTGCGACCGGTGAAGCAAGTATGCCTATTCCTGAATCTGTGAAAGTCACCTTCAAGGGCAAAATGCAGAGTGGCACCGACTTTAGAGATGTTGTTCATGCCACTCAATCTCAAATGCTTGATAATTTTGATGAAAATGTTTTTCAAGGTAGAATTATCGAGGTGCATATCGGGACCTTGCTTGCTGATCAGGCATTTACTTTTACGGATTGGACTGCTGAAATGAAAGCAAAGGCATCTATTTGTATCTCTCAAGATGACACCCTTATAAAATCTCTAGAGATTTCTAAGGAAAGAATTGAGATCATGATTAAAAATGGAATGGATAATAAATCTCAGGTTCTTCAGAGGCTCATAAATAAAGCTGATAAGAGAATTGATGAGATTAGAACTGGAGAAAAGCCCGCCTTAACTCCTGATCATAACGCTAAATATTATGCCGAGTTTGAAGTAGATTTAGATATTATTGGACAACCTATGATCGCTGATCCTGATGTTCACAATGAGGATGTCTCCAAAAGGTATACTCATGATGCTATAAGACCACTTTCTTATTATCAAGGAAGTAAAAATATCGATCTTGGCTTTGTTGGATCGTGCATGGTTCATAAGGGTGATCTGAAGATAGTTTCTAAAATGCTCAAAAACTTAGAGGCTAAGAATGGATTAGTTGAGTTCAATGCTCCTTTAGTTGTTGCTGCTCCGACATATAATATTATTGATGAACTCAAAGAGGAAGGCGATTGGGATATTCTCTCAAAATATTCCGGATTTGAGTTTGATGACGATGCACCTAAAAATGCTCCACGTACTGAATATAAAAATATGATGTATCTCGAGAGACCGGGATGTAATCTTTGTATGGGAAATCAAGAAAAAGCTGCNAAAGGTGATACTGTTATGGCTACATCTACACGTTTATTCAAAGGACGTGTAGTAGCTGATTCAGAACGCAAAAAAGGAGAGTCATTACTCGGGTCTACACCAGTTACAGTTCTTTCTGCAATACTCGGTAGAATACCGACATTAGAGGAGTACAGTGCTGCTGTTGAGGGTATTAATTTAACAAAATTTGCACCTCCAAGTAAGAAAATGTGTTCTTAANAATTCTTTCGCTTAATTTTCATTTCATTTGGTATTCATTNTGTTTGNCAAATCATAGTTATTTATTACACAGTTATGTGATTATAAAAACATAAATATGGATATTTGATGTTTTAGCCATTTGCTTTTTTATACCTTGGGCAAAAATCAGCTTATGGCTATATCTAGTGATTCCAAAATCCAGTGGGGTTGGGCAATGTATGACTGGGCAAATTCTGCTTACAGTCTTGTTATTAGTACCGCAATATTCCCAATTTATTATGCTGCTGTTATGGATGGTGCTGGAAAGATTGAGTTCCCCTTTTTTGGTAGTAATATTTCTACTACAGCTGCATATACTTTTGTGGTTGCTGCAGCATTTTTAACAATTAGTCTGATCACCCCGTATCTNAGCGCTTTATCTGAAGTTTCAGGAAGAAAAAAGTCATTTATGAGAGTTTTTATTTACTGCGGTTCAATAGCTTGTTCGGGGATGTTTTTTTTTACTGAAAGCTATATGTGGTGGGGGCTTTTATCGCCATATTTAGCCTCATTATGTTTTAGTGGGAGTTTAGTCTTTTACAATTCTTATTTACCTGAAATAGCTCAGATTGAGGATCAAGACTCTCTAAGTGCTCGAGGTTTTGCTTTGGGATATTTGGGTAGTTCCTTAGTGTTAATATTATCCTTAGTATTTATTCAAAACCCAGATTGGCTTGGAACTAATGATGTTGCATTAGTCACAAGGTTAAGTTTTGTTTTTGTTGGNATCTGGTGGCTTCTTTGGGGCGAATTTTCTCTCTATCGGCTGCCTTCTGGTGTATCAATTTTGATGGAAAAAAATAAAGGATATGTCATAGAAAGTTACCGACGTTTGTTTTTAATTGTAAAAGAATTCAAAAAAATTGCTGGTTTAAATAGGTATTTATTGGGTTTTTTCTTTGCTTCAGCAGGTGTGCAAACTGTTATTTTAATTGCTTCTTTATTCGGTACAAAAGTTCTTGGTCTTGATTCTAGCTCTTTAATAATGACTATATTACTTATTCAATTTGTTGCCATTTTGGGGTCTTGGTCGTTTGCAAAGCTTTCTGATCGGTTTGGAAATATTCGAAGTTTGATTTTAGCGTGTTTATTATGGATGGTTATTTGCATTTTAGCTTTTTTTGTAAATTCTCCGATACAATTTTATCTCCTTGGCTCCGCAGTAGGATTGGTGATGGGTGGTTTACAATCCCTTGGGCGATCAACCTTTTCTAAAATGCTACCACCCGAGGACGAACATGTTACTTATTTTAGTTTTTTTGACATTGCGGAAAAATTAGCTACTGTTTTGGGAATGGTGGCTGTTGGTTGGGTAGAAACAGTAACAGGCAATTTGCGATTATCACCCTTAGTTCTCTCTATATTTTTTATGATTGCGATGTTTTTATGGTACGGAGTGAATAAATTTTATAGATCGAAAAAGAACTTTGGTTAAGATTAAACGTTTTGATNTAATGAAATTTTTCGCACCTACTGAAATTTCTAGGTTTCTCTTTTTAACTATTTTTAGTTTATTCTGCGTTGGATGCTACTATGATAATATCGAAACAAAGTACAACCAGTCTGGATGTGATTTGACTAGTATTTCCTGGACTAGTGACGTAAAGCCATTAGTTGATCAATTTTGTGTCGCATGTCATCAAGGCAGCTCCCCTGCAGCGGGGTTGTTGCTCGAAGGCTATCAAGATGTTAAGGCCTCGGTTTTACAGGGTGAATTTTCAATTCGAATAAATAAACCTTCAAGTGATCCCTTAAAAATGCCACCCAACGCTCTTATAGACTCTTGCTCAATTGAAAAAATAAATATTTGGATAGCCAACGGTGCACTCGAAAACTAAACGATTATGAAATATATTCTTGCATTACTGATTTTTTTTCTATCAATATCAAAACTATCTTCTCAGGAACCTAAAAGGTTGGTGTCTAAAGACTCTTATGTTCATATTTATTCATACACACCAATCGAGGATATTGAAGCTTTTTTAAATGATGGCATGGCAATATTAGATCCAGAAAAAAGGGAATTAGCTTATGTTTTGAATATTCAATCTTTAACTTTTAAGAACGCGTTAATGCAAGAACATTTTAACGAGAATTATTTAGAATCTGACATTTATCCAAAATCCACTTTAGAAGGACGTTTAATAGGTGATATTGATTTTGAAAAAGTTGGAATTTATAATGTAAAAGTTAATGGTAAACTAAAAATGCATGGTGTTAAAAGGTTTATTAATGAGCCAGTAATTATAAGGGTTCTGAAGGATAAATCAGTAACTTTAGAGTCAGATTTTATTGTAAGACCCAGTGATTTTAAAATTAAGATTCCAAATTTAATGGTAACAAGAATTGCGGAAGAAATAAAAGTTACTGTTCGTTCAGAATTTAAATAAAATAAGAAGATTTTTATGCTTAGATTTTTAATTCTATTCCTTGCTATCTCATCTGTTCCTCTATTTGGTCAAGGTAATTTGTTAAGTGAGTTGAATTCAATTACCCCTGAATCTGAAAAATCATTCGTTTTTGCCACATTCAAAGGGACCCGAGTTATAAATATGCAATCGATAGAATTGCCAGGTAAGGGAGTTGGTCAGTTTATTGTTGGACATCGCTTTGGGGCTCTTAATGATCAACCTCTTTACAATTTATTTGGAATGGATATGGCTCAAATACGATTTGAGTATAGTTATTCACCAAAGAAGTGGTTCAACTTTGGAGGGGGAAGATCATCGGGTGCAAAGACTTATGATCTGTTCACAAAAATTAAAATTNTTACACAATCAAAAAAATCNAAATGCAAAAATTGTATCGATTTCCCTTTCTCTTTGGCATATTATAGTTCTGCAACAATTGTAACTACTCCTTTTTCAGACATAAACCCGAGTATTCCAGACAGGATGGCGTTTACGAACCAAATTATCATGGCAAGAAAATTTAATAGAAGCTTTTCTTTAGAGTTAGTTCCCACTTTGGTTCATTATAATTTGGTTCCAACTGTTCATGACAATAATGATTTAATTGCCCTGGGAATAGGGGGAAGATATAAACTAACGAGTAGAATGGCTTTAACTTCGGAAATAATGTTAAGACAACAACAACCCTTAGATACCTACAATGCACTAAGTTTTGGTATCGACATAGAAACTGGAGGTCATGTATTTCAATTTCATCTGACAAACTGTCGCCTGATGGCTGATAATCAGTGGATTACTCAAAATCCAGGTAGCTGGTCAAATGGAGATATTTTCCTTGGTTTTAATATCAGTCGAGTTTTCAATCATTGATTCACTCTATGAAATTATGGATACCTCATTATGAACGAGAGTACATTTGATTTCATTATTGTTGGAGGGGGAATTATTGGTGCGTCAACGGCTTTTAAGCTCAGAAAGAAAAACCCCAAATCGAAAATATTAATTATTGATAAGGAGTCTCAATTTGCATCGCATCAGACTGGTAGAAATTCAGGTGTTATTCACTCGGGGCTTTATTATAAACCGGGATCAATAAAGGCAAAGACATGTATTTTAGGATACCATCAATTAGTTGAATTCTGCAATAAACAAAATATTGAATTTGATATATGTGGAAAAATAGTAGTTGCCAAAAATGATAGTGATTTAACTCAGCTCAACTCAATAGCTCTTAGAGGCGCAGAAAATGGTTTGAGTAATATTCGTTTTTTACAAAAAAATGAAGTTAAAAAAATTGAGCCATTTGTTGATGTAAAAGCGGCCCTTCATATTCCTCAAACAGGAATAGTAAACTATTCTGAAGTTTGTGAAAGGCTTATTTCATTGGCCATTGAGAAGCGAGGATCATTTAGATTAAATTCTGAAGTAATTGATTTGAATCGTATGGGTAGCATGGGCGCCATAAGATTAAAAGGCAACAAGCATTTTTATTCAGAAAAAATAATTTTTTGTGCTGGACTTCAAAGTGATAGAATTGCTAAAATCGACGGAATTAATGAAAAAATTAGAATTGTTCCTTTTCGGGGAGACTACTATAAGTTAAAAAATGAATCACGTTTTAAGGTTCGTAACTTGATTTATCCTGTTCCAGATCCAAAATTCCCTTTTTTGGGAGTACATTTTACTCGAATGGTGGATAGCTCTGTTGAGTGTGGGCCGAACGCGGTTTTTTCTTTTTCTCGAGAGGGATATAGTAAAACTTCATTTAATTATAAAGACTTTTATAATTCTTTGACTTTCAAAGGAACTTGGAAGTTGTTCCAAGAAAACTTCTCATATGGTCTAAAAGAATATGAATTAGCTTTCTCTAAAAAGAAATATTTAATCGAGCTTCAAAAAATAATTCCAAGTTTAGAACTCTCTGATCTTATTCCAGGTAGGTCTGGAATAAGAGCGCAAGCTCTGGACGCTGAGGGNAAATTGCTGGATGACTTTTTAATTAGAAAAGGCGAAATCGGTATTCATGTTATGAATGCCCCATCTCCTGCAGCTACGGCATCTCTTGCAATTGCAGATGAAATTTTAAGCAAATTGTAATGAGTACTTTATTTTCCAACATAAGTACTGGGAGAAATTGCGCGAAGTTCATTTTTTGTTTCTAAAGAAACATCAAGATTGTCAATAAAATTCATAATGGTATTTCTATTGATACCATCATTTGTTCTTGTTAATTCTTTTAATGCTTCGTATGGTTTAGGATATCCTTCTCTTCTTAAAATTGTTTGAATTCCTTCTGCGACGACAGCCCAATTCGATTCTAAATCCTTCCCAATTTTTTCTTTATTCACAATTAATTTGCTTAAGCCTTTTTTTATGCTACTCAAGGCAGTAAAACTATGTCCTAATGGAACCCCGATATTCCTGAGAACAGTGGAGTCTGTAAGGTCTCTCTGAAGCCTAGAAATTGGAAGTTTAGATGACATGTAGTCAAAGAGACAATTAGCCATTCCCAAGTTTCCTTCGGCATTTTCAAAATCAATTGGATTGACTTTATGGGGCATCGCAGAAGAACCAATCTCTCCCTCGACAATTTTTTGTTTAAAATAATCCATGCTGATATATGTCCATAAATCTCTTGAGAAATCAATTAGAATTGTATGAATTCTTTTTACTCCATCAAAATAAGCTGCAAGATTATCATAATGCTCAATTTGGGTAGTTGGATATGATCTATTTAGTCCAAACTGTAAGCAAAATTTATTTGAAAATTCGTGCCAATTAATATTCGGGAATGCAACAAAATGGGCATTAAAGCTACCCGTTGCACCTCCAAACTTTGCTGAGAAAGGAATATTTTGGAGAAGCTTTAACTGTGACTCAAGACGTGTTATAAAAACTTGCCATTCTTTACCAAGACGCGTTGGAGATGCAGGTTGACCATGAGTTCTTGATAACATAGGTATACTCTCCCATTCTTTTGCTTGATTTTGNAGTATTTCAATAAGTTCGATAATTGCAGGTAAAAATTGTTGGTCATGAAATTCTTTTAGTGATAGAGGAATCGCTGTATTATTAATATCCTGAGAAGTCAGTCCAAAGTGTATAAATTCTGAAAATTCTTCAAGTCCTATTTTAGAAAACTCTTCCTTTAAAAAATATTCGACCGCCTTAACATCATGATTTGTTATTTTTTCTATGCTTTTGACCCTTAAGGCATCCTCTNCAGAAATGTTATTTATTAATTCTCTGAGACGATTTTTATGGCTTTTGTTAACCTTTTTAAGGTTTGGTATTCCAGAATCACAAATTGCTAAAAAATATTCAATCTCAATTTTTATACGGTAAGAAATTAGACCATATTCAGAAAAATAGGGAGATAAAGCCTTGGTATGTCTTTTGTATCGACCATCTAGAGGAGATAGAGCTTGTAAAGTGAAATTCATTGCCGCATTTAAAGCGCAAATGTACCAAATGCTGGGAATTTAACATCCACTTCCTTACCATCTGACAGAAAAACGCGCCATTCTTTGCCATTTGTAAGAGCTCCCCATGGTGCATTGAGAGCTGTATTATACCTCATCCATTGATCACATACTTTGTCGTCTAGGGGAATTCTGTCCGCTTTGCATTCGATGAGCATCCACAGCTCACTTTCTGAATAAATCGCGATATCATACCTTCTCATCATCCCATTAACTAGGATGCCTTTTTCTACGGAAATGGCCTCTTTAGGGTATCCTGCTTCAATAATTAAACGTCTTAGGGCATCTTGGCGCACCCATTCCTCAGGAGTGGCTTTGACATTTTTTTTTCGAAAAGCATCCCAAAGTTCTTCGGAATGCGGGTCCATCATTGACATTGTCGGATGAAGCCATTTACGTTTTTGCATGGTGTCAGGTTATGTACTTTTGTCTTTGCTACCGTGAAGATAAAGAAAATACGTTTTAAAGACCCCTTTGGCCATTCAATCGNGATGAAAAGAATAGTCATATTCATATTTGGTCTAATTACTTATTATCGATTGAATCATTTAAATAAGTTGAGAATTGAGGGTGTTGAACATTTACGAGATTTGCCGGTAAAGAATGTTCTATTTGTTAGTAATCATCAAACGTATTTTATGGATGTTGCTTCCTTTATTTTTATTTTTGGACAAGTTAATAACAGGGTTAAAAAAATTTCGAGTTCATTTTGGACGTTAGTAAATCCTAAGCTGAATGTTTTTTTTATTGCTGCATTGGAAACAATGAAGTCAGGTATCTTACCTCGACTTCTAGCATATGCAGGTTCGGTATCAATAAAGCGAACTTGGCGTGAAGGTCATAAAGAGATCAAACGTAATGCAGACCTAAAGGATTTAGACAAAATCAAGCTAGCAATTAACTCGGGTTGGGTAATAACTTTTCCGCAAGGGTCAACAAAACCATTTATCCCAGGTAGGCGAGGCACAGCTCATATTATCAAAGATTTGAATCCTATTGTTGTCCCAATAGTCATAAATGGATTCAGGAGAGCATTTGATAAAAAAGGAATTCGAACTAAGAAACTTGGTACAGAATTAAGTATTCGTTTCAAACAGCCTTTGGAGTTTAATTCAAAAGATGATTTAGATGATATTTTAGATAGAATTATGGATGAAATTGAACAGTCCCCAAAACATAAAGCTTTTCGTAAGTTTACAACTTAAAAAATCTTCTTATGATGAAAAAGACCGTTTGCTTTTTTTTAATCTTTATTTCCTCGATCGCATGTACTACGAATATCTTAGANGAAGATAAAGTTTTTGATGAGCGTAATGTNGTTTTAAATCATTTTTTTTACTACAATGATCAGGTTNTGGACACGACAAAAATTTTCACCTTGGGNAATGCGCGTGTTATCTTTAAAGATGTCTCGGTGGCTTTCGGAGGGTATTATTTTACGGACCATCTTACAGATACATTAGTTCCCAACTTTAAGGATACCATAAACCCATATATTTTTGACCCAAATATTGCATCCTTAAAGTACGGTTCGGCCGCCAGAGTTTTCAAGTTAAATAATGATNTATACCAAGGAGTACATCATTTTAAAATGGGATTAGATTCATCGATCACTCCAAAGTATAGTGAATTTGACCAGAACCACCCCATGACCAGAGACGGTCTATACCGAGGTGAAAATCAGGGTTATAACTCTTTATTCATAACTGGTTTATATAAAGAAATTGNAGATACTGCTAGCTCTGAACCAGATAAAATATTTACCTACNGAGTTTCTGACGAAATATTGGATTTATGGTGGACTAAACCGACTTCTTTTAATGTAGTTTCAAATATGGATGTTAATATGAATATAGTTTGGAATATTGACGAGCTTTTAAGTGGTTTAGACCCTACAATCATTGATAATATTGAAAGTGACCCTTCAGATGCCGTTGATATTCTCCTAGCTGAGTCAATAGTTAATAATATCCTAGCCTCTTACCAGATACAACTGTAAGAGTATTATTTCATGAATATTCACTTTATAGCTATCGGAGGTAGTGCAATGCATAACCTTGCTTTGTCATTAGCTCAAAAGAAAAATATAGTAATATCAGGAAGTGATGATGCCATTTTTGAACCGTCAAAGACTCGACTTTCAGAAGCTGGTCTTCTTCCTGAAAAAGAGGGCTGGTTTGAAGAAAAAATAAACTCTGATCTAGATGCAGTCATACTGGGAATGCATGCAAAAAAAGATAATCCTGAATTGATTAAATCAAAAGCGCTTGGGATCAAGATATACTCGTATCCAGAGTTTTTATTTGAGTATTCTAAAAATAAAACTCGAGTTGTTATTGGTGGAAGCCATGGGAAAACATCCACCACTTCCATGTTGCTGCACAGTCTAGCTTTTTCAGAAATTAATTTTGACTTTATGGTAGGGGCTCAGCTTGAAGGTTATGGAAATACGGTTAAATTATCGGAGGATTCAGAGTGGGCAGTTTTCGAAGGGGATGAATATCTATCTTCCCCAATAGATTTACGTCCTAAATTTCATCTTTATCGAGCGAATGTTGCAATTCTTACAGGGATGGCGTGGGATCATATTAATGTTTTTCCGACAAAAGAAAGCTACAATAATGCTTTTAAAGGTTTTATTAAAAGTATGGAGCCCGGAGGAACTCTGATATATAACTCTGAGGATATTGAATTAAAAGAATTGGTTCTTGAAGATAATAGTCCGATTCGAAAAATACCTTATCAAACACCCGATTATCGTATTGAAAATAGCAAGTGGATATGGTGTACACCTTTTGGCGATCTGGATCTAAATTTTATCGGAAAGCATAATTTGAGTAATGCGGAAGGAGCAAGATGGCTGGCCCAAGAAATGGGGGTTCAGGCGGATGATTTTTATGATGCTATATCGAGTTTTAAGGGAGCAGATCGAAGGATGCAGCTTCTCAACAAAGGTGATAAGCGTTTGGTTCATCTTGACTTTGCCCATGCTCCCAGTAAAGTAAAGGCTACAGTTCAGGCCTACATAGAAACATATTCAGATAAAATTAAAGTTGGAGTACTTGAACTTCATACTTTTAGTAGTTTGAATTCAGATTACATTTCATCTTATCAAGGTATTCTCGATAAATTGGATAAAGCATTTGTTTTTTTTGACCCCCGTGCTGTTGTCATGAAAAACCTTCCGGAGTTAAGAAGGAAGGTTGTAGAAGAGGCCTTTGGTCAAAAAATAGTCGTTATTACAGATATTGAAGACCTAAGAGATAATCTCGAGGTTCTTCCAATATCATGCAATTTATTAATCATGTCGTCAGGAAATTTAGGCGGTTTTGATATTATNAATTTTTCTAAAAAATGGGTTTCATAAACTAAAAAACCTAAATATTTATTGAACTATTCAGTCCAACAATTATTATGTTTCTGGATATCTGATTTGTTTGATCTAAAATTACTTGAGGACCAATACAAATATCTAACGCTTTGAATGAGCTATTTAATAAATGAACTCTTAGAATTCCAAATACCCTAAAAGAGGATTGAATTTGAATAAAATCAATCATTTGATCGATATTATAATATTTTCCCATTGATAGACCTAAAGATCCCATTGCCCCGATATCAAAAAGATGGCCTGGGCCAAATAAATTGCATTCCAGGGACAATGAGTTAAAGCTCATTAGATCCTCATAATAATTTTCACCAATCCCATTTAATGATTCTGTCGCTAATCTCATTAGTGAATAGCTGGCATAAAAATTCTTGAATATGGGTTTTTTTATACCGAGATGAATTATGTTCCCTAGTTTTTTATTGACTTGAAGAGATGAATACTTTTTTTGCAAGTATTTTCCCGTACCTAAAGAAATTTGCCATTTATTTTTTTCTTCTTTTATGGAGGACCTATCATTAATGACTTCTGAATATTCCACCTCTATTGAGTTTTTTTGATACTCGGATATTCCTTGAGCTAGAATAATATTAGGTGCGATCAGAATAAAGAAAAAAAATCTCATTCTTCTTGAAGCTCTCTCTGAATCTGGTCCATTTCGAAAAAATCAATACCTTCCTGTTTGGAGGGTACTACGGGTAGATCCTCATCAAACAGATTTAATAACCCTTCTCTTATAACAATAATGAAGCTTAAATTCTGATCTAAAAACTCTGATTGAAATGATACAAGCGAATCAACTACTTGGAACTCTTCAACGCTTAATAAGTCCAAAATAATATGTTTTTTAGGATGATTTATTATCAGTTTTTTAAGATCATCTAAATTATTATTTAGAAACAACTCACCGCCATATTTTACATTAAGGTAGTTTGATTTAAATTCTACTTTAAAAGACATAATTAATCAATGTTTTCTGCTTGAGAGGCTAATAGGTATAAAACAGACATTCTTAGAGCAACTCCATTTTCAACTTGATCAAGAATTATAGAATGCTCTGAATCCGCAACTTCTGACGATATTTCAACTCCTCTATTGATCGGCCCTGGGTGCATAATTACCGGAATATTCTTGACTTTATTTAGCCTTTTCATTGTTATCCCAAATTGCATTTGATATTCTCTAATTGATGGAAAATATGAACTTTCCATTCTTTCATGTTGAACCCTTAGAATATTGGCTGCGTCAGCCCACTCTAGGGCTTCTGCAACATCATTTATAATAGTAACTCCTAATGACTCAATTTTTCTAGGAATCAATGTGTTAGGTCCACAAACAGCAACATGCCCTCCAAGTTTTTGGATACAAAGTATATTACTAATCGCAACTCTAGAATGCATAATATCCCCAATTATCACGACTTTCTTGTTTTTTAAATCTCCCAATCTCTCTTCTATGCTAAATGAATCTAGGAGTGCCTGAGTTGGATGTTCATGGGTTCCGTCACCTGCATTAATAATTTGAGAATTTATCTCCTGGCTAAGAAATTTAGCAGAACCAGGCTCCGGATGGCGAAGGACAATTACATCAACCTTCATGGCAAGTATATTATTTATCGTATCCACAAGGGATTCGCCTTTTTTTAGAGATGAGTTTGAGGCTGAAAAATTGATTACGTCCGCGGATAGCCTTTTCTCTGCTAATTCGAAACTCAACCTTGTTCTAGTTGAATTCTCAAAAAATAGGTTCGCAACCGTTATGTCTCTCAGCGAGGGAACTTTTTTAATTGGCCGACTAATGACTTCTTTAAATTGTTTTGTCCAATGAAAAATTAATCGAATATCGTCCTTAGTTAAGTCCTTTATGCCAAGGAGGTGGTTTTTGCTTAATCTCGTTTTAAGCATGAGGTGTATTTTCAATTAATACGGATAAAGAATTTTCCTTGGACCAATCTAATTTAACTTTTTCGTTAGATATTGCATCCACTCGATGTCCTGAATAATCGGGTTGTATTGGCAATTCTCTTGAAAACCTGCGATCGACAAGAACACATAACTCAATTTTTGCAGGACGACCATAATCACCAAGTGCATCTAGTGCAGCTCGGACCGATCTGCCTGTATACAAGACGTCATCAATTAAAATTACTTTTTTTCCTTCAATTAAAATTGACATGTCATTCGGGCTGGCGTTTATTGGTGATTCTCGTCTTCTAAAATCATCTCTATGAAACGTACTATCAAGAGCACCACTCTTTATTTCATCTACTTTAAAAGTTTTCTGAATTCTTTCAGTTATCACTTTTGCTAACTGATTTCCACGCGGCTGGAGACCGATTATAACACTATTATTCCACGGAAAGTGGTTCTCATTTAATTGATAACATATTCTACTTAGAGTAAGATCACTTTCCCGAGGTGTCAAGAAAACTTTTTTAGTCATCTCAAGCAAAGGTAAAAATTTTGAACTTAAAGTCTGCTATGAATTCCTTGTCTCGTGAAGAATCAGGAATTCATGGAAATTAGAAACTCTTCATTATTCATGGTAGAGTTCATTCTGTCCTGAAGGAACTGCATAGCTTCAACTGGAGTCATATCTGCTAAGTGTCTTCTTAGAATATACATCCGTGAAAGAACCTCACTNGAGAGTAACAAATCTTCTTTCCTAGTCCCAGAGGCGATTAAGTCGATTGCTGGATAAATTCTTCGATTTGAAATCTTTCGATCTAGTTGCATTTCCATGTTACCAGTCCCTTTAAATTCCTCAAAAATTACCTCATCCATTTTTGAACCAGTTTCTATGAGAGCAGTAGCTAAAATAGTTAGGGATCCACCACCTTCTATGTTTCGTGCTGCTCCAAAAAATCTTTTAGGACGATGGAGAGCATTGGCATCAACACCACCTGAGAGAACTTTACCAGAGGCTGGACTCACTGTATTATAGGCTCGTGCCAGTCTGGTAATAGAATCTAATAGTATAATTACATCATGACCACACTCAACCAATCTTTTGGATTTTTCCAGAACAAGATTAGCAACTCTTACATGTCTTTCAGCAGGCTCATCAAAGGTAGAAGCAACAACTTCAGCATTGACATTTCGGGCCATATCCGTTACTTCTTCTGGACGTTCATCAATTAGTAATATTATCATGTATGCCTCAGGGTGATTGGCTGCAATTGCATTCGCTACTTCTTTTAATAGCACAGTTTTTCCAGTTTTGGGTTGTGCAACAATGAGGCCTCTTTGGCCCTTGCCAATTGGTGAAAATAAATCAATNACTCTNGTCGATAATGTGCTCTTACGTCCGGTAATATTAAATTTTTCATCTGGGAAAAGAGGTGTGAGATGCTCGAACGCTACTCTATCTCTGATGAAATCAGGTTCTCGTCCATTAATTGAAATCACCTTAGTTAAGGGAAAAAATTTCTCACCTTCCCTTGGTGGACGGACTTCACCTTTTACTGTATCGCCTGTTTTTAAAGCATATTGCTTTACTTGTTGAACAGATATATAGACGTCATCAGGTGAATTCAAATAGTTATAATCAGACGATCTGAGAAACGCAAAATTATCTGGCATCATTTCAACAACTCCCTCAGTTGGGATTATTCCTTCGAACTCATACTCTTTTCTTTCTGGTCTCTCGTGACGTTGGTTTCTATCTGACTTTGGATTTCTTTCTGTGCGATCAGAGCGTTGATTATTTGATTGCCTCCTGTTTGAGTTGTTTTTTTGAAACCTATCTGTTTTTTCATTTCTTTCTTGTTGATCTGTTAAGGTTTCAGAAGGATCATTTTTTGATTTTTTGAACCTGCTTTCTTTTAAGTCAGAATCTGTATTCTTTGTTGACGAATCACTAATGGATGTCGATTCATTTTTACTTCTGGTGCTAGTGGGATTTTCTTCAGATGCAAGAGATTTAATTGCACCTATTAAATCGGGTTTTCTCATGCTACTTACTTTTTCTATTCCCAAAACCTCTGCCATTTGTTTAAGTTCAGGAAGCTTAAGCTTATCTAAGTCTGGATTTGTTGCCATAAAAATTATTGAGTACTGAAAACAGGAATATTTGTGATCCTAATAAAATTTGGTAATGCGCATTAAATATTTGCACAAAGAGTATTGCAATAGTACAAAAAAATCCGAAATTGCACTCTATTATGTGGCAAAGAATTCAAACTTTATACATGGCTGTGGGAGCTCTTTCGTTTATTTCTACAGGAATGTATCATCCCGATAACAAACAGGCCCTTATTGCAGGTCTCGGTGTTGCTCTATTGTTAGCCAATATCACTTATTTTAAGTTTAGAAAGAGACAGTTTGTTGTAAATAGAATTGCAATTATTGTTGCCTTTGTATTAGAAGCGATTATTATTTACCCTTTATTAACGACATCTGAATATGTATCATCAAGTCAGTTAAATTATACACTTGTATCTCCATTGGTTTCTGTAATATTTTGTTCTTTAGCTAACCGGGCGATTCAAAGGGACGAAAAAAAAGTAAATTCCTCAGACCGTTTTAGGTAGTTTGCAGTTTTCCTCTTTTACCTAATTCAATAACTCTTAAATCTTTAATTTTTCCACTCTGAATTTTAAAATTGAGCATGGTTCTGATTTTATGAAAGCCGTGGTTCCCAGCTGCTCCAGGATTCATGCAAAGTAGTTTTTCCGAGTCATAACCTACTCGCAACAAATGAGAGTGACCGCAAATTAAAACATCTGTGGGGCGAGAATTGATTTTGTCACGAATTTTCTTAGATAAATGACCTGCATAGCCCCCGATATGAATCATAAAAAAATGAATTCCTTTTTTCTTAAAATATTGTTCTTTTGGAACTTCTCTTTTGATTTTATCATCATCAATATTACCGGAAACCATTATGACCGGTTTAATTTTTTTTAGAGAGTCAATTACCTCCATATTTCCTATGTCCCCTGCATGCCATATTTCGTCAACTTCTGCTGCATGAGCTAAAATATTTTTATCAATATGTCCATGAGTATCGGAGAGCAATAGAATATTTATCGATGTACCTTTGTCGTTCATAGATGCAAAAATCGGAAATACATCGTTACGCCATGCGACTTGCTTTTCATGGGGCCCCCTTTAGTGGTTGGCAAATACAAACGCGTCAAAGAACAGTGCAAGGTGAGTTGACTAATGCCCTAAGATCATTGACCAAAGAGGACACAAATATTATTGGCGCTGGCAGAACGGATGCCGGAGTTCATGGAAAAAATTATGTTGCTCATTTTGATGTACTAAATGAATTTGACTGCCAAGAGTTATCATTTAAACTAAATCGCTTTTTGCCGGACAGAATATCTGTTTACGAAATAAATAAAGCTGATATAGACTTCCATGCCCGATTTAGCGCCTTATCACGATCTTACTCTTACACATTGAGAGAAAAAAAGCATGCATTTGGAAATGATTTAGTTTGTAATTACACTAGAGAATTAGATTTTGAAATTTTGAAAAGTTGCTCGGAACTAGTAAAAAATGCAAAAAATTTTTCTGCTTTTGAAAAAAAAGGAAGTGACAATACCAATTCCATTTGTGAAATTTATCATTCTTTATGGATTAGAAAAGATAATTCAATCATTTTTCAGATTCGAGCGAATAGATTTTTGCGTAATATGGTCAGATCCTTGGTTGGAACTATGTTAGAGACAGCAAATGGTAAGAGAGATTTTAATGATTGGCAATCTCTTCTAAAAGGTGGAGAAAGATCTGATTCTGGAAATTCCGCTCCCGCTCACGGATTAGTTTTTATGGGTGTTAATTATTCTAAATCACCATTTGATGGGCGAGAAACAGCAAAATACTAAGAAGTCCGTATCAGGTAAGGCATTTGATTGGACAGTTTTATCGAAAGTTATTCTTTATGCAAGACCCTATAAATGGCAAACAATTATATCACTCTTTCTTTCCGTTGTTCTAGGATTACTCGCTACGGCTAGGCCAATTTTAATAAGAAATGGAGTAGACTATGCGATAGTGGAAGACGGAGACCTTGTATCCCTATGGTATGCGATGGCCATATTATTTTCCGCTCTGTTACTTGAGGCAATTGGTCAATTTGTTTTTATTTACTTCACAAATGACTTGGGTGCAAGAGTCATTAAAGACATTCGAATCAAACTTTTTGATCATTTATTAGATTTTCGGATCCCATTTTTTGATAAGACGCCTATAGGGACTTTAGTTACGCGAACAGTCAGTGATGTTGAAACTATGGCAGAGATTTTTTCCAATGGAATCCTGGTCATTTTCGGAGATCTTTTTAAAATAGTTGTGATGATCACTACCATGTTTATAATATTTGATAGTTCTCTGGTAGCGATTTCTCTTAGTGTAATTCCTCTTTTATTTATCGCAACAAGGTGGTTTCAACAGAATATTAAACTTGTTTTTACAGATGTTAGAAATCAGGTGGCAGCACTTAATTCTTTTGTTCAAGAACGAATTTCGGGAATGTCAGTAGTTCAATTATTCACTAGAGAGAATACTGAGTCAAAAAGGTTTAAACAAATCAACGCTAAACACCGAGATGCAAACATTCGAGGTATTTGGTATTTTTCACTTTTTTTGCCTATTATCGATATGCTTTCTTCTGTTAGTATCGCCTTGGCTATCTGGTTTGGAGGACTCAAGGCCTCGATGGGTGGTGATGTAAGTGTAGGGGATTTAACTGCACTAATTGTATTTATTAACTTACTATACCGCCCTTTGAGACAACTGGCAGATAGATTCAATACTTTACAAATGGGAATGGTCGCGAGCGAGAGAGTATTGAAATTGGTAAATGATACTGATGAAAAAGAAATTTCCGGAAAATATTATCAGAATCGAGTCTCTGGAGATGTCAAGATTGAAAACCTTTCATTTGCCTATTCGAAAAAAGAATGGATTCTTAAGGGTATTAATGTAAAAATATCCTCAGGTCAAACATGTGCATTAGTCGGAGCTACAGGGAGTGGAAAAAGTACTCTCGTGCATTTACTCTTGGGCTATTACCAGTATCAAAAGGGTAGTATTTTGCTTGATGGAATGGATTTAAAGAAGTGGTCTCTGAATTCATTGAGGAAAAATGTCTCGTTGGTTCAGCAAGATGTTTTTTTATTTTCTGATTCGGTAAGAAATAATGTAACTGTTTACCGAGATGTCAAGGACGACGATATTTGGAAAGCTGCTGAGGATATGGGTATTAAAGATTTTATCTCATCTTTACCAGGCGGTCTTGATTATGATGTCAAAGAAAGAGGTGGGATGTTAAGCACAGGACAACGCCAGCTCCTTGCCTTCTTACGTGCATATTTGAATAACCCTTCGTTGCTAGTTCTTGACGAGGCAACATCAAGTATTGATTCACAAGCTGAAAAATGGATACAGAGAGCCACCCAAACTTTGACAAAAGGACGTACTTCAATAGTTGTGGCTCATCGCCTTGCTACTGTAGTAAATGCAGATCATATCATTGTTTTAGATAAAGGAAAAATAGTTGAAGAGGGTACACATAAATCATTATTAAAAAGATCAGGTTATTATCAAAATTTATTCAATAAACAATTTTTTGATTCTCAAGATTCTATTTGAGATTAATTAGTATCCAATAGATTAAAGTTGATTAATTCAATTCCTGACAAATTTGTTTTTAATAAAGATGAAAATTCCTTAAGTCTTCTAATTTGAAATGCAACTTTTCGACCCTTCTTTAGATGGAAAATGGCGTAAACTCCTTTGTTAAAGGCGTAGCCATGAATTTTGTTAAGGCCGATTCTAAGTCCCCAACCTCCAAAGTCACCAAAAGGACTCATTTTTTTAAATTCAATAGCTGATATATCCTCCCATCTACGTGTTTTCCATCTCATAATGATCGGACGATATCGAACTGAAAATCCAACGTGATCAACTCGGACCTTACATTTTGATANGAGCAGCCAAACTCCAAACAAATTGACTAGTATTAATATAAATACCTGTTCGAAAACAATACTTGAGGTATCAATCTTTGTAATGTTAAATGATAGCTGTTGGGCTTTCTTCCAACTGCCAAAAAAAATATATAATATTATTCCTAATTCAAAAAAAACAATCCAAAGAATATTTTGATTGATTTTAAACTCATCAGAATATGATACCATTAAATTTTTATTTTATTGTAATTAAATCATTCAAAGCATCCTCTAAATTAGGATAATCGTATCTAAAATTTTGATTTTTCCAAAAATCTGATGAGCACCTTGTACTCATCAAAGCAAGTTTAGCTTTAGAACCTAGTAACATATAGAGGAAAAAAGCCGGAATTGGAGGTATAAAATATGGTCGTCTTAGCGATTTTGCTAATATTTTCCCAAAATCAGTATTTGAAATACTCTCTTTTCCAACGCCTAAAAAAATGCCCTGATGCATATCATTTTCACTCAAGTATAGAAATTGACGAGATAAATCTGAAACATGAATCCACGGCATCCATTGTTTGCCAGTTCCTAAAGGACTTCCTAATCCAAATTTAAAAAAAGGAAGAAGTGTAGATAGGATTCCACCATTTTTCCCAAGAACTAATCCAATTCTTAGGCAGCATACTCTTATGTCAAGGCTTGAAATTTTAAAAATCTCTTTTTCCCATTTTAATACTACATCTGCTAAAAAGTCATTATCGGCTTGATCAGTTTCTGTATAAATTTTAGAGGGATGACTGGGGTAAATACCTATCGCAGAGGCTGAAATTAAATGCCTTGGGCGTTTATCTTTTGGTAGAGATTCAATCGCTTTAAATAAGGTAACTGTACTTTGAATTCTGCTATTTAAAATATTCTTTTTATTCTTTTTTGTCCATCGTTTGGATATGGATGACCCAGCTAAATGAATAATATAATCTACATTTTCAAATGCTTGAATATCATACTCATGTTTGCTAGGATTCCATTGGAATGTATTTGGATCAGAGAGCTTCCGTGTACTTAAGTTTTTTACCTTATAACCTTTTTGTTGGAGTTGATTAATTATTTCAGAGCCAATCATACCTGAACCCCCAGTTATTAAAAAGTTTTGTTTCATTATATAATCAACCGCATTTTTGTTTCTTAGTTTAAGATATGCATGAATTGGTACCCTTCAATGGTTGGAAAAATCATTATGATTTAAAAAATGATATGGATAGTCCATTTTTTAATAATCAAGGGGCTCCTGAGAATGGATATTATCATCGGATGTATGATTTCATCATTCATCCGGATTGGGATTACATAGGATGCGAAACTCTGTTTGCGAAATTACTTTTTATCGATTATTCGCAGGGTTACGCGATCATTGAGCTTTTGGGCGAATGGAATGATGCTTTGAATAATGATATAATGGAATTTAAGAGAAGAATAATAGATGCTCTCATTGCTCAAAGGATTGATAAATTTTTAATGATAGGGGATAATCTGCTCAATTTTCATGGTTATGAAGATTATTATTATCAGGAGTGGAATGAAGAAATAAATGACGGGTGGGTTGTTTTTATGAATGTGAGAGATCAAATTGTTCAAGAATTCAAAAATTGCCATTTAGCCAAATATATTTGGTTCGGGCCTAATTTCAATCTGACCTTTTGGAGAACTCAGGATCCTCTTGCTCTTTGTCAAAGAGTTAACGAAAAAATAACGTTGAGTATAAAATAAATATGCTAAACCTATTTTTCTTTTCAGATTTTGTGCATCCATCCATGGGTGTCTTCTGACATGCCATATCTAATGGATGACAAGGCTCTTTTCATTTTCACTGCGATTCCGTTTTCCGGAGCACCAATTGAATAAATTCTGTTTTCATATCCTATACTTTCGATTTGACTCACTACTGCTGCAGTACCCATTCCAAAAGCCTCTTTCAAGTTACCGTTATTTATTCCCTGGAGTATTTCCTTGACTTTTATTCGTCTTTCTTCAACATCAATTCCCCAATCTTTAGCTAAAGTGATGATTGACTCTCGGGTAATTCCAGCGAGAATACGATCTGAAAGCGCAGGTGTAACTAATTTGTTGTCCATTACGAAGGCTATATTCATGGTGCCAGCTTCTTCTATAAATTCATGATCTACATGATCCGTCCAAATCACTTGATTAAATCCTTCTTTCATTGCATTATGTGTGGCTAAAAAAGCCCCTCCATAATTTCCTGCAGCTTTGGCATAACCAACACCACCTGATGTGGCTCGAGTAAATGATTGCTCAATTTTAACTTTTACCGGTTTGGAGTATAGCTCTCCCACAGGGCTCGTGACGATAGCAAATGTATATTCTTCTGAGGGCCTTGCTGCTACAAATTCTGAGCTGCTAAACAAGAATGGTCTTAGGTATAAACTTTCATTTTTACCCCTTGGAACCCATTCAGAATCTGTTCGTATTAATTCAATTAAACCTTCCATGAAAATCTCTTTGGGGACTTCTGGTATTAGCATTCTTTTAGCACTAATATTTAACCTTTTATGATTTTTTTCAGGTCGGAAAATGGCAATATTTCCATTTTCTTGTCGATATGCTTTTTGACCTTCAAAAACAGCCTGACCATAGTGAAGGGCATGAAGTCCAAGCCCCTGATTTAATTGAGAATAGGGTTCAATTCGTCCTTCTCCCCATGAACCATTTTTATATTCACAAATGAAAACATGATCCGCCAGTCCAGCGCCAAATCCTAAATTATTAAAGTCTATTCTTGAAAGATTAGATTTTTGGGTAAGTGTTATTTTCATTTTTTCAAAACAAGGGTTGGATGACTTTGCAGTCGGTTGGCAAATGTACAAAGGAAAGAGTGTACCTTTATATAAAACAAATCTCATGAAATATAACAATCTCATAATTATCACGTTAACCGTTTTTTTTGCATCCTGTTCCTCGCCAGAAGCTTCAGAAGAATCAACTCTTGGATATTATTATTTTGGAGACACACTTGATGTTTCGTCAGCTGTGGAAATAAATCAAATAATCAACGAAATGAAAGCAGGAAAAGATTCTGTTTATGCTACATTTTCAGCACCGATAAATGCCATATGCCAAAAGAAAGGCTGTTGGATGGAATTAGATCTAGGAAATGAGGAAAACGCACTTGTTAGGTTTAAGGATTATGGTTTTTTTGTGCCAATGGATGCTACTGGTGAAATTGCGATGGTAGAGGGAGCGATGAAAATTGATACTTTAGATGTAGATTGGTTAAGGCATCAGGCTTCGGATGCAGGAAAGTCGGATTCCGTCATTGCATCAATTAACACTTTTGAAGTTTCTTATTCTATACTGGCTACAGGTGTTGCCTTAGAGAAGAAAATTATGAACGAAGAATCTATTCAGTTAGAAGATTAAAGTGTTTGGAATTTTGAAAAAGATATCATTTTATTTTCTTTATTTCAGCTTTTTATTTTTTTTAATCTCATGCTCTGAACAGAGATCTGAATCTCGCGTTTTGCTTGAGCGCGAATCTATTTATCAGCCGAGCGAGATGGCGACCACAATGCGTCAAATGGTTTTTGATATGGAAACCATAAAACTTAAGCTCAAGGCTGGGACGATTGACGTAAAGGATTTAAATCATATAATTTCTGCCCATTCATCCATGGCAACCGATAAGCCAACAGATATCGAAGAGATTCAACCATCTTTTGAAATATATAGTCAAACGTACATCGATCAATTAGAAGAGCTAAAGCAAATAATCGAAATTAATGGAGAAATTTCGGATCAAATTCTACTGTTTAATTCAGCTTTAGCAACATGTATATCATGTCACACAGAGCATTGCCCTGGACCTATATCCAGGATTAAGAAATTGAAACTTTGAATAAATTGATTATATGAAACTAAGAACATCAAGAGTTTATGGTTTCTTAATAAATAATTCTAGGCAGGTATTGGTGTCGTCTGAGAGATTTAAGGGGATTCCATTAATCAAATTTCCAGGCGGTGGGGTAGAGTGGGGAGAAGGACTCCAAGATGCTTTGATAAGAGAGTTTAAGGAAGAGCTCAAAATTTCAATTCGTGTTAATGAGAATATTTATTTTAATGATTTCCCGGTTGAGTCAGCAATTGATAAAAGGTATCAAGTTCAAGCTTTCTTTTACCATGTTGAGCCTCTTGAGCCAATGCGTTTTTCCACAGTACTGTCATTGGAACCGCCAGAAAAAAATACAGAAAACTTTATTTGGGTTGATCTTGAAAATCTAAGCGAGGAATTATTCACTTATGAAATTGAAAAGCAGGCTGCAAGGGCATTAAAAATTTATGCAAAAAAGCATTATGAAATTTGAACTGACTTTTAGGGACATAACCAGGACCCCTTAATTTTTGAAATAGGATTCCAATCTCCTTTCATATTTGCAACCGTATTTAGAAATTCACCAGATTTCATTGTTTTAGCCGTTTTCAAGGATATACTTGACCATTTTGAAGAACTGTTCTCTCTGACGTGAATGTGAAAACGGTCAAAAATATCTACTTTTAATTCTAAATTAATTTTTTTTAGTAGATTCATTCTGCTATCAATAGAACATCCACTAGCAATAGCTGAGGATTCATCAGCACAAATGGCTATGACTCTTTTTTCGACAACCCGAAAACCTGCTTTTATTGGTTGACCATGAGCTTTCCATGACGAGCATAATTCATTTAATGCATTTTTTAGGAAATCATCCTTACCATCATCAAAAGGATATCTTGCAGAGAAGCACCAAAACCTGGATTCGTCAGGCAGAGAATTCCAATTTTTTGATTCAAAGGTCATCTGCTAAAGAAATTGCTTCGGCGATATCAAGAACTTTCACTTCCGAGTCTTTATTAAAATGTTTTACACCGTCAGAAATCATGGTATTACAAAAAGGGCAACTAGTTGCTATTATTTGAGGTTTAGTGGATAAGGCCTCTTCTGAACGTTCTAGATTGATGTCTTTTTTACCTTTTTCAGGTTCTTTGAACATTTGCGAACCTCCTGCCCCACAGCAAAGTCCTTTTTGCTTACAACGCTTCATTTCAATAAGCTCAGATTCAAGCTGTGATAAGACTTTCCTTGGAGCTTCATATTCTCCATTAACGCGGCCTAGGTAACAAGGGTCATGAAATACTACTCGCTTTCCTTTAAAAGATCCACCTTCTATTTTTAGTTTGCCTTCATCTAAAAGAGTTTTTAAATATTGGGTATGATGGAAGACTTCATATTTCCCTCCGAGTTCGGGGTATTCATTTTTTAATGTATTAAAACAATGAGGGCATGCGGTAACAATACGTTGTACTTCATATCCATTTAGGGTTTCAATATTTGCTAGAGCCTGCATTTGGTATAGGAATTCATTTCCCGCTCTCCTTGCTGGATCACCGGAGCAACTTTCTTCGGCTCCTAAAACGGCAAATTTGACTTTTGCGCGATGTAAAAGTTTAGCAAATGCTTTTGTAATTTTTTTCGCTCGGTCATCAAAGCTTCCAGCGCAACCCACCCAAAATAAAACGTCTGGTTTTTCGTTTCTTGAGGTTAGCTCTGCGAGAGTTGGAATATTTGTCAATTGAGCCATTTGTTATGAATTTTCAAAAACTTCGATGCTGACGTTCTTTTTTACGAGATCACTAAACGTTCCAGAATATCGGGTTGCCCTCACGATATGGTTATCTATCCAGTGGTAGTTGCCACCTCTGGGTTTTCCCATAATTATTCCGTGGAATGGAAAATTGTGTTGTTTTAACCAATCCTCTGTTACTTTTCTATGCTCCTCGGTCCTAGATGTAAAAAAAGTGATTACATGACCTTCAGCGAACCATTTCTTAATGGTTTTCTGAGCCTCGGGGTAAACTTTTGCGGTCTTCATTCTTTGAGGTTCTTCATTGGGGATATCATCGCATATGGTTCCATCGATATCGATCAAATAATTTTTCACATCCTCGGGCAATACAGGACTGATTTTTTCACCATCTACATATATTTCCTTGAGCTTTTTATAGTTTTTCATTTTTAATTTTCATTTACCCAGTTGCCTCTATCTGCTTGAGAATAAGCCCAAGGCGCACCGTTGTTTTCAATGTTTGTATTCATTACGTTTAAACTTGCAGGGGCAGATGACTCCTCCATAACTAAATATTGTCTCATTTGAATTATAATGTCTAAAGGGTCAATGTTTAGCGGGCAAGCTTCTACACATGCGTTACAAGTTGTACAAGCCCAAAGTTCTTCACGACTAATGTAGTTATCAAGCAAAGTAGATTGGCTTTCAGGATCTTTAAGAGCTTCTTGAACTCTTTTCCTTGTTGAAATCATTATCTTCCTCGGTGATAGTAATTTACCGGTTTGATTTGCTGGGCATTCATCCGTACATCTGCCGCATTCTGTGCAGGTATATGCATTTAAAAGGTTTGCAAAATGTAAATCACTGATATCTTTTGCCCCAAAATTTGTTGGATTTTTTGTTGTATCCGGAATAAAACTAGGGTCCATAATGGCTTTTATTTCATTCGTTACTGCAGTCATCGGAGATATTGAGCCTCGTTTTGAGAGATTGGAATACCAAGTATTCGGAAATGCGAGAATTATGTGGAAATGCTTGGAGTATGGCAGATAATTCAAAAAGATCATAATCCCTATGAAATGAGCCCACCAGGATGTTTTTTCCATCAAGTGAAGATTCTCAACGGAGATATTGGAAAAGCTTTGTGATAGAATTTTTGAAAAGAAAAAGGGAGCCGAGTTAGTTAATGCAGCTTCTTCTGATGCATTCATGACAAGGAGAGCACACATCAAGATAATTTCAGTATAAAGTATTATCAGGGCATCTCTGTGTGGCCAGCCCCTCAATTCTTTATGATTCAGTCTTTCAATTTTACCAAAATGTCTTCTGATTAAGAATACTACACATGCAATAATTACAAGGATGCCAAGCCACTCAAAAATTGACATTATTGGATTATAAAAAATACCTAAGGGGTCCTTTAGAATCCGATGCTTCCCTAGAAGACCGTCAAGAAGAATTTCAATAACTTCAATATTAATTATAACGAAGCCTAGATAAACGATTAGATGAAAAAAAGCAGATAATGGCCTTGCCCCCATTTTACCTTGGCCAAATGCTAATCTAGCCATAGTTTTCCACCTTTTTATCTTTTGATCATTTCTGCCGCTGGGCCTTGCAAGGGATAAGCCTTTTTTTAAAAGCCGAATCTTTTTCCAGAAAATAAAACTTCCGGTAATAAGTACAGCAGTAAAAATAAACTGTTCGATCATTTATTTTTCTTCCTTGATTTTTTACCCCCAAAGATTGATATTTCAACATATCTTTCGGGATGTTCTCGAATATCAAGTAGAAGCTTATCCAACGATTGAACTGTTTCATCAATGTCATAGTAAAGAGAGTCAGATGATACCAATTTTCCTAAGGTTCCTTCTCCATTTTCTAATGATCTCAAAATTTCGTCAAGACGTATGGATGACTTGGATAAAGATCGTAAAGCACTTCCGGCTTTTGCTTTAGCAATAGTATCCGATATATCAGCAATATTGTTAAATACACGATTTAATTCATCTCGATTTTCTTCTAATGTATTCGTCATTTTTTCGACATTTTTGGTAGCAGAGCTTAATATGTCTTTATTATCCTCTAAATACAAGTTTATATTTTCAGTAATCTCGCCCAAATTTGTTAGGCTTTTATTAACACTATGAATGGACTCTTTGAATTCCATTTCTATGTCACCACCGAGAAACCCAGTAAAAATTGATATAGCAGTGTCGATGCTAGCTAATAATTCTTCAGCCTTAAGTTTAACAGGCAATACTTCCTTATTTATCGTTTCCGATATTGATTCTTCAAGACTCGATTTTAGGGTATCTCCATCTTCAACCATTGCAATTCCATTGCCTAATTGGAGAGCAATTTCCTTAGCTCCGAGTAGGTCAGATGATTTGATTTCTGCCACGGTATTGGAAGCAATGGGGTACTTAGTATCGATAGTATACTTAACAACTATTTTCCCCGAATTGTTTGGGTGAAGAAATACATCAATCACACTTCCAATTGAAAAACCATTTATGGTAACCTTTTGAGATTTTAGTATCCCGCCAGTTTTATCATAAACCGAATATACTTCGATACCTTTTTTAAAGAAATCATTTCCTTTTAGGAAGTTAGTTCCGTAATAGAGAATGAAAGCTGCTAAAAGTACTACAGCTCCAGTTTTAAATTCACGTGAAAACATAATTATACAAGTTACGATTATTGACTTAAGCGCTCGGCTTCAGTTAAACTTATTTTTTCATTATTTTTAAAAGCGACAATAAAGGCATCAGGGAAGCCATTTTTTTTCGCAAACAATAAGTCTTTTTGGCATTCTGATTTTGAATTATAATCACCTTGTAGGTATCGGTAGAGTCTCCCTTCTTTTTTGATAGATACTCTTTCCAAATTAGAGAAGGGTTTTTCATTTAAAGGCTTCTTTAACCCAGATACAGCGAGTTGTATAAAATAAGCGGGTTTTAAGTTTTCTTTTCTCTTTTCTTCTTCATCTTTTAATCTTTTCGCTTCTCGTCTTATCTCCTGTTCTTTTATATTTGATTCCCGACGATTTTTATATGACCCAAAGGATGTTGCAATCGCTTTTGCCATTTTCTTTTGACCCAGGCTACTTAAGAGAAAGTCCTCTTCTTGGCTATTGGTCAAATACCCCAATTCCACCAAAACNGAAGGCATAGAGCATCTGCTAGTCACATAAAGTGGTTGTTGTTTTACTCCNCTGTCTCTTCTCCCTGCATCATTTTTAAANGAGTTTTGAATAATTTGTGCAAGTTCAATACTTTGAGTTTGAAATGCATATTGATATAAAGTTAAAGCGATATAACTTTCAGGTTTAAGCGGGTCATAACCTTCATACTTTTCCTTATAGTTATCCTCCATAAGTATAACTGAATTTTCTCTCAAGGCCACTTGATTTTCGTCATCATGATTTTTGCCCATGACATATGTCGTTGTTCCATAAGCTGATTTGTTATCTACCGCATCGCAATGAATTGAGATAAATAAATCCCCTTTTTCTCTATTTGCCANAGCTGTTCTTTCATATAGTTCTAAAAACTTATCTGAATCTCTTGTTAGAACAACTTCTACATCAGGATATTTTTTTTCTATTTCTTTTGCAGTTTCNATTGCAACAGCTAAAGCAACATCTTTTTCATATGTTTTANATCGTCTAGTTCCCAGATTACCAGGGTCTTTNCCTCCGTGTCCAGCNTCAATAATGACTTTATCTACGCGNTCAGAAACTACAGGATAGCTTGTGAAACCCAAATAAGGAATGACCAATGTCACAATAAGAAACCATGTCAGGCGTTGCATTTGAGTACTTTTGAACTTATTAATATGATGACAGTTTCAAAATTACGCGCTTTTGCGTTAATCTTATCTTTTAATTTTGGATTTGAGCTTCTCGCTCAAACTTCAGAGATTAATAGTTCTATAAGATTTAGTTCAGAGCTNGAGGGAGAGTACTTGCCGGAGAGCAATTCTGTTATTCTTAGAAAAAATGCCCAAGTCATANTAAAGGATCTACAATTAAATGCCGNCATAATANAAATTGATTGGAATGATAAGACACTAACGGCTTTTGGAGTCAAGCAAAATAATGGAGAAATNAAAGGAAAGCCTCAAATCANACAAGGGGACAGGAAGTTTGGAGCAGATACTTTAAAGTATAACTATGAAACCAAGCAAGGNTGGATATTTAANGGGAATACGACTGAAAGTGATGGTTTTTTGCATGGAGAGAAAATTAAAATGATTNCTGATAGTAGTTATTTTTTGGGTCAGGCATCCTTTACTTCATGTAACCATGAACATCCACATTTTGCAATTGTCGCAAATAGGGCCCGTTTAGATGTGGGTAAGCAAATTGTTACCGGTCCTGCTTTTTTACAAATTCTTGATATTCCAACACCTTTGTTTCTTCCCTTTGCTTTTTTTCCAATTATGGAAAAGAGAGCATCNGGCTATATTATTCCGAAGTTTTCAGATCGAAGAGAATGGGGATTNGGCTTGTTAGGAGGNGGCTACTACTGGGCTTTGAATGATCATATTGATTTACGAGTTACTGGGGATATTTACTCCCGAGGATCATGGGGTGTAAATGCCTCTAGTAGTTATAAGTANAGNTATCGTTATTCNGGAAANCTAGGGTTTCAGTATAATAGGACCACATTTGGNGATCCGAGAAATCAGAATTCGAATCAGTTCATGGATGCAAGAGATTTTCGGATATCATGGAGTCACTCACAAGATCCAAAAGCACANCCCACTCAGCAATTTAATGCTCGTGTTGAACTAGCTACTGGTACTTTTTTTAGAAATACAACTACNAATCCATCTGATTTTCAAAAAAATGATATGTCATCTTCNGTTAGCTATTCAAAAAGATGGAAAGGGAGCCCTTTTAATTTGACAGCAGCNGCCAGACATCGACAAAATAATCAAAATGGCACCATTACTTTAAGCCTCCCTGAGGTAAACATTGGAATGAGCCGTATTCAACCATTTGCAAGAAAAAATCCATTTGGCGCTGCCCGATGGTATGAGAAAATAGGGATGACTTATTCCATGTCAGCGAAAAATGAGACACAGGGTTTACTTTCCGAAATCCAAACCCCTTCTGTATTTTTTAATTCCGATAGATTACGTGCTGGAGTGAATCATAAGGCAAACTTGGGAACGAATATGAAATTACTTCGGTTCATTACATTAAATCCGAATGTAAACTATCAAGAGCGCTGGTATCCTTATGCTTTAAACAGGAACTACGATACTGTAGATAATTCTTTAGTTACGGATACTTTAAATGGGTTTTATGCGGCACGTGATTTTGCATTAAGTGCTGGTGCATCGACAACTATTTATGGTATATTTTCATTTAAAAAGGGTCCTTTAAAAGCTATTCGGCATGTGATGTATCCCTCTTTAAGTTGGAGATATGCTCCTGATTTCACAAATCCGATTTGGAATTCTTTTCAAACTGTTCAAGTAGATAGCATTGGAACCTTTCAAACATTTAGTAAATATCAAGGTTTTATCTACGGGGCACCTGGGGTAGGCAATCAAGGAGGAGTGAATTTAAGATTAAGAAATACCCTCGACGGTAAATGGCTTGGTTTTTCAGACTCAAATTCAGTAAAGAAATTTAATATCATTGAAGACTTTACTCTTCAAAGTAATTATAATCCAACTCTGACCTCAAACCCTTTATCTCCTGTCAGTGTCAGAGCAAGCACATCATTTTTAAAGAGTAAATTTAGAATCTCTTACCAAGGAAGCTTCGACTGGTACTCACTCGATAGCCTCGGATTAAGAACCGAGAATTTTGCTTGGAAAGAAGGTCAAGGTCCTTTGCGCCCAACTCTTCACCAATTTTCTATGAATTTAAGATTGAGAGGTGGTAGTGCTTCAGGGCGACCCATAATTCCCTTAAATGAATTTGGACTAGAAAGGGATTTGTTTCCAAACTATTATGACCCCATGGCTTATATGGATTGGGCTGCTCCTTGGACTTTTAATGTTGGTTATTCGCTGCGCCGATCTAACAGGCCTGGAAGTTTAGATATGACGACTATTCAAAGTTTAAGATTTGATGGGTCATGGGAACCTACATCCAATTGGCGTTTAGCTGTAACTAGTGGTTATGATATTCAAGAAAATGCTTTTACCTATACAACCCTTGACGTTCTGAGGCAATTACATTGTTGGGAGATGCGAATTAGATGGGTTCCATTTGGTTATGCTCGAAGTTATAATATTGGTATTGGGGTGAAGGCTCCATTGATGAGTTCATTAAAATTAGATAGGAGAAGAGGGATCGGAGATTATTAATTTTTAGTAATCGTATTTATCCAATTTTTTAATATCAAATCTCCATGAGGCGTCATAATACTTTCGGGATGAAATTGAATGCCGAAGGCCATTTCATTTACCCATTCACCTGACATAAGGATCCCGGACTTTGAATAGGTCATGCTTGAGGCTCTTATTGTTTTAGGATTTATTGCCCAAGAATGATACAGCCCCACTTGAAAAGGTAAGTTAATGTTCTTAAAAAGATTAGAGCCAGGATTTGATTTCAATATCAAGTGTTCTTTTCCATGTTGAGGTCGTTTGAGATGAGTTAATTTTCCGCCATTATGAATAGCTAAGGCCTGGAAACCCAGACAAACACCAAGAATCGGGGTTTTACCGTAGCCACTATCTATAACTTCCATTAGGCAACCAGATTTATCAGGTAATCCTGGTCCAGGGGATATGATCCACGCATCAAAATTTGATAATTTTGAGAGAGCTTTTGGATCGTCATTTCTTATAACTCTAACGGCTTGAACATAAGACTCGATTCTATGAACCAAATTAAATGTGAATGAATCTTTATTATCAAAAACGGCAACGCGCATTTTCAAATTTAAGTTAGGATTTGGATACTAAATAATATGAACAATGGACATTTGATATGTATCTAATTTTAATGTTTAGGATGTCCATAGAATAGCGATTTTGCAATCATTAAAAATACTATTATGAAAAAAATAATTGAAAGCCCAAATTCTCCTGAAGCCATTGGACCTTATAGCCAGGGGGTTAGAGCGGGTGATTTTTTGTATGTGTCCGGACAAATTGCATTAGACAGAAAATCAGGCGAACTAAAATTAAAAACTATCGCTGAAGAAGTTGAGTGTGTATTGAAAAACTTGTGCTCTGTCTTAGATGCCGGAGGAGCTTCTCCCAAGGATGTAGTAAAATGCAGTATTTTCCTGTCAGATATGGGTTTATTTTCTCAGGTAAATACTTATTATTCGCAAGTTTTTGGAGAGTTTTCTCCCGCTCGAGAAACAGTTGAGGTATCTGGATTGCCAAAAGGAGTTAGGGTAGAAATATCAGCAATTGCATACCTACCTTTGGATTAAGCATAATTTTTTTGTTTTAACATAAGAATCTTACATAAAAGAGTAAAAGAATGGAATATGATGTAATTGTGATTGGTTCAGGACCTGGTGGCTATGTAGCAGCTATTCGCGCAAGTCAATTGGGTCTGAAGACTGCCATAGTAGAAAAAGAAAGCCTTGGCGGTGTTTGTTTAAACTGGGGATGCATTCCCACTAAAGCCTTGATTAAAAGTGCTCAAGTGTTTGAATACATAAATCACGCTGAAGATTATGGTATTGCTGTTAAGGAGTTTAAACATGACTTTAACAAAGTGATTCATAGAAGTCGAGATGTTGCTTTAGGGATGAGTAAGGGCGTTAATTTTTTGATGAAAAAAAATAAGATCGATGTAATCACAGGATATGGAAAAGTTTTACCTGATAAAAAAGTTGAAGTACAAGAAGCAGATTCAAAAAAGATTCTATCCGGAAAAAATATAATTATAGCAACAGGTGGACGCTCGCGCGAATTACCCTCATTAAAACAAGATGGAAAGAAAATTATAGGTTATCGCGAAGCTATGACTCTTCCTAGACAACCAAAGTCTATTGTAATTGTCGGATCTGGAGCTATTGGTGTTGAATTCGCATATTTTTATAATGCGATGGGAACGAAAGTCACCATTATGGAGTACTTGCCGAACATTATTCCTAATGAAGACGCTGATGTTTCGAAGTCGTTAGAAAGTAATTTTAAAAAGAAGGGCATTGATGTTTTTACCTCAACAGAGGTAACAAAAGTTGATACATCTGGAAAAGGTTGTAATGTTTCATACAAAGATGGTAAAGGTGAGCATAAAATGACTTGCGATATTGTTTTAAGCGCGGTAGGCGTAGCAACTAATCTTGAAAATATCGGCCTAGAGGCTCTTGGTATAAAATCAGAAAAAGGCCATGTTTTGGTTGATAAATTATACAAAACGACTGCTGTAGGGTACTATGCGATTGGTGATATTGTTCATGGGCCAGCCCTTGCTCATGTTGCATCTGCTGAGGGTATTATATGTGTAGAGGGAATAGCTGGACACAACCCAGAGCCCTTGGACTACAATAACATACCGGGATGTACTTATTGCTCTCCGGAGGTCGCCTCTGTCGGAATGACTGAAAAACAAGCCAAAGAAGCTGGGTATGAAATAAAAGTTGGTAAGTTTCCTTTTAGTGCATCTGGAAAGGCTTCGGCGGCTGGAGCAAAAGAAGGTTTTGTGAAGATTATTTTTGATGCGAAATATGGAGAATTATTGGGTGCTCATATGATAGGTGCAAATGTAACTGAAATGATTGCTGAAATTGTGGCGATCAGGAAATTAGAGACAACTGGTATGGAGCTTTTAAAAACAGTTCATCCTCATCCCACTATGTCAGAAGCCATCATGGAAGCTGCAGCATCAGCTTATGGAGAAGTTATTCACTTGTAAATAAATTATGCCGATTAGATTACGCTCAGAGAATATCTTACATGGTTTCGAAAGATTTTTGCTTTCAATTCCAAGTTGGGCGTGTGATAGTGGCGAAATAATTGCTCTTCTGGGTCCCTCGGGGTCAGGTAAATCAACATTTTTGAATATTTTGGGAGGTAGAGTTGTTCCCGATGAAGGAAAGGTTTGGTATGGTAAAAGGCGACATGTGCGAGTTCCCCTTGTTCCTGGGCACCCCAGAATAAAAATGGTCCGCCAAGACTTTGGCCAAATGCCTTTTAAGACCGTAAGAGATAACCTTCTAGAATTTGCTGGGATACGCTCAGAGTTATCTGAAGATCGAGTCTTGAGAAAATGGATTAAAGAATTGAATTTGAATCCATCAGCAAATGAAAAGGCAGGAGGCTTATCCGGCGGCGAATTACAACGATTAGCCATCGGACAAGCATTGATTGCTCGTCCAGGAGCCTTGCTTTTAGATGAGCCATTTAGTCATTTAGATCCAATGCATAAAAGAAATTTATTGGATATTTTAAAACTGTGGCAAAGTAAATCAGGTTCTTCAGTAGTTATGGTTGTTCATGATGTCCGAGATGCTTTGGAATGGGCGGATCGAATTGACGTTATGCAAGATGGAGGTATCGTAGAATCAGGAACTCCTGAATCGCTATATAAAAAGCCAAAAACTATTTCCATGGCTCATGCTTTTGGAAGAGTTAATTGTATTCAGATTGAGGAATTAGATGAAAAACTTCTGAGACATCCCAATTCTTTTATTATTGATAATCATTGGTTTTTACGTCCAGAAAATCTTGATGAGAAAAATCTTCCAAAAGGTACTGAGTTTTTTGAATCTGAATTTAATGGCAGCGTTCATACAAAAATCTGGCGCTCTCAAGACGGACTATTTTGGTATACTAGGTAATAAAAAAAGCCAGTTGATACTGGCTTTCTAAACATATGTCTTAAGTATAAGATTATTTGACTTTTTCGACAATTTTTTTGAATGCTTCCGGGTGATTCATTGCCAGGTCCGCGAGAACTTTTCGATTTAATTCGATATTATTCGAGTGTAATTTTCCTATTAATTGACTGTAGGATAGTCCATGATTCCTTGCACCGGCATTAATCCTAGTAATCCAATGAGCACGAAAATTTCTTTTTTTGTTACGTCGGTCTCTGTAGGCGTATTGAAGGCCTTTTTCAACGGCATTTTTGGCAACAGTCCAAACGTTTTTTCTTCGACCAAAGTAACCTTTGGCCATTTTCATTATTTTTTTTCTTCGAGCTTTTGAGGCTACATTATTTACTGAACGTGGCATATTAAATTAATTTTTGGTGGCGCGGAGCAAAATACTCTCTTTGGAAGCGCTTACGCATGGTTATTATTAAACTAAAGGGTTACAGAACCAACTGTTCCTTGATTGATTTCACATCTGAAGAGTGAACCAATGTCGATTGGGTTAAACGACGCTTTCGATCTGTTGCTTTTTTTGTCAAAATATGACTTTTGAAAGCATGCTTTCGTTTGATTTGACCAGTTCCAGTGAGTTTAAAACGCTTTTTAGCACTGGACTTTGTTTTCATCTTTGGCATAATTCCTTGAAATTTGGTTTGCGAAGTTAATATTATTATTTCTTTTTCAATGGTGCAATGAGAATAAACATCTTTTTTCCTTCAAGATGTGGTAAAGCCTCAACTTTACCGATGTCAGATACATCTTGTGCGAGACGAAGCAATAGCAGTTCTCCTTGCTCTTTGTATATGATTGATCTTCCTCGAAAGAAAACAAAAGATTTGAGTTTTGCTCCATCTTCGAGAAATTTTCTTGCGTGCTTCAGTTTAAATTCATAATCGTGGTTATCTGTCTGAGGCCCAAAGCGGATTTCTTTTACTACAACTTTCATTGCTTTGGAGGCAATTTCTTTCTGCTTTTTTTTCTGATCGTAAAGAAACTTCTTGTAATCAATTATTTTACATACTGGAGGGTCCGCTCTTTCTGCTATTAATACAAGGTCTAATCCTAAATCTTGAGCCATTGAAAGCGCTTTTTCAGATGTAACTACAATCGGTTCTTTTCCTTCTAAGATTAATCTAACACTCGGAATGCGAATTGCTTCATTAATCTTGTGAGGATTTTCAGGTTTGACATGGCGGTTATTACCATGTCCTCGGTAGGGCTTGTTCAGGGTTTTATATTTTTAATTACTAATTTCACTATTCTTTTTATTCAAAGGCATTTAAAGCATTTTCAACCTCTTCTTGCACTAGCTTGCAGAACTCATCAATTTTAAGAGTACCAATATCTCCATGTCCATGGCGACGAATCGATAAGACTTGTTCTTTAACCTCTTTTTCACCAATGATAATCATGAAAGGAATTTTCTTGATTTCTGAGTCTCGAATCTTTCTTCCAATTTTTTCATTCCTATCGTCAATAAGGGCGCGAATATCGGACATTTCTAACAGACTGGCAACCTCTTCGGCATAGTGATGGAATTTCTCAGATATTGGAAGTATAGAAACTTGATCCGGCGTCAGCCATAAAGGGAAATTCCCAGCACAATGTTCAAGTAAAACAGCAACAAAACGTTCCATTGAACCGAAAGGGGCACGGTGAATCATAACTGGCCGATGTTGATTATTATCGGACCCTTTATAGGTTAAATCAAATCTTTCCGGTAAATTATAATCGACTTGAATAGTTCCTAATTGCCAAGATCGCCCCAGGGCATCATTTACCATAAAATCTAATTTGGGTCCGTAAAATGCGGCTTCACCGTATTCAATATTTGTTTGAATTCCTTTTTTATTTGAGCTATCTATTATTGCAGCTTCTGCTTTATCCCAATTTTCAGAAGATCCGATATATTTCTCCGGACTTTCTGGATCTCTAAGGCTAATCTGAGCATTGAATTTTTTAAAATCAAGTGTTTTAAAAATGTAAAGGACTAGATCTATAACTTTTTCAAATTCTGATTGTAATTGTTCAGGAGCGCAAAATATATGTGCATCGTCCTGAGTAAATCCTCGAACTCGGGTTAGCCCATGAAGTTCGCCACTCTGTTCAAATCTGTAGACGGTTCCAAACTCAGCAAATCTAATTGGAAGATCTCTATATGACCTGGGTGAGGATTTATATATTTCACAATGGTGAGGGCAATTCATGGGTTTTAAGAGGTACTCCTCGCCATCTGAGGGTGTCGTTATTGGTTGAAAGCTGTCCTTACCATACTTGTCATAATGACCAGAGCAAACATAAAGTTCCTTATTTCCAATGTGGGGAGTTATTACACCAGAATACCCAGCTTTGGATTGAACTTTTTTGAGAAAGTTTTCGAGACGCTCTCTCAATGATGCTCCTTTTGGCAACCATAGAGGTAGACCTAGACCTACTGTTTGAGAAAAAGTAAAAAGTTCTAACTCTTTTCCAAGTTTTCTATGATCTCTTTTTTTTGCTTCTTCCAGCATTTCTAGGTGCTTAACTAACATAGAATGCTTAGGGAAAGAAATCCCGTAAACTCTAGAAAGTTGAGGTTTATTCTCATCTCCTCTCCAATATGCACCTGCAACACTCATAATTTTAAAGCTTTTCAATAGTCCTGTATTGGGAATATGTCCCCCTCGACATAAATCAGTGAAGTCTGAGTGATCGCAAAAAGTGATAGAGCCATCCTCTAAGTTCTTGATAAGTTCAGTTTTAAAAGGATTTTTTTTAAATAAACTTAAAGCATCTTTTTTGGAAACTGATCTCATTTTGAATTTGTGCTTTTGCCTCGCAAATTCGATCATTTTATCCTCTAATCTTTTAAAATCCTTTTCTCCGAAGTCCTCATCGCCAAAGTCTACATCATAGTAAAATCCGTTCTCGATAGATGGACCAATAGTTAGTAAGGCGTCTGGATAAAAATGCATAATTCCCTGAGCTAAGACATGAGCGCTTGAGTGCCAGAATGCACTTTTCCCTTCAGAATCTTCCCAAGTAAAAAATTCTAATTTACCCGATTCATTTATTGGGTCATTAAGCTCTATGGTTTGATCATTCCATTTTGCAGTAAGAGCGTTTCTTGCCAGACCTTGAGAAATTGATTCAGCAATGTTTTTAGCTGATGTGCCTTTTTGGTAATTGCGAACACTGCCGTCTGGAAAAGTAATATCTATCATAGCTTCTTTACAAATGAAGTTTGAAATACAAAGGTAATGCCTTCATGTATCTTTGCAAGATGACAAATCAACAAATTATTGATACCATGAATCAAAAACGTTCAGGTACACTAATGGAAACATTAGATATTCAATATACCAGCATGGATAAAGATATTCTTCGAGGAAAGATGCCAGTTAGCCCTAAACATCTTCAGCCTGCTGGAATTCTTCATGGAGGAGCAACCCTTTCTTTGGCAGAGACAATAGGTAGTGCTGCCTCTAATGTTTTTATTGATAATCCAAGTGAATATATTGCTGTGGGGCAGGAAATTGCAGCTAATCATTTGAAAAGTATATCAGGTGGCTATGTCTACGCTGAAGCAAAATTTCTGCATAAAGGAAGAAGTAGTCATGTCCTCGAAATTAGAGTAACGGATGATGATGAGAAACTTATTTCATTTGTAAAGATGACCAATGTGATTATTTCAAGAAAAAAAAGAAACAAATAGAATTCTAATGTCATTTGCCTGGATACGTGAGCCTGGAAAAAAATCAATCGTATTCTCTTTAAGAGAAAAAAATGATGGTGATTTTTATTTTGCTCCATTTGATGGGCAATTGATTCAATTATCAATCTCTGAGACGATAATTAAAAATTGTGATAAATGGGTAAAATCTAATTTAAAACTAACTAGTTTACCAAAAATTAATATGAATGATTCACATTCCAAAAGTGATTATTTAAAATTAGTCCAAAAAGCTTTGAGCTCATGCAAAAATAATGCTCTTGAGAAGGTGGTTTTATCGCGAACGAAAGCACATAAATTGGGTTCGGCATCTCCAGTTGAGATGTTTAACAAGCTATGCGACCAATACCCACTGGCCTCTATTTATATGATTTTGATAGATGGTTTTACTTTATGGATTGGAGCTACACCTGAATGCTTAATGGAACTCAATGGAAATCACTTCAGAACGATGAGCCTCGCGGCCACTAGACCAATAAATTATGATGGTAAATGGGGAATTAAAGAAGAAGAAGAGCAACAGCTAGTTACTCGAGATATTGTTCAAATGTTAGATGCTTTAGGTTGTCAGAATATTAATATTGGAGATCCAAAAACCTTAGCTGCGGGTCCGGTTGAACACTTGTGCTCATTAATAGAAGCTTTTCATCCATTAAAGAATGCTTTAAAAACAGCAAGATCATTACACCCAACGCCGGCTGTAGGCGGATTACCTAGAGCTCAATCAAAAGCATTTATACTTCAGCACGAAAACTATAATCGTTCTTTTTATTCTGGATATTTTGGATGGCAAAAACAGACTCGGTCAATATTCTATGTGAATCTTAGATGTATGGAACTAGGTAATAATGGAATTTTATCATATGCTGGAGCTGGAATAACACCCAAGTCAAAGCCTGAAGATGAGTGGAACGAAACAGAGGAAAAACTAAAAACGCTTCATCGCGTTATAACAGAGTGATGCCGCAAGATTTTCAGCCCCTCTCAGCTGCTATAGGGATTTTGCTTCAAGAGATAAGTTTTTCTGCTTGGATATCTTCTCCAGGAAGTCGTAATGCCCCTTTACTTCATGCTTTTTCATCTTTAAAATGCCCTAATGCTATAATACTTGATGAGAGAAGCGCTGGATATTTTGCTTTGGGTACATCAATAAGATCGGGAAAGCCGGTTATTTTAGTTTGTACTAGCGGAACCGCAGCTCTTAATTATGCACCAGCTGTAGCAGAGGCTTTCTATCAGCGAGTTCCCCTTTTAGTGATAACAGCAGATCGTCCAAAAAACTTGATTGATAATGGCCATGGTCAATCAATAAGACAAGAAAATATATATGAAGGACATTTAAGAGCTTCATCTCTTCTAAATCCAGAAAAATCAATACAATATAATACAGATAAAATATGCAACTCTCTCTCTTTCTTGAAGGATGGGCCAGTTCACATTAATGTTCCGATAAAAGAGCCTTTATATGAAGCATCGGTATCATTGAATATTTCTTCCTTTGAAAGAATTTCAAGAGTAAAGCTTGTAAATAAGGAATTTTTAAAAATTCCGGATTGGATTTCAAAGGCTAAACATCCAGTTTTAATTGTTGGACAATGGAATCCAGAATGGGGAAAAATAGATGATATCGTAGTGAATTTTAGATTTAAAGGTTGGCTTGTCGTGGCAGAGCATTTAAGTCAATTATCTAATCTAAACGCAATCAGCCTCGATGATGTCTTAATGGATAATACTCAAATTCCTTTTGATGCTGTGGTTACTGTCGGAGGAGCATGGATATCAAAAAAATCCAAAAATCGTTTAAATGGTATTCAACATATGCACATCGGTCCCTCATCACCGCATCCAGATATGTTTGGGAATTTAAAATTTACTCTCGAGTTAGCCTCCAAAAAAGGTTTGAAATATTTATTTGATTCCATACCTAAACTAGACGCTGCTTGGTTAAAAAATTGGTCCCCAAGACTTTATAAGGAAACTGATCAATGGTCAGATTTGTGGGTAAATGAAAAGATTTCAAAATATGGATTGAAAAATTGGGACATACATTGGGCAAATTCGTCTTCTGTCAGATATGGTATTCACTCATGGTCCTCTGGCGGTTGGAATCAGAAGGGCCAAACTCATTACTCTAATAGAGGAACAAGCGGAATAGATGGTTGCTCATCTACTGCTGTTGGATCTGCATGGATATCTGGAAAACGGACGCTCTTGATTACTGGAGATTTAGCATTTTTTTACGATAGTAATGCATTTTTAAATAATCATGTTTCTCCTGGACTCAAGGTGGTAGTTTTAAATAATCACGGGGGAGATATCTTTCGACGCCTTCCAAAGGCTATTGATTCGGATATATTTGAAACTCACCTGAGTTATAAGCATAATCGTAGTATTGAAAACTTGGTTTCTTACACTGGTTTAGAATATTTTTATGTTTCAAAAATTGACCAATGGGAAATTGTTTGGAAGAAATTCATTGAATCGCCAAATTCAAGTGTTTTAGAAGTAATAACTGATTCTTCGACGAATGACAAAATGTGGAATAGCAGATTTAAATAAACGATAGACAATTATGAGGACATGGATACCAATAAAAGAATACTCAGATATTAAGTTTGAGGCGTTTAACGGAGTAGCAAAAATTACCATCAATCGCCCTGATGTATATAATGCTTTTCGTCCAGAAACAAATAATCAAATGATTGAGGCTTTTGACATTTGTAGGGAAAAAGCAGATATTAGAGTCATTGTTCTAACGGGCGAGGGAGATAAATCCTTTTGTTCGGGAGGAGATCAAAATGTAAAAGGTGTCGGAGGATATGTTGGAGAAGATGGTGTGCCAAGGTTGAATGTTCTTGACCTGCATAAAAGAATCAGGGAGATTCCAAAACCTGTGATAGCTATGGTCAATGGTTACGCCATAGGCGGAGGCCATGTATTACATGTCGTATGTGACTTGACTATCGCTTCTGAAAACGCAAAATTTGGTCAAACAGGGCCGAAAGTAGGGAGCTTTGACGCCGGTTTTGGTAGTTCTTACCTAGCTCGTCATGTTGGACAAAAAAAGGCCCGTGAAATTTGGTTTTTGTGCAAGCAATATAATGCAGAGGAAGCCCTTGATATGGGTATGGTAAATTGTGTCGTCCCCCAGAATAAGCTTGAGGATAAAGTGATTGAATGGTGCGAGATGATTATGATGCGTTCCCCTATGGCATTGAGAATGATAAAAAGAGGTCTAAATGCAGAACTTGACGGTCAAAGAGGATTGATGGAATTTGCTGGAGATGCCACCCTAATGTACTATTTGATGGATGAAGCTCAGGAAGGAAAAAATGCTTTTCTCGAAAAAAGAGATCCAGATTTCGATAAATTTCCCACATTCCCTTGAAACTTCGTTCTTGGATTTCTGCATTTAGGTTAAGGACTTTACCCCTTGCTCTTGCGTGTATATTATTGGGCTCATTAATCTCTGCAGACAGAGGCTCTTTCAGTTTCGTGACTCTTATTTTAATGTTTTTGACTGCGAGTTCATATCAAGTTTTATCTAACCTATCAAATGATTATGGGGACTTTATTAGTGGTGTTGACTCAAAACGTTCGAAAGGAGCGGAGGCGCGTTCAGTTTCATCAGGAAATATTTCTTCAAATCAAATGAAAATTGCGATTCGATTATCAATATTAGGATCTATATTTTTAACGGTTTTGACATCTTATTTTGGTTCTTTTGGCTTTAATGAGCCAATACAAATTTTCTTGTTTTTTTCATTTGTAGGCTTAGTTGCAATTTGGGCTGCTAGAGATTATACTCTTGGCTCATCATATGGTTATAAGGCATGGGGTGATTTTTTTGTAATATTTTTTTTCGGGCCNGTGGGAGTTTTTGGAAGTTTTATTCTTCAATCAAAAGGTTTTCATTTTATTGTTCTTCTTCCNAGTTTATCAATTGGGTTTCTTGCAGCTTCNGTTTTGAATTTGAANAATATGCGAGACTTAAAATCAGATGATCAGGCAGGGAAGAAAACCATAGCNTTAATNTTAGGCGAAAGAAATGCCCGTGTTTATCAAACTATTTTGATTTTTTTCTCTTTATTATCTGCAGTCTGTTTTATGTATCTGAATGGAACTACTTCTCGAATAGATTTTTTATTTTTAGCGCTTACCCCTTTCTTTTTTCAATGCGTGTTAGAAGTTTGGAAAGCCAAGTCTTCGAAAGATTTTGATATACTTCTCAAACCATCTGTTATACTATGCCTATTATTTTCGGTATTTATAGGACTAGGGTTGCTTCTAGATTCACATTCATCAGAGAATTTTATTTTCTAGGTCGATGAAAGCAAAATATTGGGGATACAATTATTATTTTAAACGGCCTGCTGGAACCTCTCGTGGGGTCATGACCCAAAAACCCTGTTATTTTATAGAAGTTACATGTGATGGGGTTACGGGTCGCGGAGAATGTGGGATACTCCCAGGGCTGAGCATTGATAATCTCTCTAAATATGAAAACAAGCTCAAAGAGTTGTGTACTGACTTGTCAAAAATGGATTCAAATAAATGGAAATTTTGGGCTGAAAATAATGGGCCAGATGATATTTGGTATACGGAATACCAGCTTTGGCCAAGTATTATTTTAGCAATTGAACTTGCTTTGATGCAATGGAAATCCATCNNAAAAACGAACATGCCNTGGAATCTATTTGANACTGCATTTACAAGAAAAGAATNGGGGATACCTATCAATGGTTTGCTTTGGATGGGGAATGAANGCTATCTGAATGATCAAATAGAAGCTCGTTTATTAGATAGCTACCATTGCATAAAAATGAAAATAGGTGCTCTTGATTTTAAAAAAGAGATAATGATTTTAAAAACAATAAGACATGAGCAGCCTAATATAGAGATCCGGGTGGATGCAAATGGATCATATTCCGCTGAGACAGCTCTTACGAATATGGATTTGCTCAAGGATATCGGAATTCATAGTATGGAACAACCATGTCAACCAAAGGATNTAAAATCTCTCAAACTAGTTTCGTCTAAAGGTGAAGTTTCANCAGCTTTGGACGANAGCTTGATCGGGGTCACAGACAAATATGATAGAGATTATATTTTAGATGAAATAAAACCTGATTATATAGTTTTAAAACCATCGCTGCTTGGTGGGTTTAAGAGTTGTAAGGATTGGATTCATAGAGCTGAAATTCGGGGTATAGGCTGGTGGATCACCTCTGCTTTGGAGGGAAATGAAGGTCTTGCCGGGATTGCGCAATGGGCAAGTTCTCTCGAAGGTTTAAAGGGTTTTCAGGGCTTTGGNACAGGTGCCTTNTATAGAAACAATACGACACCTTTNACAGAGGTTAGGAAAGGAGAAATATGGATGCTTTGACTGGTTTTCGGATTTCATTTGATGCTAAATGTTCCGCGAAATATAAGGATACCGTGGAAAATCTCATCAAAAAATGGAATTCCAATGAATCTCAATTTTATTTCAAAACTAGTGGTAGCTCAGGAAAACCCAAGACCATAAAATTTTCAAAGTCTCATATACTAGCGAGTATATCATCTACGGCAAAATACTTTTCTTTTTTTCAAGGNATGAAATCGGCTATTGCAATNGATATAGCTAGTATTGGGGGTGCTATGATGCTTTTTCGAGCATTAGAGTTTGAAATGGACATACAAGTTTTAGAGGTAAGGCGACGAATAAATTGGAAGGGTGAATTAGATTTTTTATCTCTTGTTCCGCAGCAGGCTTTGGAGTTAAACTCATATCGATATAAAAAGGTTAAGAATGTTTTGATTGGAGGTGGCCCAATTTATGATCACCAGGAGAAATATCTATCTAAGATGCCCTCTCGNATTTTTCATGGATTTGGGATGACTGAAACTATATCTCATTTTGCTATTCGCAAGATTACACCTGAAACAGAAAATCAATATTTATGTTTAGATGGTGTGAAAGTAAGGTCGTCGAATGGAGCGTTGAAGGTTACCATAAGGGATCGGGGAATAGTAGATCTTTTGACCACGGACAATGTCGAGCTAATGAATGATAATAAATCTTTTAATTGGCTCGGCAGACTTGATGGGGCCATATTGAGTGCAGGGAAAAAAATATACCCCGAAGAAATTGAAAAATTGGTTTCAGAGTTTTACCCAAATCACCCCGAAGGATTTGCTGGTGTCGTGGAAGATGATGATTGGCATGAGTCGTTGGTATGGTTTAGTATACCTCTAAGCTCTATTGAGCAAGAAAAGTTGAGAAAAGTTTTTTCTAGAAATCTCCCAAGTTGGAAAAGGCCTAAAAAGATTATCCAAAAGATCTCTTTACCATTGACTAAATCTGGAAAATATAAGCGCCGCTAGTTATTTTGTTGCTTTTGCGTGATCAGCAAGAAATTTTTCAAGTCCTGTATCCGTAAGTGGATGTTTGATTAGCGCTGATATGGCACTAAGAGGTCCCGTCATGACATCCGCTCCAAGATGAGCACATTGAATTATGTGCATAGGATGTCTTACAGAAGCAGCTAAAATCTCAGTTTCAAAATTATAATTATCATAGATTACCCTGATCGATTCTATTAAGTCCATTCCGTTAGTTGATATGTCGTCAAGCCTTCCTATAAATGGAGATACATATGATGCTCCAGCTTTTGCTGCAACCAATGCTTGTCCAGAGCTAAAAATCAAAGTGCAATTGGTACGAATACCATTATCAGAGAAGTAACGTATTGCCTTTACTCCATCTGAAATCATTGGCACTTTTACTACGATTTTGGGATCGATCTTTACAAGCTCAAGACCTTCTTTTATCATTCCCTGATAATCAGTAGAAATAACTTCGGCACTAACATCGCCATCGACAATTGAACAAATTGCGGCATAATGTGCTTGAATATTTTTAACTCCAGAGATTCCCTCTTTTGCCATTAGAGATGGGTTTGTTGTTACGCCATCAAGAACTCCCATGTCCTGCGCCTGTTGAATTTCGGAAAGATTCGCTGTATCGATGAAAAATTTCATAATTATTTTTTTTTGAAGGATTTGATATTTCGATAGCAAAGGTCGCCTTATTTTTGCATTATGCATAATCCAGACTTTATTCTTTCGATAAAAAATGACTATCATTTAGCTGTTTTGAGTCGAGAGTGCAGTCTTTTGGGTAGAAAAGAAGTTCTCACAGGAAAGGCAAAATTTGGAATTTTTGGGGATGGAAAGGAGCTTGCTCAAATTGCTTGGGCTAAAGTTTTTCGTAATGGTGATTTCAGAAGTGGATACTACAGAGACCAAACCTTTATGATGGCAATTAAGGAATTAAGTGCCAAATCCTTTTTTGCATCTCTTTATGCCGATATAGATCTNAAAAATGAACCCTCCAGTGGCGGAAGGCAAATGAATGGTCATTTTTCCACGCCTACGATTGATAAAAATGGAGAATGGTTAAATCTAATGNTGAAAAAAAATTCATCATCAGATGTTTCTCCTACAGGGGCACAGATGCCTCGACTTTTGGGATTAGCGCAGGCATCTAAGATTTATAAAGAATTCAAATTAAAGAATCAATTCACNAACAATGGAAATGAAATTGCNTGGGGTACGATAGGAAATGCAGCAACTTCTGAAGGGATTTTTTGGGAAACCATGAACGCNGCTGGAGTTATGCAAATTCCAATGGTGATTTGTGTCTGGGATGATGATTATGGTATTTCTGTCCATTCAAAGCACCAAACAATAAAACAAAATATCTCAAAAGCTCTTAGTGGTTTTCAGCGAAAAAAATCTAAAAATGGNAAAAANTGGGAGACTGGTTTTGAGATCATAAANGCTCGAGGGTGGAATTATGCNGAATTAGTTTCATCTTTCGAAAAGGCTGAGGTAATTGCGAGAAATNAGCATGTACCTGTNTTNCTGCACGTAACAGAGATGACTCAGCCACAGGGGCATTCAACAAGTGGATCCCATGAGAGATACAAATCAAAAGAACGCTTGCAATGGGAAAATGAATTTGATTGTTTAAGGCAATTTCGATTATTTATTGAAGAACATAATTTAATTGGTAAGGAAGAATTAAATAAAATTGAACTTGGGGCTAAGGATGAGGCGAAGTCATCTATGAAAGAGGCATACAAANATTACCTAGAGCCNNTAGCGAATTTAAGAGATCAGGCTGCAAATTGGCTTGATGAGTTAGGATTTNNCAAAGAGGGAGATNCCTTAAGAAATGATAAANNTGCATTATGGCGAGACTCACTATCTCAGGTCAGGCTTTCTGCGATTCAGGCTCAGAAAAAAGGAAAAGATGTTTTAGCTGCAAGGAATTGGATAAATTATCAGCTTGAAAAGGGTGATGAAGCTTACAGTAGGTATTTACATTCAAATTCAGCTTTAGATATTGAAATTGTGAACCCTACATACTCTCATGATTCTGATAATATTGATGGACGAATAATTTTACGTGATAATTTTAATGCCATATTAGAAAAATTCAAGGAGGTAATCATTTTTGGTGAAGATGTTGGAACTATTGGCGATGTGAACCAGGGGCTTGAGGGAATGCAAGCAATTCATGGTGAAAATCGTGTTTTTGATACAGGTATAAGAGAGGCTACCATCGCTGGTCAAGGAGTAGGTTTAGCAATGCGAGGGTTACGACCAATAGCAGAGATTCAGTATCTAGATTATTTACTTTATGCTCTTCAGATATTAAGTGACGATTGTGCTACAGTGCACTGGAGAACAAAAGGAACCCAAAAAGCNCCCCTAATTGTTAGGACCAGAGGGCATAGGTTAGAAGGTGTTTGGCATTCAGGCTCACCAATGGGTTTAATTTTGAGTTCTTTAAGAGGTATGTATATCTGTGTGCCTAGAAATATGACCAAAGCGGCAGGGATGTACAATACATTGTTAAGAGCCGATGAGCCAGCATTGGTTATTGAATGTTTGAACGGCTATCGTTTGAAAGAGAAACCGCCGACTAATATTGGCGAATTCACTGTAGAGCTTGGAAAAATTGAATTTTTAAGACAAGGAAGTCAAATTACCTTGGTTACATATGGATCAATGTGTAGGATAGTTGAAGATGCATCAGTTTTTTTAAAATCAATAGAAGTAGATATCGAAGTTATTGATTGCCAAACTCTTTTACCTTTTGATTTAAACCACGATATTTTAAAATCTTTAAAAAAGACCAATCGGCTCTTAATAGTTGATGAAGATATGGAGGGAGGAGCCTCAGCTTTTATTTTGAAGAGAATTATTGAAGATCAGAATGGTTACAATTATCTTGATGCCGCCCCAGTAACNTTAACTTCAAAATCTCATCGCCCAGCTTATGGTAGCGATGGGGATTATTTTTCAAAGCCTAGTTTTGANGATATTGTCGAAGCAGTTTTNGAGTTAGTTGGAAAATAAAAAAGGCAAGGAGTCCTATCACACCGCTACAACCGACTACCCTTGCTGCATTTCTGCCCTGGGGGATTAATCGGGAGCTGGTTGTAAGATCCTTGCCCGCAGGCAAAGATAACCGACCTTTGCTTATCATTTTGAATTAAATAACAATATGTATTGTCAAAATAGAATTTTTATAANAACACTTTTTTGTCTTCTATTCCTTTATAGCTTGGAAGTGANTGCTCAAATCATCAAAACTAANACGATTAACNGTGGAGTAGTCGATGAAACTCAAAGGGATAGTTCAGGTTTTTGGGTATTTAACAATTCATTTGATGATTTNATAATTGAATCCATTCTTACAAATACAATTTACGGTGATACCGTATTGAGATTTAATATCAATGATAGTACAATTGCAGTAGGAGATTCNTNGTTTATTTCAGTTTTATTCANTCCAAAACATAATATTGANCACATTATTCCAATAATTCTTAAGACCTCTCATGATGAAGGGGCATTTGGATTGGAGTTTGAAGCACAAGTTCAGTATTCAAAAACCTATTATTCAAGCACTCAAAATCTTTCAGAAGCATCATTAAGATCCACATTAAATAATATAATTTCTTCAAATCATAATGTATTATCCTACAATGTTGCTCGAGATAATATGTATGCGACATTAGATAATCATGGAGGCTTNGTTCAATGNGTCTATACAGGAAGAAGTGCAAGNTTTAACACAAGATCTGGCGCTGTAGCAAATAATATGAATTGTGAGCATACATTCCCGCAAAGTATGTATAGCTCTTCTCCTCCAATGAAAAATGATATTCATCATCTTTTCCCTTCTGATCAATCAGCAAATAGCTCTAGAAGTAATCATCCTTTTGGAGTCGTTACAGGAACTCCNAACTGGAGTGTTGGAGGAAGTAAGCGTCAGGGAAATATCTTTGAGCCTAGAAATGAGCACAAAGGNGACTGTGCCCGGGCAATGCTTTATTTTGTTTTGAGATATGGAGATTATTCCAATTTCTTCANTCCTCAAGAATCAGTGCTTAGAGATTGGCATAATGATTNCCCTATTGATAGTCTTGATGAATANAGAAATAATGGAATTTATGGTTTACAAGGAAATAGGAACCCCTTTGTCGACTATCCTCAATTCATCGATAGAATTTCTAATTTAGTTGGGCCAACATCCGCTCAAGTCAATACAGGTTTCATAGTATCTGAAGATACTATTAAACTTGTAAATCGAATTCCTGGTTCCCAAATATCAAGAAGGCTTATTATTGCAAACAGTGGCAACGTTCCATTATTGTTTTCGAACATGAATATCAGTAATTCGGGAATTAATATTATCAGTGGAGGTTCTGCTAAAAGTTTGGAGCCAGGAGAGCAATTTTCCGTGTTGCTGGAGTATAATTCATCGAATATTTATTCTAATGACTCACTTACGTTCCAAATAACATCTTTATCATCTATGAATACAGCTTCTCTTCCTATCATCAGTAAAACGAAGATGGGTATTGAAGAACCCTCATTAACCGATAAATATGTTATTCCGACCCCTGAAGGTCTTAAGTTTTTTAATATTTCTGGAAAAGAAACATTACAGTTATTCGATTTTAATGGTCGTCTTATTGGTTCCAAATCGTTATCTCAGGGACCAAAATACTCATATAAATGGTTTATCTCCTACCCAAATAAAGGTTGGGTTAGAATTTTAAGAAACGGTAAAGTCAGTATTTGTAAGTTTGTCAAATAATAAAAAAAACATCATGAATGAAAATATGAAAAAAACTGCGTTAAACTTTGGTTTAATAATTTCTGCTGTAGGAATCTTATTCTCTTTAACAGCATATGTTATCGATGAAAAGCTTTTTGTGAATCCAATTGCAACAATCTTAGTTTTGGTCCTATCTGTAGTTCTTCCATTTTTTGCCATTCGATCATATAAGAAATTAAATAATGGATTTGCTTCCTTTAGAGAAGCATTCTCGGCGTTCATTCTTCCTGTAATCTTATCCTTATTTGTAAACTTTTTATTCAATATGCTTTTGCATAACGTTATCGACTCAGATCTTTCTGCTCGCCAAGGTGCTATGGCTTTTGAAGGAATGATGGATATGCCTGACGAACAATTGGAAGCTACGTTATCCATAATGGGGCTGGAGTCAATGGATGAGCTTGAATCTGAAATGATTAAAAAAACTAAAGAAGGTGCTTCGGTAGTTGGTTCATTAAAATCCTCCGCAACCGGTTTTATATTTTTCTGTTTTATTGGACTTATTGCAGCAGCAGTGTCCAAGAAAAACCCTCCAGAATTTGAATGATAATTTAGATATATCGATTGTTATTCCTCTTTATAATGAGCAGGAATCTCTTCCAGAATTAACGTCATGGATAGACGCAGTATGTGAAAAAAATAACTTTTCAGTTGAAATTATTTTTATTGATGATGGTTCTACCGATGAATCATGGAACGTAATAGTTGATCTGAAAACGAATTATTCCATAATTAAGGCCATTAGATTTAGAAGAAATCATGGTAAATCCGCAGCTTTACATGTTGGTTTTAAAGAGGCTAAAGGTGAAGTGGTAATTACAATGGATGCCGATTTACAGGATAGTCCAGACGAAATACCAGAATTAGTTCGTAGGATTTATAAAGAAAATTTTGATCTTATTAGTGGTTGGAAAAAAAAGCGTTTTGATCCAATTACCAAAACTGTACCCACTAAATTATTCAATTGGGCAGCGAGAAAAATGTCTGGGATTAAATTGAATGATTTTAATTGTGGACTTAAGGCGTATAGGAAAGAAGTTATCAAAAATATTGAGGTTCAAGGTGAAATGCATCGATATATTCCAGTTTTAGTGAAAATGGCAGGATTCAAAAAAATTGGTGAACAAATTGTCCAGCATCAGGCAAGAAAGTATGGAACTACAAAATTTGGATTGAGTCGATTTGTTAATGGTATGTTAGACTTAATCACTTTGAGTTTAGTAAGTCGATTTGAGCGTAGACCGATGCATTTTTTTGGCACTCTTGGAACTTTCATGTTTGTTGCTAGTGGAGTTTCTCTTTTAGCAATGGGTATCTTAAAGTTATATCGCTTAGCCCAAGGAATGCGACCAGGATTGGTCGCTGATGATCCATGGTTTTACATTTTTTTAACAGCTATGGTTTTGGGTACTCAATTATTTGTGACGGGATTGCTTGCAGAATTAATGGTCAGACAAAGTAGTAAAAAAGTCAACTATTCTATTTCTGAGGTTCTGAATATTAAGGAATAGGGATTCGATGCGTTTTTCTCTTATTTCCCCGACATTTGATCGTCCAGAAGAAGTCAAAGAATTTATATCCTCCATTTCTAATCTTGACTACTCTCGTAATTTATTTGAGGTAATTCTTGCAGATGGTACTCCAAATGACACATTACGGGCAATAATTGAAGCAGAAAGTAAAAGATGTAAGCTAAAGGTAACGACTATTTTCAAAGAGTATTTACCAGTTTCTGAGGCAAGGAATTTAGCTGCAGAAAAAGCTCAAGGTGAGTATTTAATATTTCTGGATAGCGATTGTATAATTCCTTTGGAATACTTAAAAAGAATTGACTCAGGACTCCTAAAATATCCATGGGACGCTTTCGGTGGTCCTGACTCAGCTCCACCAGATTTTAATGATTTACAAAAGGCTATCAGCTTTAGCATGACAAGTTTTTGGACTACAGGTGGGATTCGGGGAAAAAAAATAAGTACATCAACATATTACCCAAGAGGATTTAACATGGGGGTGAAAAAGGATGTCTTTAAAACTTTAAAAGGGTTTGATATAAATTTTAAAACGGGAGAAGATGTAGAATTTAGTATTCGTTTGGTTCAGTCAAAATATCGAGTAGGATTTATTCCTGAGGCAGTTGTATATCATAAAAGAAGATCAAATTTGTTGGGATTTTATAATCAAGTAAAACGATTCGGTGGCGCAAGATGGCATCTATCGCGCAGACATAAAGGTCAATTGAAAATTACTCATATGTTTCCAGTTTTTTTTATCGCCTATACTTTTATTGCTTCTTTTTTGGCAATATTTCAAATAATGGCTCCGCTTTTAATTGTAATGTTTTATCTAATAATGCCATTTTTTTTGAGCGGAATTCAAAATAAGTCGGTAAAAGTTGGCCTTCTCTCAATTTGTAGTACTTTGATTATGATGCTGGCTTATGCTAAAGGATTTTTAGAGGCTGTTTTAGGAGGAGGGAGTCATTTAAAGCGCGGTTAATGTTTGGTATATTTGAATCATGATCATTCACATCGTTCATGGAGTTAATTTAGATCGACTAGGGGTAAGACAAAATGAATTTTATGGTAGTCAGACCCTTGAGGAACGTATACCTATTCTAACTGGTTGGTTAAATAAGAATTGGCCGAATGTAGAATTGAGATTTTTTCAGAGCAATCTTGAAGGCGAGGTCGTAAATTATTTGAGTGATAATGATGAACCAGGGAATGCATTTCTTATAAACCCAGGAGCATTTACCCATTCTTCATTAGCAATAGCTGATAGTGTGGCTGGATTAAAGGCCTTTGTTCTTGAAGTCCATTTGAGTCACACATATGCCAGGGAAGCATATCGTAGAAAATCCCTTTTGGCTCCATACACTTGTGGCACCATTTCTGGACTCGGATGGGATGGCTATCGCCTCGGTATAGAGGCATTAATCGGATTACAAGATAGGAATTGATCATGAAATAAATAAAATGCTCCAATGAAGTGGCCATTAGCAATTGAGCAATTCCAAAACTACTTGAGACTTGAGAGAGGTTTGAGTCCGAATACCCTAGATGCATATTCTCGTGATCTTAAGAACTTTTCCATTTATTCACAGGATCTAGATAAGACATGCCTAACAGTAGATAAAGACTTAATAAGATCTTTCATTCAGACTTTGTCTAAAGAGGGTAAATCATCTAGAACTCAAGCTAGAATGAGAAGTTCGCTGAGAACATTTTTCATTTTTTTAAAAGAAGAAGAACTAATAGATATCAGTCCGATTGAAGGAATAGCAACCCCTCAGCTTGAAAGAAAGCTCCCAATTTATTTATCTATTCCAGAAATGAATTCTCTTTTGGCCGCTATTGATAGATCCCGATCACAGGGTGAAAGAGATAATGCGATTGTTGAAACTTTATATGCTTGTGGTTTGAGAGTGAGTGAATTAATAGGTCTAAGAATGAGGGATATTTATCGTAAAGATGAGGTTTTAAGAATTATTGGAAAAGGAAATAAAGAACGGGTAGTCCCGATTTATGAAAAAGCCCTTGAAGCATTAGATATCTACATTAATGAGGTCAGGGTTCATATTAACCCGAAAAAAGGTTTTGAAGATCATGTTTTTTTGAATCAAAGAGGAAGTTCGTTGAGTCGTGTTTATATATTTAAAATGATTTCCTCATTGGCTTCCCTTGCTGGAATAAAAAAGAAAATTGGCCCACATACTATAAGACACACATTTGCAACACACCTTATTCGAAATAATGCCGACATTAGAGTGATTCAGGTTCTTTTGGGGCATGAGAGTATAACAACCACTGAGATTTATACTCATTTAGAGCAAAATCATTTAAGAAAAACTTTATTAAAGTTTCATCCTCGCGGATTATAAATTAATTCTTAGAAATAAAATATTTCCAGACTATTGATCCATCATATGTTCCATTTTTTGGCCATTCTTTTTTTCTAGGTTGGGATGGAAATGTAAATCTTGTGAACATTTTATAAAAAGAGAAATGTGCTTGAATTACAGCAAAAAAATGTCGAGGTTGTAAACGAATTAAAAATAAAAATCCTGCAGCTGCATCAAGAAACAAGCGGGCAGAGATGATTTTGATGGCTGTATATGTCGGTGCGTTTTTACAAATGATTAGTAAGCTATTTCGAAAATTTAGATATGTCTTTTTTGGTGACAATGATCCCAAAGTACCTCCTCCTACGTGAAAAACAACTGAAGAACTACAAGATTCGATATCATAGTTTTGGGTTTGCATTCTCCAGCAAAGATCAATTTCTTCCATGTGGGCAAAGAGCCTTTCATCGAGTGATCCGCTTTCATAAAAAGCTGATAATCTGACCATTAAACAAGCCCCTGAAGCCCAAAAAATCTTTGTGAATTCTGGGGAGTCATATTGGCCTTTATCTTTTTCTAAGGATTCAAAAATTCTACCTCTAGCGAAGGGATATCCCCATTTATCTATTAACCCTCCAGCAGCTCCCGCATATTCAAAATTATCAGGATTATTGTAATCAAGAATTTTGGGTTGCAAAGCTCCAATATTCGGATTTTCAATCATTCGACGCTCGAGGGGCTCTAACCATTCTTTTTGGGGATCAACATCTGAATTTAGGAAAACACAAAATTCGTGATCAGGATATATTTTTACTATCTCACGCACAGCCCTATTATATCCCCCTGCATATCCTAAATTCAATTTATTCTCAATAAAAAGAACATCTGAATGATTTTGATTTACATATTTCTTTGAATCATCAGTGCTTCCATTGTCTGCAACAATAATCTTGGCGTTCGGCGTATTCTTAACGACTGAAGGGAGAAACTTTTCTAACCAGGAAACTCCATTCCAATTCAATATAACTACTGATGTTTTCATCCTCCGCCTGAATTGAAGAAGATATTATTATTTATTCTAGATCCAAATTTATTCGGGTCTTGGCGTCCTTCATTATCTATATCATTAGATATATAGCTTCTTTTTTGGATTGCAATTCTCCATTTTGAATTCTTTATTTCACCTATGGCATCGGAATGTAAAAGCTCATAATTTCTTCCGGCAACCGTGTAATTTGCAAAAACAAAAAGTCTATTTATCTGATAAGGAGCATTACTCGCCTCTAACGTGTTGTATTGCCATATTTCATATGGGTAACCGTCTGTTTCGAAAGGTCTTTTCTCTGTCAACGTAGGAGCACCATATTGTAAAAAAACTCGACCTCTATCTGTAGCATAGCCTGGAACTGCTCGACTTGAATATTTTTTTTCTACCTGATTCAATATTTTAAAATAACTAATAGCCTCATCTAAGGGGTTCTCTGGGTTCCTAGATTCCCAAAAATATTCAAGAAATTTTTGAATAGAAGTATCATTATCTGATTGGCTTAATAGCTCAATTTGCTTTCGCTCTAGGCCGTTAGCAATGGGATAAAGTCCATTTACATACCAATTTAAACTGCCTTTTTTACTCAGTTCTTTCAGCCATTTGTCTTTGAATGTGGTCTTATTTACAATTTCTTCATATTGGTTTGTATTGATCCGGTAAAAACTAATATTTTGTTTTGGATAAAGAGTAGGATCCATTTTTTCAATATTTAGAACTGTTCGAATTTCATAATGCCCTGATGGTAGTCCATCTAATTTTAGGGAACTTAATATGCTGTTAACTTTTTTACCATCTGAGTTCTTAATTCTATTGACGGCACCGAACCCTTTTATCGCTTTTTGTGATTCAAGAGAATAAAGTTGATAAGTATAATACGCTCTTTGATCTCTTGGAACTTGGTACGCTTCTGTATAAAATTTTAGAATATCATCATCTCCATAAAAGAGAGCTTCTCCAAATTGTGGTCGAGATCCGAGAATGTTGTCGTTTTGTTTCTCTACGAATCTAAGAGGAGCAAGAGTTGACTTTTTCGCAATATGGGAGATTGAGAATTCTCCCTTCAATGTATCCGAAATCTTATCACCGATTCCATACAGAATATTTAATGATAGATCGCCTGTATCCGAAGCAAGTAGTATGCTTTGGCTAATCATGAAAGTGTTTCCCGATGGCTTTAAATTCTCTGGACAAATAAGTTTAATCTTGTCAACATCAACAATTTCTTCAGTCTTTGTTTTTGATAATGAAGTAAAGAATGTGAGATAGTTTTGAGCATTATTTTCCTGATATAACTTTTTTGCATTTACGGATATATTTATTTGAACATAGGGATTTATTTCTGCGTCCCAGTAGGGTGTTACATTAATTCCGATTGGAACATTCTTATTCGTAGTATTTTCATCAGCTTGAGAGAGCAGGAAAGAACACTGAAATAATAATAGTACAAAAAGCATGTTTTTCATAAGCACGAAGTTACGTACTTTTGCCGCGGAAGATTGGCAGAGTGGTCGATTGCGGTAGTCTTGAAAACTATTGACTGTAACAGGTCCGGGGGTTCGAATCCCTCATCTTCCGCACTTAATGGGGAGTCGGTAATAAACCGGCTCTTTTTTTTTGCTTGAAATAAAAAGTTTTTATCTAATAAGTTTTAGTCCTCCATTTTTTTTAAGAATTAGCTCAGAATTCTCTTTATCCTCGACTAGGTAAATAGGTCCATATCTTGCACACTGGGCATGAAGGTTCCAATTTTTAAATAAAACAGAATCTACTTTCATTATCTCTCCCATGTAATTTCTGGAAAGATGCTCTATGGATTTGCGCAACATCAAATCTCGATGATTTTTTACTAGAGGTAATGTTCGAAATCCAATTCCAGTTATCAGACAAATAATTATTACCAAAAGTTTTGATTGAGTTTTGAAATCATGAAGATTTATAAGTTCTTTCTCAATCCAAAATGCAATGGATATAGCAGCAAACGGAAATGCTGGTACTGAATAAAAATCACTTTGCTTGAGAGAAATAATCATCGGAATTACTGCACTCAGAGAAAACAATCCAAATGTTAAACTCTTAGATATAGTTTTACCCTTCCAACGACTTCCTTTATTAAATACGCGGATTGTAAGGGCTATCAAAAATGGGAGAATTAGTTGCGTTAAATATGATCCAACGATATATAAACGGTTATCTACAGTGGAAATTTTAGAAATACTATTAATTACTTGTTTAGACCAGTAAGCATGTAAATAAGCATTAGAGCTATCAAAGGCAAGAAGAATAGATATAGGAATCAGGGTCCCTAATAAGATTTGAAAACTGTGGATGATGATTAATCGTAATTTACGATTTGAATCAGATGTAACATGCCAGAAAAAAGGGAAGGATAATGGGAATAATCCAACGGGTCCTTTTGTCAAAAAGGCCATGGATATAAAGAATCCGGAGATAAAAATTAATGATTGATATTTTTTTTGAATCCCATAGATCGCAATAGCTACTGACCAAACCGTTAACGGGCTAACCAAAGTTTCTAAGAGGTTATTTCCATATGACCAACAGACAATTGGAATGATTGCCCAAAATATGAGCGCCCATTGTATTCCTCTATTTGACAAATTTGACCACTTGCCTATTTTCTCTATACCTAAAGCAGTTATGGCCCATAATAAAACTCCCATGATATCTTCTGTATACCATTTATCTCCGATAATTTTAAAAAATAGAGATTGTATCCAAAAGAAGAAGGGGGGGTGCTCAATAAAATTGGGATATAAATAAGGGGTATAAAATAGTTCCCAATAGCTTCCAATTCCTTGAGATAGGTTTCGAGAAATTGAGGCATAAGTAGCACCATCCATAAATTGTCCTGGTATGAATAATTCAAAGGTGCTGAGAATAAAGAAAATTGAAGCGACTAATAGTACTCTCAACAAATGATGCATCTGATTAAACCATTTATCTTATGATTCAGACTTTAATGTAGCATTTTTTATTGAAAAATCATATTTCATTTGCTTTATCACTCCAATTTAAACTATTAAAAATTGAGTAGATAGAAGTTAATTCCCAATTTGTTTTTGCCATTTCAAATATCCTTGGAATTGACCACTCTGAAACATTCCACCTAAGTAGAATAGAGAAAAAGCAGAGGGGCGATACTGAATGAGGGGTTGCATTAGGATATTTATTTCACCAGAATCAAAATTATTCAATTGGCTTACTAGTTTAAAATCTAATGCTCGAGTAAGGGTATATTTAAATACAGATTGGAATAAGAATCCTTTATAAATGAATATCGCAGGATCATATAATTCATTCATTTCCTCATAATCAAGATCTAAACTCCATTGAAACTTTCCTTTGGCCTGTAGGTCAAGATCTACTCCTCTTCTTCGGGATATACCAATTCTTGGATTTGTTTCATTGTAGGCGATTTGTCTGCCGCCTCCAATTCCAGCACCTAAACTGAAAGCTTGATTTGGAGACCATGATATATTTAATCTTCCATTGAAAAGATTTTCATAATCTATGTTTAAATAGTTCTCTTTCTCAATGAATTTGGCATTAAAGGATACATTTATATTTCCCGATAATTGCATTCTTGTATATGTGAATGTCGATTTTTCTTTGATAACGTTTTCATAATTAGTGTAAACGGATGTTTCGGCATAAATGGAATAATTTTTAATATATTTTTTATTTGGAAATCCACGGTACTGTTGTCCAATTTCGAATCTTCGCCGATTATTTCTTGGTTCAAATCCCATTTCTGGTCTAAAAGTTGGCGAGAGTAACATGATATCGGCACGAGTTTTCCAATTTGTAGATTGCCTATATATTCCAGAGAACAAACTATATCCAGAGAATCGTTCACCATCTAATTCCGAGGTGTAAGATGAAAATTTTTCACCTGAAGTAATCCAATCGCTCTGCGGTTCTTGAGTTTCTGTTCGCGCCAATTCAATTTTGTATCTCCATCGAGGGCTTATTTGATTATTCAGATCCAGAGCAATTGTATGTCCAAAGCCACCTTCATCATATATTCTGTGTGTCGACATAAATCCAACACTTGATGCATTAGCCATGGGATGTTCAGCTCTTAAAATAGTTGACCAATTTCCAGAGGTTGTTCCAACAGCTGAATAATTTTCTCCTGGGACTAAATAAGGAGATGAAGGGTCATAGCCTGTAAGGGCATAGAATCGGATTTTTTTGCTTTGGAAATTTAATTTCGATAACGCACTCGGTTGACTTATTGTTCGGGTATAAACATATTTTAGTCTCGATTCTAAAAGATCACTTCCTTCAATAAAGAATGGACGCCTTTCGGGATAAAATAATGCGAAGGGAGAGTTTATGGCTACTTGAGCCACGTCTGCTTCTACTTGAGAAAAATCTGGAATCAATGCTGCTTCAATTGATGTTGCTGGGCTAAGGGCTACAAAAGCTGAACCACCAAATTTTGTAACACTTGATATTTCATTAATAGGCTCGGAACCGACGGCACTGAAAGCATAAGGTAGTAGAGTGCTGCGTAATTTCGGCTTTATTCCATCCAGGATTAAGGCATGAGAATACTGACAATCCTCACATTGAATAGCTCGGTCCAGAAAAAAAGTTTGGATTGTAATTTCTTGTGCTCCGTTAAATGATTTTCGCCAAAAAGCAAATTTCCAACGCTGCTCATTTGAATTTCCAAACTGCAAGGAATTAAATGGTATTCGCATNTCNACAGTGTATGATGAATCATATCGNTTCGCCCAGGTTTCATAATTACAATCAAAAGATTCATCGAATTCGTTTCCAAANCTNGGGTTTGCNGGATCATTTTTTCTAACATCTANTTGGACTCCAAAAGCATTACTACCAAGGAATACCATATTTCTGGTATCTCCATATACATCTAGAGCAATACCNATAANATCNTCATCCCANGCCTCATCTCTTNGTTGCAAATTTGCTCTGAAATTTTCTGGGTCGAATTCTGCATAAAAACCTACGATTAGCGATTGATCAGTGCGGAAAATATAGCCCTTGGTTAGGAAAGGGCTTGGTGTGTTGGTTCCCGGACTCACCTCATACTTAAGATCCAATTCAATGGCCCCCGCATATTTCTCCTTAGTCACATTTCCGTTTAATTTATGTCCCTGTGGTAAATAGGGAACAATTAAATCTTTTACTGTCTGTGCAGATAAATTCAATGTTAAAAGTGAAACCCAAAAGGCAGTGGTAATGGTTGTTTTCAGCGTCGTTGAATTTAATTAACTCAAAATTTAAACAAAGATAGATAGCTGCTTGTTTAAATTATGTAATGAAGTCAAAGGAAAAGAATGCAGTAATTACTGGAGCTACATCGGGAATTGGATATCAGATGGCTAAGATTTTGCATACCAAGGGTTATTCNTTATGGCTTACNGGNAGAAATTTGAAGGCAATCGAGGGCTTGAAAATNGAATTTCCCTCATGCAATACNCTNTCGGCTGATCTTTCNAANNANTCAGGNAGAGAANANTTTTGGNAATGGATAGNTCAGACNCCAGTNGANTTAATGNTNAATAACGCNGGTTATGGCGTTTGGAAAGAGGTAATTNANTCTGAAAAAGGCGAATTAGAAAATATGATAAAATTNAATGTTGAAANNTTATTACATTTTTCTGCNGAATTTGCAAAGCGAATGGTGAAAAGAGGAGCAGGAAGAATTTTAAATGTTGCCTCTGTTGCTGCTTTCTTTCCAGGACCTAATCTTGCCGCCTACTATGCAAGTAAAGCTTTTGTTTTATCTTTTTCAGAGGCATTGAACCATGAGCTTAGAAAGACGAAAGTAAGAGTAACCACCTTGTGTCCGGGCCCCACTAAATCAAAATTTTTTGAAAGAGCTGGCGTGAAAAAGTCTCCTTTGATGGAGGGTTTTCTTATTCCTCATATGTCTGCATTCAAGGTGGCTCTTAGAGGGATAGATGGGGCATTGAAAGGTAGAAGGCGAGTCGTGCCCGGATTTATGAATTACATATGGACGATATCCCCAATTTTAGTTCCGAGATTTCTTCAACTCAGAATTTTAAATTATATCCAGAACTCAAGGAAAATTGCCTAATTTTTCAATAAAATAATCTATCTCCTGGGATTAGANTCTTTTGGTTCAAAAGTCACATCTTAGATAGAAAACCGGGAATAACCCTAACTGGTATTCCTCTCTTACAGGGTTTGTTAGGCCGTCTACGTATGTTAAGGTTAATATATTTTTATGATTTGTAATATTAGAGATGTCTAAACCAAATTCCCAAGCTGTTTTGGGGTAGTTCCATTTATATCCTATTTTCAAATCTAATCGAATATAAGCTCTATATTGTTGAAAATTATTGGTCGCATCAATAAAGACAATTTCGCCGGTTCTTACTGATTCTGTTTTATCTACCTCTTCTCCAAACCAACGGCCTCCGACCGTTGTAAACTTGCTGCCCAATGTGAATCTATTATTCTCACCGAGCTTAAATTCTTTGGCACCTANAATNTTAATNGCATATCTACCATTAAAGACAGTATTTCTCTGGATGCCATCTGANCCNNTGTATTTGGCGTCAAATAGNCTCGCAGTNGTTAGAAAATAAAATCCTTTGGTGAAAAACCTTTCTGCCGTAAACTCGATACCATAATTTCTTGCAGTACCTGTATTTTCAAGGGTGTCAGGCCATATTCGACCAAAACCAGATCCCGTATTTAGCATAGAGAAGCTACTTGGTCTTACTTCTACGGGAATATCATACAGGTATTGATAATATGCTTCAACTTTTGTTCGAACCGGCGATCCTGAATAATTACGTTCCCATCCTCCCGCAAATTGAAGGCTCTTCATTAGTCCTATTCTATCTGTATTGTGTTCTTGGGGATCGTGGTCAATAGTGGTTAAAGCATAGTAATATAGATATGGGGCTTGAGCTTGCGCGTGGAGACCTGTCCCAGCAAAAAATCGATCATTATTATTTGCTTGGTAACTTATTCCNAGTCTCGGCTCAACAGGCATAAAAGAAATATTATTAACTCCTGAATAAAGAGAGGTTATACCTGCTGTGAAGGTTGTCTTTTCTGTAAGTCGAGATTTATAAGTTAAGTAAGGCTGAATTACTGGCCAGGCCGCCTCAGTTGCCCACTGAACTCTCCATGGTGGTAGAGAGTCCGCTAAGCCATCATAATCTCTGATTGAATCTTGATAGTTCAAAAAATAAATATCAGCATTCACACCATATTGCAAAGTTCCACGTGATCCTACTTTCTGATTATATGCGATGTAGGCATGTAATTTATTTTCCGTGAATGTATAATTTAACATGGTATCATTCGATAGAATATTCCATCCGTATGATCCATCAGGTTGTTGGATTACATTTCGACCGAGTTTGGTATTAACTGCTCGAACTTGAGAGTGCGAAGCTCCAAGTCCAGCTTTAAGATAAGATCTTGAATTGATCGGTTTGGAGTAGCTCAGTCCTCCAACGATCATATCGCTTCCAAAGTAGGAATCCCGGTCCGCATCTCCATAACTTTCAAAACCGCTTGTATCGATTTCATCACTAATCAAAATATCAATATTACTTTGTCCGAACATGGTCCATAGAGCCAGTTTCCCTCCATTTCTCTGAGGAAAAGTTAGTCTGAATGCTCCGTCTTGGTACTGCGGAATTGCATTGGTTCCTAAGGGGATATTCAAAGATTCAAATAGTGTGAGGGTGCTATAACGATATACCCCCAAAAAAGAAGGCGTTTGGCGGCCTTTCTTTTTACCAAGTGGTCCTTCAAGCATCAATTCTGTTCCGAGAAGACCTAATTGCGCACTTCCTTCATATTTTTCATTATTGCCGTCTCTCATTTCTAGATCAAATACTCCTGCTATAGCATTGCCGTACTCCGCAGGCCATGCTCCTGTAAAGAAATCTGAATTTGCAAGAAACTTGTTATTTAAAATCGTAACGGGCCCACCGCCAGTTCCGGGAATACTGAAGTGATTTGGATTTGGGATATTTATACCATCCATTCTATACAATACACCTGCGGGGGTATTCCCTCGAATGACTAGATCATTTCTTTGATCATCTGACCCTTGGACTCCCGCAAAGTTTGTTGCCATTCTCGCNGGTTCTCCTCTACTACCCGCATATAAATTTGTTTCCTCTACTGAAAATTGTCTTGATGAAACCGTGGCCATTTCATTTTTNGCTTGACCGGACTGGACTGCAACCACGTCAACAGTGCTAAGCTGAGTTGGAGCCTCGATCAATGGAATTTTTAGAACGGCTTCTTTTGCCGAATTTAGCTCTAGTGATCTCGTTTTCCCTTTATAGCCGAATAGAGAGACGATGATAGAGCTTCTACCAATTGGAACATCATTAATTTTAAAAGAACCATCGTTATCGGTTGAAACCTCTTTTGATCCAATAATTACACTCGCTCCCATTAGAGGGAATTTTGAATCTGCATCGACAACAACTCCACGGACAGTTTGTGTTAAAGTTTGCGAAAATGTTGAAATGCTAAATATCAGCATCATAAGCATCAGGTATATTTTTCTCATCATAAAGAGGATTTTATTTATGTAAGCTAAAGGTAACTGATATTGGTCTTTCTTTTCAATTTCAATAGATATTAGAGGGCAATTAATAAGNNGATGAAGCCTTTTAAATATTTTTCTTTTTGAGTTAAATTCTTTTAACGTTATTTGCGTCAAGAAAACATANCNATGAAGAAAATTTNCTTTTTTATTCTTTTCGCATATTTCTTTTCCTCTTTCTCNCTATTTGGCCAAGTAAATAAAAGTTTTACGATTAATGGTTTTGTAAAAGATATTGAAACAGGTGAGAAGCTAATCAATGCTTATGTATTTGATCAGGTTAGTAAAAAAGGAGTTACAACGAACTCTTACGGTTTTTACTCAATGACTCTTGTTCGNGATACGGCGGCAATAGAGGTTCAGTATNTAGGATATGCNCCATCGGTAAAANCCATTNATCTNAATAGNAGATTNTNNACNGAGNTAGATNTNGAATTAATCCCTTCTGAGAATATTCTTGATGANGTNACAGTNGTTGGAATAAGTGATATTCAAGAGACAACNCAAATGTCTTCNGTAAGTCTTAATATGAAGACTTTAAAAAACCTACCGGTTTTATTNGGCGAAACTGATCTTTTAAAAGTNATTCAATTACTNCCTGGNGTNCAGAGCGGAACAGAAGGCACTTCGGGATTTTACGTCCGNGGAGGTGGACCTGATCAAAACTTAATTCTGATTGACGGAGTNCCNGTTTATAATGTTTCTCACTTATTTGGTTTCTTTTCNGTCTTTAATGCCGATGCTATTAATAATGTTCAGCTNATNAAAGGAGGGTTNCCNGCAGAATATGGGGGTAGACTTTCTTCAGTATTAGATGTCCGTTTAAAAGAAGGAAATATTAAGAAATGGCAGGGGACCGGATCCATTGGATTGATTTCGAGTAAGCTCACTTTAGAGGGCCCTCTATGGAAAGATAAGACTTCTGTTTTATTGTCTGGTAGAAGAACTTACCTGGATGTTTTAGCTCAACCTTTAATTGCTCAAAACAGTCCTGATGGTTCAGCCGGAGGGTACTATTTTTACGACTTAAATGCGAAAATCAATCATAAAATTAATAGAAAAAATCAGCTCTATTTTAGTTTCTATGACGGGTTTGACGAGGCATATATTCGTTCAAAAGATAATTATCAAGAGCCCGGATTACGTNNNGAAGAAGAATTTAATAGTTCTTTAAATTGGGGAAANCGAATTGCCACTTTGAGATGGAATTGGGTAATATCTCCGAAACTATTTTCTAATGTAACATCTACTTATAGTCGTTACAAATTCAATACGCGTATTAATACCGTTTCAAGAGAAACTCGTTACGCTAATTTGGGTGGATTAGAGGTTGTTTTATCCAGGGATACAAATACATTTGGTATTGACTACTTATCTGAGATCGAGGATCGCGGAGTGCGATGGGATTTTGATTATGCTCCTAGTCCTAGTCATGCCATAAAATATGGTGCTTCTCTAACTAATCATGCTTATCAGCCTGGGGTTAACTCAATAGCAATAACCTCTGGAAATATAGGATTAGACACCACTTTTGGATCATTTCCCCAAGATGCCTGGGATTATGTATTTTATTTTCAGGATGATTGGGAGGTAACGGAGCGCTTAAAGGTAAACGCTGGAGTTCATTTTAATGGATTTAGTGTTTTGGCCTCAAATTCTCAGTCGGAAACGAACTATCAAAGTCTTCAACCCAGATTGTCCGCTCGTTACTTATTAGGAAACAAGAATTCAATTAAATGGAGTTATGTGCAAATGGTTCAGTACATGCATCTTCTTTCGAATCAAACCATTGGTTTACCTACAGATTTATGGGTACCTGTCACACAAAATATACGCCCTCAGGAGGCGTGGCAAACGGCTATTGGTTACGCTCACAATATAGGCAATGGCTGGGAGNTNTCCTTAGAGGGATATTATAAGGACATGCAGAACCTTATCGAGTATAAAGAAGGCTCTTCTTTTTTAACTTCCGCTGAAGACTGGCAACAAAAAGTTACCATCGGTAGAGGATGGGCATATGGCATTGAGTTTTTATTAGAAAAGAAAACAGGAAAAACTACGGGTTGGCTTGGTTATACTTTAGCCAAAAGCGACAGGCAGTTTCCGGATGTAAATAATGGTACCCCATATCCATATACTTATGATAGGAGACATGATATTTCATTGACTGTCTCCCATGAATTTAATGAAAGGTGGAGTGGAGGATTAGTATGGGTATACGGCACTGGAAGAGCAACATCAATTCCCACAAGGAAATATTCTAGCTTCCCTGATTTTTACANTAATTTTTTTGAGGGAAGTGGTGTGATTGAGCAGACAAGTGGAAGAAACAACTTTAGAGAACCAGCATATCACCGATTGGACCTGGGCATGACATACAATCGTCAAAAGAAATGGGGAGAGGTAAGCTGGCAATTTGGAGTTTACAATGCCTATAATCGNATAAATACATTNTTTATGGATTTTGGATCAGACAATAATGGGAATGCCGTATTGAAGGGGTATGGATTATTCCCAATAATACCCTCAATTTCATATAGTTTTAAATTTTAAAAAGATGAAGAATAACGTTTACTNTCTTTTGCTTGTATTGACATTTTTTTCTTGCGAACGGATCATTCCTTTTTCTCCTGAAGATTCAGATCCTAAAATGACTCTATATTCNTTAACCTCAGTTGAGNTTTATGGACCTGGTTTTGGAATTATGACAGATTCAGTAAACCCACAGCCAATTGACGCTTCCTTATCTCAAAGTGTTGGGATTTTAGATCCTTCCAATCCAATCCCTTTAGATTTAGCCGATATATGGATAGTAGATTCCAATAATTCAGAAACGGATACCCTTATCTCCATGAATACAGGACAAGGATTTTTTAGGGCTCCAAATATGAAAGTTAAAACTGGACATCGTTATAACTTTTATGCCAAATACGGTGCATTAGATTCGATTTTTGCTACTTCTTTTATCCCTGCTATTCCAGAAAATATAGTGATCAATCCGTTAGATACGAATACCGGGAATAGTTCAGGTGGGCCGGGTTCAGGGGAGGAAAAACCCTACATATCATTTGATATAGAAATTAATGATGATGGAGCTCCCGGTTATTATATGATTCAGGCATATGAGAGATTGGTGAATACAATTACGGTTCCAGAATATATGATGTATTTGGAATCTGATGATCCCTCTATTATTAGTTCCGGGGATCGATGGAGTGGGGATATGAGTCTTTATGTTTCAAATAATCTTTTTTTAGGGGAAAAACGAACATTTAACTTTAAAGTAATCGGATACCCTGAACCGGATATGCAAAAAGTTTTTAAAATAATTAAGATTGATAACGATTACTACAATTATCTCTCTTCTTTTGATTTATACTCAAGCTCAGGTGGTCCTTTTTCTCAACCTGTTACGGTATACTCAAACGTAACTAACGGCCTAGGACTCGTCTCAGGAACGAGCGCATTGTGGATCGCTCCATAGCGGAGGAATCCTCTGGATTTTTAGGCACATTTGTATTGGGACATATGTAGTCTGTAGTCTGAAGATTAGGGTTTTTTTTGATCGCTCCAAACCCTCCTTTAATATCGACAATATTGTGAATTCCTCTCTTTTTTAAAATGGAACTAAATATCATAGACCTATATCCACCCGCACAGTGGATGTAAACGGGATTTCCTGTAGGCAATTCATTGAATCGAGTATTTAGATCATCCAATGGAATGTGATTTGAAGACATCATTCTTTCGGATCGGTATTCACCATCTTTTCTTACATCTAGAATAACGGATTTCGGCTCTTTTGAAATTCTATTTGCAAATTCTTCAGCATCAATACTCTCTACTNTATCAATTTCTTTTTTAGCTCCTAGCCAGGCCTCATAGCCCCCCTCTAAAAATCCTAAGACATTATCATAGCCCACTCTAGATAATCTCTTTATCGTTTCTTTCTCTCTGCCTTCCGCAGTTACGAGTAATATCTTTTGATCGATTTCGGGAATTAGAACTCCAACCCAAGGCGCAAATTGACCGTCAAGACCAATATTGATAGATCCCGGAATATGTCCTTTTGCATACTCCTGGGGTTTTCGTGTATCAAGTACGAGAGCATTAACCTCATTGGCCATGGCTTCAAAAGCCACAGGTTCAAAATATTGCTCGGCATTTTTGAAAATCTGATCTAATTCTGGTATAACTTTCTTATTCATCGCAACATTCAATGGGAAATATTTTGGGGGAGGTAAAAGGCCATCGGTAACCTCTTCAATAAACTCCTCGCGCGTCATATCTTTTCGTAACGCATAATTATTTTCTAATTGCCCTTTAAGTGTTCCAATAGTTTCTTTACTCAAGTTTTTCCCACATGCAGAACCTGCTCCATGTCCCGGATAGATAATTAGATCCTCTGGTAAAGTCATGATTTTTGTTCTTATGGAATCAAATAACATTCCTGCTAACTGCTCTTGAGTTATACTACCTGTTTTTTGAGACAAGTCCGGCCTTCCAACATCACCTAAGAACAACGTGTCACCTGAAAATAGGGCTTCTTCTTTTCCTTCTTTTGAAAGTAATAAGTAGCAAGTTGACTCCAATGTATGTCCTGGTGTATGTAGAACTCGCAAACGAAGATCTCCAACTTTTATTTCTTCATTATCTTTTGCTATATGCGCATTAAATTCTGTTATCGCACCTGGGCCAAACACAATAGTTGCCCCAGATTTTTCAGCTAAAGCAACATGTCCCGACACAAAATCTGCATGAAAGTGAGTCTCTAGGACATATTTAATTTTGACACCAAGCGATTTTGCCTTGTCTGTATAAAGTTTCCATTCTCTAAGTGGGTCTATTACTATTGCTTCTTCATTACTGTGAATAAAATAGGACCCTTGCGAAAGGCAACCAGTATAAATCTGTTCTATGTGAGAGGGAGTTTTCATTTTTTTAAAATTACTCTATTACAAAGGTATAAATCCAATTTGAAGGGAGGGCATAGGAAATAAATTTCTCTTTTAACGAAATTCCATTTTAAAATATAACTGATTATGACTTTGAATTTAGCGGTTTAAATTAGATTTAATACTATTTTTTCTTTTGATTCTATAATGTTTAAACGCATCTTTGCGTTATGTCTAATCCTGTAGAAAAAAGGGGCGCCATTATTCCATTAGGATGGCCGGAGATGACGGCTCGAGGTTCTGAGAGAATATGGGATTATCTAAGGAAATTAGGTATAATCAAGAACGTAAACCTTTTAGTCGGACATGCGGGCATGATAGTAGTGCAGCATGATCAACTTGAGTATTTTGATTTTGGTCGCTATATCACACCAAAAACAATGGGTAGGGCCCGAAGTTCGCGTACAGATCCAAAATTGAGGTTGAAAACAACTCCAGAATGGGATAGTGAGGGCAAGCTCTTAAATTTAGTTGAGATTCTTCAGGAATTGGAGAATAATTCGGAAGCTACCCACGGAGAGGGTCCAATTTATACGACAGTATATTACGATGCAGATGTTGAAAAAGTTTTGGAATATGCATATTCAATTCAAGACCTTGGATTTTTGGGATACAATGGTTTAGATAGAAAATGTACAAATTGTGCTCGGTTCGTAGCTCGAGGAATATTAGCTGGACTTACTAGGAATTCGATGGAATATTTGAGGTTTCGATACCCTCTTTCTTATGCTCCTACCCCATACTCAAATGTGTTGACNGCATCAAAAGGAAATTATTGTGTCTTNTATNAGGGNCAAGNAAATTTTCAAAGGCGACCAAGACANCANGCATTGACNCATATCNTAGGAAANCTNACACATGCTTTCAGAAGGAGTAAAGCCACAAAATTACCCTCTGATAGAAAAGCAGGCCAACTGTATCCTCCAAAGCTTCGCCCGAAATCAGTTCCAGAGAAGGCAATTTACATTGGAGGAATAGGTGAGGGAGCATGGCACGATTTAGAGTCTGTTAATGCTGAAATTATAAAGATGACTCGTTATAATGCGTCCGGTGAATTTGAGTTTTCAGATAACTATGAATTGAAAGAACCATGGGTTTCTAAATTTAATNNANGACAATGTGAATTGGTCCACGATACCCATTTTGCTTGGCTTACCTTACAATCAAAATCGTCAGGTGAAAGAATAAGGTGTTTTCGAAAAATTTAATAATCTAATTCATGTCGAAATCTATTAAAAAAGTGTTATCTGAAATATTAACGTCTGGGTGTGATGAACGTATTTTTCTTCGAGATGAAACTCAAGCCAATAAGTATCATTTAAATCCAGTTGATTTTGAAGACTTATTTCATCGTGGTTCATGCACATGTGGAACGCTNACCCCTTTTGCTGAGGAGATTGCGATAGATTTTGTAAATAATTACCAAGAGTCGAACTATTCACAAATTCTAAAAAATCAGACTAAAAGGTTGCAATTCCTATTGCGTGAGAGTGATGAGAACCAATTTCATGTTTATTATGGTCCAAGCGGAAGCGATCTGATGTACTTCCCTCTGCTTTTTCAAGCCATTATCAATCCGAATAAACCAATTCTAAATATTGTCTCATGCCCTGAGGAGCTTGGCTCTGGATCTAAGGCAGCTGCTAAAGGTCAATTTTACTCGGAGTGGAATCAATTTGGGGAGAGAATTCCCGTCGGAAAAAATGTTACAGGCTCGATTAAGTCGAATGTACATTTTTTGCCAGCTCGATCATTAGATGGTTCTATTTTGGATAGAAAAAAAGCTATCAGGGAATTAATTCAGCAACACCCAGATCAATCAATAATCGGAAATCTTGTTTTTGGCAGTAAATCAGGTATTAAAGATGATTTAGATATTATTGATGAATTTTCTCAAGGAGTAATGTGGGTTGTTGATATGTGCCAGTTTCGCACGGATCGAAAATTAATTCATGACCTTATAAAAAAGGGTGTTATGATTATGGTGACGGGATCCAAGTTTTATCAAGCTCCTCCATTTTGTGGAGCTCTGTTGGTTCCAAAATTATGGTCTGATTTGATGAGTAAACTTGATGCTCAGGTGGCTGTCGGGTTGAGAAAAATATTTTGTGTTTCTGATATTCCTTTAGGCATGGAAAATATAAGAAAACACCTTATTGATTTTAAAAATCAAGGTCTCAGGATGCGATGGGAGATAGCTCTGAGGGAGATGGAAGAATATATGTCCTTTGATTCTTCGGAAACAAATGCTTTGATAAGAAGGTGGAGTCAGGTAGTCATTGGAAGATTAGCTCTGAGTGATTCATTTCGACTAATGCCTGATGTTGAATTAACAAATGATAGTATTGTCTCGTTTATGGTATTGGATAATGGCAGGGCCTTAAATAACAAAGAATTAAAGAATTTATTTGATCGAATAATCACAGAGAGGCATGAGGGTCTTTTAGGATTCCATCGGGTATTTATTGGGCAACCCGTTCAGTATGGAGATAAGTCATTTATTCGTTTAGCAATTGGTTCATATTCTGTCAGAAAACAAATGGAAAAAAAGAAATTTGATCCAAAGAATGATATTCGATTGATTGAAATTATTGAAGAATATGTGGGTAAAATACATTCGGTTTAAAAGATGAAAGAAACTTCATTGATTGAAGAGGCAAGATGGGCATGGAAGGAGGCTTTTTCCATGGGATTAATTCATGATAATGATACGTCTATTTTATTTCAGTCATGGGGCCGGTTAGAGCGATATACTAAACATTTGATAAAGGCCTTTTCTCATACCAACTCTTTGCATGCTGTGGCCATAAAGACTCAACCTCATCCAAAAATATTGGAAAAGATTGTGAAATGGGGATTTGGCCTAGAAGCAGCTTCTATAGAAGAGGTAAAAAAAGCTTTAAAAGCAGGAATTTCTCCAGAGAAAATTGTTTTTGATTCCCCAGTTAAGACAAGAAGTGAGATAACATACTGTAATGAGAACGTAAAAGGAATGCGATTGAATGCAAATAGCATCGAAGAATTAGAGCGGATGCCTACAAACCCAGATTTTCAGTTGGGTTTACGTATAAACCCAAAAGTTAAAACTGGAGCACCAGATGTTTATGACGTTAGTCATGATGAATCCAAATTTGGAGTTCCAATAACAGAAAGAGAAAAAATTCTAGATGCAATTTTGAGATTTCCTGTGACCTTATTGCATGTTCATTCTGGCAGTCAAATGGCCAATATAGATTCGGCTACAGATGCAATCTGCTTGCTTCGGGATATTGCAATAGAGGCGAACTCTCTTTTAGTTTCCAAAGGTATTTCTCGTAGAATAAAAACTCTCGATATCGGTGGAGGTTTGATGCCTGAAGAATTAGAGATAAGTGAAACTTCAATGATGGAGAAATATGTCTCCAATTTGAGATTAAGATGTCCGGAGCTTTGGGAATTTGAACTGATAACCGAATTTGGTCAATGGAGCTATTTTTTCACTGGATATGCAATATCTAAAATTGAGTATTCAATTAAAAAGGGAGATAAGTATATAACCTACATCCATATTGGTGCTGATTTTCTTTTAAGGGATTCATATGTGAAGCCAAGAGGAATTGCTTTTGGTATCATGGATTCTAGTTTTCAATGGAAAACGACAAAAAAAGTATCACATGATATTGCTGGACCTCTATGCTTCGCTGGGGATTATTTGGCCAAGAATGTTCTTCTTCCTCAAGCTGAAGAGACAGATATCATGATCTTAGCGGGAACTGGATCTAATAGTTATGGCTTATGGTCTCGACACTGCTCAAGGGATATTCCTTCATTTTTAGCAGTTGATTTTGATAGGAAAAAAGTAGAAAAATTAAGTCCAANATTAGAAGCATTCCAGAACTTTTGAGGTTAGCCTTGGNATAGAATTTGCCTNAATNTATTGAGAATTAAATNNTAATNACATTTTNTNAATACTTCGTTTANTGTCATCGTGAGATCTCTATTAACTATTTTTTTCGTTTTCAATATTTCTGCAATTCATGCTCAATTGGANACGGCATTTTNNTTAGCTCCTATTCCTGAATGGTTGAATCAAACNCAAGAAATAGAGATTAGTACCCCTTTNCCAAACGCNACCGTNANTNTCTTCAANTCAGACAGTTCATATTACAATCAAGTNNCTTTATCTCAGGGNGTNCCCAATACCATATATTTGAACACCACAGCACAAGGACTGCAAAGTACATTTGGAGCTATTTCCACTCAACTCGGTAACCAGGTTCTCGACAGGGCAGCGTTATTTGTAAGGAGTGATCGAGATATCGTTTTAACACAAAGGGTAACTCAACAGTATAATCAAGATTTATTATCTGCGAAAGGAACTAGAGCTCTTGGGAAAACTTTTTTGGCCGGAAATCAAACAAAAATTGTAAATGCTCCGCCAGCTCCTGAGGCAGCCTTGGGGTTTATTTCCTTTGTGGCGATCGAGGATAACACTAATGTTTCAGTCAACCTTCCACCAGGAATTACAAACAAGAATGGAGATAATATCGTTTCTTGTGTTCTGAATAAGTGGCAGTCCTACACCGTCACACTGGATGAAGATCAGCAGTTTGCGGGAGCCTCAATTGTTTCGAGCAAACCAATTTCNGTAACAACCGGTGCAAACCATGTAAAACAAAATNCTGGAGGTCCTGAGCAGGACGGNGGNATGGATCAATTGGTGCCTCAGGATCTTGTCGGAAATGAATATGTTATCGCCCGGGGGCTAGCTCCGGCAAGTTTAGATTATTTGGTGATAATTCCAACTGATGACAATACTAATATTTCTGCTAACGGTTTATTAGTAGCTACTAAAAATAAATCTGAAGTTTTTGAATATACTCTTGCCGGTGGGCCAGGGTCTGTTGGTCAGATTACAGAAATTTTTTCAGATAAACCTGTGTATTGCTTTCATATTACCACGGGCTCAAGTCAATATGCGCCTGAGCTAGGAATGTCATTGGTTCCTCCGGCAAATTGTACGGGTTCAAGAGCAGTATATGCCTCTCGAATGGGTGGATTAAATACTCATCTTTTAGTATTAGTGCCATCGAATGATGTGGGATCAATGAAATATAATGGAATTCCTATAACCTCTTATAATTTTAAAAGTCAAAATCATATTTTAGTAACCGTTCCAAATACTACAAGCTTTTTTATTCCTGATGGATCTGTAACGAATACTTTTTCTTTGACATGTCGAAATCAATTTCATGTTGAAGTAATTGCTGGTCTCGGAAATTCAACTGGACTTTGCGGCTTTTATTCAGGGTTTGACTCGGGTTTAGATATATTGGATCCTTATTTAAATGTGGGATCCAGTATTTTAAACTTTCCAGCTCGGTGCAAAAGACCTATGAAAGGCTTTTTTGGGATTCAAACTTGCGCCCCACCAGCGCAGGTTATCAAAGCAGAAGTTATTAGTGGTCAGGCCACAGTTCAGGACCCAAATCCTTTTGATACTTTAATTGATGTTTATCCAGCATTAGGATTCTCAGGAGAGATATGGGTAAAACTGGTTGCAATTGACGGACTGGGGTCTTTGGATTCTGTTTTGATGCGAATGCCATTCTATACAGAAGATGCAGACCTACTTCCTGACACTATGTATGGTTGTCCTGGTAGTCCTGCAACGATCACAGCTCCCTTTGGTATGAAGCAATATAACTGGAGTACAGGAGAGTCCACCCAAACGATTCAATACGGAAAACCAGAGCCTCTAATACTCTATGCCGCATCAGACTCTTGTTCCTACGTAGACACAATCTGGGTGGTCTCAAAGAACCCCATGCCTGACCTTCTCCCCGATAGTATTTTAAGCTGTGACTCTCTGACTTCAATATCGTTCGCCCCCCCCGCGGGAAGTGCTTCTAAAATAGACAGTGTCTTTTGTAGAGGTACAAATGCCACAAATAGTGGACCGGGTATTTTTAATTCGACAACAGGTTTATGGGAGGTGTTAACGAAGAATGAGGGACTTTATGTTATTGAAATATTTGATATTGATAATTGTGTCACCTATGAAAGTGTGGACATTAAGATTAACCCAAATCCCAAATATGATTTAATCTATGATTGCCCCGATGTTAAAATAGTTTTAAGAGATATTATTTCTTTTAGTCCTTATAGCATAGAAAATAAACTTATTTATGATGATTCTGCGTTTGTATCTTTTCCTTTTGATGGTGTTTATTCAGCAAAAATTCCAGTGATTAATCTCTGTGGAGGCTTAGATACGATCGATTTGTCGATTCCATATTTTTGTGCTGGAAAAGATCTAATTTGGGCACCTAATGCATTTACACCAAACGATGATGGCGTGAATGATGAATTTTGTATTTTTTCGAGTTATGGTGATGCAATGAGATATGAGATATATAATCGCTGGGGACATAAAGTATTCAGTGCTCTACCCGATGAATGTTGGTCTCCTTCTAAGTCGACAACCGGAGTGTTCTTGGCTAGGTTAATTTACCCTGAAGTTGAAGGGTATTCCCCGAAGGTTTTGGAAATGACAATAACAGCTTTCCCATGAAGAAATTCGTTTTTTACATATTCTTGTTTCAACTATTGGGAAATATTAGAGCTCAAAACGCTACTGTAGCGGCAGCACATCCGATTGCGGTAGATGTCGTTGAAAAGGTATTTCGTGAAGGGGGAAATGCATATGATGCCGCTGTTGCTGCTCACTTTGCTTTGTCCGTAGTTCTGCCCAGAGCAGGAAATATCGGTGGAGGTGGGTTTGCAGTGATCCATACTTCAAAAGGAGAAGCAGCAACTTTAGATTTTAGAGAAATAGCTCCATTGTCCGCAAAGAAAGACATGTTTATCAAAAAGAATGATGATCAAACTGTTTCAAGCTTAACATCCAAATCGGCTTCTGGAGTTCCGGGTAGCGTAAAAGGGATGTGGAATCTTTACTTGAGGTATGGTTCAAGGAAGGTTTCTTGGTCAGATCTTTTAACTCCGTCAATCCTACTGGCAGACACGGGCTTTTTTATAACTGAAAAATTATCACAAGAGTTAAACTCCAATTCTTCAAATTTCACAATGCAAAACCCACTTGGGTGCGGTCCTTTTTGTGAAAATACTTCTTGGAAACCCGGAACGAGAATTGTTCAGAACGTTTTAGCAAGAACTCTTGAGGGTATAAGAGATTTTGGTCCTAATTATTTTTATTCAGGCCCTATTGCTTTTGAGTTTAAAAAACAAGGGTATTTTTCTCTTGCCGACATGGCATCTTACAGAGTTCACTGGCGTGAACCATTGATGGGTAATTATCTAGGCTGGGAAGTAATAACTATGCCACCGCCCTCAAGTGGAGGTTTGGCTCTTTTGCAATTTCTATGGGGGGCTGAAAGAAAAGCGAATACAATGCAAGATATTCAAGGGGCGAAGTCATATCATGATTTTACTGAACTGGCTCGAATTATTTATGAGGACCGAGCAAGGTATTTAGGCGATCCAGATTATATGACTTTTGCTACAGATGAGCTCTTGGATTCTAATTACTTAAATGATAGATTTAGTTTGATTAATCCTGAAAAAGCTGGGGAAAGTCCAGATTTAATCGCCACTAAATCAAAGGAATCTATGGAAACAACCCATTTTAGTATTCTTGATAAAGAGGGGAATGCGGTTTCTATTACGACAACTTTGAATGCATCATATGGAAGTAAGAGGTGGGTTTCTGGCTTTTTTATGAATAACGAGATGGATGACTTTTCAATTTCTCCGGGTGTTCCAAATCAATTCGGTTTAATAGGCTTTGAGGCAAATGCAATTGCCCCAGGAAAGAGAATGCTTTCAAGTATGACACCTACGATACTTGTTAAAGGAGACGAAAAGGTGGTTCTAGGAACCCCAGGAGGAAGTACAATCATTACTAACGTTTTCCAAGTTATTCGAAGATTTGTAAAGTTTAAGGAACCTTTGCAGCAAGCTGTAAATGCAAAAAAAATTCATGCTCAAGCATGGCCTAATATGATTTTTCTAGAGGAAGGCTCTTACGATAAAAAAGTTCTTAGAAAATTAAAACGTAAGGGGCATAAAATTGAGTTTAAAACTCAGATCGGACGTTTTCAAGCCGTCAGCAATACAGAATCTGCTGCCGATATATTCAGGACGGGGGATTCTACAGGGAGAGTAATTCATTATTAAATAAATTCTATGACTACAGCTTGATTTATATCTGGGTGTAGTGATTTAGAAACAGGGCATGCGTGTGCGGCTCTCTCAACGCCAGTTCTTATTCTTTCATCTTCTGGATTTGCTAACTTGATTCTAATTTGTACATCAATTGTATCGATTCTACGCGGGTTGTTTGCCATAATTTTTGTCGTTGACCCTTCGATAGAGGAGATTTCAATTTTCTTATGGTTGCTATAAATTGCCACTGTTGTTATAATACAGGTTGTAAGACTCAATGCACATAGGTCTGTGGGAGAGTAAGAGGATCCTAGTCCCTGGTTATCAATCGGGGCATCTGTGATGAGTTCAGTACCACTATTTTTATGTGTGTTATGACATCTAAGCTTTCCTAAATAAACTGTTTCAGTAGTTGTCATTTTATTAGATTTACAGATAAATTAATTTTTCTTTTTTTTCAGTAACTGCTCCAATACAGGCAATAATGCTATTTTCTTTCAAGATATTTTCAACTTCGATTTTATCTTTTGGGTCAACAGAAATAAGCAATCCACCACTCGTTTGAGGATCAAGGAGAATAAAAAGTTCTTCACCACTTAGTTTTTCAATGTCTTTATGGTATGCTAAGTAATTTTTTGTTGTCCCTGTAGGCATACATTGCATGGAATATAATTCTTTCAGTCTACCCTGATCATAGAAAGGGACCTGGGAGTAATTCAATTTGGCGCTACAATTTGACGCTGACATCATTTCGTGAAGATGGCCGGCTAGACCAAAACCTGTGACATCAGTCATGGCATTTACCCCATTTATTTGGGCTAATTCAGGTCCTTCAACATTTTGTTTCTTCATTGTTTTTAAAGCCCATTTTTCATCGATATCACTGGCTATTTCTTTTTTCATCGCTGTTGCAATGATTCCTATTCCTATGGGTTTCGTTAGGTAAAGTAAATCTCTAGGTCTAGCACCACTATTCGTTTTTAAATTATCTTTTTTAACGCGGCCAGTTACACTTAAACCAAAAATAGGTTGAGGTATATCGATACTGTGACCACCTGCAAGTGGGATTCCAGCAATATTGCATTGTTCTCTAGCTCCTGCAATTACTTTTCCTGCAATATCAGATCCTAATGTATTTATTGGCCAGCCCAAAATTGCAAGCGCCATATCGGGAGAGGCCCCCATGGCATAGACATCACTAATTGCATTAGAAGCAGCGATCGCCCCAAAATCGAAGGGGTTATTTACTATTGGGGTGAAAAAGTCAGCGGAATGAACTAAAGCATCTTCGTTTCCTAAATCTAAAACAGCAGCATCATCATTCTGCTCGTGTCCTATAATTAAATTACCAAATGATTTATTTGGATCATAATTTGAGGCACTCAAAATATCATGGAGTTTGGTGGGTTCAATTTTACAACCACAACCAGAACCGGGATTAAAGCTAGTTAATGTTATAGAATTCTTTTCATTCATGTTTTTTTGTTTCTTTTATTATTTTTATGGCAGCCTCTTTATGACTGCAACCGGTGATATCAATTTTAAATAAAACTTGGTTTTCTTTTTTTCTGATACTTTCATTGTATGTCTTGTCGTAATAATAAAGAGCTATGTCTGCTGCTAGATCCAATTTTCCTGATGAGACAAATTCTGCAGCTTTTTTTGCATTTTGATGACCTAGTCGTTTTGCTATTTGATAAAAACCGACTTCCAGTTGATTTGGATCTGCTTTTCCATAGAGTGAAACTAAGTGTGAGATTCTTTCTTCGCGATTACGTTCAATTAAAACAATGGGGGATCTTTTCTTGATATCAAAAAAACTATTTTGAAGCCATATTCTACCAATGGATCTGGATTCGTCTTCAATCCAAATTCTTTTTACATTATTCAAATTATTGAGCTCGATAGAAGTGTCATTTTCAAATTGTTCTACGGTTGGTTGTGATAACTCGCCTATGTGGCCAAATGCCGAGCCTTTATGATTTGCATTGCCCTCTAAATCTATTACTGAAGATCCTAATAACGACATCTCGCGTAAAATTTCTGTTTTCGCACATCCAGTAAGGCCACTTAGAACAAGGTAAGGTCTCTCTTGCCCCCATGATTCAAGAACTCTATTTCGATATGCTTTATATCCCCCTTCCCAACGATTGACTTTATGTCCTGCTGTTTTAAGAAGCCACTCAACAGACTGACTTCGCATACCGCCTCTCCAGCAGTAAATTTCTATTTCGCTATTTTTTCTCAATTTGTCCACCTTATCAACAATCTTATACATCCTGGGTCCGACATATTCTAAACCCAGCCGTATGGCTTTTTTCGATCCCTTTTTCTTATATATGGTTCCAATTTCTGCCCTCTGCTCGTCTGAGAAAAGCGGAATTGAGATTGCCCCTGAGGCATGTCCTTTGACATATTCACTTGGACTACGAACATCAATGATTGGCATAGTCACAATATACAAATTGGGGATAAGTTTAGAGGTACATATCTTTGTTAGATGAGATTAGTTTTTCTTTTGATTTTGTTAATAAGCGTATCGTCATGCTTAGTCCCTAAAAATTACTTGATTCAGGAACAAGACCATGTGCTTCAGCTTCAAAATGATAGCTCTCAATTATATAAAAATGTAATTTCTTTTCAGGACTCATTGGAGTTATTAGAAAAGAAAATCGCTCTTACAGAGCTAGGGACTAAAAACTTGGTGGCTCAAATTGACTCACTTAGGGAATCAATTCAAGGTTTGAATATTAATCTGGATAGTGTTGTTCCTCGATTGAAAAAAACAAATATTGAGCGTGATGTTTGGCGAATAAACTCATTATATTATCAAAAGGAAATGAAGCGATTAAAATTCATTTCTGACAGTTTGTTGGAAAATACTTCGAATAAAAAATAAATTCTAGAAATGTGTTTTGATGAGTCGGAGTTTATGCGTGTGCTTGTTTAAATCTTGATTATAAATCCCGGTTTGGTCAATCCCATCAATACGAACACTTCCACTGGCATGTAAAATTCGATTTTCACGAATAAAAATCCCTACATGTATTATTTGTCCATCTTCATTGTCAAAAAAAAGAAGATCACCTGCTTGAGCTTCTTCAATGAAATCTAAAGTTTTTCCCTGCGTGGCCTGTTGGCTTGCATCTCTTAAAAGAGACATTCCTGTTAGTAAATATGCCATTTGGGTAAGCCCACTGCAATCAATGCCAAATGCACTTCTCCCTCCCCATAAGTATGGGGCATTGGAGTAGAGATATGCGTTCATTAAAAGTTCTTTACGTGTTCGCTTTCTTGGTGAAGTTCTACCTGTAAATTGAAAAAAATCACTACCCACTTTAATTTTTTTTTCATTTATATCAAAAAAAGGTAATTGAGAGCCTGCCAAAACAGTTCTTGTTTTACTTGGAGTCTCGTGTTCCAGAAGGTCCAAGGTGTCACTAACTAAGTACTGGGGAGTATCAATCAGATCTCGATAGTCTTTGGATTCAATTTTTTGAATCTGTTTCGCTAAAACCCAACCCATATATCCATCATGGGCTAGTCGTATTTTATTCCAATCACCATTTTCATCAATTATTTCAAAAGGCTCCCCGAAAAGGACTTGATTTATCATTTCGGATTTATGGTCTGGCGATTCTCGCATTGCGAGTATACTAAATTGAGAGAATCCATAACGAGTGTCCATTTCTTATAACTTTTCTATCACTAAGGCTGATGCACCACCGCCACCATTGCAGACGCCTGCAGCTCCATACTTCCCTTTATTTTGCCCCAATACATTCAAAAGAGTGACAACGATTCTAGCTCCACTGCAACCTAATGGGTGACCAAGGGAAACTGCTCCTCCATTTACGTTAGTTTTATTTGGGTCTATTTCTAAGAGTTTCATATTCACAAGACCAACAACTGAAAAGGCTTCATTTAATTCGAAAAAATCAATTTCTTCAAAATTTAAACCTGCAGATTTAATGGCTTTGGGTACAGCTTTTGCTGGTGCGGTAGTGAACCATTCCGGCTCGTGAGAATAATCTGAGTGGGAGAGTAGTTTTGCTAGTGGAGTTATACCCAACTCTTTAGCCTTTTCAGCTGACATCAGCACAAGAGCAGCAGCCCCATCATTTAAAGTAGAAGCATTCGCAGCGGTGACTGTTCCATCTTTTGTAAATGCCGGTCTGAGCTTAGAAACTTTTTCAGGATTAATATTTTTAAATTCTTCATCTTTATCGACGACAGTAATATTCCCACGTCGATCTTTGATTTCAATGGGGACAACTTCCTCATCAAATTTTCCATTATCCCAAGCTTTTGAACTTCTTTGATAGCTCTCTAGAGCAAATTTATCTTGAGCCTCTCTGGAGAAATCATATGTGCTTGCACATTTATCTGCTAAAACGCCCATTACGTTTTGGTCGTATACATTCATCAACCCATCTTTTATGATTCCATCAATAAGTTTAGTATCACCAAATTTAAAACCTGCTCGAGTTCCAGGTATGTAATGGGGTACTTGGCTCATACTTTCCATTCCTCCAGCAATGGCAATGGCAACTTGACCAAGTTGTATGGATTGAGCTGCTAAAGAAATTGATTTCATTCCCGAGGCACAAACTTTATTGACAGTTGTACAGGGTACTTTATTTGACAATCCTGCTTCTAAAGCAGATTGCCGAGTGGGATTCATTCCAACATTTGCTTGGAGAACACACCCCATATAAACTTCTTCAACAATGCTTGGATCGAGATCAATTTTATCAAGAGCGCCTTTTATGGCTTTACTTCCTAGTTGTGCGGCGCTAAGGCTACTTAAGGCACCGTTAAAGCTTCCAATTGGAGTTCTAGCAGCGCTAACAATTACGACTTCATTCATTTCTTCAAGGGTATTTATGACTACTAATATAGAGTGGGATTTGTGAATCTTTCTTTGATATAGCTCATTCCATTGGAATCATAATATTCTTTAGGTTTTTAAGGCCGCGCTATTTGGGAATTAAATTGTAAACTTTTAAGATTAATTTGGGCTTAATTGCCAAGCTAAGTTTATATTTGCCGACCCTAAGTAAGTATTCTTTCAAGACAACATTATTTGGGCTTTGACTAGTAACGGTGAGGTGGGTGAGAGGCTTAAACCACCAGTTTGCTAAACTGGCGTACGGGCAACCGTACCGCGGGTTCGAATCCCGCTCTCACCGCATAAAAAAGGCCCCATCTGGGGCCTTTTTAATTTATTGGAGTATTATTTTTTCTAAGACGGTGCTATTATCGGAAGGATTATAAAATTTCATTAGGTAAATCCCTTTGGATAAATGACTTAGATTGAGATTGGTATGGGGTTTATTAATTCGAATTTCATGAACTTCTTGTTGCAAATAATTGGTCACCTTGAGTGAGCTTCCGATCATTTTTTCATTAACCTCAATAGAGATTTGATGTTCTTTAGATGGGTTGGGGTAAACCAAGATTCTTTCATCAGTCAGGCTTGGATTTAAACCAATTCCACCAAACCAAAATTCTATCCAGTTTAAATTAAAAGGGGCTTGAGTGATCGCTAATCGCAGAATATGCTCTCCAGCAGTTAGAGGTACGTTAAATGAGTATGTTTCCCAATCTTGCCAGTCTCCAGTTGCGGGGAAGTTAGCTGACCCTAAATTGCTTAAAATGTTTCCTGTGGAATCAACAATTTGAATATTTAATGCTCCAGAGCTTTGCGAGGCTGTTCTAAAGTCCGCTTTGTGCATTCCGCTATTTAGAACTAAAACTTCATAGTCTACGTAGTCTCCTGGGTCAAGATATCCTAGGTTTTGACCCCCACCGTTATCTGTGCACGTTTCTAGAGATATTCCAACTACATTCAAATAATCTTCCGCTTGAACTCGTCCAGGTATGAGATGAACACTTGGAAGTAAATTTTCAACGTCTTCTAAAGTGAAAGGCTGCAAAGTAGTTCCATCTTTTGCGACAATGTTTCCACCAAAACTAACCTTTAAAACATCTGTGAACTTGTACCCAGAACCTAAATCAATATGCAAAACTCTAGAGTTATTACTATCACTCTCGATACCCGAGATAGTTTGCGTAATCCCATTGGAGGTAACCACAAAACCATTGGACCCTGCAGCTTGGATGGGTAATATGGATTTGTTTAGCCTTATTGATACTCTATTTGGAATATCAATATATCCATCTACAAACTCATAGGAAAGACCTGATGTAGGCCCTACGGGAACAAATTCAAAACTACTTACATTAAAACCACCACCATCGGCAACAATTCTTAATTTTTTATCATCTTTCTGCATAATGACATTAGGAACAATTCTTGTCGCCCATGATGTCCAACTTCCAGTATTTGGTGTGTAGTATGATGGCGATATGCGAACACCGTCTGCTTCAAAATGAAAATTTCCACCTGTAGACCCATTGCATGTAACTCGCACATGAACATCATAGATAGAATCATTTTGAACATTAACTTCATATTGCATCCAGTCGTCTGTGTCTACAAAACCAACCTTGTACCCATTGTTATTCATGGTATCAGAATTTTCTTGAATGTCTACACCATCGTTTCTATAGATCCACCCAGAATTCCAAGCAGGAGGAGGGTTTAGCTGGTATGATTCAGTATCGTAGTATGCATGATTAATGGTGCCCATGTCATATTCTGAGGCATAGACGACTCCAGGAATGGTTTGATTGGCCCATGGTAAAGTTTCGTCACTGTAAACTTGCCTAAACATTGCATCAGTAACTCCTCTGTTGTAAACACAATTCTCCAGTTTTAGATTTTCCGCCAACTGCATAAGACCATTCGTTGCATCGGAAACACTTGGAGGAGTATTAGTCGCGCCGCTCCAATAGTCAAGCAAATCCTGATAGCCTGTACTCTTCAGATACGAGAGGGGAGCGTTTATTGTTTCTAACTTTTTCTCCGGCCACCAGGCCCATCCAACTCCATTAGTCTCAAAAAGCCGAATAAGATCTGTATACCAAGCATTTGAATTTTCACCCGTTTCACCGAACCAAATTGGAACATTAAAATTATCTCTTAGGTCTAGTCCATATTGAATATCCGAAACATTGAACACAGGTGACCAATATTTGTGCGGAGAATAGACTAGATTGCTATCCCAAGGTGGTGTAAGTCCAGTAAATGTGTTTGCAAACCAGTTTCCCTCAATGTAGATTATGTGATTTGTATCCACCGAACGGATACTATCTGTAACCATGTCATAAAAAGCTCTTAAAAGTTGACCGCCTGGAAGATTCCAATTCGGCTCATTCAGCAGATCATAACCACCGATCCATTGCTCATCTTTGTATCGCTCTGCCAGCTTTTTCCATAGAGAGGCAGCTTTCGATCTGTTTGCGGAACTCTCCCAAAGAGACGGCTTAGTAGGGTCATAATCAGAAATTGCTTGATCATATCCTTGTCCTCCCGGCGCAGCATGCAAGTCTAGGATTAGATACATTTCATTTTGTTCGCACCATGATAGCAGTGAGTCCGTCATTTCAAAACCTTTGTTAAGCCAAGTATTTTGACCAGAAATAGGTTCATCTTCAATTGGCAATGTGTACAAGTTGTAATGCATCGGTAAGCGAATCATATTAAACCCCCAACTTTTCATAGAATCAATATCAATCTTTCTTACATGATTCTCTAACCATTTATCATAAAACATATCTGTATTCGCAGTTCCAATTAGGGCTTCAATCGTATCCCGAATTTTATGCTGAGGAGATGCGAAGGCTGCAGTTTGCATCATATAACCTTCTTGAACCATCCAGCCGCCAAGTCCCATACCTCTGAAGATAATGGTATCCTGATTTTGATTCACTATGGCTTTCCCATCAGTTTGAAGAAGGTGTTGGCCATTGGATTGGACATAAAAAAATGAGAGAATAATAAAACTAAGGAGTTTAAAGCGCATTTCTTTTGGTTTTAACCAATTCATTACTAAATCTGTTTATTCGTAGGATAGTCCTTCGCCCATATCGTAAATTAAAGACGAAGAGCTCGTGCCTTCTTCCGCTTGAACTGGCCATGGGAAAGAAAGCCTTCCTGTTGGATTGTACCTTCCATAAAGTACATCTGAGATACCTGCTCCCTCTGTACCAGGTAACCAAATGGCCGCAAAAGCATCCCAATTATCTATATGGTTAGCGATATTCATGGGTCTTCCCGAAGTGAGTAGAACAACTACTTTCATTCCTTGGGCTTTTGCATTTTCTATTACTTGTAGGTCTTCTTTATTGAGATTTAATGAGTCACGATCGCCAAAAAATTCGGTGTAGGGGTCTTCTCCAATAATTATTACAGCGACATCACCTTTCACTTTATTGGCACGTGGGTCGTGAATTATTTCTATTCCTGGAGGAGCGTTTTCTACCAACCCTTCGAGAATAGTAGTTCCTTCTGTAATATCTCCCTGTCCACCTTGCCATTCAATAGTCCAGCCTCCACACTGCATTCCAAGATTATCCGCTCCTTTCCCAGCGACAACTATTTTTGACCATCTAACCTCTTTAGTCGAGTCTGATAAAGGCAAGATAGATTCATTTTTTAGAACAACTACACTTTGTCTGACAGCATCTCTTGCTATTTCTCTGTGCTTTTTAGACCCAATCTCAGAGAGATATTCGTAATCCATTAGGGGCTCATCAAAAAGCCCTACCTCAAGCTTAACTTTCAAAATTCGAGCGACAGCATCATCAATTCTACTCATTGGAATGAGTTCTTCCTCAATGGCCTCTGTAAGTAGGGCCATGAATTTTTTGTAGGGTTCTCCTTCTCCTGAAACCATAACCATATCCATTCCTGCATTAATAGAGGTTACGATGTCTGACTTATAGTCACCGGGGATTTCGTCAATACCTTGCCAGTCAGAAATAATAAAGCCTTCAAAGCCCATTTCTTCTTTTAGTATATCTGTTAGTAGCTCCTTGCTTCCATGACACTTTACTCCGTTCCACGAGTTATACGAAGCCATTACAGTCTGCACTCCCGCATCAACAGCAGCTTGATATGCCGGAATAAGTGTTTCCTTTAACGTTTCTCCTGTCATTATTGTATTTCCCCGATCCACGAGGTTTTTAATTCCCGTGCCAAAAACGGTATTTCCATCTCCAATAAAATGCTTGGCGCATGCAATTACTTTTCTTTGATTCTTTTTATTTGCTGATTGATAGCCTTCAACTGCAGCAACTCCTAATTTCAATACTAAATTTGGATCGCTGGAGAAACCTTCATAGGTTCTTCCCCATCTGTAGTCCTGAGGAGTTGCAATACAGGGTGCAAAGGTCCAGTTTATTCCTGTGGCTGCTACTTCACTTGAAGTGGCCTCTGACACAAGTCTGACAATATCCGCATTGCCCGTGGCTCCTAGACCAATATTATGGGGAAATATGGTAGCACCTTTGACATTATTGTGACCATGCACGGCGTCGATACCATAAATTAAGGGGATCCCAAGGCGAGAGGCTAGTGCCTTTTCTTGATAACCGTTATACAAATCTACCCAAGCTTTGAGAGTGTTTTCTTTAGGGTGAGNCCCACCACCNCTCAATAAAGAACCTATTGAGTAATCTGTTATATCTGAATGGTCGTCAAGAAAACGGTGATCGATTTGAGTAATCTGCCCCACCTTTTCAGCGATAGTCATTTGGCTTAAAAGGCTCTCAATCGTTTGCTCGTTTGTAGTATTCGGCTGACAACTAGTGAAAGCAAATATAATTAGGGTTGAAAGTGAGATTTTTTTTGGAAAATATTTAGTAATAGTCATAAGTACAATAATTAGAGCGAAGTTACAAATTTCACTCCATAGACCTATGAATTTTAAGGTTTTTTTAAAAAAAAGGAGGGGCAAATTGCCCCTCCTTAAGTTATTATATCAGTCTATTTTAGTTAAGACTGACCCGGCTCCACTGGTGAGAATCACCTTGAGTGATGTGAACCAAGTAAAGTGCACGCGGTAGCATGCTAACATTTAATTTAACTGTTCCAGTTGTATTCGATTCAGTCATCATAGTTCGTCCATTTAAAGAGATAACTTCTACAGTCATTTCTTCAGAAGTGCGTCCTACAACATTTAAAACATCATTTGCTGGATTAGGCATAACCATAAATTCTAGGTTATCTTCTCCAAAACCAACAGAAGTACAATTTGACTCACAGTAGTTGAAGCAGAAATCAAGCGTGTCGTCTGCAGTACCTACAGTGTAAACACGGTTTACAAATCCACCGAAGTCTTGAGTACAAAGTGAATCGCTAGTTGAAGCATCAAATTGCTCTTGATTCGCCCAATTATCTAGGGTGAACTTATATTCTAGAGCTGTGTTTTGATCAATCATAGCAGTGTATTCCCATACATTGTCGCCATCAGCATCAGTCATAGGCATTNCATCACCAGACCAGCTATTGAAGTTACCACTTACATATGGCTGAGTCCATGAAGCTGGAGCTTTTGGACTATTCATATCAACTACAAAGTGAATATTCTGCTGAACTACAGGAGCAGGACAAAGGCCATCAGTAGCACAAACTTCATAGCAAGTGCGAATTGACCAGTCAGTTAACATTGTATCCGTAGTACGATCATTCCATTGTCCGAAAGCACATGGCAGACCTGAAAGGTTCTCCTTAGTTCCCCATCCAGCGTCGAAACCATTTAAGAAAATATAGTCAGACTGGAATCCAACGGGCTTAACGAAAGTCCTTGTCCACATATCTGTACCTGCGATATTTTCAAGTAAGTTGTCTGTGGGGCCACCCATTCCAGCACCACCACCAACAAACAAACCAGTTGTATCGACAGTTTCATTTTCCATATTTACCTGGAATGTTGCATATACCTCATTGGTATCGCAGCTATAGCATTCGCTAAAGCATACACCTTTTAAGATTTCGTCATCAACTACGGTCATTTGACGATCAGTAAATCCACCTGAGTTGGTGTTCGTACAGCTCATACCAGAAGTAAAGTTCTCCTGATCAGCCCATCCATTTACAGTAAACTTCCAGCGCATTACTCCGGTATCAATAGGAAGTGTAACAGTCCAAATACTATCACCATCAGGATCAGTCATTGGGTTACAAGTACCACACCATCCGTTGAAGGTTCCGTTAACAAAGACACCTCCTGCATAGTTNGCATTGGTACCTGAGTATTCAGTCATGTCTACGATGAAGGTTATATGCTTCATTGGAGGAGGAGCAGGACAAACCGTATTCGGCGAACAAGTACCAAAACAAAACTCTAGAGTTGTGTCTTGTGTGAATGTTGGCAGGGCNCTGTCATCAAATTGTCCGGAAGCACATGGAAGGCCATTAAGCTGCTCCTTAGTTCCCCAGTCACCGCTATTATTGGGACTATTAAGGAAAATAAATTCTCCTCCAGTAGTACCATCTAGTGTATCTGTTCCTTCCCATATGCCATCAGCATCAGGGTCAGATAAAGCGACGGCATCAGCGCCGCCAATCACACCACCACCAAGATAGATACCATTTGGCCCTACAGTGATGTTCGCAGTATTGACTTTAAAAGTCACTACGTGGGTGTTTTGAGCATAACCCAAAAAAGGTAGGGTTAGCATTAATAATAAAGCGTAGATTTTTTTCATTTTTTAGATTTAAGTTAGATTTAGTTGTGTTAGATTTAGTTGTTGTTTATTTGAGTTATCGGTATAAAGTGTTAAAATGACCTTATTGGAATATACGAATATAATCAATTAGCATTTGTTGAGGAAATACCGTTGTTTGATCTGGATTCCCTGGCCAATCGCCACCCACTGCAATATTCAGAATAAAGAAGAATGGATGGTTGTATCGCCAGGCTTGTCCTCCTGCTATATTGCTGGGGTTATAGGTCGCATACAGGTTATCATCTACATAATATTTGATGCTATTTTCTTCCCATANNACNCTNAANACATGNTATTTNTCAGAAAAATCTCCTTCNGANGCNGGAAGTGAGTATGANGTNGTTTTNGTNTANGCCCATGANTTTCCTTGAGGNCCNTAATTTATNGANCCATGAATCTTNTANGGCTCATGNCCNAGNANTTCCATNATATCTANCTCCCCACANGCNGGCCANCCTACNGTAGACATATCATCACCNAGCANCCANATAGCAGGCCAGATTCCTTGTCCTTTAGGAAGCTTAGCACGCACATCGATGCGACCATATTTGTATTCGACCTTACCCTCAGTAGTTAGCCTAGCAGAGGTGTGCTCCCTATTTTGATAAGTTTCTTTCTTCGCTGTTATGACTAGTTTCCCGTTTTGGAGTGCTGTATTCGCTGTTCCACCTCGATAGTATTGAATCTCGTTATTAAACCAGTATCCCCCAGTTTCATAATTCCAAGAATTCATATCTAGCGAAGTCTGATTAAACTCATCGGACCATACTAATGATTTGCCAGGATAGGAGAGTGGGGAGTAATATCCCGAGGTATCATCATTTATCATGAACGTGTCGTCATTCATAATCTTTATCTCTGACAAGGCGTCTTGAATTCTCACATTTTGCGGAGCAGAAAAGCCTAACCAAATAATTTCATCGGACTCCATGAGAGTATCGGTGAGAATAGATATATTGACTTGCGTCGTTGTTTCTCCTTTTGGAATTGTGATTACCTCGTCAAAATGTATAAAATCTTCCCCCTCGGTAGCGGTAACTCCCGTTGTTTGACATCGGAATGTTACATCTTTATTAAATGTATCGGATATTGATACATTATGAGTATGCGTGTGATTCACATCACGTTCTAGTATTTCTACATCTTCAATCATTAGCACAGGCATTTCTGGGTTTTGGCATGAAATACCAAAACCCAGAAATACAAGTGGAATGATGTTTTTAAGCATATAACTTTTTAGTCTTCAGATTCGAAAACAAACCTCCAGATACCAACACCGTAGTTGATCTCAAGTTCTAGATAACGTTTTGTTCCGACTTGAATAATGTTTCTGATTTCATAGGTAACAGAGGATAGAGGTGTGGTATTCTGATCACCAGAATTAGTCACCTTACAAAGACCCATGAAAGCACCATTACCCATGACTTTCAATTGAGTCCTCTGACCAGGTGCTACAGGCTCAATAATCTGGAATGAATGGTTTCCTGAGAGCCATGCTTGCGTTGCAGAGGGAACATCAGCGTCATTCAGACAAGCTTCAGGATTCGGATTGACATATCCTTCTCCCCAAACATCACCGTTGGTTTTATACTCCATGGATCCATTGATATCTAAAATCCATTCGTCATTCCAATGGCAAGGCCTATCTTGAATTCCAGCGATTCCAACATTCCACCATGTTGCTGATCCATCAGTAGGTCCCACCCATAAAGCAGTATCTACAAAGGCTAGTTTCCATGTTTTACTTGAGCAATCTGTTAAGCTTTGCACAGCTCCTGTGCATGGTAAAGTGTTCGAAGTGCTCGAAATAGTGATCTGAGTGGAATCAGACGCTTGTCCCGCAGCATTGAAAACTGTATGCGTAATTGTATATGTTCCAGCGTCTTGAAAAAAGATAGAAGCAGTTTCTCCCGACATCGTTGATCCATTTGATGCTGACCATTCATACAAGAAAGGGCTACCTGTGGCCGTGCTCACAAGATCCACAGTATTAGAATCAGTAGTTCCCGTTGAATCTACAGCAAAAGACCATGTAAACGATGCTACTGGCAAAGTAGGTGAAGGAGGTGCTGGATCAGGATCACAACTTACCATCGCAAATACGGCAAGCGAAGCTGATAAAAGGATTTTGTTTATTGTTTTCATTATGATTGTTTTTATTATTAAAAGTTAAAAATCTATTGACTAGTTATATCCTGGGTTTTGGGTAAGTGCTCCATTACTTGCATCCAATTCATTCTGTGGGATGGGAAAGTAATTATTGTGAGACTGATAGCCTTGAGATCCTAAGACCTCAGAAGCTTTACCTGTTCTTACAAGATCATGGAACCGATGGCCTTCGCAGGCTAGCTCAAATCTTCTTTCTTCCATGATATCATCAATAAGTTGTGCTCCTGAGGAACTTTTTGCAGGCAATCCCACTCGGTTTCGAACTTGATTTAGATATCCAAGAGCTGTCGACTCGGAATTTGTTCTGGCATTTGCTTCAGCAGCCATTAACAAAACATCCGCATATCTAATTACTCGGGTATTTGTTCCCCAATTCAATGCCACATCACCATCGAGGGCAGCATTTGCAGAAATAGGAGCATACTTTTTCATAAAGTAACCTGTATTCTGATATCCCGCCGTGTATGACGCTCCCTGAAGGGCAGCTGCATCGATTACGGTATGGGTGAATCTTGGATCCGCTGACATGGCTGCAACTAACTCCGTGCTGATTGGACAAAAGCCCCAGCCTGTGGCATATGTTGGACCATTGTAATCACGCATTCCAATGAATTGAGTACCGACATTACCTTCTCCGCCACCAGAGCCAAACTGCCACCATCCTTGAAGTGATGATTCTGTATATGCTATCTCAAAAATTGACTCCACACCGAATTCATGTTGACGGTCGAAAATATCAGCAAAATTTGGCTCTAAAGAATATAAATTGGAGGTTATAATGTCTTCGCAAAGGGATGCAACGTCAGACATTTTAGTGGCATCATTTGAGAATAAGTAAGCTCTGGCAAGTAGAGCCTGAGCAGCACTTTTTGTCACACGTCCCATTTCGTTACCACTTACTGTTTCTGGGAGATCAGTAATTGCATCAGTTAAATCTGTCGCAATCTGTGTCATAAGTCCACTGGGTCCAGGTATATTTAAATTGAAATAATCATCTGCACCTTGGGGCTCTGTAATAAGTGGAGCGTTGCCGAAATAGCGCATTAAGTCTAAATAGAATTTTGCCCTGAGGAATTTTGCTTCCGCCTTAGTTCTGATTTTGAAAGCTTCAGATGTTTCAGGAACCTCATCTATTAATTGGATGTAATAATTAGCTCTAAAAATACCCCTGTAGGCCTTTTTCCATAAACCGGAATGTGGACCTAAATTGGCATCGAAGGAAAAATTATTTGTAGCCACCCAAGATGGTTGATCTGAAGCATCACTACCCCCTGCGTAAGTGTCATCAGAAGCCACATTCATTAATAAATGTTCCATCATATACCCATTTTGATCATTCCATTGAAGGACGTCGTAAATGGCAACCAAGGCTTCAAAAGCTTGCTCTTGATTTTGATAGTGATTGGCTTCGAGAGTTCTGCCTACAGGATCGACGTGTAGAAAATCTCGTGAACAAGAGCCGATTGAAATGCTCAGTGCTATGGATGCGATTGCATATTTTAAACGAATATTCATGATGCTTATTTAAAAGAAATGTTAATACCTATACTATGAGTTCGGGCTTGAGGATAAATTCCACGATCAATTCCCACTCCAGAACCGATTTCAGGATCAAATCCAGAGTAGCCTGTGAAAGTGAGCAAATTGTTTCCGGAATAATATGCTCGACATTTGATTATCCCTAGTTTATCAAGAAGTGCAGTTTTGAAATTATAACCGAGTTGTAAGTTTTTAACTCGAATAAAGCTACCGTCCTCGACATAGAAGTCCGAAGACCGAGCATAGTTTCTATTGACATCACTCATTGTGAGACGGGGATATTCATTAGTGGAACCTTCACCAGTCCATCGATTTAGTGCCCAAGATGGCATGTTGGAGGTGGGTAAATCATAACGCCGTGTTGCATTAAATATATCATTGCCAGCCATTCCTTGAAGGAATACAGAAATGTCCCATCCTTTATAGGCTGCATTTGCTGTAAGTCCAAAAGTGAAATCTGGTGTTGGGTTTCCAATTAATGTCCTGTCGTCTGCATTTATTACGCCGTCTCCATTCACATCATTAAATTTAAAATCACCAGGAACTGCATCCGGCTGAACAAGGCTAGATACACCTANACTGTCTGTGAAAGTATATGCACTAATTTCTCCTTGGTTTTGGAAGACTCCGTCNGTTTGGTATCCATATATATATCCAATGGGTAAACCTTCAGTTGTTCGGGTGATTTGAAGACCTTGAGGTCCCCATCCTGCACCTTGAAGAAATCCACTTTCGTTACCAATTAATACTACTTTATTTTGCAAGAAACTCACATTACCACTGAAGTTTAAATAAAGCTCGTTAGCTAATGTTTTGGCCCAACCAAATTCGAGTTCTACTCCTTGGTTAAGCATAACACCAATATTGGCAGTAGATGCTTCGTTCCCGATGTAATCCGGAAGAGTAGGTCGAATCTTCATTCCATTAGTCTGTCTGCGGAAAATATCGATTGTAGCTCGGAAATTCTTGAAGAATGTTGCATCAATACCCAAGTTGCCCTGAGAAACACTTTCCCATCTTAGATCAGGATTGGAAATTTGGGAAGGAGATGTTCCGTTAATTATACGTTCTCCATATCCAAAGGTATATGCTCTTCCTCCAGAGATTGTTGATTCAAATTCTAGAGATCCTGCGGCATCACTACCATTTAATCCATAGCCACCTCTAATCTTCAATGTTTGAATTTTTGAATCATCGCTCCAAAAGTCTTCGTTGTGCAGATTCCAACCCGCTGAGACTGACGGGAAATATCCCCATCTGAAATTAGGGCCAAAGCGAACTGAAGCATCTGCTCTAATGATTGCCGTTGCAACATATTTGTCTTGGTAGTTGTAGTTCAAACGGGTGAAATACGATTCAATGGCATAACGCTCCCATTTTCCTCCTCCAACTTGCATGGATTCTATATTTCTAGCGTAATCAATGGTTGCGTCATCAGCAATTTGAGTTGGAACATCCATTTTGCTTCCGCTCATGTACTTCCCGTTGACTTCTTGTGCGGAGTGTCCTGCGATTATGTCAAAGGCATGTTCTCCAATAGTCCAATCATAAGAGATTGAATTATCCCAAATCCACGTAAACCCGCGATTAAAGTCCATGCTTACATTATTGGTATCTAGGTAGTTTGTGGCATTTAAGTAGAATGGCTGAGTGAAATTCTGTCCTCCCCAAAAGGCCAAGTCAATTCCAATTGAAGAACGAATTTTTAAGCGATCTGTTATCTTATACTCTGCGAAGGTGCTATTTACAAATTTATCTGCCCATCCGAATCCGTCGGCATTCTGAAAACTGGCAACAGGATTCACGATTTCACTCGTTACTCTTGGAGAGATGGCAAAGTAACCACCTGGTCCTTGAACAAGATTGTGTCTTAGCTCTCCAGCAACCGTATATGGCGCTTGAGATAATGCATTTAAGTCTGTTTCGTATACGGGAGTAAGCGGGTCAATATTAAGAGCACGTCCAAGAGGAGATCCAAATTCTGAATTTTCAGAAACCCCACGAGATTCATTGTGAGTGTAAGTTGCATTCCATCCGACTTTAAATCTGCTGTTTACGTTAGTTACGGTATTCAATCGAGCCGAAAATCTCTTGTAATTTGATGCTCCTGGAGCCACAATTCCATCTTGCTCGAAATTGGAAACGGATGCGAAGTAAGACCCTTTGGAATGTCCGCCAGAAATAGATACATCGGTTGTATTAATTTGAGCATTGGGATTGAACACTTCATCTTGCCAATTGGTTCCAACGCCGAGATCCTGAACATTACTGTAGGGAGCAGGGAGTCCTGCAGCGACATTCATTTCATTCTGAATCATTGCATATTGCGTCGAATTCAAAACAGGAACTTTTTTCCACGGGTTTTGAACACCAGTGTATCGATTTACGGAAACTTCCATGTTTTTCATTCCTGCTCCATTTTTTGTGGTAACAATTACAACTCCATTTGCGGATCTTGCACCGTATATAGCTGCAGAAGCAGCATCTTTTAATACTTCAATAGACGCAATGTCATTTGGGTTAAGGAAATCAATTCCTCCACCGATTATAACTCCATCGACTACATACAAGGGATCTGATCCATTAATAGAAGACGTTCCGCGAATCCGAACTACAGAACCCGATCCTGGCTGACCAGAACCCTGAACTACAACAACTCCTGAGGTACGACCTTGCAAAGCTTGCTCCACTCTGGGCAATGCCATATTTTCAAGATCTTTTGCTTTTACTGAGGAAATTGCCCCGGTTACATTGCTCTTTTTTTGTGTTCCAAATCCGATAACAACTACTTCCTCTAATTCATTTCCTTCTTTATCCTCTTCAAGAAGGACAAGTAATTGTTGATTGGGTTTGTTAATTAAGATTTCTTTCGATAAATAACCTAGTGAGCTAAATACCAATGTGGAATTCGGTTTAGCTGGAGATTTAAAGATCCCATCGAAGTTTGAAATAGTTGCCTGATCTGTTCCTTTAATTTTTACAGAAACTGAAGGTAAGGGTTCGCCTGAAGCGGCATCCTTGACGGTTCCATTGACTTGAGCATTTGATATGAAGCCAATCAAAACAAATAATGCAGATAGGGTTGGTTTACGGAGTAGTTTAGTAATAGTCATAAGTACAATAATTAAAGCTAAGGTACAAATTTCACTTAAAGTAGTTCTAACTATTTGTGGTTTTTTTCAACAGGAGTCTACGTTTTGACTCATATGAAATACTTGTATGTAACAATTTGATCTTAGTGTCATTTAAACACTTAGTCCGTATTTATTGATTATTTATTAACAATTTAGTAACCTAAAACAGTTTTTGATTTTCTTGACTATTGTATAATTTTTTTTTTTGGTATTCATTTTTTTGTCTATTTCAAATTGACTTTTTATNANCTTTACTGTCGTTGTCGTCTTTTCGATTTTTTATATTTACGCCTTATTATCAAAATAAATGAAATCTTGAGCTCGAATGTTTTTCGTTTTTACGATGCTTTTAATTTGAAACAATTAAGCAGACTTTTTTTTTCATATTGCTCTTTTGTCTGTGTTTGTATCGGTTCTAATGCTCAGCCTTTGAATTGGAACAGTGATATTCCGATTGTAAGTATTTTTACAATGGGAAATACCATCGTTGATGAGCCGAAGGTTCAGGCTCAATGGACAATTTTTTGGAATTCTGATGGGACAAGGAATACGTTAAATCAACCCCCTCATGATCAGGGATTTATCGGTGTTGAGTATCGTGGACAAAGTTCACAAATGTTTCCAATGAAATCGATGACGGTTGAAACTCGAAATTCTGACGGAAGCGATAGAGAAGTTTCATTATTTGATTTTTCAGTTGAATCAGATTGGGTTTTATACGCAACCTTCTTCGATAAATCCCTAATGAGAAATGTATTGACTTATGATTTAGCTAGAGAAACTGGCAGGTGGGCGCCTAAAACTCAATTTGTCGAAGTATGGATCAATTCTGAGTATTTCGGTATTTATGTGATGGTTGAAAAAATAAAAAGAGATTCGGGTAGGGTAAACATTAAAAAACTTGACATTGATGAAAATCAAGGTATCGATTTGTCTGGAGGTTACATTTTCAAGATAGACAAGCAAAGCTCTGAAGATTTTTCATGGACGTCAAGTTTTCCCTCGAATTTCTTTTATCCCAATCGAGCGGGAAGTTCAGTTAGTTTCCAAGGAGTTTATCCAAAAAGTAATAAGATTACAAATGCGCAAAGAGATTATATCACCTCTTTTGTTGATAGCATGGAAATAGCTCTTGCATCTGAGAATTTTCAGGACTCTATTTTAGGTTATCGTAGATTTATTAATACGTCTTCATTCATTGATTTCATGCTTGTGAATGAAATCAACCGCAATGTTGATGCTTATCGAATATCTACTTATTTCCATAAGGATAGAAAAGATAAAGATGGAAAGATCCATGCAGGGCCCGTTTGGGATTTTGACTTGGCTTTTGGAAATGCAAATTTTTGTGATGCTGACTCTCCAGAAGGTTTTGCGTTTGAGTTTGAGCAAATATGCCCCGCAGGTCAGTGGCCAGTCCCATTTTGGTGGAGTCGTTTAATGACGGATAGTCTCTTTCGAAATGAGGTGGGCTGCAGATGGCAAAATCTCCGAACCTCGGTTTGGAGTGAATCGAGAGTTTTGCAAAAAATATCTTCATATTCTCAAGAAACGCAGGAAGCTCGTTCACGCCATTTTAATAGATGGCCCATTTTTGGACAACAATTATGGGTCTATCCGGATCCTATCGCAACAAGTTATGAGCAGGAGTTGAATTTACTTAGAGAGTTTATTCTTGACCGCTGGGAATGGTTAGATGAAAACCTTCCGTTAGGGCAAAACTGTGTTGCTCAAGTTGACCCGGTAGATTCTGTAGTCAATTTTGATTCGGACCCGATGCTAATAATTTCGCCAAACCCGGGATTGTCAGGAATTCAGACTTTTGATTTATTCATTCGCGAGGGAGGTCTGGTGTCCATAAAAATTTCGGACTCAAGGGGAAGGGTGATTTCATCCTACACGAGATATGTTAATTCCAATAGAAATAACCTTTCAAGGGTTGAGAGTTTACATCTGGTTCCTGGAGTTTATTTCATATCCATTCAGTTACCGAATATGAAATTCATTACTTCGAGATTTATCGTTCTCTGAAGCCGGCATAAAACGCTGTATATTTTCTCGAAAATACTTGTAGAATAATTTAAATCTCCGTCTCAATAATCTAAATTTGCTTTTATGAAGAGTTATCATGTTGGTCTGACAGGGTCTATGGGAAGCGGTAAATCAACAGTTGCTGAAATTCTACAAGAAAATGGTGTTCCTATCTATTTTGCAGATGACTCCGCCAAGAGGCTTTTGGTTGAGGATATTGATTTAAAAAAAATGATAGAGAATGAATTTGGTGAAGGTATTTACATCGATGGCATTCTCCAACGCAGAGAGCTTGCAAAAAGGGCGTTTTCAACTCCTGAGGCAACAAATAGAATCAATGCCATTGTTCATCCAGCGGTACATAGAGATTTTGTTGAGTGGCACTCAAAACAAAAGAGTATCTATGTGGTTCGAGAAGCAGCCATATTGTTTGAATCAGGTTCGTACAAAAATTGTGATTCAATTATATTGGTAGAAGCTCAAGAAGAAAATAGAATTGCCCGAGTCCAGAAACGCAGTGATTTATCCGTTGATGAAATTCGGCAGAGAATGTCCAAACAAATGCCTCAAGCGCAGAAGCGTTCTATGCTTACTGAAAGAGACTATATTATTGAAAATGACATAGATCTAAAAGGGTTAAGAGATCAAGTTAATTTTCTTCATGAAGCTCTTCTTGAACGATTTTCTTGATAAACTTAAAGGGCCCTCACAACGGATAAAAAAGCAGGACCAGAGAAACCATGACCAATCATAAATAATGTTTGGTAATCACTTTTTGATAAGTCTATGCCGATTTGTATCGCTGAGTTTCCAGCAGGTTGAAAGTATGTCTCAAAATGAATAAGCTTTTTTCTTACNGGGCACAATCCAGCCAGCTGCCNNAAATGGCTGNATCGGTTGGGATAATGTNTTCTGACAAAACCCAAAATTGATATTCNTTTCAATNCCNTGCTCTGAAAAATTACTTACNGCAANCCANAGCTTATTTTGNGGAATTATTTGATTTCCCCGCATGTAAGATATCGTACCTGCTATGCTGGAAGACCAATTCATTTTACGATAAAATTCATATTGTAGGCCTGCAAGAAGAGAAAAATCAATTTCAAATGGGGATTGAGCTGAAGCTACAGCATATCTCCACTCAAATTTTTTACCCATTCCAAATTGCCTTTGAAGTTGTGCTTGAGAATATTGAGAGGTTGATTTTGGGCCCGTGGCATTGCTTAAAATTGAAAGNTCAAGAAATTCACNGTTTAAATCCAGAGTTTTCCCACTCTCTAACATAGGTTGAGAATAAGCGGATAAGTAAGCTAAAAAAAAAATTAAGCAAAGACCTTTCACATTACTAAAGTTAGACACAGCTAACTACTTCGAGCTGCCTTAGTGCTAATAAAGAATCAGTCTAAACTGTTTCTTTTTTTCTCACCTGGTGCCAAACGACCCAACCCAAAAGGGCATTGAATAGATAGAATATATATTTTGCAACGTAGGCAACATTTCCAAAGAGAATATTCTGATAAATTTTTAATCCATTATAAACCTCATAAAACGCCCATGTATCTGCATACATACGGGGCATATTTAAGGTCCCTGAAAAGCTAAGGCCNGTGATGATNGCGGTTATCCAAAATTTAATTGTGTCTTCCGTTCGAATTTCATGCGCTAGAAATCCTGAAAATCCTATGTAGTTTAACAAGAAGGCCAATGAGAACGCAAATGCAATATTTATGAAATACCANTTATCAAAACCTCTTGGGACTTTGTTTCCTTTGCGCTTCCAAAAAAAATAACTGGCAATGAGCCCAAAAAATGATACTGGGTATGTTAAGAAGGCCGCTTGATTTCCGAGATAATAATCCACCAAAGCAGAATTAATTGTTGCCATTANGCCTATTAGATTNCCGANATTGTTTCTTTTGGTGACNAGCCGAGTAGCTAACATTGANAACCCTGCACCTGCGACAGACATGATTCCTATGGGTAAGCCATTAATAACGGTCTTGTGAAAACCAAGTGCCAAGGACACGCTTATTACAATTCCTACTCCTAGGATATCTAGAGCTGTACTCTCAGTAAACTTTTGAATCTGNGATTTTGATTTGGGCATTATNTAAAANAGTAGAGAGTTGAACGGATGAATTCCAGTTTTTCCTTGAATTTTTTCTGCTGCGATAATAGCTCCCAGGGCAAAACCTTTTCTATTAAATGCTGAATGAGAAATGGTTATTTTATCTATTTCAGATTTATAGGTAACTGAATGATCACCGCAAACTTCTTTCTCGCGNTTNGATTCNATTTTTATTTTNTGATTTTCATCNTTNANGCTCCAGTCNGTTANTGAGGTATTTTCGATGAGCTGTTCAGCCAGAGTAATTGCCGTGCCGCTGGGAATATCTTTTTTATTTGCGTGATGTGTTTCTTTAATCGAGGCTTTATATTCTTCTCGATTAGCAAGTAATTTTGATAATTTCTTGTTCACCTCAAAAAAAACATTTACTCCAAGAGAGAAATTTGAAGCATATACAAGTCCTGTATTTACAGTTAGATCCTTGATNCTATTTATATGGCTGTACCATCCTGTCGTGCCTGTGACAACAGGTATATTGGATCTAAGAGCTTTGGATATATTTTCNANAGCAGAATTGGGTTCTGTNAANTCTATGGCTACATCTGCACCTTTAAGTTGATCTGCGNCCCATCCTTTATCCAATCGAGCAATGATTGAATGTTTTCTTTCTNGAGCAATGACCTCAATCATTTGCCCCATTTTTCCATATCCTATTATTGCAATCTTTAACGCCATGATAATGATATTTTTGCTCCTATTGGAGCTTCTGGAATGGAGCTATATGATGCTGANAGATTAAGGTCGTCACTAACATCAAAATCAACTAGAAATCCGGCGGCATATGCATCTATNCATTGAAGTAAGTGAATTCCTATCAATGCCAAAAAACTATAATCTCTTAGTCTGGTGTATTCATTTTCTAGGGAAAAAAGCTGGCTATCACTAAAAATACCACTAAACTCATCAGTTTCCCCAGGNACTTCAAATCGAATTTCTATAGCATCTTTCAATCTTGAAACATAATTTTGATTNTGCCACAATANGTAACCAGATCCGCAGATGGCTCCNAANGCGATGGGGGATTTCCATGCTTGCTTGTTTAATGCCTGACCAAGGCCAGGAAGTAATAATGAAGCTGTAAACGCTTTTTGCGGTTGGGATCTGNNGGCTTTGGNCTTTTNCTCAATACCACTNCTTATNGGACTTNCCTCAACTGNNTTGNTTTCTTGCTCTACAATTGTCTGAGCATTTNTGTTTATGTCAACTANAAAGAGGCATAANATTANNAGCATGTATTTGAGGTTCTCAANCATTTTCAAAACAAAAGTACCGTCTTTACAGAAAACATTGATAGAAATAATATGATTTCATAATTTCATACCTGAGTTAGATTAAAAATGAAAATATAGATTTAACTAAAAATCCTGCTCGTTGATATCGAAAAAGGAAAAAAATGTAATTTTAAGGAAATCAACAAGATAGTTAATCGGTGAAAAAAACTTTTTTATTTATTTGCTTTCAAATCTTAGGTCTTACCCTCTGGTCCCAAGAGAATAATGAGTACAAAGGGATATACTTTGAGGTAGATTATGCCTCAAATATGCTCTGGCTGGTCACCAATCTTGAGGACAGTGACTGTTTGGACCTTGCTTTTGCTCATAGTGGTGCAGATTCTGCCTTACCTATTGTTTGTAAATCTTATGTTGAAAAAGAGCTTATCATCTATCACATAGACATACCTTTAATTCAATTACAAGGTGAAGGTGAGATCTTGCAGTTATGCCCAAGAAGAAAAAACTTCCAAAAAATATTTGAATATGAATTTAAGAATGGACGATTTATTGTTAAATCAAAAGTTCGTGAGATTCCTGACGCCTTCGATTTTGATAAAATTCGAGAGCGAATTGCTGACTTGAGTAAAAAAGGCGAGGAATTAGAGGTTGAGAAGAAAAAAAGATCATCGGCAGCTGACTGGGTGATTGCATCTTTAATAACTGTTTTTGTCGGTGCTATATGGAGCCTTTTATTATTTTCATCCTAATAGCTTAGGCAGTTTCAAAAACTTTTGATGAGATTATAAATCTTTCCACCTAATCATGAAATTTAATATTACTTTTGCGCCCTTGGTTCCGTAGCTCAGCTGGATAGAGCATCTGCCTTCTAAGCAGACGGTCGCGCGTTCGAATCGCGCCGGAATCACAAAGGATAGAGCTGCATCATAAAGATGCGGCTCTATTTTTTTTCAGTGGATCTTCACCCTCCAAATAAATTAGGGTTGAAGGAATAATATTGGTGGGCTTAAATTTTTGGAAAACTCCAGATTAAGGGCAAAAGAAAATAGATGGTCAGAGTTAAAATGACTATTGATATTATGTTGAGCCAAATCCCTTTTGATATCATGTCTCGCATCTTTATCATTCCGCTTCCAAAAACAAGGGCATTTGGCGCCGTGGCTACAGGAAGCATAAATGCACATGATGCTGCAAGGGTTGCAGAAACGAGAAGAATGTAAGGGTGAGTTCCCATAACCAAGGATAAAGTTGCGAGCACCGGCAATAAAATCGCAGTAGTGGCAAGATTTGAAGTAATCTCCGTCAAGAAATTTACCGCCGTTATGGTAACTAAAATCATTAGAAACAGATTAATCCCCGCAAGGCCCCCAAGTTGGTTGCCAAGCCAAAAGGCTAGACCGCTTGTTTCAAAAGCAATAGCAATAGAAATCCCTCCGCCGAAAAGAATCAATATTCCCCAAGGAAGTTTAACGGCATCTTGCCAATCAAGAAGAGCTTTACCTTTTTCTCTAGAGGGCAGAATGAAAAGGATGATGGCTGCAATCATAGCTATGATAGTGTCATCTATGGCTGATATTAATTGAGTTAAAAAAAATGATCTGGAAATCCAAGATAAAGCGGTGACAATAAAGACAAACAGGACTAATTTCTCTTCTCGACTCATAGTGCCCAATTCATCAAGTTGCTTATTTATTATTTCTTTTCCTCCTGGAAAAACAATTCCCCTTAGGGGAAAAGCAAACCTTGATAGATAAAACCAGCAAATAAAAAGTAATCCAAAGGATATGGGGATTCCAAAAGAAAACCATTGGAAAAAGGTAATCTCGATATCATAAAGCTCTTGAACGATTCCAGCAAAGATTAGGTTTGGCGGAGTCCCTATTAAAGTAGCCATTCCTCCGATTGAAGCGCTGTAGGCAATTGATAACATTAGGGCTTTGCCAAATTGAGAATTATTTAAGTCCATTTTACTCTTGAGCTGAGAAATAACTGCCATGCCAATTGGCAGCATCATTACCGTTGTAGCCGTGTTTGAAATCCACATGGAAAGCATTGCTGTGCTCAACATAAATCCCATCATAATATTGGATAAACTGGTGCCTACCGCTTTAAGAAGGTTCAACGCAATTCTTTTATGCAGTTGCCACTTCTCAATGGCAATGGCAAGAATAAATCCTCCAATAAATAGAAAAATAAATTTATGACCGTATGCAGCCCCTGTCTCTTTTAGGCCTAACACACCTAGCAGAGGGAAAAGAATTATGGGTAGGAGAGAGGTGGCTTCGATGGGGATAGCTTCGCTAATCCACCAAATTGCAATCCATGAAGTTATCGCCAAAACGCTGTTCCCTTCTGAACTGAGACCCTCAGGTTCAATGAAGAGTTGGATCAGTAAAAAGGACAAAGGCCCTAAAATCAGACCGATTCTTTTTTTGGTAATCATGACTTTTTAGGGAATTTTCATAGGTTTTTAACTGGAGCTGATGTGTATTTACAAGTTGAAATATAGCTCCAAAACTTAGAAATTCTAGAAGATAAATGGTATAAAAGAATGGAAAAGCCCCGCAAATCTTGCGGGGCTTTGTCGGGAAGACAGGATTTGAACCTGCGACCCCCTGGTCCCAAACCAGGTGCGCTACCACCTGCGCCACTTCCCGATTCTGATTT
>NHBT01000011.1 GCA_002167805.1 Owenweeksia sp. TMED14 | reverse complement strand
TAGAAACTTTGGTTGTGTACCATCCCAAAAAAATTTCTGAAAAAAAGATCCATACAGTAATAGCAAATCTTGGGCATGACCAAATTTTAGGAGATGGTATAACTAAAATTATCGCACCCATAGAGATTTACAATGAATTACATGCCTGTTGCAAGTATAGAGATCCGCATGTTAAAAAAGATCACGTTACTGGTGGTTAAAAATATTGGAACCCTTTTAATTCTTCTTTTCCCGAAATTGCTTTTTTCGCAAGCGGATACTTCCGTATTTAAAGGAATTCAATTGCCCAGTATAGAGATAAAAACAGATGCGGCAGCAAGTACAATAGGATTAAAAGATCCTGAACTAAAAACCATAATTTCTAGAGCGGAATTAAAAAAAGCTGCATGCTGCAACCTGTCTGAAAGTTTTGAAACAAACCCGAGTATTGATGTATCATTTACAGATGCTGTAACTGGGACTAAACAAATAAGNCTATTNGGTCTAGCTGGGAAGTATGCCCAAATAACAACTGAATTAACACCTCTTGTCCGAGGCTTATTGGCAAACTCTGGATTATCGTATATACCNGGAGCATGGATTCAAAGTATTCAGTTGACAAAAGGAATCGGCTCGGTGACTAATGGGTTTGAATCTATGACTGGTCAAATAAATGTTGAAATATTAAAACCTGAGGATATCCTCAGTGATATTGCAGCAGCGGGTAAGTCTATTCTTAAAATGAATAGTTATATTAACTGGGGAGGAAGAGCTGAATCTAACTTTATTTATGGAAAACAGCTCACCAATAAATGGTCTTTAGGAGTCCTTGGGCATGTAAGCGGACGAAGTCTAAAAATCGATAATAACAATGATGGGTTTGCAGATATGCCAATTGGTTATCAAGCAAATGGAATGATCCGAGCACGATACTTCGGGCAAAATGGATGGGAAAGCCTTCACTCTTTACACATACTAAATGATGATAAAGCGGGAGGTCAGATTATAGAATCTCCAGACTTTCAAACAATTATTAACCCATGGAAATCTGAAATGATTCAAAATAGAATAGCTTATACCTCAAAAATTGGTTGGGTAAATCCCAAAAATCCAAATCAATCCGTAGGAATTATTGTAAATAGCTATCGCCAAAATATGAATGGGAGCATGGGCAGTCTAGATGACCTTTTTAATAAAAAAGAAGTCGATGCTCTTCAAATTGGCGGTCTTACACAAGTNTTATTCAGAAACGAGTGGGGNAAANTNAGCCAAACAAGCTCCGTCGGTTTNTACTACGATGAATACGATATTGAATTTAAAGTGAATGATATCGATCAAAACCAAAANTTTATAGAGCAGAACATTGGNGTTTCTAGCGAGTGGTCNTGGGCTCCNAATGAATTTCTCACTTTGGTNGGTGGGGGGCGTTTAGATTGGCATTCTATAATTTCAAGGTCTCAAAACAAATTGCCTTTTTCACCTCGTATTCATGTGAGACTTGCACCTAATGATAAAAATGTATTTAGAATAGTCTTTGGCCAAGGTTTCAGGATGGCACTACCAATAACTGAAGAATGGGGAAAGCTCGCTAGTAATAGGCAAATCGTTTGGAATCAATATGGAAATATTTTAGGTGGTGATCAATTATCATATGAGCACTCTACAAATGCCGGAATTAGCTATACAGGAAATTTTACTTTGAACTACATGCCTGGATCTGTAACTGCAAATCTCCATGGGACATGGTTTGATGAAGCTGTAATTCAAGACTTTTGGACGTATAGAAGCCGTTACATTTATCCAGATATTACATCATCAAACCCAACTGAGTTTGCAATGATATCTGGATCGGCAGGTATATCTTCATATTATAAATTAAATAAAAACACGGAAATTCGATTAGCATATCGTTATCAAGATGTAAATGTTCGAAATGAAATACACGGCACAAATTCAATAAGTATTCTAATGCCTGCCGCCTTTGTTTCAAAACACATAGCGATGGGAAATATAAGTAGAGAATTTAAAGATGATTGGAGTTTGGATATGACCCTAAAAATTCATGGAGAGCAGCCAATACCTAGCACTCATCCTTGGGCTCCAGGAATAGAAGGGAATATAATCGTTAGCGCCCCAGCGTATAGGATATTCAATTGTCAAATACGAAAATCTATTGAAAAAGGGGACTTCTATTTAGGTGTTGAAAACATATTTAACTTTACACAAGAAAGTCCTATCGATGGAGTCATAAATAATAGCGAGATATTGCGACCTAATCACCCTAATTTTATTCAAAATTTTGATGCGACAAGAGTCTGGGGTCCTATTTTTGGCAGGATTATTTATGTAGGTTTCAATTATAATTTGATCGATTAAAATGAAAGAATTTGTCATAGACTTAAAGAATATAATTCGAAACTTCCANCTTGGNCCTCAAACNGTTCACGTTCTAAAAGGCATCGATTTAACAATCAAAAAAGGAGAATATGTTGCCTTAATGGGCCCTTCCGGTAGCGGCAAGTCAACATTGATGAACTTGCTTGGATGTCTAGATACTCCGACATCTGGTTCTTATATGATAGCTAATCGAGATGTGAGCAAAATGAATGATAATCAATTAGCNGATGTGAGNAATAAAGAAATTGGTTTCGTNTTTCAAACTTTTAATCTTATTCCAAGACAAACTGCNCTTCAAAATGTTGCATTGCCATTNGTTTACGCTGGCGAAAAAAAAGAGAAGAGAATCTNNCGAGCAAAAAAGGTTTTAGATGAAGTCGGTTTATCAGATAGGATTACCCATAANCCAAATCAATTATCTGGCGGACANAGACAACGTGTNGCNATTGCCCGAGCATTGGTAAATTCTCCTTCNATAATTCTTGCCGATGAACCCACGGGAAACTTAGATTCATCAACTTCAAATGAAATCATGAAGCTATTCGAAGAAATTCATAAAAATGGAAATACCTTAATCATAGTAACTCACGAGGAAGAAATAGCACAGCATGCCAACCGTATAATTAGGCTAAAAGATGGTGAAATCGAAAGTGATACAAATTAAAGTTCACGCTGAACTTCGACTTCCTTGAAGCCTTCGATCACGTCACCAACTTTAATATCATTGAAGTTTTTAATATTTAAACCACAATCTGTTCCCTTTTTTACCTCTTTAACATCGTCCTTAAACCTTTTTAAAGANCCGAGCTCTCCAGTGTAAACAACAACAGAGTCTCGGATAACACGAATTTTCGAATTCCGAGTAATGGTTCCGTCGATAACCATACATCCAGCAATAGTACCAAACTTAGATATTTTAAAAGTCTCTCTAATTTCCAAAGAGCATGTGATTTTCTCTTTAAAGTCAGGAGAGAGCATTCCGCCCATTGCCTCTTTAATATCATTAATCGCATCATAAATAATGCTGTAAAGGCGTATTTCAATATCTTCTTTTTCAGCAAGTTTTCTTGCTGAACCTGCAGGTCGAACTTGGAAACCTAGGATAATTGCTTTAGAAGCCGTGGCTAATAATACATCACTATCTGTAATACCTCCAACCGCTTTGTGAACGATATTCACTTGAATTTCTTCTGTACTCANTCTCTGCAANGAGTCTGAAAGNGCTTCGATAGAGCCATCNACATCTCCTTTTAAGACNATATTCAACTCTTGGAAATCTCCAACTGCAAGACGTCTCCCAATTTCATCAAGAGTAAGATTTTTTTGAGACCTGACAGACTGCTCACGCTGAAGCTGATTTCGACGATTGGCAATAGATTTAGCTTCTCGCTCATCGGACATCACAATATAATTGTCCCCAGCTTGGGGCGCCCCATCAAGCCCTAAAATTGATACTGGGACAGATGGCCCTGCTGTTTTCAGCTGTTTTCCTCTTTCATCCATCATTGCCCTTACTTTACCAGAATAAGGACCTACTAAAATATAATCACCAACTTTTAATGTCCCCGTTTCGTTTAAAAGCGTAATTACATAACCACGTCCCTTGTCAAGGGTGGCCTCAATTACTGTTCCTTTTGCTGATCTATCCGGGTCAGCCTTAAGATCAAGCAGCTCTGCCTCGAGTAAAACCTTTTCCAAAAGCTTATCAACATTTAATCCAGATTTAGCAGATATATCTTGTGATTGTATTTTACCTCCCCAATCTTCAACCAAGATATTCATTTGGCTCAATTGTTCCTTGATTTTATCCGGATTTGCATCAGGTCTATCTATTTTATTAATTGCGAATACGATGGGAACATTTGCAGCCTGAGCGTGACTTATTGCTTCCTTGGTTTGNGGCATNACAGAATCATCAGCGGAAACGACAATGATTGCAATGTCTGTTACTTGTGCNCCACGGGCCCTCATCGCAGTAAATGCTTCGTGACCTGGAGTNTCTAAAAAAGAAATGGATTGTCCATTANGTAATTGNACTGAATATGCACCAATATGCTGGGTAATTCCACCTGCTTCACCAGCGATAACATTNTCTTTNCGAATAAAATCAAGCAAGGATGTTTTTCCATGATCAACATGGCCCATCACNGTAACTATTGGAGAGCGAGANACAAGGTTTTCCTCTTGGTCTTCATCATTAAAAACTTCTTGCATTTCCTCNTCGACGAATTCTACACTAAAGCCAAATTCTTCAGCAATAATTGTCAAAGTTTCTTTGTCNAGNCTTTGATTCATACTGGCCATNATTCCTAAAGACATGCATGTAGAGATGACATCNGCNGGAGAGGCTGACATTTGNTTAGCAAATTCCAATAAGGTCACGAACTCCGTAAGCTTTAAAACNTTTTCTCCTTCAATACGCTCGATTTCNGCCATTTCCTTNGCTTCAGATCTTTCAGCCCGCTTATCTCTTCTGATTTTNGANCCTTTAGATTTTTTACTTCCACCNAACTTCTCNAAAGTTTCTTTTATCTTTTTTTCGATATCTGCCTTAGAAACTTCAGGTTTAGCTTGAGCCTTTGGATTTCTTCCTTTTCCTCCACCTAAACCAGGTCGATTGTTGTCTCTTCTTTTAGCTCCAACTGAGGCTGCGCCGGTCGTAGTTCTACCCCCTCCAGCAGCTGGCTTTTGAAGCCCCTCCGTTTTAATTCGCTTTCTTTTACCNCCTTCTCCCGCAGCTTTNGGCTTTTTTGCGAACTGTTGAAGGTCTATCGTTTTACCTGTCAGTTTTGGTCCATCTAACTTTTTGTACTCAGTCTTATGGTTTGCATCCTCTTCTGATATAGTTGTAATTTTTTCAGGCTCAATATTTTTATCATCAGATTTAATAGATGACAGCTTTTCATCAGAGGGAGTCTCTATGACTTTAGAATCTGAATTTTTCTCCTGATTTTTTTTCTGTTGAAATAACTCTTCTTTTTGCTCTCCTTTTAGTTCCTCATCCTTTGAGACGACTTCTGGTTGTTTTTTAGGACTCTTTGGTGCCAAGTCAATTTTTCCTGAAATTTTTGGCCCTTTTAGATCTAACCCGGCTCTAAAGATTTGATTTTTTTTGGGTGATTCTTCGCGCTCAGCTTGAATAGCCTCTTTTTCGTCTCGCTTTTGTTGAATAAGTGTTTCAGCTTCGTCTTTTTTTGTCTTATCCGANGCNAAATTCTCAAGCAAAAAATCATATTCTATTTGATTAATTTTTGCATTGCGGTTTTTATCCACAACATGACCCTTCGATTTTAAATAATCGACAGCCGTATCGAGTCCAATATTTAACTCGCTGAGAACTTTACTAATTCGGTAATTACTCATATGTTGTGAATTTTCGTTTTAATTGTTTCAAATATTAATCTTCAAACTCTTTTTTAAGAACACCTCTAACTTCTTCAACGGTCTCAATCTCNAGATCCGAACGCCTTGCTATGTCATCAGTATCGACATTCAAGATACTCTTGGCAGTATCATATCCACTTTTTCGAAGTTGCTCAATAACCCACCCTTCGATCTCGTCAGANAATTCAANTANTTCGACATCTTCTTCATGAACAATATCTTCTCGGTAAACATCTATTTCATACTCCGTCAACCTACTAGCCAATCTAATGTTAGTTCCGCCCCTTCCGATCGCAAGACTTACTTGATCTGCAGGCANATAAACATCCACTTTTTTGGTTTCTTCGTTCATGACCATATTTGTAATTTTTGCAGGAGATAAAGCCCGTTGAATATACAATTGGTGATTTGTAGTGAAATTAATGACATCAATATTTTCACTTCTTAGCTCTCGAACAATTCCGTGAATTCTTGAACCTTTCATTCCAACGCAAGCGCCGACAGGGTCAATCCGGTCATCGTAACTCTCAACGGCTACCTTTGCCTTTTCTCCCGGTATGCGCACGACTCCTTTTACAGTAATTATTCCATCAAAAACCTCAGGTATTTCTGTTTCAAAGAGCTTTGCTAAAAAATTATCTGCAGTTCTACTTAGGAGAATAAATGGTTTAGTACCTCGAATCTCAACTGACTTNACAATGGATCTTACAGTATCACCTTTCCTAAAAAAATCTTTTTCTGGAATCATCTCATCCCTTCGAAGAATTAGTTCATTTTGTTGATCGTCATAAATAATTATTTCACGATTCCTAACATGATGAACTTCTCCCGTGATGATCTCACCCTCCATNTCCTTGTAGCGCTTGTAGAGTTCACCACTGTCATGCTCTTGAACTTTTTGTACTAGTGTTTGACGAAATGCCAAAATGAATCGCCTACCTAAATCGATCATTTTAATTTCTTCCGAAACTTCCTCTCCAACCTCAAAATCTGGCTCGATTTTGATGGCTTCGCTATATGAAATCTCTAGATTCGGATCTTCAATAGAATCATCCTTAACAATGATTCTATTCCTCCATATTTCCAGGTCTCCTTTATCCGGATTTACAATNACGTCAAAATTTTCGTCAGTTTCAAACTTCTTGCGAAGTTGAANGCGAAAAGCCTCTTCAATAAAAGACATAAGAGTAACTCGGTCGATGTTTTTCTCATCTTTGAACTCTCCAAATGATTCGATAATAGCTATATTTTCCATAATTCAAAAATTTCAGAATTTAAAGTCTAAAACAATTTTTGACACATCCTTTAAAGGAATGGTTTTATTAATATTCTTGTCCATTTTTCCTTTTCCTTTGGCCTTCGGGACACGCTCCGTCCAATGGATTTCTATTTGCTTGCCGTCAAATGATTTTAAAGTCCCCTTAAAAGGGTTTCCGCTCTCGGGAGTACTAACTTTCACTGATCGACCAATATTCTTTTTATACTGCTCCGAAACTTTAAAAGAACTGAACATACCTGGNGAGGACACCTCAATTGAATAATCATCTGAGGCATCGCCAAGTGCATTTTCAATGGAACGGCTTAATAACTTTANTTGATCCACAGAAATATGGCCCTCAATCAAGTCAACAAACAACTTGATTTGTTTTTCATTGTTAATATCAAGATCCACGAGAAATGCATCAATTTTTGCAATCTCAGTTTCAATTAATTTTTTTAAGTCTAAAAACTCCATCTCTATTCTAAAAAGTTTAAAGAACAAAAGAGGGGACTTGCGGTCCCCTCTTTTCTTTCTTCAACAAGTCGTGGCAAAAATACATAAAAGTTGGTTAAAGTTTACCATTCTAATAATTCATTGTCTAAACCCCTTGATCTAAGGCCAATTTTTATTTGTCACTTATCGGCTATCTTTCTTTTTGGCATTGAATTTGTCAAGTGTTTATGACTTACGATTTATTTTCTATCCATGAATCTCAAAATACCTACTTTTTTTCTCCTTTCAATGTTGATAAATTCAAGTGTTTTTTCAGCGGAAAGTAATCTAAAAATTGAACCCTTAAAGCAGGACTCTTTATCTAGGCTAAATTCAGAGTCCAGTTTTCAATCTACTTCATCAAGCTGTCTACCCATTTTAGCTCCTTATTGTGAAGACTTTGAAGACTCCTCGTGGGTCGGATACTACCCTAGTTTTGGACCGGGTTTTTATGGAAGTATTGGCAATTGCTGGTCGCGCTCTGATTCTACAGGTTTTATTTGGAGTTTTAAAACCGGTGGGTCAACATGGAATTCTTCGGGGCCCGGACAAAGTGTTGTTTCTACAACTGGGAAATATATGTTTACCCAGCCAGATGGAAATAGTCCAATAAACTCAACAAGCATTACCACTCCATGGTTTGATTTAACAGCACTAGATACTCCGGCAGTTTATTTTAAAAGTCATTTATATGGTACCGCCATTCAATCTCTGTCTGTAGACATCGATTTCGGTAATGGGTGGACAAGCGCCAGCGGCCCTAATACTTTGATATCTTTAGCGCCAACACAACAAAAAAATTCACCTTGGCAACAAAACATTGTGAACCTTCTGCAATATCAAAATGACACTGTAAGATTTCGAATAACGGGAACTAGAAGTGCTCAAGCTGCGAAAATTGCCGTTGATGATTTCTGTATTGATGAAGCCCCATTTTGCCCTCCAGCTTTAGCATCTTTTTACGATTATGGAAATTTTCTCTCTCGCGGATTCGTGGCTTCTAATGTTCCCACCAATGCTCAATGCACGTGGGATTTTGGTGATGGCAGTTCAGGAAGCGGAACTCCGGCTTTCCACACCTATAGTACCCCAGGATCTTATAACGTGAAGCTAACAGTCCAATTGCCCTGCGGCTCTGTTGATGATACGACTCAAATAGTGAACGTTTGCTCTTCTCTTGGCAATCCTGTTTTTACATTTCAAGAGAATGGGTTTACCTATGATTTCCAAGTATCATCTGGAGGAAATGGTTCATCAGGTTTCTTATGGGACTTTGGTGATGGGAATTTTGGTTCCGGGACAACCGTTTCACATACTTATTCTTCCTCCGGCATATTTAATGTAACATTAAAATCTTACAATAACTGTAACGACACCAATAGCTTTAGCTCTGTTATTGATATCTGCGACCCAGCTGACTCCATTCTTGCGAATTGGACTGCGCAATTAGTTTCTACTGGGCCCGCTGGAATGGTTATAGATTTTGATGCTGAAGTCTCTTTGGGAGCCACTTACTACAAATGGTATTTTGGAGATGGCGATTCAGGAGTTGGCAAAGTAGTAACCCATACCTACAATCCCCCAGGGCTCTTTTATAATGTCACTTTGGCTGTTTCAAATGATTGTAATGGAGCTGATGCCATCACAAAGTCATTGACAACAATTGGAACCAATGAAGAGGAGCTAAATTCCAATAAAATTTGGCCAACCGTCCTTTCTCGGGGTCAAAAATTATATTTTACAACAAATAGGAATCCATCAAGGTTTAGAAATAAAATTAAAATTATTGACTCCCTAGGCAGAATAATGAAGTACTACAAAATGTCTGATGGAATTGAAATCCCCAGTCACTGGCCGAGTGGGAGCTATTTCATAAAAATTGACAATAAAACCTTCAAGTTCTTTTTGACGAAATAAAAAATCCTTGGTAAATCTGTATGGATTTACCAAGGATATAAAGTTGCCCCACTAGGACTCGAACCTAGACTGACGGTACCAAAAACCGCTGTCCTGCCTTTAGACGATGGGGCACCGTTTTGGGTCGACAAAGTTAATCAGTGAACCTTACCAGACAAATGATTTTTATAATGGAATATTACCATGTTTACGCTTTGGCGGCTCAACAACTTTATTTTCCAGTATATCAAACGCTTTGATCAACTTAAAACGGGTCTCTTTAGGCTCTATTACTTCATCCAGAAAACCTCTCGCTGCAGCTTTATAAGGATTTGCAAACTCTGAGGCGTATTGATTTTCTTTTTTCTTCCAAGTGGTCTCTGGGTCCTCTGAATTTCTTATTTCGTCTTTAAAAATAATTTCTGCAGCGCCCTTAGACCCCATGACNGCNATTTCAGCGCTAGGCCATGCATAATTCATGTCTGCACCAATGTGCTTGGAATTCATTACATCATATGCTCCGCCATAAGCCTTTCTTGTGATTACTGTAATCCGTGGAACGGTTGCCTCAGAAAAAGCGAAAAGAAGCTTAGCCCCATTTGTTATTACTCCATTCCATTCTTGATCTGTGCCCGGCAAAAATCCAGGTACATCTTCAAGCACTAATAAAGGAATATTAAAAGCATCACAAAAGCGAACAAACCGAGCGCCTTTTCTGCTGGCTTGATTATCTAATACGCCGGCTAGAAATAAAGGCTGATTAGCCACTATGCCTAATGACCGGCCCGCAAGACGAGCAAAACCGACAACTATATTTTCGGCCCAATTTTCATGGACTTCAAAAAAGGAATCTGAATCTGCGATTTCATTNATAATCTCTCTCATATCATAAGACTTCTCAGAACTAATAGGAATTATTTCTTCTAATACAGGCCTAGATTCATCCATAGACTCGTATCCATATTTTGGGACTAAATCTTCACAATTTTGAGGTAAGAATGATAGCAGTTTTTTAAANCCTGNAATTGCTGAGGGTTCATCTTTNTATGAAAAATGAGAGACTCCACTTTTTGATGCGTGAGTTTCTGAACCTCCCAGAGATTCAGAACTCACCTCTTCATGAGTAACTGTTTTAACCACATTAGGGCCAGTAACAAACATATAGCTAGTGCTATCAACCATTCCAACGAAATCCGTTAATGCTGGAGAATAAACCGCCCCTCCTGCACATGGACCCATGATCAAACTCAATTGTGGAATTACACCTGAAGCCTTTGTATTTCTAAAAAAAATATCTGCATATCCCCCCAAAGAGACAACACCTTCTTGAATTCGGGCACCACCTGAATCNTTCAAGCCAATAATAGGAACCCCATTTTGTAGTGCTAAATCCATGATTCTACANATTTTTTCAGCGTGTGCCTCCGCCAATGAACCGCCCAAAACAGTAAAATCTTGAGCATAGGCATAAACTGACCTTTGATCAACTCTTCCAAATGCTGTTATTACACCGTCACCAAGAAAATTTTTTTTATCTAATCCAAAAAGTGTGCTCCTATGAGTGACCATTTGACCAATCTCTTCAAATTCACCATTATCAAAAAGTAACTCTAATCTTTCACGAGCCGTAAGCTTTCCTTTAGCATGCTGGGCTTCTATTCTCTTTTTCCCTCCGCCTTGTCGTGCTTGCTTTCTTAAGGATTTTAATTTATCTAAGGATTCCTTCTTTGACATGATAACGAAGTTAGTCCCAAATAATTAAAGGTTTGTTGCTTCAATCATTTAATCTTAAAACTGCNAAAAAAGCATCTTGAGGGATTTCTACATTCCCTAGCTGCCTCATTCGCTTTTTGCCTTTTTTCTGCTTCTCTAGTAATTTTCTTTTACGGGTAATATCGCCACCATAACATCTGGCCGTCACATCTTTTCTTAGAGCACTTAGTGTCTCTCTTGCAATTATTTTCGCTCCAATCGCAGCTTGAATTGCGATAACAAATTGCTGACGAGGTATTAATTCTTTTAATTTCTCACAGAGCCTTCTGCCAATATCATGGCTGTGTTCTTTATGAATAAGAGCGCTTAGTGCGTCAATGGGCTCGGAATTTAACAAAATATCCACTTTAACAAGTTGAGATGATTTATACCCAATCGGTTGATAATCAAAGCTCGCATAGCCTCTACTAATTGTTTTGAGACGATCATAAAAATCAAATACAATNTCAGCTAGAGGCATATCAAAAGAGAGCTCNACGCGGTCGGNNGTTAAATAGGATTGGCCCGTAATAACACCCCTTTTATCAATACATAAATTCATAACACCTCCNACATATTCNGACTTTGTGATTATTTGAGCCTTAATAAATGGCTCTTCAATTCTATCNAATCCCGAGGGNTCTGGATAATCAGAGGGGTTATTAACNAGAAACATAGAGTCTGGACTTGACTTATTGTAAGCTCGATATGACACGTTAGGTACAGTTGTTATAACTGTCATATTAAATTCGCGCTCAAGGCGTTCTTGAATTATTTCTAAATGTAGCATGCCTAAAAAACCACAACGAAAACCATACCCTAAAGCCGCAGAAGTTTCTGCTTCAAATGATAGTGAGGCATCATTCAGCCTTAACTTCTCTAGAGATGCCCTTAACTCCTCAAATTCTTCTGTGTCGACGGGGTAAATCCCGGCAAAAACCATAGGTTTAACATCTTCGAAGCCAGCCAAAGCTTTAAGCGCAGGGTTTTCAACCGATGTAATTGTATCTCCAACTTTTACCTCTTTTGCCTCTTTTATTCCTGAAATAATATAACCAACATCTCCTGCTAATAGCTCATTTTTCGGATCTTTGTTCAATCGTAAAATTCCAATTTCATCAGCAGAATAGGTTCTACCTGTTGCCATAAATTTTACTTTTTCNCCCTTGCTGATTTTTCCNCTTGACACCCTAAATATTGCTTCTATTCCACGGAAAGGNTTAAAAACAGAATCAAAAATAACCGCCTGNAAAGGCGCGTTAACATCGCCNTTTGGTGAAGGGATTCGTGTCAAAATAGCCTCTAGTAAGTTTGGTATCCCATCGCCTGTTTTCGCCGAAACGCTTAAAATGTCTTCTCTCTTACAACCAATTAACTCAATAATTTGATCCGCTACATCTTCTGGGTTTGCACTAGGTAAATCAATTTTGTTCATTATTGGAATAATCTCCAAATCATGCTCTATAGCCAGATATAAATTTGAAATCGTTTGTGCTTGTATCCCTTGAGCTGCGTCGACTATCAAAAGAGCACCTTCACATGCGGATATTGACCTGCTTACTTCATAGCTAAAATCTACATGTCCAGGAGTGTCTATAAGATTAAAACGATAATCCTGTCCATCATGCAAGTAATCCATTTGAATTGCATGACTCTTTATTGTGATCCCTCTTTCTCTTTCGAGATCCATATTATCAAGCAGTTGATCTTTTTGCTCACGTGCAGAAACTGTTTGAGTCTCCTCCATCAAGCGATCAGCAAGAGTGCTTTTCCCGTGATCAATGTGTGCAATAATGCAAAAATTCCGAATATCCTTCATGGTTATTGGGCGCAAAGGTAAGCTATCATGGAATGTAGAAAATATCAAATTATATGTCTTTTAATTACGATATTTGATTTATGTCTTTACCTAAACGTCCGGCCATGGGCCGCGGGCTATCCGCACTATTAAAACCTGATTCAGGTCAGGTCCAAGAAACTGTATCCTCAGAAAAAATTATCTCTGACTCTTTTCTCTTAGATATCACCAAAATTGAACCTAACCCCTCGCAACCCAGAACCAATTTTGAAGAGGACTTAATAAATGACTTAGCCATTTCTATAGAATCTTTAGGAATTATTCAGCCCATTACAGTTAGGAGCATTGAAGATGGGCATTATCAAATTATCTCTGGAGAGAGAAGGTACAGGGCAGCCAAAATTGTTGGTCTAAAAAGCATTCCTGTTTTTGTGCGCGTGGCTGATGATCAAGAAGCTCTGGAAATGGCCTTGGTTGAAAATATTCAAAGACGCGATTTGGATCCAATGGAAATAGCCCTTTCGTACAATAGACTAATGACAGATTGTAACCTAACTCAGCAGCAAACTTCTGACAGAGTTGGCAAAAATCGATCAACTGTTGCTAACTACATCGGCCTTCTAAAGCTGTCTCCTCTTGTCCAAGCCGGCTTACGAGATCGAGATATTACAATGGGACATGCAAGAGCTCTTGTAGGAATATCCGAAAATTCACAAAGAGATAATCTTTATCATCAATGCATTAAAGGATCTTGGAGTGTTCGCCAGCTGGAAAAAGCCGTTAGGAACTTAACACAGGAAAAGCAATTGCAAAAAGGTTCTCAAAATATCGAGGCTGCAGATATATTCCAAAAAAAACTCGGACTCGACGCCAAGGTTAAGATTAAGCCTGATGGAGGAGGGCAAATAATTTTGAGTTTCAAAAACCTTGATGAGCTCTCAAGAGCTCTTGAGAGAATGGACGATTAAATCTAGTTCAATACCATTTCATCAATAAGGTGTTTGGCACCAGCGTATTTATCTACAATAAACAATACATAGCGAATATCTACGCTAATGGTACGTTGAATTTGATCTTCAAAAAAGATATCTCCTGACATTGCTTCCCAGTTTCCATCAAATGCTACTCCAATCAACTCTCCTTTTGCATTAATGAGTGGTGATCCTGAATTCCCTCCAGTAATGTCATTGTTAGAAATAAGTCCGACAGGCAAATCTCCATTTTTATCTGCATATTGACCATAGTCCTTATTCTGATAGAGCTCTTTCAGCTTTTTCGGCACAAAGAATTCTGGATTCGTTTCGTCTTCTTTTTCCATAACACCGGAAAGAGTAGTGTAATAATCATATGTCACACCATCTTTTGGTTCATATGAACCAATGCTACCATATGTCATTCTCATCGTACTGTTTGCATCAGGTGACCAGTCCTCATTAGGTAGCATTTCTCTTAGGCCTTTGGTCAAAAGTCTATATCCTTTTTCCTTTTTTGAAGAAAGCTCCTCATTCATTGAGCCAAAATATGATTTTCTAAAATCTTTAGCTATTTGAACGAGCGGATCATCTGCGAGAGTAGAACTATCAGGATTTAAGAGAAAACTCATAAACCGGTCTTCAGACATAAAAATAGAAGTTTCATAAATGCGATTTGCATATGCCTCAAATGAGCTATCCGTTTCTTTTACTTTCTTTAAAAAATCTGGCTGTTGGTATTTGGAGATTTTATTTGAATACATTTTAAATAATGTCGCCATTAAATCACGATCACACTCAGCATGAAATTCGGAAAAATGGGCTTTTGCTCCCTCCAAAATTCTAGGACGAATTTTTTCTAGCATCGCTGGGTTTTCAAGTGCACGTTCTAATCCGCCTAATGCCCGATATGCAAATAGTGCTGATGATGGGCCGGTAATTAGTGCCTCAACTAAATAAACTCTATTTTTTACCGTTGAGTCGCTTCCTGAATAGTATTCTTTTAATAATGATAAAGTCTCACCATATTCAGATTTTCGTTTCTCATCCTTTGAGACCCAGTTCACAAATCTTGATTCTAAATCAGTTTTTTTCTCAAAAACATTATTCTTAATTAATTGCTCCGTTTGGCCGATGTAATATTTCCAGTAATTTGCTGTTTGCGCGTAGGATGAAGCTAGCATGATCTTTGTCTTAGGGTCTGCGTTCATGTAACTTCTCATTACCTTTAATTTTGCGTCACGAACCTCCACAACAGAAGGATTGTAAATATCTATTGCCTGCTGAACACCCAAACTCGAAAGGTATCGATCAGTACTTCCTGGATATCCCCATACCATTGTAAAATCGCCTTCTTCAACTCCTTTTAAACTAATAGGTAAAGAATGCTTGGGGCGCAAAGGAATATTGTCTTCGCTATAGTCTGCTCCTTTACCGTCTTTGTTTGAATAAACTCTAAATATTGAGAAGTCTCCTGTTTGTCGTGGCCACATCCAATTATCTGTATCTCCACCATATTTACCTACACTGCTTGGCGGTGCGCCAACCAAACGTACGTCACTAAATTTTTCATAAACAAATAAATAAAACTCATTACCATGATAAAAAGATTCAACGGAGGCCTGGTAATCAGTCTTTTCCGTCGCTTTCGATGTTAGGGCTCTTGAGGCTGCCGATATGGCCATAGCTCTCTCTCTTTCTGACATCGTATCGCTAAGTGATTTATTTATTTCTTTTGAAACATCTTCGATCCTAATCAAAAAATTTACAAAAAGCCCGGGGTTAGATTTCTCTTCCTGCAGGTTCATGGCCCAAAAACCATCTTCGAGATAATTATTTTCTAGAGTAGAGTGTTTTTGAATTGCATCATATCCACAATGATGGTTTGTTAAAATTAAACCTTGATTTGAAATCACCTCACCGGTACAAAAACCGCCAAAAGAAACTATTGCATCTTTTAAGGANCCATTATTTACATCATATAAATCTTTTGCAGAGAGTTTTAGTCCCGCCTTTTTCATATTTCTGTAATTAAGTTTCTTTAACAATAAGGGAATCCACATCCCTTCATCAGCACTTACTGGATTTGGAAAAAGTAGTAATAGAGCTAGTAGGCAAACAAGTATTTTTTTCATAGGAGAGCGAAGATAATAATTGTAATCTAAATGCTGTGATCTCAAATTTTGGAGTGAATACGATCCCAAAGTGTAAGTCTTGCTTTTAAAGCTTCCATACTGGCGGCCTCAACTTCTTGCCACTTTATATCATCGTCCTGACATAAGTTATGTATCATTTTCAAAGCCATTGGGCCATGCTCATCTCCATCAAGCTCAATGTGCCGATCCAAATAATAAACAAATGCAGAAAGCTCTGAGGGGTGGTCCTCATAAAGTTTTTTAACCAAAGAGGTGAACATATCAGGAATCAAATCCTCTCTACCAAATGTAAATGCTGCTGCAATTTCGTGGGTCTTTCCACGCTTAATGATTTTTTGAGTACTTCTTATAAAATTCATACAATCCTCATCTGCTTCTGAGATGTTAAAGCGAACTATTTCCCTTTGATTAAAACCTTCCTCTAGCTTTTGAACAAATTTTATAATAGGTCGAGTTTTAGCACCGGCTTGCCTCATTGCATCTAGATATAGTTCATAATGACTTGCAGGATTCCCATTCAAGTCAACATCACTTTCTTCAGCACAAACTATTTCATTTATTAATTTTCTTGATGACCTATCTTTTGTTGGTGTCCATGCTGATTTAATAGATGTTAAATCTTGCTGCAATGCTTTTAGCAAGCTCATAAAATCCCAAACTGCATATATATGATGCTCCATGAAAACACGAACTTCTGATAATGATTTCATTGATGAATATAACTGGTGATTTAGAATTTCTTTTCTTAATGGATCTATCTTTCTATTAAGACTTATTAGTCGAAAATCCGTATTCAGATCTTGCATTTTATTTTTTGTTCGATTTTATTAATATGTTACTACATGCTTCACCATACATCAATTTCTGTGCTGTTAAACTTAAATGCATTGCGGCTTGCAAATATGCAGAGTCGGGCACCGGGTATTGACCGCATCCTTTTAACAATACTTTTTTCCCTGAGAAATCTGACCAATGGACACGAGATAATCGCTGGGCATAATAAGCCTGAAGCGCTTCGTTTTTGCTACCAGAAGTAACATACAAAGCTTCTTTAGCAACTGAATTGGAGGCCATTGGCCAAATCCATTGAGGTAATATTGCCTCTTTTGAGCAAAAAAAAGTAACTAATTGATCCCTAAAAATTGAGGGGTCCATTTTTGCAAAAAAATCTCTACATTTTTTTTCTCGCATCACACCATTGTCGAGCATCGGGGCAAGATCAAACTCAGAAATTCCTGCTGGGGGGAAATAATCTTCAAGGTCAAACACCACCAAAGATTTTGATTCTGAAACCCTATTTCTTATTTCTTCCATCTTGAAAAATTTATTTTATATCATAAAAACGATATCCAGTCTCCAGATCCTTTTCGCCAATTTTTTTTAGACTAAAACCACTAGTTTTTGAAATTGGCAATTCCAATTTACGTTGATGCAAATCTTCATAGGTTTTAAAATCGATTTTTATTGATGAGTTCAAACTATCAAATAAATTAATTCCATGTATTTGATTTTCAAACAAATTTTGTATTGTGCCTGAAAACACTTTTGACTTTGATCCAGAGCCATAGGATAAAAAGCCTATTCTCTTATTTTTAAGATTCTTTCCTTCTTCTGGACTCAAAGATATTTTGCTAAGGAATGCCATGAATATGGATGCTGTATACATATTTCCAATGCGTTGCGAAGCCTGCTCTCCTGGTGCTATTTTTTCCTTTATGATTTTTTTAAATAACTCTGATTTACTCCAAAGTCTTATAAACTGTCTTTTATCACTTACCTCAGTTTCTTTCTCACCTATTGCTTTCTCGATCTCACTTAATCGGCCAGCTTTTCTGTAAAGATCCAAGGAAATCTCTGGCCACATTCTTCTGCCTTGAAAAGCATATGGCAAATGAAATATCATTCCATCCCAATCATCAAGTACGTTTTGCGATCTTTTATTTTCATACCGAATTAAAGCTTCCCGAACTCGAGAGACATAACATTCATTCGAAAAGGGGCCATCATAGATAGGAAATTCAAGAAATTGATCAATGATATTCATAGGTGTGCCCCAAAAGCCATCTGATTTGGATTCTAAACGTTTTACGACTTCATCAGTCAATTTTTCTAACCCAAGTAAATTTGAAGCCTCTTGTAATAATTCTAATTTTTTAAATGTTCTTCTAGGTTTAAAAAAGTCTCCAGTGCTTTGAATTGATACAGCAAAATCTGAATCCAAGGCTAAGATTCTTGGATTCTTGGAAAGGAGCATGGATACTGCTCCTGCACCCTGAGTGTATTCCCCTGAACTAGATGGAGAATATTTTGCCACATCTGAAGCCACCACAATCGCTTTTCTATCTTTTTTTATCGAGACCCAATCAAGTGAGTTTTGAAATGCATCAACTGCGCCAACACAAGCAAAAGTCATGTCAACGACATCGCAATGTGATAAAGACCTAGGGCCATAATTAACTTCCAACTTTCTTTCAAGAAGATCCAACACATATGTTGATGTCGGTTTGGCGGCATCAACTGATGACTCCGTTCCCAGATAAATTCTTCCAATTTCCTTCGGGTTTAGACACTCGCGTTCAATCAATTTCCATACTGCGTCAGCAGCAAGTGTAACAACGTCTTCATCTAAATCACAGACTGACATGGACTTAAGACCAAGACCAAACTTTAATTTTTCAACTTCAAGACCTCTAGCTTCTGCCAAATCTTCTATCGGTAATGTCAATCTTGGTAAAGAAAAGTTGATGGCGTCAATCCCAACATTTTCATTCATAGCATTCCCAGTTCTAAACGTGCTGATTCACTCATCATATCCTTTGTCCAAGGAGGGTCAAATGTGATTTCAACTTCTACCTCATTAGCTTCAGGAATGGTTTTTACTTTTTCTTTTACCTCCAAAGGAAGAGATTCAGCAACTGGACAATTCGGTGAAGTCAGAGTCATAAGTATATGAATATCAGCATCTTCACTAACCTCAATATCATAAATTAAACCTAGCTCATAAATATCAACAGGAATTTCAGGGTCAAAAATTGAATGAAGAACCTCTATGGATTTTTCACCTAATTTTTGCATATCATCATCATTCATTTCCTTCATATTTCTTTTCCTTCATATTTCTTTTCCTTGAAATGCAACGCCATATAATCTTATTTGTTTTACCATACTGAGTAAACCATTCGCTCTTGAGGGAGAAAGGTGTGTAGTTAATCCTATTTCTTCCAGAAATTTAAATTCGTAATCAGCAATATCTTCTGGGCTCTGACCGTTAACCACTCTCAGTAATAACGCAATCATCCCCTTAGTAATTACAGCGTCAGAATCAGCATCAAACTGAATTGTTTTATCTTTTAGTCTAGCATTCAACCAAACTTGACTCTGACAACCTTTTATCTGGTTTTCATCGGACTTGTCCGCATGCGACATCTGTTTTAAATCTTTTCCCAAAGAAATAAGATGAGCATATTTATCCATCCAGTCTTCAAAAAAAGAAAACTCTTCAATTATATCGTTTTCAATGTTTAAAATTCTTTGCATTATTTCAAAAGTAAAATGGCTTTTTTCAGACCTGTAAGAAATAAGTCGATATCCTCTTTGGTAGTGTATGCTGCAAGGCTAATTCGAATCGTACCTGGAATATTATAACACGACATAATTGGCTGAGCGCAATGGTGACCCGTTCTAACTGCAATTCCCATTTGATCTAAAAGTACTCCAACATCGTATGGGTGAGCGTCTCTTACATTAAATGAAATCACTGCCGCTTTTTCTTTTGCTTCTCCATAAAGTATCACCTCTGATATTTGGTGCATCTTTTGAGTCGCATATTTTAGAAGCTCATTCTCATGAATTTGAATTTTTTCAATACCAATATCGTTTAACCAATCAATTGCAACTCCCCAACCAATTACTCCTTCAATATTTGGCGTTCCCGCTTCAAACTTATGAGGCAATCCTGCATATGTACTATTCAAGATATGTACGTCTTCTATCATCTCTCCGCCGCCTTGGTAAGGGGGTAACTTCTCTAACCAATTTGATCGACCGTACAAAAATCCAACTCCTGCAGGACCGTACATTTTGTGGCTAGAGCCTACATAAAAATCGACATCTAGATCTTGAACGTCAAATTTTAAATGCGGCATTGCTTGGGCTCCATCTATTAAAACGCAAGCGCCTACTTTATGTGCAGCTTTAATTATTTTTCGAGCAGGGTTTATTGTTCCAAGGGCATTACTAATATGATTAAAGGCGACTACTTTTGTTTTGTCATGAATTAATGACTTTAAATTAGAAACATCTAACTCTCCATTTGGAAGCAACCTTATGTATTTCAATTTAGCCCCTGAATATGAAGCAAGCATTTGCCATGGAACCAAATTACTATGATGTTCTATCTCTGTGACTAGAATTTCGTCACCAGCCTTGAGAAGAGACCTAAAGCCATGAGCAACTATATTTATTGACTCAGTTGTCCCTTTTGTAAAGATGACCTCGTAATTATGCTTAGCGTTAATATGATATCTTAATTTTTCACGAACTAATTCAAAAGCGTCTGTTGCTTTATCGCTTAANNTATGGACNCCTCTGTGAACATTACTATTGATGCTTTTATAATAATTTGAAACCGCGTTAATAACCGCCTGCGGCTTTTGAGTAGTTGCAGCATTATCTAAATAGACTAATGGCTTTCCGTTAATCTTTTGACCTAAAATGGGNAATTGATTTTTTANGTTCAAAAATTTCATTAANTATTTTGGTTGATCATTTGACAAAAATCCGAAATTTAAAGNGAACAACATTCTTTTGGATGAGAAAAATATAATCANTTAACATTAAAACCATAAAAAGAGTTTTAAATCGGTACAAATGCGTTTTCATTAATTATCTTTAAAAAATGAGTNNTTCTTTCAATTTCAATAACTGGCTAAGTGAGAACCGTCATAAACTGGTTCCNCCNGTAGGNAATAAAAATCTGACACCTGATTCGGATGACTACATTGTTATGGTAGTTGCCGGACCAAATGCCAGAAAAGATTATCATTACAACGAAACCGAAGAGTTTTTTTACCAACTGGAAGGAGAAATAACGGTTCGTCTTCAGGAGAAAAACGGNCCCGTAGANCATATATTAAAAGCAGGAGATATGCTTCTTGTCCCAGCAANAACTCCTCATTCTCCAATTAGGAAAGAGGGNAGTATTGGTNTAGTTGTTGAACGAAAAAGAGAAGGGCGGGGTTTCCGAGATGGNCTCCTATGGTATTGTGACTCATGTAATTTTCTTTTACATGAAGTTTACTTTGATTTAAAAAATATTGAGACTGACTTTTTATCTCATTTTAAAAACTTTTATCGCTCTAAGGAGCATCGAACATGCGATAATTGTGGATCTGTGATGGAGGCTGATTTAAGATTTACGGAATGAATCCTAATGATGATCTAAAAATAACTCGCAGTGAGGAAGACTATTTGAAAGCAATGCTCAATTTGACNCAATCAGGTCAAAGNATAACTACAAATACTATTGCTGACAAAATTCATGTCTCTCCTCCAAGTGTTAATTCTATGGTGAAAAAACTTAACCGAAAAGGANTAGTTAAATTTCAAAAATATGGCTCAATTCTTTTTACGGACTTAGGAAAAAAATTAGCTACGTCTCTCACAAGAAAACATAGACTTTGGGAAGTATTCTTACACCAAAAACTAAAATTCAATTGGGACGAGGTTCATGATGTTGCCGAAGAGCTTGAGCATGTGAAAAGTGAAAAATTAACGCAAAGGCTAGATGAATTCTTAAACTTTCCAAAACTTGACCCACATGGAGACCCGATCCCAGGTAATGATTTAAAAATTCCCTTGATTAAAAACCGTATTTTAACTGAGGTGGCAGCAGGTAAAAACTGTGAATTTTCTGGGGTGCTAGAAGACTCTTCTAGATTTTTGAAAGATTTGGATTTATTGGGGCTTCGTTTAGGAATGAAAATGAAAGTGATTTCTTCTAAAACGGGTTTTATAAATCTGAAATGCAAAAACTCTAAAGAAATTCAAATTCCAATAAACTTAGCAAAAAAAGTATACGTAAGCTGACATATCAGCCATTTAACCAATACAAAGCATTGGTTCCTAAAATTTTTTCTTTTTTCAATTTTGGCCAATCCATGTTTCGAATAAGATTTCCAGGTCTATTTTCTCCTAGTGGGAAAGGATAATCTGAACCCAAAATGACTCGGTCTTCACCGACTAAATCGACAATATTATTCAGTGTTTTTCTGTCATGTACTAGACTATCTAACCAAAACTTACCGAGATAGCTCGATGGAGAAGTATTATTATCAATCGCACATAGGTCCGGCCTAACGTTGAATCCATGCTCAATTCTACCAATGGTAGATGGAAAGCTCCCTCCCCCATGAGCTATTGCTATTCTCAATTTTGGCAATCTCTCCAATACTCCACCAAAAATCAAAGAACAAATCGCCCTACTAGATTCTGCTGGCATCCCCACTAGCCAAGGAAGCCAGTATTTTTTCATTGTACTTGACCCCATCATGTCCCATGGATGAACAAACAAACACATATTTAGCCTCTCACATTCCTGAAAAACGGGGTACAATTCTGGAGCATCTAAATTCCAAGAATTTATATGACTTCCAATCTGAATACCCTTTAAGCCAATTGTTTTACAACGGTTAAGTTCTAATAAGGCCAACTCAGGAGACTGCATTGGTAATGTGCCAAGGCCCTCAAATTTCTTGGGATATGCTTGAACTATATTCGCAATGTGATCATTTAGAAATTTTGAAGTTTCTAGAGTGTCTTTTGGTTTAGCCCAATAATTAAACATGACTGGCACTGTAGATAAAACCTGAATATCCACTCCTGAATCTTTGGATTCGCTTAATCGTACTTTTGGATCCCAGCAATTTTCACCAACCTCTCTAAAAAACACATCATCTTTAACCATTCTAGCGCATCCCTTGCAATGATGGTCAAGACTAATAAAACCTCCATATCCAAATTTCTTAGCAAATGAAGGAATCTTCTTAGGAAGAATGTGTGTGTGAATATCTATAACTGGTGACCTCATAAATTTTTTCAAACAATTTGAGCTAAGTTAGTGAAGTGCTACCTTTGGTTTTTGAAAAAATATAAATGAGCGACGCTATCCAACATGAATGCGGAATTGCCCTTCTGCGGCTTCGCAAGCCCCTTGACCATTACCAAAAAAAATATGGTTCCGCTCTCTATGGTCTAGACAAAATGATTCTCATGATGGAGAAACAGCACAATCGAGGGCAAGATGGCGCTGGATTGGCTGGAATTAAATTAGATATGCCGCCGGGGCAAAGATATATCAGTAGATACAGGTCAATTGAAAATAATCCGATGCAGGATATTTACAATCGAATTCAAAAGCGCGTTCAAGAATTAATAAACGGAAAAGTTGAAAATATTAAAGACGTCAAATGGGTAAAAAAAAATCTACCTTTCGCATGTGAAGCATATCTCGGCCATCTCCGTTATGGGACTTTTGGATCTAATTCCATTGAGTCCTGCCACCCCTTTCTGAGACAAAGCAATTGGATGAGTCGAAATCTCATACTAGCAGGGAACTTCAATATGACGAATACATCTGAATTAATTGAAGAATTAATTTCTATTGGACAGCATCCCAAAGAACAAGCAGATACTGTAACAGTAATGGAAAAAATTGGTCATTTCTTAGACCAAGAAAATGATCGTCTGAAGTCTGAATCTGAAAAAAACCTCAACTTAAACAAAGTTCAAAAGTCTAATTTTCAAATTGATAATATTGATCTTCAAAGAGTCATGAAAAAAGCTTCAAAAGGCTGGGACGGTGGATATGCAATGGGAGGAATGGTTGGTCAAGGAGATTCATTTTTAATTAGAGACCCGAATGGAATTCGTCCCGCTTACTATTATTTTGATGAAGAAATTGCCGTAGTCGCTTCAGAACGACCGGTCATTCAAACCGCATTTGATTTAAAGTTTGATCAAGTAAAAGAAGTCCCTCCTGGACACATGATATGGATTCGAAGAAGTAGTGAGGTCTCCATAAAAAAAATTTTAGAGCCAAAAAGTAAACTTGCTTGCTCATTCGAACGAATCTATTTTTCAAGAGGTAATGATGGCGCCATTTATAATGAAAGAATCGAACTAGGAANGAGATTAGCTAAAAAAGTATTCAATGCTGCTGATAATAATATAGATAAAACTATTTTTAGCTTTATACCAAATACAGCTGAAATTTCATTNTACGGCCTAGTTAAAGGAGTTGAAACAGAATTAAATAAAGTTAAAGTAAAACAATTATTAAAACTTAAGAATAGTTCATCAGAGGAAGATCTTTTAAAAGTTCTTGAACGCAAGCCTAGGNTAGAAAAAATTGCTTGGAAAGACATCAAGCTTCGAACTTTTATAGCTCAAGATTTAGTTCGTGATGACATGGTTTCACATGTATATGATAGTACTTATAATGTTGTTGAATCGCAAGACACCATTGTGGCTGTNGATGATAGCATTGTAAGGGGGACTACATTGAGAAAAAGCATTTTAAAGATGTTAGATCGGCTAGGCCCGAAAAAAATAATTATTGTAAGCTCCGCGCCACAAATACGATTTCCAGATTGTTATGGTATTGATATGGCAAAAATGAATGAATTTGCAGCATTCCGAGCAGCTATTGAATTACTAAAAGAAAGAGGGTTAAGTTCAATTATANAAAANNCCTATAAAGAGGCTAAGTCNGAACTTAAAAAAGAAATGTCNCTNCAGAAAAATGTAGTAAAATCAATTTATAAACCTTTTAAGGCATCAGAAATTTCCGAAAAAATCTCAGAAATGCTTACTCCTGAAAATGTTCGAGCAAAAGTTGAAATAATTTATCAAACCATAGAAGACTTACACATCGCCTGTCCTGAAAATTTGGGTGATTGGTATTTTACNGGGAATTACCCAACTCCNGGNGGNAATCGAGTATCTAACCAATCTTTTGTAAATTATNTTGAAGGGGTTTCAAAAAGAGCCTATTAAAAAAAAGACATTTTAATTTAATAAGAAGTGAAAATTTATACTAAAACTGGAGATGGGGGCAAAACGAGTCTTTACAGCGGGAAACGTTTAAGCAAGTCTAATGTGCGAATCCATTCTTATGGAGCTCTTGATGAATTAAATTGCCATATCGGTCTTTTACGAGATCAAATTTCAAATCGAGAAGAATTTGAAAACAAGGGGGAAGATCTGATAACAATTCAATCATGGATTTTTTCTTTAGGCTCACATCTTGCCAATGACTCTGTTGATATGGTGAATAGCCTTCCAAAAGTAAAATCTGACTGGATATTAGTTTTAGAAGAAAAAATTGACAAAATGACGTCAGAATTGATTCCTTTAAAAAACTTTATTCTACCTGGAGGAAATTTAATAATTAGTCAAACTCATATTGCAAGAGCAATTTGCCGNCGAGCNGAACGANTTACAATTGAATTGCAAAATTCANTATCCAATNATGATGTNCCCCTNCCNAAAAGTGCAATCCCNCTTTTAAATCGATTAAGCGATTATTTATTTACTCTTTCACGTTGGTTTTCAGCAAAAACAGGGGCCACGGAAATAGATTGGAAACCGATGTGATAAAAAGTGCTTGTGTAGGCCCACAAAAAGAATATATTTGCGAAAAATAAGAAGCANANATAAACATGTATTGGACTCTTGAACTTGCCTCCTATTTAAGTGATGCGCCATGGCCTGCCACAAAGGATGAATTGATTGATTACGCTATTCGAACGGGTGCCCCATTAGAAGTAGTTGAGAATATTCAAGCTATCGAAGAAGAGGATCAGGATGTTTATGAATCCATAGAAGAAATATGGCCAGATTATCCGTCAGATGAAGATTTTCTTTGGAANGNCAGAGGAATACTAGCTTTAACAAATAATCACATAACCTTCGTGTCTCAAGGGTTTGTACTTTTATATGCAAGATGATTCAAAAGCTTCTTCAAAAATTACTGGGCGATAAATCTAAAAAAGACTTAAAAGAGATTCAGCCATATGTCGAAAAGATTCACCATGCAGAAGAGTCTATTCGGGGTATTTCACCTGATGGCCTTCGTCAAAAAACCAAGGAATTTAAAGAGCGTGTCAAATCATCCTCAAAACTAGAACGAGAGGAAATCGTTTCCTTGAAAAATAGTGCGGATCAAGAAAATAACTTTGAAATCAAAGAGTCTCTTTACTCAAAAATTGACGAATTAAGTAAGGCTGCTGAAGCTGCTGAAGATAAAATTCTAAATGAAATTCTTCCTGAAGCCTACGCGGTAATCAGAGAAACTGCTCGTCAATGGTCAATAGGTCCACTCCGTGTGACATGCACGAACTTAGATAGGGAACTATCATCATCGTTAAGTGCAATAAGTCTCGATGGGGAAAAAGCCACTTGGAGTAATGAGTGGGAGGCTGCAGGGACTCCTGTTTCATGGAATATGATACATTATGATGTTCAACTTTTTGGTGGAACTGTTTTGCATATGGGAAGAATTGCAGAAATGGCGACTGGTGAGGGGAAAACTCTTGTCGCAACTCTCCCCGTTTATTTAAACGCTCTTTCCGGTCGAGGAGTCCATGTTGTTACGGTTAATGATTATTTATCCAAAAGAGATGCCGAGTGGATGGGGCCACTATATCAATTTCATGGTTTAAGTGTTGATTGTATTGATAAACATCAACCCAACAGCGAAGGGCGACGCAAAGCATATTCAGCAGATATAACTTTTGGTACAAATAATGAGTTCGGCTTCGATTATTTAAGAGATAATATGGCTAGAGAGGCGGATGACCTTGTCCAAAGGGGGCATAACTATGCTATCGTAGACGAAGTTGATTCTGTTTTAATAGATGACGCACGAACCCCCCTTATAATTTCTGGCCCAACTCCAAATGGTGACAAACACGAATACAATGATCTGAAAAAGTTTGTAATTGAGTTATTTAATAGCCAAAAAAGCATATCCCATGAAGCAATAACTTTAGCAAAAGACCTCTTGAGTCAAGGAAATTCAAAAGATGCAGGGTTTCAACTTTTAAGAGCCCATCGCGCTCTTCCTAAAAATAAAGCTTTAATAAAATTGTTATCTCAGTCCGGGAATAAGGCCTTACTTCAAAAAACTGAAGGATTTTATCTTCAAAATCAAGGTAAAGAAATGAAAGTCGTGGACGAAACTCTTTTCTTCGCTATAGAAGAAAAACAGAATCAAGTTAATTTGACTGATAAAGGGATAGAAATGCTAAGCAATTTGACAAATCCTGAGTTTTTTATTATGCCTGACATGTCTACCGAATTGGATTCGATCATGTCCTCTGAAATTTCCCCTTCTAAAAAAGCCGAAAAAAAAGACGCTCTTGTTCGAGATTACAGAATAAAAAGTGAGCGAATTCACTCGATGAATCAATTATTAAAAGCTTATACTTTGTTTGAAAAAGATATTGAATATGTCGTTATGGATTCAAAAGTTAAAATTGTTGATGAACAAACGGGTAGAATTATGGATGGTCGCCGATACTCCGACGGGCTTCATCAGGCCATTGAGGCGAAAGAAAATGTAAAAATAGAAGCTGCTTCGCAAACCTATGCGACAGTAACTCTCCAAAACTACTTCAGGATGTACAACAAACTTTCTGGAATGACGGGAACGGCTGAAACCGAAGCTGGAGAATTTTGGGAAATTTATAAACTTGATGTTACTGTCATTCCTACGAATAGGCCTATCGCTCGTGATGACAGAGATGACTTAGTATTCAAAACAAAACGTGAAAAATACAATGCCGTTATAGACGAAATAATAGCTTTGAGAGAAAGTAAACGTCCCGTTCTAGTCGGAACTACTTCTGTTGAGATCAGTGAATTATTAAGTAAAGCTCTGAATATCCGTAAAATTCCACATCAAGTTTTAAATGCTAAGATGCACCAAAAAGAAGCTGATGTTGTTGCGGAAGCAGGTCGTCCAGGCACAGTTACCATAGCAACAAATATGGCTGGTCGAGGTACAGATATAAAATTATCAAAAGAGACTGTGGATGCAGGAGGCTTAGCTATCATAGGCACAGAGCGCCATGATTCTAGAAGGGTTGATCGGCAACTAAGAGGTCGGTCTGGTAGACAGGGTGACCCAGGCAGTTCTCAATTTTTTGTAAGCCTAGAGGATAATCTTATGAGACTATTTGGCTCAGAAAGAATTGCAAGTTTAATGGATCGAATGGGCCACAAAGAAGGAGAAGTCATTCAGCACGGTATGGTTTCTAAGTCCATAGAAAGAGCTCAAAAAAAAGTTGAAGAAAATAATTTTGGAATGCGTAAAAGGCTTTTAGAGTATGATGATGTAATGAATGCTCAAAGGGAAGGCGTTTATCGTAAAAGAAAAAATGCTCTTTCTGGAGAGCGGCTTCAAGTCGATATTGCTAATATGGCTTTTGATCTATCTGAAAATGTGGTTTCCAATTCTAAATCATCAGATAATTTCTCATCATATCAATTAGACGTATTTGAGCTATTTGGAATATTACCTGCTGTTGATGAAGATGAATTCAAGAAAATACCACTACCCGAATTATCAAAACTAACATTTGAAAGTGCTCTAAAATCATATTCATCCAGAAATTCTCAAGTGGCATTTCAAGCGCTACCGGTTCTTGAAAATGTGATTCAAGAACAGGGTAAAGATGTTGAAACAATTTTAGTCCCTTTCACAGATGGCAAAAAAGGGCTGCAGGTTCCAACTAATTTAAAAGAATCTGTAGGCTCCAAAGGAGAAAGTTTAATTCGAGATTTAGAAAAAAGTGTTGTCCTGTCAATGATCGACGAATCCTGGAAAGACCATCTCCGAAATATGGATGATCTCCGCCAAAATGTTCAAGGTGCAGTTTATGAACAAAAAGACCCATTACTAATTTATAAACACGAAAGCTTTGGTCTCTTTAAAGAGATGTTAGATGATTTGAATAAAAACTCAATTTCTTTCCTTTTTAACGCAAACCTCCCAAAGCCTGACGAGCAAAATTCNTCTCAACGCGTTCAACGCGCATCTGAAAAAAAGACCTCAAAAATTAANTACACNACAAGTGGACCTGGTAGTAGTGATTCAAATAATTCTGGTAATACTTCGNGAGGAAANCGNGTTGGTAAGCCTATAAAAAGTGAAAAAAAATATGGCCGTAATGATATTGTAACAATAACGAATATCACCTCAGGTGAGCAAAAAAATGTAAAATTTAAAATTGCAGAACCTCTACTCTCCCAAGGGTGGGTGTTGTTGTGATTTTAACGGTTTAACCAGGGATTTGGGTCTTGATTCTCTGTGTTTTTCCAAAGTTCAAAATGAACGGTAGATTCCCCAGTCTCAGGATCAGATGCCACTGAACCTATTTCTTCTAAGATGTCTACTTTATCGCCTGTTTTAACATAAACATCCTCAAGGTTAGAGTACACTGTAAAATAATTACCGTGCCTAATAAGCACTACGCGATTTGCTCCGGGGATTCTTACAACTGTTGATACTTCACCNCGGAACACAGCTCTAACCATAGATCCTTTTGGAGTACCNATATCAATACCTGGATTTTTTATTGAAACCCCTGATGTTCCNGGNACAATATTGGGGCCAAAATCCTGTGTTATGATTCCTCNTTTTACCGGCCATGGTAAGTTCCCTTTATTTTCAGAAAAATTCTTTGCCAAAGCCGTCCCCTCAGGAGTCAATTCAAATGTGGCTAAATTCGAGTTTGTTGATTTTGAATTACTACTNCTTTTTCGAGCCGCATTCCTCTGACGTTTAAGCTCCTGTTTTATGATTTTTTGAATTTGCCTCTCTAATTTTTGTAGCTCACTTCTTTTCTTCTTAATCTCTGCCAAGACTCTTGATTCTTTCCTTTTNAGTGATTGAGCAGCNCTTTCTCTATCATTCTTNTCATTAATTAAAACTTGCTTTTGGGCAATCTCTTCTGAAAGCAGTTTTATTTTTTCTTCTTTTTCTTTTTCTTCTANNGCTATATTTTTTTCTTTTCTTTCTTTTAAAGAATTAATCTCATCNACTTGTGTTCGACGAAAACCAACATACTGTTTNAAAAAATATATCCTTTTGAGAGCNTGCTGTATACTTGACGAAGCAAAAACATAAGCCCAAGACTGAGTTGGCTTGCCTCTTTTTTGTGCCTCNCTTATCATTGANGCATATTNTTTTTTTTAGAAGATCTATATCTTTTTGATTTTTCAAAATCTCTTTTTTCATACGAGAAATTTGAATCTCNGAATTCCTGACTTGTTGCTGAATAGTTTTGATTAGCTCTTTACGAGCCTTTACTTTTTTATCCAAAGCCCTNACCTGGTTTAGAGTTAGAGCCTTATCCTTTTGGGTTTTTTTTAAAAGAACATTGGCAATNTTTATATCTTCCTGAAGNTGTGATTTTCTTTTTTCCAAAAATTCCTTTGANTTCTGAGAAAATGCGAAAAACGAGACTAAATAAAGAAAACTAAAAATCCAATCGCGCATGATTAGGGGGTATATTAAAAGGGAACTTAAGTGCCTCTTGGTNTTTTTTTGANTTAGNCAAAAATTCCAGCTTNCCATTTCCCTGAGGAGATGTNAATATTAAGTCCCAACCTCCGTCTATTTTATATGTAATCTCAAGCATTAAANACTCTTTTGATAAANATATTTTTTGACTCAATAACTCGTGTTTATAGTCAGAATTAAATTCCAAACTAAGCTCTCCAGAATATTTGTCTCTTTTAAATGGGAAATTTAAAAGCCATTTTTCTTTGGTGAAGTCCATATTCGCAATCATAAAATTTTCTGGCCATTCTATTACTTCCCTAGAAACAATATTTATAATATCTTGGACATTTATGGGAATATCTAATTCGTTTAATCTTGAAAAAGGCACATCAATGTATTTATTTAAAATATTTGCATACCCTTGAATACTATCATTTGTTATAATTAATCTAGCAAGCTTTAGTCCCATTAATGGATCTGAAATATCTAGCCAAAGTTTTTTAAACTCATCTTTCCTGAGTCTAAAGTCTAGCTTCCCTTTGTAGCTTTTTTGATCAAATCTTATCGTTCCATTTCCCTTTAAGCGCTGAAAAGGATATACTATCGCAGAGTTTTCAGAATTCGCTTTTAATTCTGAAAGTGCATCAATAACTCTTCTTCGCGCAGGCTCCTCCATTGTCTCTAATTTATCTATTTTACCAATTAATCCGCAACCAAATAGGGAACAGCTGAAAAGCACAGAAATAAAAAATGACTTAACGTTTTTCACGGCAATACAAATTTACCACTGCAATAGGGTATTTATCTCTCTACTAAGCTGATCTTCTTTCATCCCATTTTCAATTGCATGCTTACAATACAATTCAAACTTCTCTTTTTGTTCAGTTTTTAAAAAAATCGCTGCCGCAATGACATATGGTCTTGCTTCATTTGGATTAGACTGGATATTCCATTGGGCCCATTTTGATACCATTTCCCAACCGCTATCCGAAACCTTTGATTCTCTGAGCCTATTCATCGCATTCACGATTAATGTTGATTTGATATCAATCTTAATATCTGAATTCATAACTAGCCTTTTAAAATAAAAGTCCGCTATGTCTTCTTTGCCAAAGGCATGAGAGGCATCTATAAATGCTATTTTTACGGGAAGAGCATCCGGAAATAAGAGCACTAACCTTTTGAGGAAAATATAAGCTTCATAATTCTGTCCAATTCTATTCAAGGTATTTACATAAAGCAATGAGCCGTTGATAACATCACCTGATTTTAAAATATAATCATTCACATATGTTAAAGAGCTATCCTTGAAGTTGAGGTTCAAAAAGACATTACGAATTGCTAAAGCCGTCTGATAATTCCGTCCGAAGAATTCTTCGCTTTTTTTTAAAAAATATATTGCGTTAGTATTATCATTTAAATCGAGTGAAATATTTATGCAGTCCGCTAATACTTGATAATCAGCTGACTTCGAGCAAACTAATAACCTACCATAAAATAGTAATTCTTCTTTTTTACCTATTCCTCGATTAAATCCATATAGGGAATATAAAGATGGAATATTTACAACCCCAGTCCCCAGCGATGATTTAACACGAAGTTTTGCTTTTGACAAAAACTTATCTGCCGATTTCAAATCATCTTTAATCAAAAAATACTTGCCGCGATTAATGAAGCGATTAAACTTTTTATCTAGACGATAGTCAAAAGTCAAGGAATCACAATCAACTCCAATAGTTTGTGAGCGGAGTATTCCAAAAAAGAAAAAAACACCGCAACATAATATTGTCTTAAATACCGAGAGCATAACTAGCCTTGTAAACGACTAAAGTCTCCCAAATCTAATGATCGATATTCCGAATCAGCTGTGACATTCATTCCGATCATAGAGTAATCTAAATTGAGATTTTTTAAGGTACTTTTTTCTCTAATTATTGAATTTTCAATATGGCAATTATCGATTTTGCAGTCTTCATAAATACTCACGTTGGGACCTACCGTCGAATTAATAATAGTGACATTTGAGGCTATGAAACAAGGCTCTATTATTTTAGAATTCTGTAAAATCAAATTTTCTGGCTCGTACTGAACTATATCCTTTTCAAACTCGAGAACATTAGTGTTTGTCATTATCATAGCCTCTTTATTTCCGCAATCCATCCAAGAATCAACTTTCCCTGTTGTTAGTTTTAGGCCATTATTTTGCATGTTTTCTAACGCATCTGTGATTTGATATTCACCGCCCTTTTTGATATTATTCTCTAAAATATATTCAAGCTCATTCTTAAGTATTCTACCCTCTTTAAAATAATAGATTCCAATAATTGCTAGGTCACTTATAAAATTTTTTGGCTTCTCTACAAATCCTTCAATTGCGCCCTGACTATCAAGCTTCACAACACCAAAAGCCTCCGGGTTTTTTATTTTACTGACCCATATAACTGCATCGGAGGTTAAATCCAACTCAAATTTTGCGCGAAATAAAGTGTCAGCAAATGCTACCACAATAGGCCCTCTCAAAATTTCTTTAGCACAATAAATTGCATGAGCCGTCCCTAGAGGTTCATTTTGATGTAGAATTAGACCTTCTGCCCCAACTTCTTTTGCGACACCAAGGAGCATTTCTTCAACCTCCAAACCAAAATCTCCAATAATAAAGGCAATCTGATCTAATTCTCGGACTACAGTTTGAGATATATCTTCAACGAGTCTCTTTACAATTGGCTTTCCCGCAATCGGAAGTAAAGGCTTTGGAGTCAGTAAAGTATGAGGTCTGAGCCTGGAGCCTCTGCCTGCCATTGGAATAATGATATTCATTTTTGATTTAATTTTTTATTTTTTCCCACTATGACCAAACCCCCCTTGACCTCTCTGAGTATCATCTAAAGTTTCTGATTTCTGCCATTCTACATGATCATATTTTGCAATCAATAATTGTGCTATTCTGTCACCTGATTTTACGCAAAAAATTTTATCGCCGTGATTTATTAGTATAACACCTATATCACCTCTGTAGTCTGAGTCAATTGTACCCGGAGCGTTTAAGACAGTTAAACCATGCTTAAGAGCAAGTCCTGAACGGGGCCTAACCTGAGCTTCAAATCCTTTTGGAAGAGCTAATTTCAGCCCTGTTGATATTAATTTTCTTTGCCCCGGGTGAATATTTATTTCTTCGCTCAGGTTTGCACGTAAATCCATACCCGCACTACCGTCGGAAACATACTCTGGAAGGTCATTCGACGAGCTATTGATAACTTTAATTTTCATAAAACTATTTTATTAATTTATTGACGAAAAATCTTTCGCTCTGAAAATATTACAATGATTATCATTAACACCAGGGCGCCAAAAGAATAAAAGTAGTTCACCATATTTTTTGATGCAACCCAGCCCAAAATTATCCCCGATACCAAATACAAAATTATCTTACCAAAATCATACGGCACTTGATAATGAAATTGCCCCAGTAAAATCGAAAGAACTGTCATTCCAAAATAACTTAATAATGTTGTCCAAGCAGCCCCTTCTATTCCCAGAATTGGGATCAAAAATATATTGCCCACAACCGTTATTACTAATCCCACCATTGTAATATATAAACCTAAATATGTTTTATCTGTCAGCTTATACCACATGGAAATTTGAGTGTTCATGGATAAAAAAACGTTTGCCAAAAGTAAAATGTATAATAACGGTAATGAATCCCAATACTTTGAATCAATAAAAAACTTAATGCCATCTAAACCTGAAAGAACAGCAACCATACCAATACACAAAATACCAGTAAATAATCTTAAGACAACCGCCATTTGATTTTTAGTGTTTTCTGACTTTTTAAAGAAATATGGTTCCGCTGCATAGCGAAAAGCTTGATTAAATAAAATCAAGAAGATCGAAAGCTTATAAATCGCAGAATATGTTCCTACATCTTCTTTAGATGTGGATATTGGCATAAGGTATTCAATAAAAAACCTATCAGCCATTTCGTTAGCGATTCCAGGAAGTCCGGCAAGCAACAAAGGGAACCCAAACAAAATCATTGTTTTCCAAATTTTCAAATCAAAAATTTTCTTGATAGCAAAAAATTCTGGAGCCAAAAGAATCATCATAAAAGCACTAGCTAATAAATTTGAAAATAATACCCATCCAACTTTCCATTCCGGTAATTTATAACCCACATTGGGCAAAAAAAGAAAAATTACATAGCACAAAAGAAAATTAATTCCGATTTGACTAATCTTAATAATAATAAACCGCCTTGCCTTTCTTTGAGCCCTTAAACGAGCAAAAGGAACTGCGCATACCGCATCCATAGCAACGATCCATCCCATCCAAAGAATCAAATAAGGTCTATCAGAAAGATGCAATAACTGAGAAATTGGAACGTAGCAAATCCATAAAACGATTAAAAAAACGACAGTGCTAATAATTAATGACCACATTGCTGTCGAATAAACCCTAAATTCCTCAAAACCTTTTTTTTGACTGAATCTAAAATATGCTGTTTCAAATCCATATGTTAAAATGACCATCAAAAAGGCTATGGAAACATATAAAAGAGAATTTACTCCATATTCACTTTTAGACAAAACCATCGTAAGCAGAGGTGTTAAAGCAAAATTCAATAAACGAGCTACAATACTACTAAGCCCATATAAAGCGGTATCTCCAAATAAACTCTTTAGGCCTGCCATATCTCAAAGATACGTGTAGCGGTCGGCCCCTTACAGAAATATTTTAATAATATCTTTAGCTTATGCATTCGTATTTTACTTCTTTCAAAAAAGCCCAAATATTAGATAATCGTTATAATGAAATATCTAAATTTCTTCATAAAACCCCGGTATTAACCTCAAATTCAATTAACACCGAAGTAGGTTCTTCCCTTTATTTTAAATGTGAAAATTTTCAAAAATCCGGAGCATTTAAAATGAGAGGTGTAAGTAATGCGATATTTGAGTTAGTGAAAAACAGGGGAATTACAAAAGGCCTAATTGCCCATTCTTCAGGAAATCATGGACAAGCATTGGCTTGGGCAGCAAAAAAACATAAAATCCCTTGTATCATCGTAATGCCAGAAAATGCTTCTGAATTTAAAAAAAAAGCCATTCGAGCAGCTGGAGCAAAAATCCATGAGTGTGAATCAAATATTGCATCAAGGATAAGTTCTGTCAAAAAAATAATTTCAAAACTTGGGTTTACAGAAATACATCCAAGTAACCAACCATCCGTAATTTTAGGTCAAGGTTCAGCAGCATGGGAATTGCTTAAATATTGTAAAAGTCATAATATCAACTTAGACTTTATCGGTGTGCCAATAGGTGGTGGTGGCCTGGCCGCGGGCTCTTGTTTTTCAGTTGCCATCTGGAACAAACTTCATGGCACCTCAACAAAAGTTTTTGGGGCTGAACCTACAGGAGCAGATGACGCCTACCGAAGTCTCAAATCTGGTAAAATTGAACGTAATGAAAATCCTGTAACCTTAGCTGATGGATTAAGAACTGAATTAGGTGATGTGAATTTTCCTCTTATCCAAGATTTAATTCATTCTATCTATTTAGTTTCAGATTCAGAAATAATAAACGGACAAATTAAATTGATAGAGAGACTTAAAATCATGATCGAAAGTAATTGCTCTCCGCCATTCTCTGCTGTTCAAAAAAACAAAGATGATTTTAAAGGGAAAAAAACTGGAATTATACTATCCGGAGGAAATATTGATTTGAAAAATTCAAAATGGTTTATTGAAAATAAGAAAGGTTGAAAATAGAAAACGTCGCATTTTCAGCGACGTTTTACAACCCTTGATGAATCTTTCTTGAATTAGATTCATATCAAATATCGTAAAAATATTTGACTTATTGTACAAATCACCTTAAGTTTAATCGAATAAGATTAATTTTTGATACAATAATTACCAAATAACCAATTAAAACTTATTAATTATCTCAAAAACTAAAACCTTGACAACATAAAAATATCTGTTTCTGTCAAGTGGCAAATTAGGTACTTTTGTAAACTATGAGTTCAAAAAAAAAAACAGCAGATTCCCAAGCCCCATTGCCTGTGGGTAACTATCCTATGACACGACGTTCAGGAAATTTAATATTCATGTCTGGCGTCGGGCCCAGAAAGCCAAAAAGCGGAACAGAATCATCTTCAGTTCCTGGCTTAACAATGAACAGTAACGGTGAAATTATAGATTATGACTTTGCTCAACAAGTTCACGCTGTTTTTAAAAATGTTCGCATTATTCTTTTAGAATCTGGCTATGCTTGGGAAAACCTAATTGATATAACTGTCTTTTTAACGGATATGAAAAAAGACTTTCACGTTTTCAATGATATCTATTCTGATTATTTCAAAGACCTAAAAGTGAAGCCATGCAGAACGACTGTAGAAGTTTTGTCTCTTCCTACGCCCATTGCCATTGAACTTAAATGCATTGCGTCACTATGAAAAATTTATTCCCAGAACGTGGGTCACTGAATCTTCCAGTAATTCAGAAAAAAATATTAAAATCTTGGCAAGAGAATAATGTATTCAGGGATTCAGTTCGAAAAGGTTCCCCGGAATTTGTCTTTTATGAGGGGCCGCCCTCTGCCAATGGGCTTCCTGGCATTCATCATGTTATGGCCCGGTCAATAAAAGATTTATTCTGTAGGTATAAAACTCAAAAAGGATTTAGAGTTGAGCGCCGTGCAGGCTGGGACACTCATGGCTTGCCAGTTGAGCTCGGTGTTGAAAAGGCTCTTGGAATTACCAAAGAAGATATTGGGGGAAAAATAACTATCGAAGAATATAACCTAGCCTGTAAAGAGGCTGTTATGAAATATACAGGGATTTGGAACGACTTAACAGAGAAGATGGGTTATTGGGTAGATATGGAAAATCCATACGTGACATATAAATCTAAATATATAGAATCGGTTTGGTGGATCCTTTCCAACATTTATAATAAAGGGCTTATTTACAAGGGTTATACAATTCAGCCCTACTCTCCCAAAGCTGGAACCGGATTGAGTTCTCATGAATTAAATCAACCAGGGTGCTACCGGGATATTAAAGATGTTAGTGCAACAGCACTATTTAAAATTCTACCATCTAATCAAAGTATAAAGCTGTTTGGTAATTCTACGGTTCATTTTATGGCTTGGACAACTACTCCATGGACACTTCCGTCTAACACAGCCTTAACGATAGGAAAAAAGATTGAATACAGTAGGATATCCACTTTTAATCCATATACAAAACAGAAGCAAGAAATAGTAATTGCAACAGATCTTATATCTAAATATTTTAAGCAAGAAGATGAAAATATTAAAGATGGCCCAATAGAAAAATCTCTACCATGGTCAATTATATCTAAGCATAGAGGTGAAGAGTTTGTTGGCTTACGATATGAGCCTTTACTAAATTATGCCGTGCCTTTTGAAAATGCTGAAAATGCTTACCAGATTATTCCAGGCGACTTCGTGACAACACAAGACGGAACTGGAGTTGTTCACACAGCCCCAACTTTTGGAGCTGATGATGCTCAAGTTGCCAAAGAGTTTGGTGTGCCTCCCATGCTAATTCAAGATAAGTTCGAAAATCTTGTTCCATTAGTTGACCTTCAAGGAAAATTTGTGGATTGCATGGGAGATTTAGCTGGGAAGTATGTAAAAATCGAATATTATTCAAAAGAGAATAAACCTGAGCTAAGCGTAGATGAAGAAATTTGCATAAAATTAAAAAAAGAAGGTAAAGCGTTTCGGGTTCAAAAATATTCACATAGCTACCCTCATTGTTGGAGAACAGACATGCCCATCCTATACTACCCTATGGACAGCTGGTTTGTAAAAACTACTGCGATGAAGGAGAAGCTGAAAGAGTTAAATAAAGAGATTCTTTGGAAGCCCGAGTCAACAGGAACTGGAAGGTTTGGAAACTGGTTAGAGAATTTAAATGATTGGAATCTAAGTCGCAGTAGATATTGGGGGATTCCACTTCCCATATGGAGAACTGCGGATGGAAAAGAAGAGAAAATAATAGATTCGATTCAGATGCTCAAGGAAGAGCTAGAAATAAGCGCCAAAAACGGCATAATGAATACAAACCCCCTTAAAAGTTTTTCTCCAGGAGATTTTAGCGAACTGAATTATTCTCAAATAGATCTTCACAAACCTCATGTAGACGATTGGGTTCTTTCATCGTCAAAAAATGAGCCTATGTACCGAGAATCTGATCTAATCGATGTTTGGTTTGACTCTGGCTCTATGCCTTATGCTCAATTACATTACCCATTTGAAAATAAAGATCTAATTGATCTAAAAAAGTCATTCCCTGCAGATTTTATTGCTGAAGGGGTAGATCAAACAAGAGGGTGGTTTTTTACAATGCACGCAATTGCCGGATTATCTTTTGATTCAGTTGCTTTTAAAACAGTTATCTCTAATGGGCTCGTGTTAGATAAGACAGGCCAAAAAATGTCTAAGCGTTTAGGTAATGCCATTGACCCTTTTGATGCAATAGAAGAGAATGGAGCTGATGCCCTTAGATGGTATATGATAACGAATTCTCAACCTTGGGATAACCTTAAATTCGATTTCGATGGGGTAAAAGAAACACAACGAAAATTTTTTGGGACTCTTCAAAACACTTATAACTTTTTTTCATTGTATGCAAATGTTGACGAGTTTGATCCTGAACAGTCTGATGCTCCAAATGAAGGTTTGTTAGAGATAGACCAATGGATTTTATCAAGACTAAATAGCCTAATTGAGGATGTGTCAAATAATTTAGATGCTTTTGAACCAACTAAAGCATACCGTCAAATAAGTGATTTTGTCCAAAATGAATTAAGTAATTGGTATGTTCGCCTTTGCAGAAGGAGGTTTTGGAAGGGTGAAATGGGGTCAGATAAGTTAGCTGCTTACCAAACACTTTTCACTTGCCTAGATAGCATTTCAAAAATGATAGCTCCCGTTTCCCCATTTTTTGCGGATCAGCTATACCAAGATTTGAATCAAACAACTTCTTCCGTTCACCTCACTGATTTTCCTACCTCAGATAAGTCTAAAATCAATAAAAATCTTGAACGTAAAATGAGACTTGCTCAGTCCATGAGCTCTCTGGTTCTAAGCATAAGAAAGAAAGAAAAAATACGTGTTAGGCAACCAATTTCTAGGATTATTGTTCCTGTGCTTAATGCAAAACAAGAAAACGATATTCAATCCATCAATTCTCTCGTTTTGTCTGAAGTTAATGCAAAAAAAATAGAGCTTGTCAAAGAGAATTCTGGATTTTTTATTAAAAGCGGTAAACCCAATTTTAGAAGCTTAGGAAGAAAAGCTGGAAGTTCAATGAATGAACTCGCTAATGCAATTCGAAATTTAACACCTGACGAATTAAAAAATCTAGAAGAAAATCAATCACTAAAAATTCAATTATCAAAATCAAGTTTTTCTTTGACTTTAGACGATGTTGAAATAATAACAAATGACATACCAGGAATGATGGTTGCCTCAGATCAAGGATTAACTATAGCTGTCGACTTGACTTTGACTCCTTCTTTAATTCAAGAAGGGATCGCTAGGGAAGTAGTGAATAGAATCCAGGCCGCTAGAAAAGAACAGGGATTTGACATTACAGATAGAGTTATTCTATGGATAGAAAGTGACTCAGAAGTAATAAAATCAATAAAAGAAAATTCAGAATATGTTTGCAGTGAGGTATTAGCAATAAAAATTAATTATCAAACATCTAATGCTCTTAATGTAAGACTAAATTCCTCAGAATTAAATGGGCATTCTTTAAAGTTTGGTCTAATGAAATCATGATTTCAACGTATATTGAATAATCAAAAGTACTTTTCAAAGTAAATTATTCTTATTTAACTATATTCGAAATTAAGAAGCTTATTAATAGGACTATGGAAAACCAGAAAATGAGATATAGTGATGAAGAACTAGAAGAATTTCGAGTTCTAATTCAAAGTAAAATTGATAAAGCTGAGGAAGATTTACACATTCTTCGGGAACAGTTCACAAATAATATGGACAATGGTACAGAAGACACTGCGCCAAGCTTTAAAAGTTTTGAGGAAGGTTCTGAAACAATGAGCAAGGAAGCAAATGCACAACTTGCTGCGCGTCAAGAAAAATTTTTAAGAGATTTACGAGCTGCACTAACAAGAATTTCAAATAAAACATACGGTATTTGTAAAGTGACTGGGAAGCTCGTAGAAAAAGATCGATTAAAGCTAGTCCCTCATGCTACGATGAGCATGGAGGCTAAGTTAAAACAAAGGTGAATAGGTCTCTAAGCCTTCCATTTATTCTATGCATAATTTTGGTCTTCATTGACCAAGGCCTTAAGATTTGGGTCAAATCAAATTTTGCCCTTGGTGAAAGTTTAGAAATCACGCCATGGTTTAAAATTCATTTTACTGAAAATCCAGGAATGGCTTTTGGAATAGAATGGGGAGGAGTTATTGGGAAGTATATTCTTAGTTCCTTCAGGATATTTGCAATCCTTGGAATTGTATGGTACATGTTCCGTTTGGCTAAAGGTGGAGCCTCTAAATTCGTCTTAATATCGATGAGCTTTGTTCTTGCTGGGGCGTTAGGCAATGTCATTGATAGCTTATTGTATGGCTTAATCTATAACAAAGGATTAGTTTACAATAATATGTATAGTCAATGGGTTATGTACCCTGGTATTGCTACATTAAACTTTGAAGGATATGCCCCAATGTTACTGGGAAATGTCGTTGACATGCTATACTTCCCTTTTTGGAAAGGGGTTCTTCCTGAGTGGTTGCCTTTCTGGGGAGGTGAATATTTTATTTTCTTTCGACCCATCTTTAATATCGCTGACTCATGCGTTTTTATTGGAGTTATTCTTTTGTATTTGAGTTCGAGGAAGCCTGAAAGTTGGAGTTCTCACAATAGCACTTCATAGAATTTTAAGATGAAATACTTTTTAATCAGTTTTTACATTGCAATTAGCCTTTGTGCAAAAGGCCAGAATGATGAAATTAAATATATGTCTGGGGATTCCAAAGTACGAATGATGAGTAGCATTGAATTTCTTTCATCGGATGAGCTCTCGGGAAGATTACCCGGAACTGATGGAGCTAATTTAGCTATTGAATATATTCAAAATGCTTTTGAAAAAAGCAACCTGAGGCCATTGTTTCAAAATGGTTATAAACAAAGTTTTTCAATTCCTAGACCAGTAGAAATTTTATTTAAAACTAATTACTTGCTTCTTGGCAATGATTCGCTTAATGTCGGTAAAGAATTCCAAGTTGCTCCTTTTTCCTCAACAAAAGAAGTTCATGCCAATACTGTTTATGTTAAAAATGGGATTAAGTGCTCAGAATTTGATGATTTTCAAAGTATTGACTTTAATGGTTTAAAAAACCAATTAGCTATCGTTGAATTTAGGGTTTCAAAGAAAAGAAAAGGAAAGGCAGGCAAAGAGGCTCAAATTCAAAAGAGGTTAGAAAATATAATTAATTATGGCGCGCAGGATATAATTTTTCTTTCGCGTAGAGCCATGAATAAATTAATTGGATCAAAGCCTCCTGTATTTAGGTCTCTAAAAACTAGTAGTTATCCTATTAATGTATATAGTATCAATAGTAATAAGTGGTCAAGAAAAATCCGAAAATCAAAAGATCCAATAACTATTAAGACAAAAGTCTCTAAAAGAAGCTCAGAGGGGTATAATATTATTGGAGTGTTTGATGTTGGAGCCACTCACTCCGTATTAATTGGAGCACATTACGACCACTTGGGCAAAGGAGAGTTTCTTGAAAATAAAAAGGGGCAAGAAGAGGTTTATAATGGTGCAGATGATAATGCGAGCGGTGTTTCTATCATGTTAGAAGTCCTGCACCAATTGCAACTCAACCCTGAAATGATTAATTACAATTTGATTTTTGCAGCCTTTTCAGGAGAAGAAGATGGACTTATTGGATCACGTCACTTTATTAAAAACTGTCCCATAGATCCCCAACTTATAACACACATGATAAATTTAGACATGGTCGGAAGATTAAACTTAAATGATAGTTTAACTGTATATGCCACCTCTAGTTCATCTCATTGGGATGAGGTTTTAAATAATAACTCACGAGTTGAATTGAACATAAAAAATATACCTAGTATTTTCCCTCGGTCTGATCACGCTTCATTTATTGAAGCAGGGATCCCGTCAATTATGCTACATACAGGGATTCACAAAGATTACCATACTCCCAATGATGATTTTCAAAAAATCGATGGTGATGGGTTAACTAGAATTACCAAATTTATTTTACATACTCTTCAAAATTTAAATAGATTCTCTGACTCAAGACCATGAAAAAAAATCTAACGTTGGCAATTCTAGGTGGCGGCTCATGGGGAACAGCTTTGATTAAACTCATAAGCCAAAATGTTGAAACATTAGGGTGGTGGATACGTAATGAAGCGGATGTAATTCATATTGAATTGCACAATCATAATCCCAAATACTTATCTGATGTTGAATTAGAACTAGATAAGTTAGAAATTGATAGCGATATTAAAAATGTTGCTAAAAATGCTGATATATTAATACTAGCTATTCCATCAGCATATGTTGCAAAAGCGCTTGTTCCAATAAAAGAAACCCTAAAAGAAAAAATTGTTATATCCGCCATCAAGGGTATCGTTCCTGAAACTCAACAAACAATGGGAAAATTTTTACACTCGGAGTTTGGTTTGCCTACTGATAATTTTGGTGCAATCCTCGGGCCCTGCCATGCAGAAGAAATTGCTCTTGAACGCCTCTCTTATTTGACAATTGCCAGTGNCAATAAAGATATTTCAAAGTTGATTTCCAAGAAAGTGAGTGCCCCAAATGTTCAAACGAAAAGAACAAAAGATATTGAAGGAATTGAATACGCATCTATNATCAAAAATATTTATGCTCTGGCTGCGGGAATTTCCCAAGGTCTCGGGTATGGAGATAACTTTCAAGCAGTTCTTGTTTCAAATTCGATTAGAGAAATGAAACGCTTTATGAAATCCGTAAGTCCATTAAAGCGGAATATTTCAAAAACAGCCTATTCTGGAGATATACTTGTAACTATGTACTCTCCATTTAGTAGAAATAGGACCTTAGGTAAATTAATTGGTAAAGGGTATACTGTTAGTTCTGCTATTTTAGAAATGAAAATGGTTGCAGAAGGTTATTTCGCGACAAAACACATTTGGGAGATGAAAAAAGCTGAAAATATTAAAATGCCAATTGCATCTGCTATTTATAAAATTTTATATAAGAACAAGTCTGCAAGAAAAGTAATTCTCGAACTATCCGAAAAACTCAGTTAAACAAATATGGATTCGTACTTTTACAATTATTAAACATTAACAAATGATTTTAAACATTTTTTTAGGAATGATTGGTCCTTGGCAAATTATTTTAATTCTGGCAATTGTCCTCCTTTTATTTGGTGGTCGAAAAATTCCAGAACTTATGAAAGGCCTTGGCGGCGGGCTCAAAGAATTTAAAAAAGCCGTGAAAGAAGAAGATAAAGAAGACGAAGATTCTGGAGAGGGGAAGGCGTGAACTTTTCCAAAATAAGCGAACTTCAGTCAGCTATTTCTGATGGTAAAACCTCTTGTTTTCAAGAAGTTAACCTTGCTATTAAAAAAGCAAAAGAAAAGTCGGATTTAAATATTTTTATCGAAATTTTTGAAAATTCGGCTCTGCAGAAAGCAAAAGAAGTCGATGAAAAATTCATGAATGGCACTGCTGGTAAACTCGCAGGAGTGATATTCGCAATTAAAGATAACCTTTGTTATTCTGGCCATAAAGTAAGCGCCAGCTCTAAAATGTTAAATGATTTTGAATCGCAGTTTAGCTCAACTGTTGTAATAAAACTTTTGGAACAAGATGCCATAATTATAGGTCGCACGGGGGGTGATGAATTTGCAATGGGTTCATCAAGCGAAACTTCATTTCATGGGCCTATTAAAAACCCAATAAATACCTTGATGACACCTGGTGGGTCGTCTGGCGGCTCTGCAGCAGCGGTTGCAGCAGGAATTTGCCATGCATCATTAGGGTCTGATACTGGAGGCTCAATTAGACAGCCTGCAGCTTTCTGTGGCATATATGGGATGAAGCCCACATATGGAAGAGTATCAAGACATGGCCTTATTGCATATGCGTCATCATTTGACCAAGTCGGGCCCTTTGCCCTCTGCCTAGAAGACTTAGCGACAATCACAGAAGTAATTTCTGGAAGTGATGAGTTTGATACAACATGTTCTAAGTTACCTGTTTCGAAAATGTTTGATCCTAATTTTTCTAAAAACCCTCTTCAACTTGGATACTACAAAAGCATGCTTGAGGCCCCTGCGCTTGATCCTGAGATCAAAAAAAAATTTCAAGAGGCTGTAATTGCGCTCGAGAAAGCGGGACATTCTGTAAAACCTTTAGATTTTCCCTACTTTGATGTCCTAATACCTATATACTACATTTTAATCACCGCAGAGGCGAGTTCAAATTTGGCCCGGTACGATGGCATTCATGTTGGACACCGCTCTAAAGACTTTTCTGATTTAGAATCTCTTTATAAAAAGTCACGGAATGAGGGTTTTGGTGATGAAGTTAAACGACGAATAATGCTTGGAACATTTGTTTTGAGCAGCGGATATTACGATGCATTTTATGGAAAAGCTCAAAAAGTGCGCAGGCTTGTTAGAGACTTCACGTTAAAAGACTTAAAAAGTTTAGATGGAATAATTGGGCCAACAACACCGACAACAGCATTTCCTTTGGGTCAAGAATATTCTGACCCCACAGTGCTATATCTTGAAGACATNTTTACAGTTTTAGCTCCACTTTCAGGCCTCCCTGCTGTTTCTATCCCAATGGGAATACATAGCAACGGGCTACCATTTGGTATGCAAATCATGTGTTCATCTTTTGACGAAAAATCTATTTTTGATATTGCAAAAACTATTGAATCCCTGAGTTAGAATGTATCGCTTAAGTTTCTTAGCTATTCTTGTTCAATCTTTTTCATTACTATGTCAAAATAACATTTCTAAGGTGGGGCAAAAGACATTTTTTTCTCCAAAAAAAATTGATTCTACATATAATATTTATTTGATCGAAAGTTGGGAAGCGCTTAACCCCGGTAAAGACAATAAAAGCTTTATAAGGGCTTCGGGTACCAATGAATTATCTGATTCTCTAATTGAGTTTAATCTAAACCTTTTAGATAAAACCACACCTCTTGATATAAGGTATACTAAGGAAGTAAAAAATATCATTTCGTACTATCTTAAAGCAAACCCAGATTTACTAAAAAGGCTCAAATCACGTTCAAGATTTTATTTTCCTCTTTTTGAATCTACTTTGGATAAATATAATTTACCTTTTGAGTTAAAATACATTCCGGTAATTGAAAGTGCCTTAAATCCAAGAGCAAAAAGTAAAGCTGGAGCAACAGGGTTGTGGCAATTCATGTATGCCACAGGAAAAATGCANGGTCTTGAAATTAGCTCATATGTTGACCAGCGAATGGACCCAATGCTTTCTACCGATGCAGCATGCAGATATCTGAAAAAACTATATGATATATTTCAGAATTGGGAATTGGCGCTGGCAGCATATAATGCTGGACCAGGAAACATCACCAGGGCGATTCGCAATTCAAGAGGTGGTAAAAGTTACTGGGAAATTCGCCCGTATCTATCTAGAGAAACTTCTAATTATATACCATCACTGATATCAGCAATATATGTTCTTCGCGCGGTTGATCATATTTTAATAAACAATAACCCCTCACTCTTATATCTTGAAACTGATACTGTTTATGCCAAAAATGGCATACATTTTCAAGATATTGCCTATTTATTGTCAATAGACTCCTCTACCATTTCTGAACTAAACCCTCAATACAAGCATGAATATGTGCCCCCTCCAAAAAACAACATTCCTTACAGCTTAGTAATTCCAAAAATTAAAATAAATGAATTTTATTTTTTATCAGACTCACTTTACTTTATGACAGCTTTAAGACTAAAAAAGTCACCTCTACCTCCACCTCTGAGAGCGGCATCTGGGAAAATATATATCGTTAGAAACGGAGATACCCTATCTGAAATCGCTCAAAAGAATAAAATAAAAATTCAAGATTTACGTCGTTGGAACGGCATTAGAGGTAGCAAAATACGAATCGGTCAAAAATTAAAAATTTAAAATGAATAAAATTCAAACTTTTTTTTCCATTTCTGTATTTATTATTATGTCCTCCGGGTGTTCATTAGAACAGGCAACTGATAAAAAAGAAACGTCATTTGAAGCTTATAATATGCCTTCTTCAAATGGTACTCATAATGAATTAACTCTATTTTGTGATAATGATCTCTGGAATAACTGTGGTATTAAAATCATTACAAGTCTTGCGGAACCAGTTAAAGGGCTACCTCAAAATGAACCAAGGTTTAACTTATCTAGGTTGCCCCATAATAGTATTTCAAACATAACAAAGCGATCTAAAAGCATTCTATCATTACAAATCGTCCCAGATTCTTCATCTATTAATTTTAAATATAATGTATGGGCATATCCACAACTAGTCATTCATATAGTCGCGCCTTCAGCAAATCTTTTAACAAAATTATTCGATTCACATAGTAAAGAGATTATTAAAAAGTATGAATTACATGATCAAGAAATTTTAAAAAATCGTATTTCTTCGAGTTCAAAAACCTTACTTCCAAAATCTTTAAAAGAATTGGGTATAAAAAATATGTTGATACCACGGGCATATAACACCACAATAAGTAAATCAGATTTTAAAATTTTGAGAGCTGACACGAAAAAAAGCATTCAATACTTAATGGCCTGGTCACGTCCATATATAGAATCTAATTATAATATTGAATCTAAAATAATTTCAGAGCAAAATGAGTTAATGGAAAATAACTTCGAAGGTTTTCAGGAAAAAAGTTATTTAAGCTTAGAAAGTAAAATTCCAATTGATATCAATTATAGCAATAAAAACGGGATTTACGTCATTGAGCATCGTGGTCTATTTCGAACAGAATTAGGGTTCGGAGGAGGGCCATTTGTCACCTTTACATATATCGATGAAAAAAACAAAAGACGGTTATCTATCTCTAGCATAGTCTATGCGCCAAGCACAAAAAAAAGAAAAATGATGCTTGAGCTTGAAGCATCTCTTCGTTCTGTGGAGTTACTATGATTTTAAATAAATGGTGTGGTTATAAAAAAACCTCTTTTAAAACGTCTAATGAATATATTTTTCCCAACATCGGGTAATGCCATTTCAGCCCTAGAATCAAACCATCTGTTATCTCTGACCTCAAGTCTTTAGAAACAACAAATGATTTATCTTGAATCCAANNAAAAAGNGCTGAAGACGATTGATTAGTCAAAAAATCGGTGTGGNCTGGTTTAATTGAAGTGAAAACACCCTCGCGCAAATCAAACACACATCCCTCAAAAAATTGTTCCNGATTAATTCCAAATCCTAAATGCTTCCANATAAGGAGCAAAAATTCATTAATTGCCATTGATAAGTTTGTGTTTAAATCATCCCATGATTCAAGCATCTCTATAAATTCATCAAAAAACTTTGGGCTAGAGTCTCCTTCTTGAAGAACTTTTTGAAGAACTTCAGCTAAAAATAGACAAATCGCTTGTCTTAAATGATGTGTGGTCAAGTATCTCCAAACTTTTGCTACTTCTACCTCATTAATTTTTTCTAACTGACCATTTTTTCTGTGTTCCACCGTTGCTGTTAAAAAAGTCATGGGGATTAATGTCGCTGGTCGTATTCCCTTTTTATTACTCCTAATAGATGGAATTATGTACGCTTGCGGGCCATGTTTCCGAGTCCATAGCTTTAATACCTGTCCTTTTTCTCCTACCGGTATTTTTCCAAGAACCACGGCTGTGGTAGTGTCTTTCATTTCTACTCGCCTCGAATAATCACACCCTGAACTACCTTAGTTTCAGTGCCTAAAGGATTCGTTATCCAAAATAAATATATCCCGCTAGGAACAGGAGTATCGTTAAGCCCGTTTGTTGTCCAACTAAACTGACCTCCAGTTGCTTGCCCCTCAAAAACCAGTCTTCCAGAACTATTTGTCACTTTTATATAAGAATCTTCCGTAAGTCCTTTCAATGATATGGGTCCAAAATGTTTTGGCTCATAAGGATTTGGAAAAACATGTATATTATTTAAGTTTAAAAATGGTTCTATTGCATTACTTCTATATGACANAAGCCCCCTNCTAGTTCCAATAAACACTTCACCCGATTTNTCATCAATCGCTAATGAATTTACCCGGTTTGAAAAAATTGGAGAATTTGATTTCGTAAAATGTGCTATAGTCTTGAGCCCATCTGGAGAGAGAAGAAAAAGACCACCATCTGCAGTTCCAATCCATTTTCTGTTTGCTCCATCTACTGCCATAGATAAAATATTCTCTCCACTAAGAACTTTTTGAACAATCCCGTTTTCCTCAACAAGGAGAGATTGGGCGTCAATATTACCGCCACTAATAGCGTCGTAGGGATTAAAACAAACTACCAAGCCATCATTAGTTCCAATCCAAAGCTCATTATCTCTTTCAAACACAAATGAATTTACCATACTGCTTGGCAGATTGCCATTATTGATGCCAGTAGTTAGCCGTCTGAAACTGGAGTTATCTTCATCAATTAAAACTGCAAGTAAACCATCTGTTCTACTTTGAATCCAAAAAACATCATCATTACTTTGGTTTATCTGTTTTGTGCTTAATCCATTAAATGGGCCCAGCCCATAACTTTTCCATGATTTAGTTTGTGGATCGTAACGATGAAGAGGCTTATTAGACAATGCATTTGTCACCCACAAGGCATCATCATTTCCCCACAACATACCCCCCACTCTGACATCGCCAGGTATGCTTCCTAAAGCATCCAACAACGTTGAATTATTTGAATTCCAGATGGAATCAAGCATGCCGTTTTTAAATTCTAAAACACCCTTTCCCCAACTCGAAACAAACCAATGACTGGTATCATTTGGGTTAATTACTTTGGATAAAATGTCTTTTGCCTGATTCAGTTCTAAACTATTTAATACTGACCAATTTTCATCTCTAAATGTAAAAACCCCCTGATTACAATATGAAGCAGTCCATGTAGGGTCAATCGCTCCGCTAAAAACATCAATACCGTGATCGCTATAGTTTAAATCAAAAACAGAAGAATAAGGAGGAGATGTAATTGTCCTGTGTTGGGCGTAGTCAAGATTATCTATAAATGTTAAACCCTTTGATGAATTAGCAATCCAAATAGTCCCATCATCATGAATTGTCGCGTCAAGAGGTTTGAAGTTGTCATTATTTCCCATAGCTGAGCTATATGTTTGTTTTTGAATACAAAGTTCATTTGTAATAACAACATCAAAATCCCTTGATATTACATATCCATTTTCTTGTTTTCTTATACTTTTTATTTTATTTCCTGAGGAATTGTTAAGATTGATTTTTGACCAGGCTCCATTACTTCTAAACCAAACCGATTCGTTTTGTTTCGTTGAAATTAAACGGCTGTTTTCTGAAACAGAAATTTCATTAATAATTGTGTCTATCCATCTTTGATCCTGTTTCCAATTTGAAAACAAGTATAATGGATCGGCTAAGGAAGCAGACCAAAACCCCTTTTCTGATGATACAAATAGACTGTCTGAGTCAATTTCAATATCAAAAGTTTGAATTGTGGTTCCATCTTGACTTAAGATGTAAGTCCCTTTGACAACTCCATAAATTAGGTCTAATTCCACCACTCCAAATCCGGTAGCAACAAATGCTTTATTCTCACCGTCAAAAGAAATCGAATTAATTCTTGATTTCCCCGGGTACCTCCCGCTAGCGAAAATATCAGGAATTTGTATAATATTATTTTCACTCCATAATTCAAGTAAGCCATCTTCATAGCCTATTAAAAGTTCTTTTGAATTTGGGGAGGCCTTTATTGCCGTTATGCCGATGCCGCCTAATCCATCGACCTTTGTGAAATCGGATAAAACATCATCAACAAGATCATATCTCAACAATCCGTAACTGCTAGCAGCAATAATTTCATCTCCTAAAATAGCTATAGAATGAGTTTCATTTAAAGGCAAATGCGACCTCCATTGACCAACAGGAATACCTTGAGATAAAAGTATTTGACCCCAAAAACAGATTACTACTAAAAATAACAAGTCACGTTTCACGAAACAAAGATGCACTATCTTCGTTTTATAGGATGCAAAATCTCTAATTTAGAAAAGTGTTTAGGCTAAAAAAATCATATTTTTTATTAATGTCCCTACTTCTTTTTTCGTGCGGTAACCCCCCAGTTGTACAAACTTTAATTAGTAATGTTGATGAAGTCTGGTGGCAAGATAGCGCACTAAGTGTTGACATTTCAATCGTTGACACCTCCGCTGTTTATCGCGTTTCATTTCGATTAAGACACACTTCAGAATACCCCTACAGCAACTTGTTCCTATTTCGTGACGTTCTCTCCGAAACTCAAACTGAATACCAGGATACCGTAGAAATAAGATTAGTTAATTCAGGGTCGTGGGTTGGAAAAGGAATTGGCCCCCTGAAAACAATTAACCTACCTTATCATCAAAATGGAGTAAAATTTCCCAGACCGGGAAATTATAGATTCGTCTTTTATCACGGTATGAGAGATGAACCACTAAAGGGCATAAAAGATCTAGCGCTTGTAATCAGTTCTGAAAGTTCAATAAACTAAATATGAAAAAAAAAACATCAGTTTCAGATGATTTCCATGGTTATGTAAAAGCTCTTTGGATCTGTATTGCCTCTATTCCGCTTGCGATAGTTTTTATTTTCTTATTAGTGCGTCTAGGGTTCTTTGGTGAGCTTCCATCCACAGAGGAAATAACAAATCCAAAATCCTATTTAGCAACTGAAATTCTATCATCTGATGGAAATCAAATTGGAACTTTTTTTCATGAAAATCGTGTTCATGTTGAGTACGAAGAAATCCCTAAAAACCTAATCAATGCATTAGTTTCTACTGAAGATGAGCGGTTTTTTCAACATTCTGGAATAGATTTTAGAAGCTTAGGGCGTGCGCTAATCTCTCTAGGCTCTGGTGGGGGAGGCTCAACAATAACGCAACAATTAGCTAAATTAATGTTTACTCAAGACCCGGCTCGAGGAATCTTAGTTCGTGTTTTACAAAAACTCAAAGAATGGGTAATTGCTATTGAAATCGAACGAAGGTACACGAAACAAGAAATTTTAACTATGTATCTAAACAAGTTTGATTTTCTTTACCAAGCAGTAGGAATTCATAGTGCCAGTAATGTTTATTTTGGTAAAAACCCTATTGAGTTAAACATAGAAGAGTCTGCCCTATTGGTTGGGATGTGTAAAAACCCCTCGTATTACAACCCTGCGCGAGAAAGCCGTTTCGAGCTGGCAAAAAACCGAAGGAATACAGTTCTTGGGCAGTTAAGAAGAAATGAATTCATCAACGATTTTGAACTAGACTCTTTAAGATCAATACCCGTCAATTTAAATTTTAACCCAAAAGGACACGATAAAGGCTTGGCTCCTTATTTGAGAGAAAATATTCGTGCTTACATGAAAGACTGGATTTCCAAAACCCCCAAAGCCAACGGAGAGAGGTACAATTTATATACAGATGGCTTAAAAATTTACACTACCATAGATAGTAGAATTCAAGCCTCTGCAGAAAAGGCGGTTAAAAAGCATATGAAAAATTTACAACGTGTGTTTTTTAAACGAATAGAAAACAGAAAGGCTGGTCCCTTTTATTTCCCTGATGAACTTTCTTATGACGAGGGACAAAAAATAATCAAGCGGGCAATGCGCAAAACTTCTAGGTATAAAAATTTAAAAAAAATAGGCTTGTCCGAAAAAAAAATAATTGATGTATTTAACTCTCCGGTAGAAATGAGTTTATTTTCTCATGATGGAGATATTGACACTATTATGAGCCCATTTGATTCTATTCAATACTATAAGAGTATTTATCAAGCAGGGCTTTTAAGCGTCGAACCTCAAACTGGATTTATAAAAGCTTGGGTTGGTGGTGTTGACTTTAAACACTTTAAATATGACGCGGTAATGCAGGGCAAAAGGCAAGTAGGGTCGACATTTAAACCCTTTGTTTATGCAGCAGCTATATCAGATAAAAAATATTCACCCTGTATGGAGGTGCCTAATATTCAAACATGTATTGACTCTGGACAATTTGGGCTAAAAGAGCCATGGTGTCCAAAAAACTCAAATGATAAATATGGGGGAGTTTTAACTTTAAAAAAAGCAATAGCCGGTTCAATAAATACCGTAACAACATTTTTAATGAAACAGATAGGGCCAAGCCCTGTTTCTTCAATGGCTAAATCACTTGGGATCAAATCCAGAGTTCCTGTCGTCCCGTCTATTGCACTTGGAACGCTTGATTTATCTGTCTACGAATTAGTTGGAGCATATACCGCTTTTGGCAATAAAGGACTCTACACAGAGCCAATTGTAATCTTGCGAATAGAAGATAAAAATGGAGTTTTACTCGAAGATTTTTCGCCTACCACAAGAGAAGTATTTTCTCCCGAAGTCGCCTATACTGTAGTAAACCTTTTAGAAGGTGTGACAGAGAGTGGTACAGGTATTCGTTTAAGACATTCCGGTGGCAAATACAGATATAATGTAGTAACTGACTACCCGTACAATTTCACGAATCCAATAGCCGGGAAAACTGGAACAACTCAAAATAACTCTGACGGCTGGTTTATTGGAATGGTCCCAAATTTAATTACTGGAATTTGGACGGGCTGTCAAGATCGTTCTGCACATTTTGGGACAACTGAATTTGGACAAGGAGCAACAACAGCTTTACCCATTTGGGCAATACTTATGAAGGACCTTTATACACAACCCAAGATTGGTATAAGCCAAGGGGATTTTGAAAAGCCAAAAGGGCCTATGAGCATAGCTTTAGATTGTAATTCCTATCTCAAGCAAAGTTTAGAGATAGACAATGAGCAATCAGAATATAATTAATTACAAAAAAGATGATCAGTAAAGCTTTTAACAGTGTTGACGATGCCCTGTCGGGCCTCAAAGATAACATGACTATAATGTTTGGTGGATTTGGACTCTCAGGGATTCCCGAAAATTCGATAGCGGCAATAAGAAAAAAAGGAACCAAAAATTTAACTTGTATATCAAATAATGCCGGAGTTGATGGCTTTGGTTTAGGATTNNTATTAGAAAATCATCAAATAAAAAAAATGATAAGCTCATACGTAGGTGAGAACGATGAGTTCGAAAGACAAATGTTATCTGGAGAATTAGAAGTTGAACTCATTCCCCAAGGGACTCTTGCTGAAAGATGTAGGGCGGCTGGGGCTGGAATCCCAGCATTTTTTACACCTGCAGGATACGGAACAGAAGTTGCTGAGGGTAAAGAAGTGAGAGTATTTGATGGTAAGCCTCATATACTTGAACTTGCGTTCGACGCCTCTTTTGCTTTTGTTAAAGCTTGGAGGGGAGACGAAGCGGGAAATTTGATTTTTAAAGGGACCGCCCGCAACTTTAATCCTGCCATGGCTATGGCCGGAAAAATAACTGTTGCAGAAGTAGAAGAGCTTCTCCCTATAGGAAACTTAGATCCCAATAATATCCATGTTCCTGGTGTCTTTGTTCACAGAATTTTTCAAGGTGAAAAATTTGAAAAACGCATTGAACAAAGAACTGTTACTAAAAAATAATAATTTCAACTATCATGGCTTTAGATAAAAACGGGATTGCACAAAGAATTGCTCAAGAACTAAAAAATGGTTGGTATATAAATCTAGGTATTGGCATACCTACATTAGTAGCTAATTATTTAAAAAAGGATATAAACGTAGAATTTCAGTCAGAAAATGGGATTCTAGGGATGGGCCCATTCCCATATGAGGGAGAAGAAGACGCTGACTTAATTAATGCGGGCAAACAAACAATAACGGCCTTGCCAGGGGCTTCATTTTTTGATAGTGTAATGAGTTTTGGGATGATTCGATCCAAAAAAATCCAGCTTACGGTCCTTGGCGCGATGGAAGTCTCCGAAGGGGGTGATATTGCGAATTGGAAAATCCCAGGAAAAATGGTTAAAGGAATGGGGGGGGCAATGGACCTTGTTGCTAGCTCTGACAATATTATTGTCGCTATGCAGCATACCAACAGAAAAGGAGAATCTAAGCTTTTATCTAAATGTTCCTTACCAATTACCGGGGTGAATTGCGTAAAAAAAATAGTGACAGACTTAGCTGTTTTAGAGGTTAATTCTAAAATGGGGTTTGTGTTAAAAGAAAGAGCGCCAGGTGTCTCAATTGAGGAAATTGCCTCAAAGACCAAGGGGAAGTTATTTATCCCTGAAAATGTTCCTGAAATGGTGTTTTAACCTATCGTAGTGTTATAATTCTGTTGCTCATATAATTTACTACTCTTTCGTCATGGCTAATAAAAATATAGCTGAATCCATATTTTTCTTTCAAGTCGTTTAATAGGTTTAAAACTTTAGCCTGTACGCTTAAATCTAGAGCTGCTACACTTTCATCACAAATCAAAACCTTCGGACCTAAAGCTAAAGCTCGAGCGATTCCAATTCGTTGCCGCTGACCCCCACTAAATTGATGAGGATATTTCCTGCGAGAATCATTTTCTATTCCAACCGAGCTCAAAAGCTCTGTGATTTTTTTATGTCTTTCACTTTTATTTTTATACAGTCCATGTGCTTCCATTGGTTCGCACAAAATCTCCTCAATGGTCATTTTTGGACTGAGACTTGAAAATGGATCCTGAAATATATATTGTATTTCTTTCGCTAATCTCTTTTTTTCAATTGAATTCATCTTTTCTATACGCCTACCTCTATATTTTATCTCTCCCCCGGAAACCGGCTCAAGGTTTACAATGCATTTGCCAAGTGTTGACTTTCCACTTCCCGAAGGTCCAACCAAGCCCAATGTCTCCCCCTCTCTAAGCACTAACGAAATATTATTCAAAATGAGCTTTTTAGAGTAGTATTTTTCTAAATTTTTCACCTCTAAAATTACTGAGCCAATTGATGTTTGTAGTTTTTCGGATTTACGATAAACCTTGTTATCCATAAAATCATCAATAGTTGATAGTCGATAAGGTTTTTTATCCTTAGGAGGCCTCGCGGCTAAAAGGCCTTTAGTATATGCCATTTGTGGTGATAATAAAACCTCACTTGTTTTCCCGCTCTCCACCTCTCTTCCTTTGTGGATGACCATAATATCATTAGAAATTCTCTTAACTACGTCAATATCATGACTAATAAACAATAAAGAGACCTGCTTTTCTATTTGTAGATCATGTATTAATGATAAAATATCATCGGCAACTCTTTGGTCTAAAGCTGTAGTTGGTTCATCTGCAATTAATAATTCTGGCTGCATTATCATTGCCATGGCAATCATGACTCTTTGCCTTTCTCCACCACTTAATTGGTGAGGGTATTTTAAAAATGCAGTTTTTGCATTTTTTATTTTTACTTTATCAATCCACATTATTGCCTCTTCCTTCGCCTGCGGCTTTGTTAACTTTAAAGAAGTCATCGCCCCTTCCATTATTTGCTCACCGACGCGCATAGTTGGGTTCAAAGAAGACATTGGCTCTTGNAAGATCATAGCTTTCTTTANAGCNTTAACTTTNTTTGATTCACTATAATCACNAGNATTTAATTGGGGAGGTAAAAGCCCCATCANCGTCAGGGCAATCATAGATTTTCCCGAGCCTGACTCGCCTACCAATGCAAGACATTTGCCTTTTTTTATTTTGAACGATATATTTTTTACTATCGGCCCTGAGGGTCCATGAATAGAAAGATCCTTTACAAAAAGCATCATTGAATTACTCTTATTCAATTTTCTAAATCATCATTATTTAACGGCAAAGCGTCTGACTCTTGGCGGTTGTCCTTCAGCTCATAAGAACCTGGGTCTTCAATTACATTTTGCTTTATGTTATCCTGATGGTCGTTGATGATTTTTTGTTTATTTCCATATTCTTTAACAGTTAACATAAATGGGGACAGCTTCTCTGATTTCTCTCCTCCAGAATGACCTGTTCTTACGATCACTAGATCAGATTTAGGAAGAACAATAATCCATTGACCTAAGTGACCNTTAAAAGCTACATATGGATGTTTTTCTTCTGATTGATCTGAAGGCACTGTGCCAAGCCAAAATGATAANCCATAGTANTGATGGGTACCAGGGGTTGTTGCAGACTGNAAAAAAGAACTGTCAACTATTCTNTCCCCNTTCCAATANCCATTATCCAATATAAGCTTACCAAGCCGACCATAATCTCGGGCAGTAGCATTATAACAACAATAACTTAAGGCGTTGTCGGTTTCGTCTAAATGCCAAAAAGCATCAGACTCTGCGCCTAAAGGGGTCCATAACTTCTCAGAAGCATAATCATAAATTTTTGTTCCCGTAGCCGCTTCGAGACAAAAGCCCAATAAAGAAGTTGCTGCAGACTGATATTTAAACCTCAAACCTACCTCAGGTCCTATTTTCCGACTAACTACAGTTTGATACACATCACTTCCATAATAAGCTTTTGCTTGAATGCCGAAGGGATTATAATAGTCTTCATCCCAGTCTATGTCTGCGGTCATCCCTGAGAGGTTTGCTAAAGTTAAAATTGAACTCCCAGGGCCTTTTAATTCCGGTATATATTTCAGGACTTTCTCATCCCAACTCGAAATGTCTCCTTCTTGAATTGCTATTTGAACAAGGATTGTAACTATGGATTTCGCCATAGAAAAAGAATTTGTTTGTGACTCTTGAACTACGTCACTGTCATAATGCTCATAGCGCAATGTATCTCTATCAAAAACCAAAAATGCACCCGTCTCAATCTCTTCAAGAACTTCTTGTAATTCTGTTGAGGGAATATGATTTTCAGAAAACTGAATAGGCCATGGGGAAGGAGCGGAAGCCTTAATATGTCCCTTTTCAAAACTCTCTCCATCAAAAATATTCGCTGTTGTATGCCCCTTGAGATATGTTACATATACTCCCTTAAATAAATAGCTATACCAAGATACTTTTACAAGAAGCAAAAGAAGCACAAGGGTAATGATCGACTTAAATATTTTGTTCATCTTTTAAAAGTTAAGGTTTTGATTCCTGATTTCAATTATGTCTTGAGTTTTTTATTTCGAAAAATCTACTAATCTGACATTAAATCGCTTCTCAAAATACTTCTTGACTTTCTGCTTCACCTCAAGTATGTCCATTTTTTCTCCTATTTCCGCACTTAAACTTGTAACTGCTTTATCTGATATTCCACAAGGAACGATGTGTTGAAAATATTTAAGATCAGTATTGACATTAAAAGCCCACCCGTGCATTGTAACCCAGCGGCTTGCGCGAACCCCTAAGGCGCATATTTTTCTGGCAAAGGGTGTTCCACCTTCCAACCAAACTCCTGTCTCCCCAGCGATCCTTCCTCCCTTTATCCCGTATTCAGTTAATGTGTCTATAATCACATCTTCCAAAGTTCGCAGGTAGCGATGAATGTCCGTATAAAAGTGGTCCAGATTGAGAATTGGGTATCCAACAATTTGACCCGGGCCATGAAAAGTAATATCACCACCTCTATTAATTTTAAAAAATTCTATTCCTAGATTCTCTAATTGACTAACATCTGTTAAAAGATTATTCATATCGCCACTTTTTCCAAGAGTAAAAACAGGTTTATGCTCAGCAAATAGCAAATAATCAGAAGTTCTTTGTTTCTCAGACGGTGATTTTTTTCGATTACTAATTTTTGCATCAATAACCCCTGAAAATATTTTTTCCTGAATGTCCCATGCTTCTTTATAGCCGATAAGTCCTAAATCATTAAAAACAACTGGTTTCAATTTTGACAATTACTAAATTTCTTAAAAAACACAAGCATAATTAAAGACTTCGAATATTTCTTGGCTTGTTCGGTCAAAAATACGAAATTGGGGATTCTATGACCACTTTTAAAATTCATTCACTTTCAGAACTCAGTCAAAAAGAGTTATATGAAATTTTAGCCTTGCGCGCTGAAGTTTTCATAGTTGAACAAAAATGTGCTTATCAAGATCTCGACGGTAAAGATGGGGATTCATTGCATGCACGACTAATCGAAAACAATAAAATTTGTGCTTATTGCAGAATAATTCCTCCAGGTATCATATTTGAAGAAATTAGTATCGGTCGAGTATTAACACCTCTTAATTATAGAAGTCTAGGCCTCGGAAAAGAAATTATGAAAAAATCCATCGCTCTTTGCTTTGAACTTTATCCAAATAAGGACATATTAATTATGGCGCAATCATATCTTGTCAGATTTTATAAGCAATTAGGATTTAAAATAGAGAAAGATGAATTTCTTGAAGATGGCATACCTCACAGATGGATGCGCTTACATGAAAACATGCCTAATCAATAATTAAGCAGAAACTCCAAAGACTTAATTACTTTGTCTGAGTTTGGTAAAAGTGTTGCTTCTAAAGTTTTATTTAAAGGGATTGCCGGTGTTTCTTCTGACCCTAAAACTAGTATTGGTGCATCTAATTTTTCAAAGCATTGCCTTTGAATTTCTCCAGAAATTGCATTAGCGAAAGTATTTGACGAGGGTTCCTCTGTAACTAATAAAGCTCTTCCATGCTTAGAAACTGTTTTCATCACAAGATCTTTATCCCAAGGTTGAAGCGTTCTTAAGTCTATAATTTCTATTTTGCCTGAAAACGCTTTTTCGGCTTCTAAAGACCAATATACCCCCATACCATAGGTAATTATACATGCTGTTCTCTCTTTCTTAGCACTGGGCTCTATGACGACCCTTCCTTTTCCAAAAGGAATGATATAATCTTTCGAAGGCTCTACTGTTTTTGCGCCTATTGTTCCTTTTATTTTTGACCAATAAAGCCCCTTATGCTCTAAGATGACAACCGGGTTCGGGTCTTCAAAAGCTGACTTCATTAAGCCCTTTAAATCCGCACCAGTTGATGGGTAGGCGATCTTAATGCCATTAATATTCGTTAATACTGATTCTACACTTGAAGAGTGATAAGGGCCTCCGCTTCCGTAAGCGCCCGTAGGAACGCGAATTACTGCACTTGCAGGCCATTTGCCATTTGATAAATAATAAGACCTTGAAAGCTCCGTAAATAGTTGATTTAACCCAGGCCATATATAATCTGAAAATTGCACTTCAACAATTGGTTTTAATCCAACTGCAGCCATTCCGACAGTGCTCCCAATTATAAATGCCTCCTGAATTGGTGTATTAAACACCCTGTGGTCTCCAAACTGCTCTGCCAAAGTAGCTGCTTCACGAAAAACACCCCCAAGGCGAGCTCCTACATCCTGGCCATAAAAAAGTGCTTCAGGATGACTTTGTAAAATTTCTCTCATTGCAAATAAAGCACTGTCAACCATAACCGTTTCATCACGATTTTTAGGAACTCTAGCTCCTGATTCTTTTGTTACTGAAGTTGGAGCATAGCGGTGAGTGAAAAGGTCTTCAGGTTTTGGATCTTCAGCCTCAAGGGCTTTCTTAAAGTCCGCTAAGACAATTTTTTTAGCTTTNTTTTCTATTTTTTTTAAATCCTTCTCAGACGCGCCCTGCTCTTTTANAAACAAATTTAATTTAGGCAAGGGGTCTCTTTTTTTGTGANTGTNTAAATCATCACGATACCATTCCATTCGTACTCCAGAAGTATGATGATTTAGTAAAGGCACTTTAGCATGAATTAAGTATGGTTTTCGAGATTTTCTCATATCCTTTAAAACCTCCCTAACTCCATGATAGCAAGACGTAAAATCACTTCCATCAAGCTGAACTACGTTAATTCCTGGAAAGCCCCTTGCGTATTCTGCAGCATCACCGGAACGAACTTCTTTTGCATTCGCGGATATATCCCAATCATTATCTTGAACAAGAACCAACAATGGGTATTGCTTAAGAGCAGCCATTTGAAGAGCTTCTGAAACCTCGCCCTCAGTCATCGCTGCATCTCCTATCGAACATAGAGAAATAGGCTTGGAAGACCCCCAGTCTTCAGTAATATCCATTTTTTCTCGATATTGAATTCCCATTGCTGCTCCAGAAGCAGGAATTGCCTGCATTCCTGTGGCTGATGATTGATGTGGAATTTTGGGCTTTCCCAGTTCTCTAAGGCTTGCGTGACTATAATATGTTCGCCCTCCAGAAAAAGGGTCATCCTTTTTTGCAAGAAGCTGAAGCATAAGTTCATAAGGTGTCATTCCTATACCTAAAAGCATCGCATCATCTCTGTAGTAAGGATACAGAAAGTCAGTGTTTTCGAGCTGCATTGCACAGGCCAACTGTATCGCTTCGTGACCTCTCGAAGTCGCGTGCACATATGTCTGTGTTATTTCTTTATTTTTCTCAAAGCATTCGGTCATCTCTTTTGAGATACACATTAATTCATAAGCCTGGAGCAGCGTACTATTTACCGATTTACCCATAGTTTTATTGAGCCACCTGGCTTTTCTTTTCTAAGATCGATTTTATTGCTGACTTGCTTTCATCCTTTAAAACAAGCTTTCCGCTGATCCTTGCTCTCTCAAGAAGCAGCGTGTCCCAATCTTCGCAACCCGACCACAGAGCTTTTTTCAGAGCACTTTGAGCATGTACACTTTGAGCAGTTAGTGTTTTCAACAATTCNGAAATTCCTTCATCCATAGCCTCAATTGTCGGATAAACGTGAGAATAAATTCCTTTTTGCATTCCCCATTCAGCTGTTCGAAACTGGGTTGCATCAATGGCAAGCTCACCAAGGCCTCCAACTCCTACTTTTCTCTCTACAGCGGGCCCCACAACAAAGGGGCCTATTCCGACCGCTAGTTCACTTAACTTTAAACCTGCATATTGAGTGGCGAAGCAATAATCCACAGCTGCGGCTATTCCTACACCGCCACCAACAGCCTTCCCTTGTACTCTCCCAACAATAAGCTTAGAGGACTTTCTCATGGCATTAATAACATTAGCGAATCCGGAAAAAAATTCCATCGCCTGCTTCTCATTGGATATTGATGCCAGCTCATCAAAGCTAGCCCCGCCGCAAAAAACACGATCTCCTGAGCTTGTGATGTGTATTATTTGAGAATCCATATTTCTTGATTCATCATCTATTGCCTTAACAAGGCTTTTTAAAATAGCGCTGGGTAACGAGTTGCTTTGAGGGTGTGAAAATTCAATATATGAAACTCCTGAATCTACATTAATCGATACGTTTCCTTCATTCTTATAGTCAATACTCATATTTTATAATTCTTTAATCATTATCAATTTAGAGATTATTCAACTTGGTTCCTTTTTTTGACCATTGTTAAAATAGTAGCTATTGCAACAATTTCTTTTGTGTCATCTGTCACCTCAACATAATATTTTACAATGCCCTTTGATATGTCCTCGGGAGAGCGCTTTTCTTGATCGATTTTTTCTTGTACAGTAAGCTGAACTCCAATTTCTGTACCGGGATAAACAGGCTTGGTAAATCGGCAGGTTTCGATTCCATAGTTTAATAAAACCGGTCCCTTGGGGGGGTCCACAAAAAGTCCCGCAGCCCTACTTAAAATAAAATAACCATGAGCAACTCTACCAGTAAAAATAGTTCCCTCTAAAGAGTTTTCATCCATGTGAGCATAAAACCTATCACCGCTAAGCTCTGCAAATTTGTCGATGTCATCCAAGGTAACCATATGCTTCGGGGTAGTAACTGTATCGCCAATTTTCAAATCTTCAAAATGTTGCCGAAAAAGGTGTGGATTTGCCTCCTTTCTTTCCGCTCCAGGGATGTACCTACCGGTAATTTCAGACAGCGCATTAGGGTGCCCCTGAAGAGCTGTGCGTTGTAAATAGTGCAAAACGCCTCTAACACCCCCCATTTCTTCACCATCCCCAGCTCGTCCTGGGCCACCATGAGTCATCAGCGGCATTGGAGAGCCATGACCTGTGCTTTCCTTAGCACTCATGGAGTCTAAAACTAAAATTCTCCCATTTGAATATGCCGATTCTAAAGTAAATCTTTTGTACACATCTTTATTAGAACTTACAATCGTTGTAACCAATGATCCTCTTCCTAGAGCTACAATTTCTGCAGCCTCTTTGGAATTCTTAAATGGCATAATCGTAGAAACGGGACCAAACGCCTCTATTTCGTGAGTAGANGAAGCTTCAAAAGGCCGATGATTAACNAATAATGTGGGNGGGAAAAAAGCACCTTTTTCGGGATTTGCCGCAATCGCCATATTTTCTCTATCAACTCCCCCAAATATTATTTCATTCTCTTTTGATAGCAATTCCACAGATTCTTCAACCCTTTTAACTTGAAGTTTTGTTGCCAAAGCCCCCATTCGAACTCCATCAATGTTTGGGTCTCCATACCTTGTTGACTCAAGACGGCTAATTAAAGACTCACTTACACGTTCAAGTAATGTTTCAGGCACTAAAACCCTTCTTACAGCTGTGCACTTCTGCCCAGCCTTAATTGTAATTTCTTTTGCAACTTCTTTTATAAAAATTTCAAATTCTTTGGATTCGGATTTGACATCTTCACCTAAAACCATAGCATTTAAAGAGTCTGCTTCTAAATTGAATGGAACCCCCCTTTCCAAAAAATGGGGTTGTGCCTTCAATGCCATTCCCGTTTTTTGGGACCCCGTAAAGGTTACCACATCATCTCTTTGCACCGCATCCAAAAGACCATGACCTTTACCTGTGACGAGTTGTAAAGCCCCCTCGGGTAAAATTCTACTTTTAATAATATCACGAACAACTACCTCTGATAAAAAACTTGTATACTCTGATGGCTTTACAACCGCAGGTACACCCGCTAATAAGTTTACTGCAATTTTTTCAAGCATTCCCCAAACAGGAAAATTAAAGGCGTTCACATGAACCGCCACCCCTCTCTTTGGAACCATAATATGCTGTCCAAGAAATGTCCCATTTTGGGAAAGCTTAACAGGAGGTCCATCAATCAAGAAAGACTGATCAGAAAATTCTCGACGCAATGAAGCATAGCTGAATAGATTTCCAATACCACCCTCTATATCAATCCATGAGTCAACTCGTGTTGCTCCCGTTGCATAGGATAATGAATAATATGAATCCTTCTTTTGCTGAAGAAAGAGCGCCAAAGCTTTGAGCATTAATCCCCTTTTTGGAAAGCTCATCTCACGCAACTGAGCGCCCCCTTTTTCCCTTGCGTATTCTAATATATCATTATAATCTAATCCATGACTAGATACTTTTCCAAGAGATTCGCCTGTTATAGCATGAACTGCTTCATACTCCAGCTCGTCTCCCGACGTCCATTTACCCATTACATAATTCTGTATATCTCTTTTCATTACTACCTCGAAAATTTTTCAATCCCTTGTAAATATATCCCAAAAAAAAGACCGCCCCATTTCTGGGGCGGTCAATTTTAAAGAACCTTAAGAGATTTTAATCTCTAATAAATTCTATCTCTGCTTATCGCTGAACAGCAACACGCATAGTACGTGTTCCTTCATCAGCTGTTAAGCGTACCATGTAGATTCCTGAAGCTAGATCGCTAAGATCAATATTAAGCTCACTAGAACCAGAATCCCACTTGGTTGCATTTAATAGCTCTCCGCGAAGACCTATGATAGATACCTCAACATCTCCTATTAGGTTAGTGCGCTCCAAGGTGAAGGCTCCAGAAGTTGGGTTCGGGAATAAGCTAACGCTTCCCAGTGCTTCGTCTATGCTTACAGCACAATCGTAACACTTACCAAAACATACTGGCGCAAACACAGTGTCTGCATTTCCTAATGTNGCTGTTCGGTTATATCCTCCGAANCCGTCAGATACACCACAAGCAGCAAGATCTGTTGTTGGCTCTGCACTGTTCCAGTCCATNCCGTTGATGAACTTGTACTGAAGAGTCTCACCAAGAGCAGATGAGAACGTGATATGGTAAACACCATCACCGTTCGTATCTAACATTTGTGAACCAGCTGGGTTCCATGACTGCCATGTGCCGGCAACATGTACTCCACTTGAGTCAATTGCTCCATTAGCAACCTCCCANGCCATNTTCACACTAAGTGTTACTTCAATTGCACAAGCGTCACAAGAGCTCCAGCAGACTACTGGAAGAACTGTATCAGCCGCCGGTATAGTCAATACACGGTTAGTGTAAGTAACATTACCATTTGTACATGATGCATTTGGATCATTCATCTCTTGAATCGTCCATCCGTCAGCAGAGTACTTATACTCAATACTGTCACCCTCAGGAAGAGAGATCGTTACATCCCAAACATTGTCTCCGTCAGCATCGCTCATCGCGTTACAGTTACCACACCAGTTGTTGAATGTTGCATTCAATTCAGGCGTTGTAAATGTGCTAGCGTCTACTTTATTCATATCAACCTGGAAGGTGACATTTGAATACTGTACACAACTTGTAGTGAACACAGTAGAGTCATACATCGGAGTGTTTGTTGTACTTCCATAAGGCATCGCTCCCCATGGTGCGCCATTGACAGCCGTCAAGCTAGTGTCGATAGTAAGTACGTTGTTATCTCCCCATGGGCAAAGAACATCAACTTGATACCAACCTGCATTTGTTCCATCATCAAGACCATCACCATAAGAATCCTCAATACGGAATTCATATGTGCCTGCATCAGGAAGACAAAGCGTATCTACATACAATGCATTTGCAGCGTTATATGGGCTTATGTTTGGATACGGTCCACCCGCAGCCCAAACTTGGCCAGTGTTAACGTCTACAATGTCCCAAGTGATTTCAGAACCATAGATATCAGTTAAGAGCTCAACGCGAACGTCTGTACAAGGAGATAGTGTTCCATTCACATGGAAATTATCTACCGCCCAGTACCATCCCCACGCTCCAGCACCATCTGTATATCGAAGACGTACCATCAGGTCTGTGTTCTGATACATAGAAATATCATACTTTTCATGCATTGGCGCAGACCATGAACCTACTGTTGAGGCAATAGAATCAATCTGAACCCAGTTGCTTCCATCATAAACCTCTACAAGTCCAGCAGTACCTGCTTGGCGATAGTAGTGATCAAACTCCAACCATAATGAATCGTAACCGATAGCGTACATCATTGGAGATGTAATAGAAGCATCTACTGGAGGCGCACTTGATCCTGCAGCATCATCATTGATGAACATGAAGTCTGTGCTATCAATGGAGTTTCCTCCAAAGCTAGAAACCTCTTCCCATCCTTGATCCGTGTTGCTGTCCCAATCCCAATTACATGGCAGACCATTATTGAAGTCTACGAAATAAGGAAGATCAGAATCAGGAACCGGCGCATAAATTGCATTTCCTGTAGCTACTGGAGAAGTACATCCCTCTCTAATAACCCAATCGTAAGCGTAATAAACTCTTGAGTTGGTAGAACCAAACTGAACCGAGTCAATACTAGCAACGTTAGCCACTGTGTATGGATATGCTCCACCGCCAGTTGCTCTGTGCAGTTGGCCAGGAGTTCCTGTAGCAAACTTCATATTGATATAATATGTTCCCGGCATAATAACAAGACCAACAGGGACCTGCCATGTACCAGCTGAATCAACACGGATCGTATCGCTTAGTAATAGCTCTGCACCAGAATGTCCAGCGGACTTACTACCTCCTCCTTCAGAAATTCGAACCTGGAAGTCTACCAAACCGTTTGACTTAACCGTAATTGAGTCAAGGTGGAAAGGAGTTGTAGCGCTAAACCACATTCCATTAGAATAGTTACCAAATCCACCGGTTAAAGTGTTTGAAGGTCCAAAGTGATGTGGAGCTGCAAGGTTGTTTACCGCAAAAGATGTTGCTTGAACAGATGTATTGGCAGAAATAGGATCTGTCTCAAAATGCTCTCCAAGACCAATTGCTGCGCCGTTTCCGTCAAGCCAAACAACATGATTGTCTAATCCAGCACCAGCGTATGCTACAACGGATTTCTGTGCGCCACAATTCCAGTGTACTGTAACAGCTAAGTTATTTGACTCATACGGAGACGGATGGAA